>NZ_JBWKPN010000020.1:0-144637 GCF_059418265.1 Variovorax sp. GW821-FHT09B05
GGGGTACTCCCCGCAGCGAAATCAAGGAGGAGCCGAAGGCGGGGGACATTCGCGGAGGGGAGTACCCCATCGGCGTGCGCCCGCCCCGACGTCTCCTCGATGAAACGAAGCCACGGCATCTAGAGCGCCTTGAACAAGGGACTGCGAGGCGCGGCAGAAGCCGCATCCGCCGCCGTGAAGAACTTCTCGGTATAGATATCGCGCTCGAACAGCCGCCCCTGCATCAGCGTTGCGATACAGGCCTCGGTCATCGGTGGCGGACCGCACAAATAGGCCTTGTGCCCCCGGAAGTCGTTCGCGAAATGCGCCTTCAGCGCTTCGTGCGCATAGCCCCGCGCACCGGCCCAGTCCGAACCTTCGGGCAGGTCCGACAGCACCGGCAGATAGGTGAAGTTCGGATGCGCGTCGGCCAGCTGCTCGAACAGCTCGCGGTAGTACAGCTCCTCGGCATTGCGCGCGCCCTGGATCAGCGTGATCGGCAAGGTGCAGCCCTCGGCCAGCAGGTCGAGCACCATCGACTTCGGGCTCGACAGCCCCGAGCCGCCGGCCACGAAGATCATCGGCAGCCGCGCCGACTTGCGCACGAAGAAGCGGCCGTTGGGGGCCGTGAAGCGCAGCCGCTGGCCCGGCTGCAGCTCGTCGTGCAGCCAGCCCGTGGCGCGGCCGCCGGGCACGCGGCGGATGTGCAGCTCGACCAGGTCGTCGCCCGGTGCATTCGCGATCGAGAAGGCGCGCTCCCCTTCCACCCCCGGCACCTGCAGCATCACGTACTGCCCGGCCTGGAACGAGGCCGCGCGTTCCGTGCGCAGCCACAGTCCGCGAATCGTGGGCGTCAGCATGCGTGCCTCCACCACCTCGGCATCGAAGTCCTCGAGCGGCAGGAAGCGCGCGTCGGGGTCCTCGTCGATCTCGGCCTCGATCACCAGGTCGGCCTGCGCCATCGCGCAGCACGCCAGGATCTTGCCCTCGTCGCGCTCGAAATCCATCAACGCGAAGTTCGAGGCATCGCCGTGGTCGCATTCGCCCTCGAGCACCACCACCTTGCAGGTGCCGCACACCCCGTGGCCGCAGGCGTGCGGCAGCCACACGCCCGCGCGCAGGCAGGCATCGAGCACCGTCTGGCCGTCGCGCGCCGCCACGCCCTGGCCCAGCGGCTCGATCATGATCTGGAAGCTCATGGCATCGCTCCTTGCTCGGTGGGCAGCCTCAGCTGCACGAACCCTCGATGCCGCGCAGGCCCGGCGTGCGGAAGCGGATCGCCGACTTGTGGACCAGGCCGTTGTCGGCCAGCGACTTCGCCGCATCGGGCACGAAGGGCTTGCCCGAGTCGAACCACTCGGCCGTGGTCCAGTCGATCCTTTCGAAATCGGGATGGCTGCCGTAGACGCCGGGCAGCACCTCCGACAGCAGCGCGCCGAAGGGCATGGCCGCGGGCAGCGGCAGGCACACGGGCGAACAGAACAGCAGGTGGTCTTCCCAGCCGATGTAGAGCAGGCGGTTGCCGTGGAAGCGCTCCTCGGCATCGGCGACGGTGCCGGTGTAGCCCGGGGCGAGTGCAATGACGGACATGTGTTTTCTCCTGGATGAATGACGGCTTCGGCAGCGCGGCTTCGCCTCGTGGCTCAAGCGACGATCGCCTCTTGCTCGGGCGGGGCGCGGCGCTCCGTCGAGGTGTCCTGTCCCGTCCACCGATCCCAGTTCGCCTGGTCCGGAGAGCCGTTGAACTCGCCGTTGTCCGCGCCCGCGTTGATGTGGTAGTAATCAAGCACCGCCGCGAGCGGGTTGAAGCCCTCGACCGTCGGGTCGGTGCCCTCGGGGAAGCAGTTGCCCTGGTAGATCTGGTGCACCGGCAGCCAGGCCTGCACGTACTTCTCGGGCGCGCCGTCGAACACGTCCTTGCAGCCGTCGGAGCAGAAGTGGTACTTCATGCCGTGGTAGCTGCTCTCGCGGTAGCAGATCTTGGTCGGGTCGTCGGGCTCGGTGAAGGCCATCGGGATCTGGCAGGTCTGGCACAGCATCGGCAGCGTGTTGTTGAACCAGCGCTTGCCCTGCTGCTCCTGTGCGGCCAGCCATTCGAAGCGCGGGCGGTACAGCGCATCGAAGGTGTCGGGGTACTTGGCCGACAACCACTCCATCTCGTCGGGGCGCGGTGCCCACACGTTGATGTTGGCCGCGTGGCCGTAGTTGTTGAAGATGGCCCAGGCCTCGTGCGAGAGGCGGCCCTTCTCCTTGCTTGCCACCTCGTGGTACTTGGGCATGCGGATGCCGTAGCGCGAGAGGTCCTGGAACAGCGCGCCGCCGTTCTTCTCGAAATACATCTCCCAGGCCTCGGACCAGCTCATCACCCGCTTGGGCAGCATGTAGTCCATCATCATCGACACCAGCGTCAGCAGCCGGTAGCCGCGCCAGAACCACTTGTCGACCCACTTCTGCACGATCGGCACGTTGCCCGGGTCCTGCTCGAGGATGAACTTCACCACCTCCAGGCCCAGCGTCATGTGGCGCGACTCGTCGCTCTGGGCCGAGAAGCCGAAGGTCACGGTGGCCATGTCGCCGTTGTAGGCGGCGCCGCTCATGAAGGGCATGAACAGCAGGTTGGTCAGCACGTACTCGAACGAGAACGAGATCGCGGTCACGAACTCGAAGGGCCCCGCGCTCATCGCGTCCTCGAAGTAGCTCTTGGGCACCGACAGGTACCACACGCGGTCGTGCATGTGCTGCGGATCGTGCAGGCCGTTGAAGTACTTGTTGAAGTGGCTGATGGTGTGGAACTGCGTCTGCGCATGGCGCAGCTCGTCGATCGACTGCATCTGGCAGGCCACGCGCGCGCCCACGCCGCGAAACGACCGCCCGGCCATCGCATAGCCGCGGTGCGCCGCGTACTCCAGTGGCGACACGCCCGTGAGGAACAGCTTCAGCGTGTTCAGGTAGCGCGGGTCGCTGATGTTGAACTGGCCGTTGTTCTGCTGGAACGCGTCGATGATCGCGTAGAGCTTCTTCTCCTTCTCGCCCTGGAACTTCCAGTAGGCGTCCATCGTGAGTCGGAACGGGTCCTCCCACTTGTCCCAGTCGTGGATCTTGATGCCCTCGAACTGGTCGAAGGGGAACACGTCGTCCATCGACTGGTAGCTGGTCTCCCAGCCGAGGCCGCGGGTCATCATGGCGTAGCGTTCCTTGAGGCCGAGGCGCTTGCCGGTGCTGCTGTTGGGGGTCGTCATGGCGTTGTCGTCCTGTGCGTTGTCGTTGTGGGTGCGGTGGTCGTCGGAGTGCGCGCGCTCAGGCGCCCCAGTGCAGCGTGAACTCGTCGTCGGTCTCCTCGATGCTTCCCGACAGCGAGATCAGGCTCAGGTGCAGCTCCTGGAGGTCCCAGCGGCGGCCGAGCAGCGACTCGACCGTGGCGCGGCGCAGCGTGAGCCGGCCGGGCGCGTCGATCTTGACCATGGCGGGGTACTCGCTGACGATGGCCTCGGGGTTGTCGGCCACGATGGCCTCGACGATGGCGCGGGCGCTCTCGCTGATCTGCAGCGCGATGAAGACCGGCGTGCGGGAGAGTTCTGCGGTGGCGGTGGTCATGGGGATGGGTCTCCTTGCGGTGGTGATTCAGGCGGTGCGCACCGAGCGCGCGAAGCGGGCGTCGAGCGCCGTGGCGAGTTCCTGCAGCGCGGGCGCGCCCTGGGCGCCGAGCGCCAGCGCGGCCAGCGGCGCGAGCGCCTCGGCGATCTGCGCGCGCCAGTCGGCGTACCAGGCCGCGAGCCTTGCTGCATTGGCCGGCGACTCGTCGGCCGCGGTCTTCAGCGTGGCATCGACCCAGCGCGCGTTCTCGTCGAACCACTCGTTCATGAACTCGGTGAGCATCGCCAGTGCATGGCCGGTGGCCGCGCCCTGCGCGTTCACGTAGTGGCGATAGACCAGCGGGTACAGCAGGCCGTCGAACACCAGGTTCTGCGCCACGAACAGCTCGAACCAGTCCTTGGTGACGAACAGGCTCTCCATCGTGCGGCGCACGCCCTGCCAGGCCGGGTGCGACATCCAGGCCTCCTTGCCCGCGTCGAGTGCCTGGCCCGAGTTGCCGTCGAGCTGAAGACCGATGCGCGAGAGGTACTGCGCGATGCCAAGCCGGTCCATGGCCGCGAAGACGAAGGGCTGCGTGATCGCCGTGCCGTAGCCGTAGCCGCAGCAGTAGCTGTGGTTCATATTGGCGCCCCACTCGTAGTGGCGCAGCGGCACCAGCACCTGCTGCAGCGACTCGCGCACGCCGGCATCGGCCTGCGCCAGCAGCTGGCGCTTGTCGGCGAACTCGAACTGCCGGTCGGCGCCCTCCTGCTGGCGCGCGCGCGTCATCGTGTAGACGCCGTAATAGAAATGGCGCGGATCCTTGAACGCATACCAGTCGGCCATGACGATCGCGGTGCGGCGCTTGTCGTAGAGCTCGTGCTGCGGATCCCACAGCGGCCGGTAGTGGAAGTTGGCCGTGGGCTGCATGTCCAGCGTGGCTTCCTGGTAGCGCGATGCCGGCTTGTCGCCGAGCCGCCGCGCCACGTGCGAGAAGGTCTGGCGGATCGGCCGGATGTCCGAGGTCTTGATGTCGACTTGCACGGTGGGGTCTCCTTGGGTTGTCTTCGGGAAAACGGTGGGTGGACGTGTCAGTGCTCGATGCCGGGCGCGCCGAAGCGCCACTTCATGCGCTCGAAGTCCAGGCGCGCGCCCTCCTCGGTCGTCAGGTGGCGCACCTCGTGGCGGGTGCAGAACTCGCGGAACTGGTCGAACAGCAGCACCAGCTCGACCGCGAGCTCGGGATCGCCGATGGCGAACTCGAACTCGACGAAGCGGGCGTCGCGGGTACCGGTCACGCGCACGAAACAGGGCTGGCCGGTCATCCGGGCCGCGCTGTCGCTGGGGTGGCTCGCAGGCATCGAAGGCATCACTTGTTCAATCCATCACTTGGTGGACGACAACAGCGCCGCCCATGCCTGTAAGGGCAACGGGCGTGCCAGCGCGGCTAAGTGATTGATTTGCAAAGGCCCGCGATGCCGGCGGGCTGCGAGCACCGGGTAGTCCCGGATGCTCGTTTGATCATTTGCTGCGGTGCAGCTTGATCAAATGGTGAAAAGGCCGCGAACGGCTCAGGAGGCCGGCAGGCCTTCCTTCTTGAGGCGGTAGGCCAGCTGCGGCCGCGTGATGCCCAGCAGGCGCGCGGCCTGCGAGAGATTGCCCTTGGCGCGCTGCATCGCGGTCTGCATCAGGCGCCGCTCGAGCGAGGCGATGTCGATGTTCTGCTCGAGCACGCGCTGGCACAGCGCGTCGAGCTCGCTGCCCTCGCCCGCGGCCTCGGCCGGCGCGCCGACCCGGCCCTTGGCGTCGAGCCCGCTGCCGTCGGGCGTGCCGGGCGGCGACATCCACAGGTGGCTGGCCTCGATGTCGCCGTGGTCGGGTGCCAGCAGCACGGCACGCTCGATCACGTTCTCGAGCTCGCGGATGTTGCCGGGCCAGGCGTGCTTCTGCACGTCGCGCGCGGCCTTGTCGGTCAGGCCGCGCAGCTTCTTGCCGTAGAGCGCGCTGTACTTCTCGACGAAGCGCGTGACCAGCGCCGGGATGTCGGCCGTGCGCTCGCGCAGCGGCGGGATCGAGATCGGGAAGGTGTTGAGCCGATAGAACAGGTCGGTGCGGAAGCGCCCGGCCTGCATCGCCTGCTGCAGGTTGACGTTGGTGGCGGCGACGATGCGCACGTCGACCTTGATCGGTTGCTCGGCGCCCAGGCGCTCGACCTCGCCGGTCTGCAGCACGCGCAGCAGCTTGACCTGCGCGGCCAGAGGCAGGTCGCCGACCTCGTCGAGGAACAGCGTGCCGCCGTGCGCGCGCTCGAAGCGGCCGGCGCGCGCATGGTGGGCGCCGGTGTAGGCGCCCTTCTCCACGCCGAACAGCTCGGCCTCCATCAGATCGGCCGGGATCGCGGCGCAGTTCACCGCGATGAAGGGCTGGCGCGCGCGCGGCCCGTTGTCGTGCAGCCAGCGCGCGAACACCTCCTTGCCCACGCCGGTTTCGCCGAGCAGCAGCACCGTGATCGCGCTGTCGACCGCGCTGCGCATCAGCTCGAAGGCGGCGCGAAAGCCCGGCGACACGCCCACCAGCTTCTGGTCGTACTCGCGCCGCGGCTGCAGCCGGCGGATGTGCTGCAGCCCGAGGTTGAACTCGATCAGGTTCTCGGCCACGTGGTGCTGGCGGAAGTAGTCGAGGTAGTGGTCGTCGTGCCAGTCCTCGGCCGGCTGGCCGACGATGCGGCAGCGGCTGTCGCCCATGCTCGTGCACTCGACCTCCTTGAACACCACCATGCGCCCCATGAAGGCCGTGGTGTAGCCCGAGGCATAGCCGATCTGCGACCAGCACTGCGGGTCCTCGCCATAGCCGAAGTCGGCCACGTGGGCCTCGCACTCCCACGAGTTCTCCCAGAGGAACTCGCCGTAGAACTGCCTGGTCGCGATGTCGAACTCGAGCTGCGTCTTCTGCACCGAGACGATGCCCTCGATCGAATGCAGGCGCGGCCCGAGCATGAAGGCATCTTCCGCGCGCATGCCGGCGCGGCGCTCGCGCACCGCCACCTCGCCGTCGCGCAGCCCCGACGCGAAGCCCATGCGCACCAGCAGGCCGCGCGCGCGCTCGATGCCGAGCGAGTCGAGCAGTTCCTTGCGCAGCTCGGCGAAGGCGCGCGCATGCAGGAGCAGCATGCGCTGCTCGTCCAGCCAGATATGGCCCGAGCCGGCGCTGAAGCGCAGGAGCGAGAGAAGTTCTCCCACGGAGTGTCTCCTAGATCTTGGGGGCGTGTCGGCCCGCATTGTGCGGCACGGTGCGGCGCGCGGGGAGCGCGTTTTCGCGGGGGCCTCGCTCCGGTCGCCGGATCTCCCCGGGCCTCAGCAGGAGCGCGTCAACCCTGCGCCTTGCGCGCCTCGATCCAGTGCACGACCTTGCCCGCATGGCTGTGCGGCGCCTTGGCGCCGACGCGCCGGGCCAGGTCGGCCAGCGTCTGGGAGGACAGCACCTGCCGCATCCGGTCCTCGGCCTCGAGCATCACCGCATGGATCGAGCAGACACCGTCCATCGCCCAGCGCGGCGCCTCGCCGTCGAAGACCGCGCAGCGTCCGCGAATCTCGCGGCATTCGAACAGCGCCTTCGGCCCGTCGATGGCTTCCACCACCTCGAGCACGCTGATCCGGTCGGCGGGCTTGGCCAGGCGAAAGCCGCCGTTCTTTCCCTCGGTCGCCTCGGTCAGGCCGGCCTTGCGCAGCTTGGTGAAGAGCTTGGCCACGAACTCCACCGACAGGCCCTGAAGCTCGGAGAGGTCGCGCACGCTGGCTTCGGTGACTCCGGTGGGAGGCCCCGACAAATAGAGAAGGCAATGCAGTCCGTATTCGACACCGGCACTGATGTGGCTCAAGCTGGCTCCCGTGGGAATGGAGGGGCGGATCGTAACTGAGCCACCCCTCGCGCAGAGCGGCGCGCGGCGGCGCTCACTTCCTGTCGAGCGTGACCAGGTTCTTCTCCTTCGAATCGGCCACGAAGATCGCCAGCAGCTTCGCGGGCTCGGTGGCGCTCGCGTTGTCGCTCACCGCGTGATGGGCGCCAGGCTGCTCGGTCCAGCTCTCGCCCGCGCGGTAGACGACCTCCTTGCCGTTGTCGAGCTTGCTGCGGATCGCGCCTTCCAGCACATAGCCCACGACGAAGGCCTGGCCGTGGCGATGCGCGGGCGTCTTCGCGCCGGGTGCGTAGCTGACGACCAGCGCCGTGAGCGTCTTGCCGGGCACGTTGGCGATCGCATGGGCGAAGGCCGGAACGATGACTTCGCGTTGCGGCTCGGGCGGTGCCGCGACGGCGGAGCCCGTGCCTGTTGCGGTGAAGGCGAGGAGCGCGAGTGCGAGCGATGCGGTTTTCATGGGAGGTCTTCCTTGGGTTGGCGTTGCGGATGTGCACGGGCGAATGCCGTGCGTCTAACGAGGGTCGTTGGCGGCGACCCGCATGGATTCGCCGTCGACATGGACATCGACGACCAGCCGTTCGAACGCCCGCTGCTCCTCGGCGCTCAGCCCCTGGGCCAACACCTTCAGCGCGTTGCGATAGCACGGCAGCATCAGCGCGGCGATCGAGCGCCACGTCTCGTCGCCCGCCGCGATCGCGGACTCGCATCGAAGGATGTTCGTGTACGCGCCCAGCATGGCGAGGGGTCGGTTCATGAAATCGGCGATTGAAATTTTTACTACGACCAGTATAGTCGTAGTTAAGCGATCCACACCGGATCGTCTTGAAGACCCCGCGCGCGCCGCACCCTTCGCGATGCGCCGCGGGACATGAAACTCGAAGAACCGAACCATCCAAAATGACCCAACGAATCCTGGTTGTAGGCGCCGGCTTTGCCGGCATGTGGAGCGCCTTGAGCGCCGCGCGCGCACTCGACATGGCAGGCCATGCGAACGACGGCGTGGAGATCCTGCTGGTCGCGCCCGAGCCCACGCTGCATGTGCGCCCTCGCCTCTACGAAGTGCCGCAGGAGGCGATGAAGGCGCCGCTGCAGTCCGTGTTCGATACCGTCGGCGTGCGCTTCCTCGCGGCACGTGTGGAACACATCCGCACCGATGCGCGGGAAGTCGACGTGGTCGACGCCGCGGGCGCGCGCCAGACGCTCGCCTACGACAGGCTGGTGCTCGCCGCGGGCAGCAAGCTCTTCCGCCCGCCGGTGCCCGGCCTGCATGCGCACGCGCTGAGCGTCGACCAGTACGAGGACGCCGTGGCGCTCGACGCGCACCTGCGCAAGCTCGCGGAGCAGCCCTCCTCGCTCGCGCGCAACACCATCGTGGTGGTCGGCGGCGGCTTCACCGGCATCGAGACCGCGGCCGAGATGCCCGCGCGGCTGCGCGAGATCATGGGCGGCGACATCGAACCGCGCGTGATCGTCGTCGAGCGCGCCGATGCGATCGGTCCCGACCTCGGGCCGGGTCCGCGGCCGGTGATCGAGAAGGCGCTGAAGTCGCAAGGCGTCAGCTGGCGGCTGGGCGTGGAGGTCGAGAGCATCGACGCCGAAGGAATCACCACCTCGGGCGGCGAACGCATCGAGGCAGCGACGGTGATCTGGACCGCCGGCATGCGCGCGACCGCGCTGACGCAGCAGATCCCCGCCGAGCGCGATGCCGCGGGCCGCATCCTCGTCGACCGCAACCTGCAGGTGCCGGGCGTTCCGAATGTCTTCGTCACGGGCGATGCCGCGCGCGCCGCCACCGACGACGAGGGCAATGTCGCAATGATGTCGTGCCAGCACGCGATGGCGCTGGGCCGCTCGGCCGGCCACAACGTCGCGGCCGACCTGCTGGGGCTGCCCAAGATCGCCTATTCGCAGCCGAAGTACGTGACCTGCCTGGACCTCGGTCCCTGGGGCGCCGTGTACACCGAAGGCTGGTCGCGCGAAGTGAAGATGGAAGGTGCCGAGGCGAAAGCCCTCAAGCACCAGATCAACACCGAGTGGATCTACCCGCCCACCGGCGACCGCGCGGAGATCCTGCGCTCGGCGGATCCCGGCCGCATCGTCGTGGCCTGAGCCGTGTCGCGAGTGCCGGCTGTCAGTACCCGGTCCGCTTCCAGGCGATGCCGTCGGTGGAGCGGTAGGTGCCGCCGGTGGCGCAGCAACCGCCGGCACCGATCGCCATGCGGCCCAGTTGGGCCGTCAGCACGTCGCCCTTGAGCTCCAGGTACTGGCGCTGGCAGACGCTGAAGAAGGGATAGAACTCGGGCTTGAGCACCGAGGTCCACTCGACTTCGCCGCCCTCGAGGCTGCGCACGCTGTAGACCTCGCAGTCGTTCACGACGAGGTGGATCGGCCGCCCGGCCAGCGTGCCGCGAAAGCTCAGTTCGGGCGGCGCGTCGCGCGTGATCTGCGCTTCCTTGCTCAGTGGCGGTGGCGGCGGCGCGGGCTTCTCGCAGCCCGCGAGCGCAGTGGCCAGCACCAGGCCGCAGGCGATGCGGTGCGGGCCCCTCACGCGGCCTCGCTCCCATCGTCGCGTTCTTCTTCCGCGACGGCACCGCGGTCCTTGATGCGCGTGACCTGCGTGAGCAGCGCGTCCTCGGCCGCCATGTCGGGCCGCTGCCCGCGATAGACCGGCTGCTCGAAGCTGCCGCCCGCGTAGCGATAGAGATAGCGCACTTCGACCAGCGTGCCGGGCGCGGGCAGCGCCTCGTTCGGTGGCACGGTCACGTTGCCGAGATCGACCAGCACGCCGGCCTCGTCGCGCAGGCCCACGGCCACCGAGCGTTGCGCATTGACGCGCAACACCTCGCAGGTCGCGCTCTGCTGGAACTTGAACTTGAGGCTCGCGGCACTGCGCCCCGCGGCGAAGGGCGCGGCCAGCGCCTTGAGCACGAAGCCCTCGCCATGCGCGGCGCGCAACTCGGCCGCGCGCCGGTGCTTGGCCGAAGCCTCGGTCTCGAGCGGCAGCACGGCCATCCATGGCAGCGCGGTCGCGAAGGCCTCGAGCCGATGGAAGCGTTCGACGAAAGCCTGCGCGCGCAGATCCTCGCCGCCGGCCTCGAGCAGGTCGAAGGCCAGGAAGCCATCGCCCACGTGTTCGCCCGCGATCACCGCGCGGCCCGCTGGCAGCGCGGCGGTCGCGACCCAGGCCTGCGGGATGTCGACGAACAGGCCGCGGCGGTTGGTGCCGCGCACGGCGCCTTCCTCGATCAGCAGCATGCGGTTCTCGCCATCGGCCTTTTCCTGCAGGCCCCAGCCGGGATCGTCGAGGTAGCGCGCGAGCTGCGTCTCGGCGATGAGGGTCGGCAGCTGCGGCAGCTCGCCGCTTCTGCGGCCCGCGAACTCAGAGGCCGTGTAGAGCGCGCCCGAGGCATCGGTGGTGTAGCCCTTGCCGGTCTTCTCCTTCACCACCTTCTGGTAGATCTTGAGCGCGGCCTCGTAGCCGACCGGGCTGCTGGTCTTGGTGCCGGTGGCGAGCGTGCCGCCGCGCCGGCCGTTGCCGTAGTCGACCACCCAGCCCTCGTCCTTCGGCCGCAGGTGGACCTGGTAGACCTTGTCGGAACCCTGGCCGGTGAAGTAGAGGAAGCTGGATTGCGAAAGCGATTCGGTGCTGGACATGGCGGCGGATGCGATGGAACGAACGGCGCCGTGGCATTGCACGACGCTCCGATGCTACACAGCACGCACGATGTCGCCGAATGACTTTAGGCACTGGTGCCGCGCGCCCGGCGCACCTAGCCTACGCCCGCACAGGCGAACACAAGGGGACGGCGCCATGGGATTTCTGGACAAGGTCCGCAAGCTTTTTTCATTCAGTTTCAATCGGCTCGAGGACGGCACGCCGCTGACGCCCGCGCAGCATCGCGGCCTCGCGCTCGGCGCGGTCTACGCGGCCGAGTCCTACCTGCCGATCAACGCGCTCACCACCGAATCCGACCGCGCCACCGCCGTGGCGCTGCTGGCCTCGGCCTGGGGCGTCACCAACGCCAGCAGCGCGCGCGAGGTCACCGAGTCGCTGCTCCTGCAAGGCCACCGTGCGCACTATGCGGTGGTGAATCCGCGCGTCGAGCGCCTGCACCGCGGCAGCCGAAGCGATGCGGCGGCAGTGGCGCAAGCCAACCTCGCGGCGCTGCCCGGCGAAGCGGTGGCGCGCGGCCTCGACCTCGAAAGCACGCGCGACTACTACGAAAGTTGGCACGAAGCAGCCGAAGAAGGTTTGTTCGACAAGCTGCCGCGGCCGCTGCCCGCGAACATCATGGCCTGGGACATGGGCCGGCTGGTGCAGCTGCACCGGCTGATCCAGGACGCGCGGCTGCTGCGCGCCGAGGAGTCGTGGAACGCGATCGCGAGCGCGGCGCGTCTCGCGCAGCCCTCCTACCAGTCGTGGCGTGACTTCGGCGACAGCTTCGTGGTCGGGCGCGCGTTCTGGCTCGCCACCCACGATCTCGACCGCATCGCCGAGGACACCGACACCTTCCAGCGCGCCACCGCCCACCTGCTCTCGCACGAGCACAGCCCGTGGCGGCAGATGGCATGGTGAGCCGGCGCTCATTCGAGCGTCATCCAAGCATGCGGGAACAGGGCCTAAGATAGCTGGATGCCCCGATCGGCCACACCGCGCGATCGAGGGCATTCAACCGAAGGCAGGGAGGCCTCCGCGTGAAGCGCATTCGATCCGAGAAACTCACACGAACGAGACCGGGGACATCGACGGTCACGGAACACGTCACCATCGAACTGTTCGAGCTGCCCGCCGACGCCGGGCACGTGGTGCACCTGAGCAGCAGCCGCGACGGACTCCAGTGGCGCGAGACCGTGCTGACGCCCGCGCCGCTCGCGCTCGACAAGGCAATGGCGGTGTTCGGCGATGCGCTCGCCGCGCAGCTCTCGCGCGGCCTCGCGCTCGAAGGCGCGCCCGTCGTTGCATCGGCACCGGCCGCGCCCATCGCCGCCGCCGCTTCTCTTTCGCCGGCCGACACCATCCTGCTCGAGCGCATCGCGCCCGATGCCTGGCGCCTGCTGCCGCCGCTGCGCCGCAGCCGTACGGTGTGGCGCCTCGGCGAACGCCGGCTCGCGCAGGCGGTGCCGCGGCTGGTCGAACTGATCGAGACCGGCGACGCGATGCTCGACTACTGCATCGCCTGGGCGATCGGCCGCTGCGGCGACGCGGGCGCCTTCGAGGCGATGGTCGAACTCTCGCGCCGCGCGACCGACCCCAAGGTGACGCGCATCGCGCGCTGGGCCGCGCTCGCGCTGTGGCCGGCCGAACGGCGTGCCGCGGAGGCCGAACGCATCGTCGACGACTGGCCAGGCTCGCTGCGCCGCGCCTGGACCGAGGCGCAGGTCGTGCCGGTGGCCGAGGCCGCCGCGCTGCTGCGCGAGCGGCTCGCCGATCCCGCGCACTGGCAGAGCCTCGCGCACACCGACTGGACGCAGCAGCTGTTCGAACTCGCGCTGCTCGAAGGCCTCGACGAGGACCGGCCCGCCGGCCTGGCGCGCCGTGCGCTGCATGACGTGGCGCAGCAGCTGTCACTGGCCGCGGGCAGCTTCCGCGCCTGGCGCCGGCTCTACAAGGGTGCCGAGTTCGCGGGCGACTACCGCCTGCTGGGCCTGCTGAACCAGCGCCTCGAAACGCAGCGCGCGGGTTTTCGCGGCACCAGCCAATGGGCCATGCTCAACGGCCGCTACGTCGACATCGCGAAGGAGATCGTGCGCCCCGACAGCCGGCTCGCGCTGAGCCAGCGCACGCACGACTACCTGCGCCGCCGCACCTGGCGCACCCTGCGCCGGCTCGCGCTGCGCGGCGCGGCCGACGAGCGCGACTGGCTGCGGCTCGCGATGGGCGTGCTGCTCGCGGCCGACGATGCGAACGCGGCCGTCGCGGCGCGCCATGAGGATGCGGGCTGGAACCGCGAGATGCGCGTCTGGCACAGCGGTCCCTACAGCCGCTGGCTGGTCGTGATGCAACTGCTGCACCGCCACGACCCCGAATGGACCGCGCTGGCCGGCGGCCTCTACTGGCGCCGCGAGACGCCGCCGGCCGAGCACCGCGCGCAACGCGGCGAGGCCTGGCCCGAACGCTGGGACCGCCATCCCGAGGCGCTGCTGCAGCTGATGCAGCAATCGCGCTGCGCCGGCGTGCATGCTTTCGCAGCGCGCGCGCTGCAGGACAACCGCAGCTTCTGCCAGGCGCTCGATGGCGCCCAGCTGCGCGAGCTGCTCGCGAGCGCCTGGAACGACACGGCGCGCTTCGCGTTGACGCTGGTGCGCGAGCGCATCGGGGCCGGCGAGCCGGCCGGCCCGTGGCTCGTGCCACTGATCGATTCGCCACTCGATGAAGCACGTCGCCATGCGCTCGACCTGATCGCCGAGGACCCGGCGCGCTACAGCCGCGACGTCGAGCTGCTGCTGCGCCTGCTGGTCTCGGCCGATGCCGAGGTGCGCCGCGCCTCGCGCCTGCTGCTGCAGGCCGCGGCCGGCCAGCCCGAGGCCACCGACGGTTTCGAGGCACTGTGCACCGCGCTGCTCGGCTGGCTCGCGCGCTGCGATGCGCAGGCGCCCGAGCTCGCGGCCATCTGCGAGAACCTGCAATGGGCGCTGCAGAACCCGCTGCGCGAAGCCGGCGCGAAGGCGCCGCTGGCCGCGCTGCTGGCCCTGTTCGACCACGCGAGCCCCGACGTGGTGGCGCTCGCGGCCGAGTGGCTGCTGCTGCATCCGGCATCCGTTCAAGGCCTGCCGATCGAGGTCCTGACGCGATTGCTGCAGTCGGACGACGAGCGGCTGCGCGGCGCCGGCGTGCGCCTGTTCACCGCGCTGCCCGACGACACGCTGCTCGCGCAGCCGGCGCTGTTCGCCGTGTTCTGCGCCAGCCCGATGCCGCGCGTACGCAGCGCGGTCGCGCCCAAGCTCGCGCAGCTGCTGCCCGGCCATCCGGACTTCGGCGCGGCGCTGATGCCGATGCTGCGCGACGAGTTGTTCCGCACCGAAGCGGCCGAGGGCGTGTTCGATTCGCTGCTGCAGTGGCTGTGCGGGCCGCTGGCCGAACACGCGCGCGCGGGCGACAGCGCCACCACCGTGCGGCTGCTCGAGGCGCGCAGCAAGGGCGCGCAACGGCTGGGCGCCTGGCTGCTGCCGCAGCAGCCGGCCGAGGCCTTCGACGTGCTGCAGACCGCGAGCCTGGGGCTGGTCGATGCCGCCGCCGCGCGCCAGTGGGCCTGCGAACAGCTCGCCGCGCGGCCCGAACGCACGCTCGCGCAGCTCGACGACGCGCTGCGCATCTTCGACAGCCGCTGGGACGATGCGCTCGCCTGGGCCCGCCAGTGGTTCGCATCGCAAGGCCAGTCGCCGCAATGGACGCCCGCACTGCTGGTGCGCCTGTGCGACCACAAGGATCCCGGCGCCCAGCGCCTGGGCCGCGAGCTGCTGACGGCGCATTTCGAACTCACCGACGTCACCACCTACATGCTGCAGCTGAGCCAGCATCCCTCGAGCGGCATGCAGCTGTTCGTGACCAACTGGCTGGCGGCCGCCGCGGGCGGCAAGCCCGAGGTGCTGGCGCGGCTCGAGCCCTACTTCCTCACCGTGCTGTCGCAGGCCAACCGCGGCCGGCTCGCCAAGGCGCGCGTGAGCAAATTCCTCGCGGCGCAGGCCGAGCAGTCCGAAGAGGCGGCGCGCATCGTCGCGCGCGTGTTCGCGCGCCAGGCCGTGAGCGGCGCCATCACCGAGCGCGCCCGCTACGTGGCCGGCCTGCGCAGCATCCAGCAACGCTATCCGGCGCTCGAGAACCCGCTGCAGGCCGCGCCCGTGCGCGCCGTCGCGCCGCGCCGGGCCGCCGTCGCCGGAGGTCCCGCCGCATGAAGTTCCAGTACCGCTATTTCGGCCACTCGGGCGCGCAGCAGACGCCCACCAGCACCGCGCTGCAGTTCGCGCCCGACACCCTGCGCGCGCCCGTGCACTTCATCGGCGAGGTCAACCGCCACCTGCCGTTTCGCGAAGGCATGTCGGCGCTGCACGACGTGGTGGTGGGCGACCTGCGCTTCCAGCCGCGCGACAAGAGCGCCTACCTCGAATGGCTCGCGAGCCAGGAAGGCGAGCTGCTCGCGCAGTACATGGCACGCAGCGACGAGCTCAAGGCCCGGATGGCGCCGCTGCGCGAGGAGCTCGACGTGCTGCGCCAGCGCAAGTCGGCCATGCTGCAGCCCTTCTACAAGGCGCAGAAGCGCTACTTCGACCACCTCTACAAGGTCAACCGCGAAGCCTGGTTCGTGCTCGACCCGGTGATCACGGTGCATCCCGACCGCGTGTTCTTCGAGTGCTTCAGCCAGGACGAGTCGAGCTACGGCATGTTCTCCTGCGGCCACGAGGTCTTCGACCGCGTGAGCGACCATGCCTTCGGCACCACCAACGTCGACTACTCCGAGTCGCTCTACGACGAGTTCCAGAAGATCCGCGACTACAAGGCCACGCGGCTGGCGATCGATCCCGGCGGCTTCCAGGTACAGAGCGGCAACGACCCGGCCTTCCACGAACCCAAGATCGAGGTGCCCGACAGCTGGGTACGCGGCTTCCTGCAGGTCAGCAGCGCGATGCTGCTGCCCGCGCACCGGCTGCAGCTGCATCCGATGGACGTGCACAACATCTGCCTGGTGCTGCGGCGGCGCAAGGAGCGCGCGGGCCCGCGCTCGCTGCGCTTCATCCTGCGGCCCGGGCAGCCGGTGCGCATCCTGTTCGAGCCCTGGGGCCACGAACTGGTGTGCCCGCGTTCCTCGCACGACGCGCCCGCCGACATCGACATCCGCGTCTGGGGCCGGCGCCGGCTGCTGCAGCTCGAGCGGCTGGTGCCGGTGGCGCAGGGCTTCACGGTGCACCTGCTGGGCACCGGCATGCCGAGCTTCTGGGTCGCGCGGCTGCCCGACATGGAATTCACGCTGGGCCTGTCGGGCTGGACCGCCAACGACTGGTCGCGCAACGGCCACTTCGAGCTGCTGCAGCCGCGCCACGACGTCGACCAGGACAGCCTGCTGCGCGTGTTCGCGGCGCTCGGCGAACGCTGGCGCGCCACCACCGCCGAACTGGCCGCAGCCACCGGGCTCTCGCCGCTCACGGTCGAGTCGGCGCTCGGCGGCTATGTGCAGGCCGGGCGCGTGGTGTACGACATCGCGCACGGCGTGTGGCGCCTGCGCGAGCTCAGCCGCGAGCCGCTGCCGATGGAGCGGCTGCGCCATGCCAGCCCCGAGGAAGCGGCCGCGGCCGAACTGGTGCAGGCCGGACGCCTGAAGGACACGAAGGTCGAGGCCCGTGCCGATGGCGGGCTGCTGCTCAGCGGCCTGTGCGGCACCCAATCCTCGCGCCAGTACCAGGTGCGGCTGCAGCTCGATGCCGACCAGCGCGTGGCCACCGGCGAATGCCAGTGCGACCACTTCATCCGCCTGCGCATGACGAAGGGGCCGTGCGAACACATGCTCGCGCTGCGCCTGGCCACGGCCTCGGCCGCGCTGGCCCTTGGCACTACCGCGGGCGCACCGACGCCCGCGACCGACTCGGAAGAAAGGACTGCAAGCATCGGCTGATACACTGGTTTTGCGAACGGGGCGGGAAGGCTCTTGCAATCCGGATGGCGCATCGCCATCCTCGATCTCAGCACTTCCCAGGCTTCACTGGACATCTCTTCACTGTGCCGTACGCGCATGGTGGCGCGATGACGGTGCGGCTTCTTCGAAGCTCATCGCGCCACCATGCGCGTACGGCGTCGAGTGGAGCTGTCCAGTCTTCAGGCTCTTCGACGAGATTCCCGTCCCGTTCGCATCTTTTTTTCCAGTGCATCGGTCCATGCGGCGCACACCGCCCATGACCCCACCCTCTCCCTCCTCCGTACCCGATTCGGCGCTCACGCGCGAGGAGCTCTACGCGCGCATCCGCGGGAGCTCCAAGCAGGAGGTCGTGCTCGAGGAGATGCAGCGCCTGGGCTTCTGGCCGCGCGACACGGCGCAGCCCACGGTCGAGGCGCAGTTGATCCGCCGCGAGGGCGAGCTGCAGGCCGCGCTGCGCGATCTCGGCGACGAGCTGCGCGGCATCGAGGACCGCGAGACCGCGCTCAAGGCCATGCGCAAGGAGCGCATGGCGCGGGCGCGCGAGCGCCGTGAAGAAACCCGCCAGCGCCTCGCGCAGCAGCGCCATGCGCGCGCGCTCGACTGGCATGGCCGGCGCCAGCGCGAACTGCTGTACCTGGGCGAAGGCGTCTCGGGCGGGCTCAACGCGGCGCGCAGCGACGAGCAGGCGCTCGCGCGCCATGCGCTGCCGGCGCTGCACGACGCCACCGATCTCGCGCGCGCCATGGGCCTGGAACTCGGGGAACTGCGCTTCCTGGCCTGGCACCGCGAGGTCGCGCGCGTGAGCCACTACCAGCGCTTCACCGTGCCCAAGAAGACCGGCGGCGAACGCCGGATCTCGGCGCCGATGCCGCGGCTCAAGCGCGCGCAGTACTGGGTGCTCGACAACGTCCTGGCCAAGGTGCCGGTGCACGAAGCCGTGCACGGCTTCCTGCCGGGCCGCTCGATCCTCAGCAATGCCGCGCCGCACGTGGGGCAGGCGGTGGTGGTCAACCTCGACCTCAAGGACTTCTTTCCCTCGATCGGCCTGCGCCGCGTGCGCGGCGTGTTCCGCCAGCTCGGCTACTCGCCGCAGGTCGCGACCCTGTTCGCGCTGCTTGCGACCGAGGCGCCGACCGACGAGATCGAGCTCGACGGCGAGCGCTACTTCGTCGCGCGCGGCGAACGCGTGTTGCCGCAGGGCGCGCCCACCAGCCCGATGCTCACCAACGTGCTGTGCCGCCGGCTCGATGCGCGGCTGGCTGCCTGCGCCGCCAAGCTGGGCTTTCGCTACACGCGCTATGCCGACGACCTGAGCTTCTCGGCCGATGCCGAGCATGGCCGCGACGTCGGCAAGCTGCTGTGGCGCGCCAAGCAGATCGTGGCCAGCGAAGGCCTCGTGGTGCATCCCGAGAAGCAGCAGGTGATGCGCCGCCACCAGCAGCAGCACGTGACCGGCATCGTGGTCAACGACAAGCTCTCGACCGACCGCGACACCTTGCGGCGCTTTCGCGCCGTGCTGCACCAGGCCGAGCGCCACGGTCCGCAGGGTCTGCACTGGAACGGCCAGCACGACCTGATCGCCGCGCTGCGCGGCTATGCGAACTTCATCGCGATGGCCGACCCCGCGCGCGCCGAACCCTACCTGCGGCGCGTGAAGGCGCTGGCCGCGAAGCATGCGTCGGCGCCCGCTGTCGCGCCGGCGACGTCCCGCGCGCCGCTGCCCGTGGGCCACTTCCGCCAGCAGTCGGCCGCCGGGCTCGCGCCGCTGCCCACGTGGTGGCAGCCCGCGCGCGCGCCCGAGCCGGTGCTCGAGAAGACACCCGAGCAGATCGCGGCCGAGAAGAAGGCGAAGCGCGAGGCCGAGCGCGAACGCCAGCGCGCGCTCGACGACACGCAGCGGCGCGAACAGGCACCGCCACGCAACGACACGCGCACCGCCGAGCCCGCGGCGGCTCCGCCACCCGCGAAGCCACGCAGCGCGCTGTCGCTGCTGGGCCTGTGGGTCAGCATCGCGATACAAGGCACCTATGTGCTGGGCTTCCTGCTGTCGCTGCGCGATGCCTGGCTGATCGGCCTCGTGACGGGCGCGATCTGGGTCGCCAACATCTACCAGCGCAAGGCCGGCTGGATGCGCTTCTTCATCGCGCTGATCGCCGGCTCGGGACTCTCGGCGGTGCTGCGCAAGATGTGGTCCTGAAAAGGCCGGCCCCAAAAGAAGAATCGCCCCAAAGGGCGATGCACTTCTAGCTTCTAGCTTCTAGGACGCGGCCGATGTCGATGGCCGCGACGCCACCGCGGGTGCCTGCGCCGGCGCACGCATGTCGAACAGCCGGCACTCGGTGGTGGCCTTGGCATACAGCGTGCCGTCCGGACCCACGAGGCTGGCTTCGGCCAGCGCCACGCGGCCTTCGATGCGCGTGACCGTGGCCTCGGCGCGCACGCGCCGCACATCGAGCGTGAGGCCTTTCAGGTAACGGGTCTCGAGGCTGGCCGTGGTGTAGACCTGCCCCGGCGGCAGCGATGCGAGCACCGCGCAGCCCAGCGCCGAATCGAGGATCGAGGTCATCCAGCCGCCGTGGATGGTGCCCATGGGATTGAGGTACTCGCGCTGCGGCGTGCCCTGGAACACGGCCGAGCCCGGGCGCGCGACGATCGCATAGAAGGTCAGGTGCTTGGCGAACTCCGCATAGGGAAGCTGGCCGTTCATCATCGCGTGCATCACTTCGAGGCCGCTCTTGCCGACGAGCTGCGCGGGCCGTGCCACACCGACACCGGGACCCGAATTAAGCAGTTCGACTACCTCGCGTTCCTCGGAGAGCCACAGGTCCAGTCGTTGTTCAGGCGTCATTTGAAAAGATCTCGAAAGCAATGCGGATCGGATCGGGAGAAGTGGCACGCGACGGTGCTTTCTCATGCATCTTCTTGTCGCGGCCAGTTTAGCAATTGCCTGCTGCGAAGACGATGCTTTCAAGCGCCCGCACCACGCATTCCTTGTCGAATCCTTAAGCCGTGTGCGTTAAGTGGCGCTGTCGCGCGCCGAACACAGCGCCGGCCCCGCGCGAACGATGGGCTTCACAGTTCGCGCGCATGCGACTACATTCGCATCCCTCGACAACCACGCACCACAGGAGGTATGCGCAATGAACAAGCCAGTCCTTGCCCCCACCACCGTCTCGGTGCACGGCCGCTCGATCGCGTTGCGCACACGCCGCTGATGCCTTCGCCTCGCTGAGCGTCGCAGCCCCCGCGCTGCACGCGACGCCGCCCCGCCCGAGATTCGCCAAGCCCGCCGCGCGCGCCATCGCGTGCGGCGCCCGGTCTTTCGTTTTCGAATCAAGGTGCTCACACCCATGCCCGATACAGCAGCCGCGCACGCGCGGCATCGTTTCGTTTTTCTCTCGACCGTCCGCATCGCCATCCTCCCCGCCCGCGCCAGGAAGGAGGTGGCCCCATGAAGATCCCGCCCCGACTCCAACCCCTGGTCGACGAAGGCCTGATCGACAGCGTCAGCCGCCAGCTCATGAGCGGCAAGGAGGCGATGGTCTACGTCGTGCACAGCGGCGACGAGGCCCGCTGCGCCAAGGTCTACAAGGAGGCCGACAAGCGCGCCTTCCGGCAAGCGGTGGACTACACCGAGAACCGCAAGATCCGCAACTCGCGCGAGCGCCGCGCCGTCGCCAAGGGCACGCGCTTCGGCCGCCGCATGACCGAGAGCCACTGGCAGAGCGCCGAGGTCGATGCGCTGCACCGGCTGGCCGACGCGGGCGTGCGCGTGCCCGAGCCCTTCGGCTTCTGGGAGGGCGTGCTGCTGATGGAGCTCGTGACCGATGCCGAGGGCGCGGCCGCCCCGCGGCTCAACGACGTCGAGTTCACGCCCGACGATGCGCGGCGCCATCACGCCACGCTGGTGCGCGAGGTGATGCGCATGCTGTGCGCGGGCATCGTGCACGGCGACCTCTCGGAGTTCAACGTGCTGCTCGGCGCCGGCGGCCCGGTGATCATCGACCTGCCGCAGGCCGTCGATGCCGCGGGCAACAACCATGCGCAGCGCATGCTGCTGCGCGACGTGGCGAACCTGCGCGAGTTCTTCGGCCGCTTCGCGCCCGAGCTGCACGAGACGCGCCATGGCGAGGAGATCTGGCATCTCTACGAGCGCGGCCTGCTGCGGCCCGAGACGCAGCTCAGCGGCGCGCCGCCGCGCGACACCGGGCCGGTCGACCTCGGCGAGGTGCTGCGCGCGGTCAACGACGCGCGCGCCGAGGAGGCGCTCCGGCGCGAGCGGCTGGCGAACCGGGGCGAGCCCTGAACCCGGCGGCGACAATCGGCGCAGCACCGCCCTTCCTCCTCCACGATGTTCCAGCCCCCCGACCTCGCGCCCTCCCCGCGTCCCGCGCGCCACTTCGCCTCGGCGCTCTCGCTGGCCGCGGCCTTCGCGCTCGGCGGACCGGCGCTGGTCCATGCGGGCGTGCGGCTCGACGACGACCGCGGCAGCGTGCTCGAGCTGCCGGCGCCCGCGCGGCGCATCGTCTCGCTGATGCCCTCGCTGACCGAGACCGTCTGCGCGCTCGATGCCTGCGACCGGCTGGTGGGCATCGACCGCCATGCCAACTGGCCGGTGGCGGTGCAGCGGCTGCCGCAGGTGGGCGGCATCGACGACGCGAACATCGAGCGCATCGTCGCGCTCAAGCCCGACCTCGTGCTGCTGCGCCCGCGCAGCCGTGCCGCCGAACCGCTCGAGCGGCTCGGCATCCGCGTGCTGGCGCTCGACGCCAAGACCCATGCCGACATGCGCCGCGTGATGGAGACCGTGGCGCGCGCCACCGGCCAGCCCGGCAAGGGCGAGGCCTACTGGCGCCGGCTCGATGCCGGCCTCGATGCCGCGCGGGCACGCGTGCCCGCGGGCTGGCAGGGCCGGCGCGTCTACTTCGAGGTGCATGGCGGCATGGCGGCCGCGAGCGAGAGTTCCTTCATCGGCGAGACGCTCGCGCGCCTGGGCCTCGCGAACGCGGTGCCCGGCACGCTGGGGCCGTTTCCGAAGATGAGCCCCGAGTTCGTGGTGCGCGCCGATCCCGACGTGCTGATGGTGTCGGCGCTCGGCGAGCTGTCGGCGATGGCCGCGCGGCCCGGCTGGTCGGCGATGAACGCGATCAAGCGCGGCCGCGTCTGCAGCTTCGCGTCGGCGCGCTTCGACCTGATGATGCGGCCCGGTCCGCGGCTGGACGAGGCGGCCGATGCGATCGTCGACTGCCTGCTGCGGCTCGGCGATCCGCGCTCCTGAGACGACGGGTCGCGCTCAGTCGGGCGCGTGGCGCACGACGAAACCGCGCACGGGCGCGATCCATTCGACCGCCGCGTCCTCGGGCCATGCCACGGCCGCGCCCTGCGCGCTGCCCGAGAACAGCATGCGCTCCTCGACCAGCAGGAAGCGCCGCGCTGCGGCCTCGTCGCCGTCCAGCACCTTCAGTGTCGCGCCGCCGAGGTCCAGCGACTCCCCGGTCTTCGGCGCGACCGCGCGCGCCTCGGGCCAGCCGACGGCCGATACCTCGCCGCGCGTGGCCAGCACCCAGCGCACCGGCCCGGGCGCCGCGGCGCGCAGCGCCTCGCCCGGCACCGGATCGACCAGCGCCCAGCCTTCGTCGCCTCCCACGAAATGGCTGTGCGTTCCATCGCCGCCCGTCACGCGCCACACGCGCGGCGACAGCCGCATCGAAAGCCCCGCCTCGTGCGCATAGCGCCCGCCGCCCTGCCCGTCGGGATCGACCAACGCCACCTCGTCGTAGGGCGCCTCGTCCACGTTCACCGGCCGCCGGCCTTCGGGCCCGTCGGCCAGCCGCGGCATATTGAGACGCACGCGCGCACGAGCGCGCGCCTGCGCGAGGCAATCGGCCACCGATGCGAAGCCCGCGAGCTCGAGCAGCACGCGCCGCGTCACGTTCATGAGCTTGAGCCCGAGTGCCGGGCTCGTGGCCTCGGCCGGCGGCAGCCAGCGGTGCTCGACGATCTCGAAGCCGTCGACCTGCACCTCCTGCCCCGGAGGCATGGCCGCGACGAAGAAGCGCGTGTCGAAGCGCCGCGGCATGCCGGGCGGCGTGAGCCAGTGGCTGAAATAGGCGAGCTGGTCGACCGCGAGCCGCCAGCCCTGGGCGTCGCACAGCGCGAGCAGCGCCTCGGTGCTGTCGGCCACGGCCGCGCGCATCGCGGCCAGCCGCTCGGGATCGATGCGATCGAGCGCGACCAGCGCGCCCTCGGCGTCGCTCGCGAACAGCACGCCGGCCTCCTCGAAGCATTCGCGCACCGCGGCGGCGTAGTAGTCGAGGCCGCCCGCGGGCAACGCGAGCCGCGCGCTCGCGGCCGCATCGTCGAGCCCCGCGCAGCGCGTGTGCAGTTCGCGGTCGTGCGCGTCGACCACGCCGCCCGGGAACACGCTGGCGCCGCTGTTCTGGTCGTCGGGCTTGTCGGCCCGGCGCAGCATCAGCACCTCGAGGCCGCCGGGCCCGTCGCGCAGCAGGATCAGCGAGGCGGCGGTGCGTATCGGGCGTGGCTTGGGCGGCGTGGCGTTCATGGGAAGCGATTGTCGGTCCGCGGCCGCCGGCCTGCTGTCACGCACGTCCACGGCTGAGCCGGGGGCCGGCCGCGCCGTCCTCGACCTGCCAGCCCTGCGCGCGCAAGGCCTCGCGCAGCCGGTCGGCCCGGGCCCAGTCGCCCGCGGCACGGGCCTCGAGCCGCTCGCGCGCCAGGGCCGCGATCGCTTCCGGCACCGCGTCGCCCTCCTCGCGCCACTCGGCCAGCCGCAGCCCCAGCACCGCCTCGAACACATCGACCGTGGCGCGCCGCGTGGCCGCCGGCAGGTCGCTGCGCACCAGCTCCCACAGCACGGCCAGGCCGCGCGGCAGGTTCAGGTCCTGCTCGACCTCGGCGCGGAAGCGCGCGACGAAGCCCGCGTCGGCCATGCCGCCCTCCGGCCAGCCCGCATAGGCGCGGCGCAGGCGGTCGAGCGCCGACTGCGCGCCCGCGATCGCGGCCTCGTTGAAGCGCAGGCTGCTGCGGTAGTGTGCGCCCAGGCACAGGTAGCGGTAGGCCAGCGGATCGATGCCGCGGTCGACCAGCGTCTGCAGCCGCACGAAGTCGCCGTCGGACTTCGACATCTTCAGGTCGTCGTCGAGCGTGAGGAAATGGCCATGCAGCCAGAAGTTGGCGAGCCGCGTGCTGTGGCAGGCCTGGGTCTGCGCGATCTCGTTGCTGTGGTGCACGCCGATGTGGTCCTCGCCGCCGCAGTGGATGTCGAACCAGGGCCCGAGGTAGCGGGCCGACATGGCCGAGCACTCGATGTGCCAGCCCGGGAAGCCGCGGCCCCAGGGGCTGTCCCATTCCATCTGCCGCTGGGCGCCGGGCGGGCTGAACTTCCAGAGCGCGAAGTCGGTGGCCTCGCGCTTGTCGCCCATCGCCACGCGCTGGCCCGCGCGCAGGCCGGCCTTGTCCAGCCGCGCGAGGTGGCCGTAGTCGTCCTGCTTCGAGGTGTCGAAGTAGATGCCGTCGGCGGTGCGGTAGGTGAAGCCCTTGCGCTCGAGCTCGGCGATGAAGGCGAGCTGCTCGGGGATATGGTCGGTGGCGCGCGGCCATTCGGCGGGCTCGCGCAGGTTCAGCGCGCGCCAGTCGGCGCGGAAGGCGGCGGTGAAGCGCTCGGCGATGGCCCAGGCCGATTCGCCCGCGCGCCGGCTGCCCTTCTCCATCTTGTCCTCGCCCTCGTCGGCGTCCGAGACCAGGTGGCCGACGTCGGTGATGTTGACCACGTGCCGCACCTCGTGGCCGCCGAATTCGAGCACGCGGCGCAGCAGGTCCTCGAACACGTAGGTTCGCAGGTTGCCGATGTGGGCATGGTCGTAGACCGTGGGACCGCAGCAGTAGAGCCCCACCGGGCCGGGGCGCAGCGGAACGAAGGGGCGCAGGGAGCGCGACCAGGTGTCGTGGAGGACGAGGGACATGCGTGTGGACTCTCGAGGTCGTTGCAGAAAACAAAAAGGCCACCGGTCTTGCAACGGGTGGCCATCGGGCATGCGGGTTCGCGCGAAGTCGCTCTAGCCGCCATCTCCCCATGGCCGAGCGCGACAGCAGGTGCCGGCGATGTGGAGGGAAGGACGGGTGAGCATGGCCGGAATCCTAGCCGCTAGGCCTGCCGCGGGTCAAACGCGGCCGCGTCAAGGTAGCGCGCGTCCCACGCCGCGGCCAGCGACTGCGCGCGATGCAGCGGCACGCGCGCGGTCTCGAAGCCGACCACGCAGGCCACGTCGGCCGACCCGGGCCGCGCGGGCGACTCGGCGCTGCGGCCATCGGTCAGCAGCCAGAGCCAGCGCCGGCGATCGGCATGGCGCTCGAGCAGCTCGTCGGCGCGCCGCACGCCCAGCGCCAATGGCGTGCCGCCGCCGGCGCCGATGGGCGCGATCCAGTCGTCGTTCCAGGCGCTGGCGCGGCGCGGCGGCAGCCGCAGCTCGACCACCGAGCCCGCGAAGCACAGCAGCGCGACATGGTCGCGGCGGCGGTAGGCCTCGTCCATCAGCGCGAGCAGCAGGCCCTTGGCGCGCGCGAGGCCGCCGTCGTTGCGCATCGAGGCCGAGGCGTCGAGCAGGAAGCAGTGCAGCGCGCCCTCGCGTGTCTCGCGCGGACGGCGGCGCAGGTGCTCGCGGCGCAGCGGACCGGCACCGCGCGCGACGAGCGTGCGCGGCCAGTCGAGCGCCGCATCGGCGGCGGCGATGCCATGCCAGGCCTCGCGGCCCGGCCCCGATGACGCCTGCCTCCGGTCACCCTGGCGCGCGCCAGCGGGTGCGGTGTTCCGGAGGCTCAGGCTTTTTTTGCGAGCGAGGCGGCCGGGATCAGCGGGCGCAGCGGCTTGACGCGCGCGACGCCGACGGGCTCGGGGGACAGCGCGCCCCAGTCGCCGTCGCCGCCGTCACCGGAATGGGCGCCGTCATCGATGGCGCTCTCACCCTCGGCGGCCGAGGGCGGCGGCGCGCTCGGCGCCTGCGCGGGCGGCGCCGCCTCCACGCCCGGCTTGCGCCGGTGCAGCAGCACGGCCTCGGCCACGCGCCGCACATGCTGCTCGCCGATGGCCTCCGCCCCTTCGAGCGCGGCCAGCGCGCGCGCCGCGCGCAGCATCACGAGGTCGGCGCGCAGGCCATCGACCTGCGCGGCGATGCACAGCGTGCCCACGGCCTCGTGCACCGCATCGCCATACGGCAGCGCGCTGGCATCGGCCAGCGTCGCGCGCGATCGCCGCAGCGACGCTGCGAGCTCGGCCTCGGTCGCCGCATGCCGCGCGCGAAAGCCCTCGGGATCGCTGTCGAAGGCCAGCCGCGCGCGCACCACGGCCTGGCGCTCGGCCCGGTCCTCGAGGTTGCGCAGTTGCACGCACAGGCCGAAGCGGTCGAGCAGCTGCGGGCGCAGGCTGCCCTCCTCCGGGTTCATGGTGCCCACGAGCACGAAACGCGCGGCATGGCGGTGCGAAATGCCGTCGCGCTCGACCACGTTCACGCCGCTGGCGGCCGCATCGAGCAGCGAATCGATCAATGCATCGGGCAGCAGGTTGATCTCGTCGACATAGAGCACCCCGCCATGGGCGCGCGCGAGCAGGCCCGGCGCGAACTTCAGCGCATGGCCGGCCAGCGCCTGGCCGAGGTCGAGCGTGCCGATCAGGTGCTCGAGGCTGGCGCCCAGCGGCAGGGTGACGAAGGGCGCGCCGGGCAGCAGCTCGGCCAGCGCGCGCGCGGCCGTGGTCTTGGCGGTGCCGCGCGGGCCCTCGATCAGCACGCCGCCGAGCGCGGGGTCGGCCGCGGCCAGCAGCAGCGCCTCGCGCAGCAGCGGCTGGCCGGCGATGGCGGAAAAGGGGAACGACGCCGGCAGCGGCGCGGCCTCGGCATTCGGGTGGGCGGTCATCGCGTATGTCCTTCCATCCGCTGCTCGTGCGCGAGCAGCAGGTTCTCGATGCGTTCTCGATAGTCGCCGGGCGACTGCCAGAGGCCGCGCTGCATGGCCTCGAGCAGGCGGCTCAGCATGTCGTGCAGCGCGCGCGGATTGTGCGTGTCGACGAAATCGCGGTTGTCGTCGTCGAGCACGTAGGCGTCGGCCACCATCGCGTACTGGTGGTCGCCGACCACGCGCGCGGTGGCGTCGAAGCCGAACAGGTAGTCGACCGTGGCCGCCATCTCGAAGGCGCCCTTGTAGCCGTGGCGGCGCGCGCCCGCGATCCACTTGGGATTGACCACGCGCGCGCGCACCACGCGGCCGATCTCCTCCTTGAGCGTGCGCACGCGCGGCGCCTGCGGGTTGCCATGGTCGCCGTGGTACATGGCCGGCTGGCGCCCGCTCAGGTGGCGCACGGCGGCGGCCATGCCGCCCTGGAACTGGTAGTAGTCGTTCGAGTCGAGCAGGTCGTGCTCGCGGCTGTCCTGGTTCTGCAGCACCACGTTCATTTCGCCGAGGCGCCGCACCAGCGCCTCGGTGGCGGGCACGCCGTCGCTGTCCTGCCCGTAGGCATGGGCGCTGCCGCCGACATAGGCGCCGGCGAGGTCGTCGTCGCTCTGCCAGTCGCCGCTGTCGAACAGCGGCTGCAGGCCCGAGCCATAGTGACCGGGCGCCGAACCGAACACGCGCCAGCCGGCCTGGGTGCGCGCGGCCTCGGCCGGCATTCCCCCGGCCTCGAGTGCCGCGGCCTCGCGCAGGATGCGCGCGCGGATCGGGTTGCGCTCGGCATCCTCGTCCTCCTGCGCGGCCACGGCCTGCACGGCCGCGTCGAACATCTGCACCGCGGCCGGGAAGGCATCGCGGAAGAAGCCCGAGATGCGCAGCGTGACGTCGATGCGCGGCCGCCCGAGGCCGACCGTGGGCAGCACCTCGAAGTCGACCACGCGCTGGCTGCCCGCGGCCCACTTCGGCCGCACGCCGATCAGCGCGAAGGCCTGCGCGAGGTCGTCGCCGCCGGTGCGCATGGTGGCCGTGCCCCAGACCGACAGGCCGATGCCCGCGGGATAGTCGCCATGCTCCTGCAGGTGGCGCTCGACCAGCTGGGCGGCCGACTTGAGGCCCAGCATCCAGGCGGTGGGGGTGGGAATGGCGCGCGTGTCGACCGCGTAGAAGTTGCGCCCGGTCGGCAGCACGTCGGGCCGGCCGCGCGAGGGCGAACCGCTGGGCCCGGGCGGCACGAAGCGGCCCCGCAGCGCGCGCGCCAGCTGCAGCAGCTCCTGCGCGCCGCAGGCATCGAGCGCGGGCGCGAGGCGCTCGGCGATGCGCCCCAGCACGGCGGCGGTGCGCGGCATGCCGGCCGGGCATTCGCCCGCTTCGACGAGTTGCGTCGCCAGCAGCTCGAGCCGCTCGCGCGTGTCGCCCTGGTGGCGCCAGGGGTCGTCGCTCACCGCTTGCAGCAGCGCGGGCCGCGCGCCCTGCCAGGGCGTCGCGGGCTCGATGTCGAGCGGATCGAAATGCTCGCCGGGCAGCAGGTCGTGCGACAGCGCACCGAGCAGCCCCGCATCGGCGCCGCTGCCATCGCCCGCCGGATAGCGCGCCAGCGCCAGCAGCGTGTCGCGCCGCAGCCGGCCCTCGGGCGAGGCGCCGAACACATGCAGGCCGTCGCGGATCTGGGTTTCCTTGAGCTCGCAGAGGTAGGCATCGACGCGCGCGAGCACGGCATCGTCCTCGGCGCCCGCCGCGTCGAGCTCGTCGACCAGGTGCTGGGCGCGCACGGCCGCGAGGATCTGGGCGCGCAGCACGCGTGCGCGGCGCGCATCGACCAGCAGCGCGTCGTAGTACTCGTCGACCTGGCGCTCGAGGTCCTGCATCGGGCCATGGTTCTCGGCGCGCGTGAGCGGCGGCATCAGGTGGTCGACGATCACGGCCTGGGTGCGGCGCTTGGCCTGCGCGCCCTCGCCCGGGTCGTTGACGATGAAGGGATAGACGTTGGGCAGCGGCCCGAGCACCGCGTCGGGCCAGCAGGCCTGCGTCAGCGCGATGCTCTTGCCCGGCAGCCATTCGAGGTTGCCGTGCTTGCCCACGTGCACCACCGCGTCGATGCCGAACACGTCGCGCAGCCAGAAGTAGAAGGCCAGGTAGCCGTGCGGCGGCACGGCCTCGGCGTCGTGGTAGCTCGCGTAGTCCTGCGAGCCCGAGAGGTTCAGCGCGCGCGCGGGCTGGATGCCGACGAAGACCTGGCCCAGCCGCAGGCCCGCGATCATGAAGCGGCCCTGGCGCAGCATCGGGTCCTGCTCGGGCGGGCCCCAGCGTTCGTCGATGGCCGCGGCCATGCCTTCGGGCAGCGCGGCCAGGCGCGCGCGGTAGTCGGCCAGCGCGTAGCTCTGCCAGGCGGGCCGCGCGGGCCATTCGCGCGGGTCGTTGGCGATGCCCTGCTGCAGGGTCTGCATCAGGCTGTCGCCATCGGCCGGCAGCGCCTTCGGATCGCCGAGCGCATAGCCTTCGGTGCGCAGCGTTCCGAGGATCGCGATCACCGAGGCCGGCGTGTCGAGCCCCACGCCGCTGCCGATGCGACCTTCGCTGCCCGGGTAGTTGGCGAGCACCAGCGCGAGCCGCTTGTCGGCCGCCGGCAGGCTGCGCAGGCGGCACCAGCGGCGCGCGAGCTCGGCCACGAAGGCGACGCGGTCGGGCTCGGCGCGGTAGCCGACCACCTCGGTCTGCGTCAGCTCGCAGCGATGCAGCAGGCCCTTGAAGCTCACGGCGCGCGTGACGATGCGGCCGTCCATCTCGGGCAGCGCGACCTGCATCGCGATGTCGCGCGGCCGCAGGCCCTGGCTGTCGGCCAGCCAGTCCTCGCGGTTGCCGCCGCTCACGATCACCTGCAGCACGGGCGCGTCGCCGGCCAGCGCGAGCTCACCGCCCTCGCCGGCGTCGTGCCCCAGCGCCGCGAAGGCGGTGGTGTTGAGCACCAGCTGCACCGCATGCGTGGCGCAGAGCTCGCGCAGCGCCGACAGGCACAGCGGTTCCTTGAGCGAATCGAGCGCCAGCGGCAGCGGGTTCAGGCCCTCGGCCGACAGTGCCTCGGCCAGCGCATCGAAGGCGGCCGTGTTGCCCGACAGCAGGTGCGAGCGGTAGAACACCAGCGCCACCACCGGCGCGCCGGGCCGCCAGCGCGCGCGCAGGTCGTCGATGCCGGGCACGGCCGAGGTGGCGGCCAGCCCCGGCACATGCAGCGCCACCTGCGGCAGGCTGCGTGGCGGCAGCGGCTCCTCGCCATGGCGCAGGCCATGGAAGGCCACCGCGCGCAGGAACTGCAGCGCATTGGCCGGCCCGCCCGCGCGCAGGTACTGCCACAGCCGGTGGCAGACGGCGCGCGGCGCGGTGCTGCGCGCGAGCAGGTCCTCGTCCTCCTGCAGGTCGCCCGAGAAGATGGCGAGCTGCTGGCCGTGCCGGCGCGCGAGCTTCTCGAGCTGCTGCAGGCCGTAGGGCCAGGCCGAGGCCGCGCCCAGGTGGTCGACCACCACCACGCGCGCATGCCGCAGCACCTCGTCGGCATAGAGGTCGAACGAGGCCGGCTGGCGCAGGTACATGAGGTTGGCCAGCCGCAGCGAGGGATAGCCGGGATCGCTGGCCGCGAGCGCGCCGCGCGCGGCCGACAGCAGGGCCAGCGTGGTGTCGGCCGAGCTGAGCACCACGATCTCGCCCGGCGTCTGGTCGAGCCGGGTGACGACGCCCGGGTCGTCCTCGACGAAACGTCCGGGCTGGGTGCTCAGCAGGTGCATCGTCAGGCCGGCAGCGCCGCGCCCTCGAGCACCTCGCGCAGCGCGGCCTCGTTCAGGTCCTCGCCGATGAAGACCAGCTGCGTGCGGGGCGCCTCGCCGTCGCGCCAGCGGCGGTCGAAGTGGTGGTCGAAGCGCCGGCCCACGCCCTGCACCAGCAGGCGCATCGGCTTGCCCGGCACGGCGACGAAGCCCTTCACGCGGTAGATGGTGTGGCGCTCGACCAGCGCGGCCAGCGCGGCCAGCAGCCGCTCGCGGTCCATCGCAGGCAGGTCGATCACGAGCGAGTCGAACTCGTCGTGGTCGTGGTCTTCCTCGTGGTCGTGGTGACTCTCGCGCAGGTGGATGGTGGTCTCGGCGGCGCGGCCCTGGCCCAGCAGCAACGCGAGCGGCAGCTTGCCCTCGGTGGCCGTCACGATCTTGACCTCGGGCGGCAGCTCCTCGCGCACCAGCGCCTCGACGCGCGCGCGCGCGGCCTCGTCGAGCAGGTCGGCCTTGTTGAGCACCACCAGGTCGGCGGCCGAGAGCTGGTCCTCGAACAGCTCGTGCAGCGGCGACTCGTGGTCGAGGTTGGGATCGGCGCGGCGCTGCGCGTCGACCGCCACCGGGTTCTCGGCGAACTGGCCCGCCGCGGCGGCCGGGCCGTCGACCACGGTCACGACCGAGTCGACGGTGAAGACGTTGGCGATGTCGGGCCACTGGAAGGCCTGCACCAGCGGCTTGGGCAGCGCCAGGCCCGAGGTCTCGATCAGCACGGCATCGAGCTGGTCGCGGCGCTCGGCGAGCTGCAGCATCACGGGCAGGAATTCCTCCTGCACGGTGCAGCAGACGCAGCCGTTGGCGAGTTCGTAGAGCGCGCCCTCGCGCTCGTTGCCCTCGTCGTCGCAGCCGATGCCGCAACCGCGCAGGATCTCGCCGTCGATGCCGAGCTCGCCGAACTCGTTGACGATCACCGCGATGCGGCGGCCCTCGGCATTGCCGAGGATGTGGCGCATCAAGGTGGTCTTGCCGCTGCCGAGGAAGCCCGTGACGATGGTGACGGGGATTTTTGCGTTGCTGGTGGTCATGGAGATTTCTTTCAGGCGCCGGTGTAGAGGCGACGTTCGACGAAGGCCGAGCCCTGCAGCCGACGCCAGGCCTTGGCACCGGCGAGCACGCCGAGGTCGACCAGCGGCTCGACCAGCACCACCGTCATGTAGGCGGCGCCGAAGCTGGCGATCTCGCCGAGGTTCGCGAGCCCGGTGCCGCGGCCGTAGAGCGCCCAGAAGCCGACCCACACCACGATGCCGCCCTGGTAGGCGACCGACAGCTTGAAGGCCTCGCGGTAGCCGATGTCCACATAGGCCAGCTTCTCGGGAATGATGCGGCGCGCGAGCACGGCCGTGGCGAACAGCGGCACCAGCAGGGTCGTGACGTTCATGCCGTACTGCGGCAGGTCCTGCGGCTCGAAGAACAGGCCCTGCACCAGCAGCCCGCCCGCCAGGCCGATGGCCGCGGGCGCGAGCCCGAACACCAGCAGCAAGGTGGTGCCGAGGATCAGGTGCACCTCGGACACACCCACCGGGTGGTGCGGCAGCACTTCGAAGAAGCAGAACACCAGCGCCACGGCGATCGCCGAGCGCAATGCCAGGGCGGCCAGGCCGTCCTTCAGCAGGGTGTCGAAAGCCACCTTGCCGGTGTAGGCGAGCGCCGCGGCGCCGGTGGCATAGCTGAGAAAGATCTTGGATCCGTCGACGAGACCGGGTTCGATGTGCATGGGACAGCTCCTGGATGGCACCGCAGTGCGAAAGTGGATTGGATCATGGACCCGCGATGGCAGGTCCGCGTCATGAACGTTGCGGCAGGCGCCGCGCGAGCGTCGCGGTGGGAGAACGCGAGCGCGGCCGCAGCCGGCGCCAGCCGATCACCACGCCGCTGGCCGAGGCCACGGCACCGACGATCGACAGCAGCCACACCACCAGGTCCCAGGCCGGCCGGTACTGGATCAGCCAGGGGAAGTCGAGGCTGTGGGCCGCATTGAACAGCCAGCGCCGCAGCCGCGCGTTGCGGTCGCTGCTGCCGGCCAGCTGGCCGTTCGCGGGGTCGATGTAGAGCCGGGTGCGCGCGGGGTCGTCGAACGCGAGGCGCCAGACCGGCAGCACGCGCTCGCGGTGGTGGCCGTACCAGTGGAAGTCGTAGTCGGTCTGCAGCACGGCCTCGCTCACCGTGGCGCCGGGCCGCAGCCGGGCGGCCGCGCGCACGATGTCCTCGCGCGCGATCGAAGCCGGCGCGCCGCTCGCGGCATCGACCACGCACACGCGCGCCTTCGCATCGCGCAGCTGCAGCAGCGGCCGGCCGTCGAACCATTGCAGCAGCGCCTCGCGCGGTGCCGCTGCGCCCTCGCCTGCCGGCAGCGTGGCGGGCGGCCACGGAAAGGTCGATATCTCGCCGCCGGTGTAGCGCGTCATCGCGGCCGCGTCGACCGGGTTGCGCTCGAACCAGCGGTTCGGGTTCATCGAGAGCCAGCCGCTCACGATCCAGGTCAGCACGAAGAAGCCGCCGACCAGGCCCGCGATGTGGTGCCAGGCCATCCAGCCGGTGTAGGGCGTGACTGCGCCGTTGCGGAAGCGCCGGCGCAGCCGGAGACGCAGGATGCCGATCACGATGCCGGTCACGGCCGAGACGATGCAGGCGGCCGAGAGCCACACCACCACGTCGTGCCACAGTGGCGGGTCGGCGCGCAGCGGCGTGAAGTAGATCCAGTGCGGCACCGAGCCGAGCCAGTTCCAGAAGCGCTCGGAGCGCGTGGTGTCGCGCACCACCTCGCCGGTGCGCGCCGACACGTAGAGCTCGGTGCCCGCCGCGTCGTTCAGTTCGATGCGGTGCAGCGGGCGCAGCGGGTTGAGGCCCTGCGGCACGGTCCACTGGTCGCGCTCGAGCGTCTCGGCCCAGCGCGCGCCGGGCTGGCCCGAGAAGTCGCGCGCCACGGCCTCGGCCTGCGCGGCGTCAGTGCCGGCCAGCAATCGGCCATCGCGCGCCGACACCGCATGCCGGCCGCCGCGCGCATCAACGATGCGCCACACCGGCTGCGGCTGCGCACCGCCCTGCATCTCGAGCGCGACGCGGCGCGGCGGCTGCTGGCGCGCTGCTTCGGGCAGGGCCTCGAGCGCGGCCACGGGCGAGACCCTGGCCTGGCCGACGTCGAGCGCGCGCAGCCCCGCGAGCCGCTCGGCCTCGGTGAGCGTGGGATAGCCCACGTACATCATCACCACGCCCGAGACGAACCACATGACGAACAGCAGGCAGCCGCCGATGCCGAGCCAGCGGTGGGTCCAGTAGAGCCAGTGGCGCACGAGCGGCCACGCGCGCTGCCAGGCAGTGCGGTCGGCGCGGGCGCGGGCGCGGCGCGCGGCGTGCGTCATCTCAGAAGTTCACCAGCGCCGACAGCTCGAAGGAGCGCGGACGGCCCAGCAGCCACTGGTTGCCGCTGTTCGAGAACGACAGCGGATAGCGGCGGTCGCCGAGGTTGTAGCCGCGCAGCGCGAGCTTGAGCGACTTGTTCGCCTGCCAGCTCACCGAGGCGTCGGCCACGGTGTAGGAGCCGATCTTGCGCGAGTTGGCCGCGTCGACCTGGCGCGAACCGACGTAGCGCACACCGAACTCGGCCTCCCACTGCGGCAGGAAATGCCAGTGCAGGAACACGTTGGCCGCTTCCTCGGGCACGCCGAACGGCGTGTTGCCGGCGCGCGAGACCAGCCGGCCGCTCACGACCTCGTTGAAGTCGTCGTAGCGCGCGCGCAGCTTGGCCGCATTGGCCTCGAGCCGCAGCGTGGACGTCAGCGCGAGGTCGAGCGTGGCCTCGATGCCCTCGGACGACTGCTTGCCGACCTGCTGCGAGACGGTGGGGTTGTTCTGGTCGCGCGACAGCAGCTTCTTCTTCTCGATGCGGTAGGCGGCCACGGTCCAGGCGCCGCGGTTGTCGGCCAGCTGGCGCTTGTAGCCCACCTCGACCTGGTTGCCGGTGCTGAGGTCGAACGGCGCCTGCGTGGTCGAGGTGCTGATCAGCGAGGTCAGCGGGTCGGCCGCGTGCGCCAGCTGCGCATAGAAGGACTGCGAGGCATCGGGCGCATACACCGCGCCGATGCGGCCGGTGGCGTACTCGAAGGTCTTCGTGAGGCTGTTGGCCGCGTTGGCCAGGTCGGTGCGCGCCACCTTGGCATGGTCCCAGCGCAGGCTGGTGACCAGCGACCAGCGCTCGTCGAAGGCCAGCTTGTCCTCGGCGAACACGGCGTAGGTGCTGGTGCGGGTCCGATAGCGCGGCAGGTAGGGCGACGGCGACTGGTAGTAGCCGGGCAGGAAGACGAAGGGATCGACCACCGAGCGGCCGCCGTAGGGCGAGTCGCTCGAGTTCAGGAAGTCGATGCGGTTCACGTCGAAGCCCACCAGCACCTGGTTCTTCATGCCGAACAGTTCATGGCGGAAGGTGGCGTCGGTGCGGTTGCCGACCTGCTCCTGGTCGTGGCCGATCTCGAGGTAGTCGCCGCGCGTCACGCGGCGCGTGGCGGCATTGAAGGTATAGGTCTCGCTGTTGCGCCAATGGCGCTGGCTCGCGAGCCGGTAGAGCTGGTTGTGCACGGTGACGGCATCGCTGGGCGTCCACAGCGCGTCGAGGCGGGTCCACTTGTCGTCGTACTTGAGCTCGGCGTCGTCGACGTTGTAGTTCTGGTGCAGGGTCCGGCCGTCGAGGCGCCCGTCGATCAGCGGCACGCCCTGGTAGCGCTGTGGCGACTGGCGGCCCTCGTCGTGCGACAGGGTGAACTGCAGCTCGGGCGAGACGTCCAGCCGCAGCGCACCACCGACGGCCAGGCTCTCGCCCTCGCCGCGCGCCATGAAGCCGTGGGTGGCGCGGTGGCTGATGTCGAAGCGGTACGAAAGCTTGTCGTTGATCGCGCCGCCGCTGCCGAAGGCGGCCTGGCGCGTGGCGTTGGAGCCGTAGCTCAGCAGCGCCTCGTTGTGGATCGGTCCGCGCGTGGGCTTCTTGGGCACCACGTTGATCGCGCCGCCGATCGCGCCTTCGCCGTACATGACCGAGGCCGCGCCGCGCAGCACCTCGATGCGGTCGACCGACCAGGTGTCGAACGGGAAGGTGACGGTGCCCGCGCCCGCGAACAGCCGCGTGCCGTCGAACAGTTGCATCACCGAGCCATGGCCCGAGAAGCCGCGTGCGGCCATCGAGGTGCCGCCGTTGCCCGGCGCGGGCGAACCCGTGATGCCGGTGGCGCGGGTGGCGGCGTCGATGACGGAGACGTCGCCGCGCGCGCGGATGGTTTCGCCGGTCAGCACCTCGATGCTGGCGGGCGTCTCGAGCGGCGTGAGGCCGAGGCGGCTGCCGGTCTGCGTGGGCTCGGCGAGCGACAGCGCGGCCTGGGCGCCGGCCTCGACCTGCACCGGCGGCAGGCTGGGGGCGGCCTGCTGCGCGAAGCCGCTGCCGGCGCCGAAGGCCAGGCCGATCGCGGCGGACATGCCGCCGAGGCGGCGGGCGGCGGGGCGACCCCGGTGGCGGTGCGGGCGGCGGCCGGCCGCGCCCGTGCGATCGCCCGACGGCGATGCGTGATCCATGTGACTTCTCCTCCGACCCGCGTCCCCGCAGGTTCTCTGACCGAACGTGGACACGGCGGGAAGTCAATCGATGGCCGGGACCGGCGGCGGGAAAAGCAAGCGCTTCGCCGGCCGGCGGCCCGGACACGCACTCCCGCAGCGTCCGAGGCGGTGACGAAGGCCGGTATCCGGGCTCGCGGAGCGCAGCGGCGCGCAGTCGAAACTGCAGCGCCGTTGCGGAAGCCCTCGCCTTCCCACGCCTTGGGGGCGCAGTGGCTGCCGATGCCCTGGGGGCATGGCGTGAGGACTTCCAGATCCGCTGACCGTTGCGGGGGCAGCGCAGGAATGGAGGCGTCGATCCGTGAACCGACGCGTCGCACCTGCTTCCCGTTTAACCCCGTGGCCATGGCATGCATGGCTGGCGGGGCACCTTCGAACCGTGGTGCCGGTGCGGTCTTTGCTTTTAGAAGAAAGACTGCACCGAACGGCGGGGATTATAGGGAGCGGGTGCCGCCGGGGACGTCCGGCGTTCGGGTGTCCTGCGGCCGGCCCGGGCCTTCGGTGCCGAACAGCCGGCGCAGCACGCTGACGCCGGCCACCAGCGCATTGGAATAGCTGGAATGCGGCTCGATAGCGGCCTCGAGCGGCAGGTAGGAATGGACCGCGCCCTCGCCCGCGGCATCGTCGACCGCCTCCATCAGCACCCAGTAGAACTCGCCGGGCTCCAGCTCGTGGACGGTCAGCGCGAGGTTGCGGGGCGACGGCGACAGGGTGGCGGGGATGGTGTTCACGCGAAGCTCTGGAAGGTGGGCGTTGGCGAAAGCGGCGCAGCGCCGGGATCGTAGACACGCCCTGTCACAACGCGCGGGCACTTCATCACGTTCACCGCCGGCGAAAACCCTGTGTGCTTCCTGCGGCAGACGGTGGCGCCCACCGTTCCCAGCTTCCGGGCTTCTCCTACAGGCGGGCGTTGGTGCGCGACCTAAGTTTTGCCCATGGATCAAACACCCGCGGCACGCCGCAAGCCCAGACGACAGGAGGCCCCATGAAGCGATTCACCCTGGATCCCTCGATGCGAGCGACCATCGGCGGCGCGTTCTATCCCACCGGTTACTCGGTGGTGATGTTCGCGAGCGCCGAGGACGCCGAGCGCATCGGCCGCCAGCTCGTCGAGCAGGGCGTGAGCGCAGACGACATCTTCCTGCTGCCGCCCCGGACGGTGCTGGCCGAGATCACGCCCACGGTGGCCGATGCGGACAACCCCCTGCCCTCCGCGGGCACCGAGGGCGCGACGGTGCGTGCCTACACCAAGCTGGCGCGCGAAGGCCACACGGCGCTGCTGGTGCGCACCGAGGAACAGGAGGATGCCGAACGCATGATGGAGGTGGTGCGCACGGTGCCGTACTCGATCGCCCAGCGCTATCGCATGCTGGTGATCGAGGACCTCTGAGCCGCGTTAGGCCGGCGCGCCCGGCACGGTGGGCGCGCCGTTCGCGCCATGGGGCGCGGGCGGCGCCACGGCGCGGTGCACCACGTCGCGCGCCATCGCCTGCGCCAGCTCGTGCTCGCCGAGGAACACGGTGGCCGAGACCTCGCGCGTGAGCAGATCGGCTTCCGCTTCGTTGTGGCTGCGGATGACGGTCTCGATGCTGGGGTTGAGGGTGCGCGCGGTCTCGATCATCTGCCGCACGTTGAGCGCGGCCGGCGTGGCCACCACCAGCACGCGGGCGCGCGCGATGTGGGCCTGGATCAGCACGGCGGGATCGGCCGCGTCGCCATAGACGGCGGCACCGCCCTCCTCGCGCAGCTTCTCGACCAGCTCGCGGTTCTGCTCGGCCACCACGTAGGGGATGTCGTGCGCCTTGAGCTCGGCCGCGATGCGACGCCCGACCCGGCCGTAGCCGACCAGCACCACCTGGCGCGAGAGGTAGCGCGCCTCGGTGCTCATCGGCAGTTCGGCCAGCGGGTCGTCGCGCGCCTCGAGGCGGCGCGCGAACGAGGAATGGGCGTGCAGCCATTTCTGCAGCGGCGCGATCAGGCTGAACCACAGCGGATTGGTGGCGATGGAGATCAGCGCGCCGGCCAGGATCAGGCTCTGGCCCTCGGCGGGCATCAGCCCGAGCGAGACGCCCAGGCCCACGAGGATGAACGAGAACTCGCCGATCTGCGCCAGGCTGGCGCTGACGGTGAGCGCGGTGGCCAGCGGATAGCGCAGCACCAGCACCAGCGCGGAGGCCGCGAGCGACTTGCCCAGCACGATGACCAGCACCACGGCCAGCACCTGCAGCGGGCGCTCGATCAGCACCGAGGGATCGAACAGCATGCCGACCGAGACGAAGAACAGCACGGCGAAGGCGTCGCGCAGCGGCAGCGATTCCTGGGCGGCGCGGTGGCTGAACTGCGACTCGCGCATCACCATGCCGGCGAAGAAGGCGCCGAGCGCGAAGGAGACGCCGAACAGCGCGGCCGAGGCGAAGGCGATGCTGACGGCGGCGGCCACCACGCACAGGGTGAACAGCTCGCGCGAGCCGGTGCGCGCGACCTGCCAGAGGATCCACGGGAACACGCGGCGCCCGACGATCAGCATCAGGGCGACGAAGCCGCCGACCTGCAGCAGCGTGAGGCCCAGGGTCTGCCACAGCGGCGAGGCATCGGTGCCGGCGGCGCGGCCGCCGAGGGTTTCGGCGAGCGGGGGCAGCAGCACGAGCACCAGCACCATGGCGAGGTCTTCGACCACCAGCCAGCCGACGGCGACGCGGCCGGTGAAGGAATCGAGGATGCCCAGGCTCTCGAGCGCGCGCAGCAGCACGACGGTGCTCGCGACCGACAGTGCCAGCCCGAACACCAGCGCGGCACCCAGGTTCCAGCCCCACCACAGCGCGAGCCCGCCACCGAGCAGCGTGGCCACGGTGATCTGCGCCAGCGCACCGGGCAGCGCGATCTTGCGCACGGCCAGCAGGTCGTCGAGCGAGAAATGCAGCCCCACGCCGAACATCAGCAGCATCACGCCGATCTCCGCCAGCTGCGCGGCGATGCCGGCATCGGCCACGAAGCCGGGCGTGAAGGGACCGATGATGACGCCGGCCAGCAGGTAGCCGACCAGCGCCGGCAGGCGAAGGCGCGCGGCGAGAAAGCCGAACACCAGGGCCAGGCCGAGGCCGGCGGCGATCGTGTTGATGAGTGAGACGCTGTGGGGCATCGGCCGATTTTGCAGGAACGTGGGGGGATCGTTCATTACACGTATGCAAGGCGGTTGCATTTCTCGGGGTTTGTTCTTTCGGGGCGCGTGCACAGGACACCGGGTACTCCCCTCCGCGAATGTCCCCCGCCCTTCGGGCTCCTCCTTGATTTCGCTGCGGGGAGTACCCGGTGCCCTGTGCACGGGAGGCGCTGCGCTCCGGTGGTCCGCTTGGGAAGCTGCGGGCATGAAAAAACCCGCCGAAGCGGGTTTGTGTTTTCTCGCGAAGCTCGCTCAGTGCATGTGCAGGCCGCCGTTGACCGAGAAGTCGGCACCGGTCGAGTAGCCGCCCTCGTCGGTGGCCAGCCACGCGATGATGGAAGCGATCTCGCTCGGCTCGCCCAGGCGCTTGACCGGGATCGTGGCGACGATCTTGTCGAGCACTTCCTGGCGGATGGCCTTCACCATGTCGGTGCCGATGTAGCCGGGGCTCACGGTGTTGACCGTCACGCCCTTGCCCGCGAGCTCTTGCGCCAGCGCCATCGTGAAGCCGTGCATACCGGCCTTGGCCGCCGAATAGTTGGTCTGGCCCGCCTGGCCCTTGGCGCCATTGACCGAGCTGATGTTGATGATGCGGCCCCAGCCCTTTTCGACCATGTCGCCCACCACCTGCTTGGTGACGTTGAACATGCTGTTGAGATTGGTCTCGATGACCGCGCTCCAGTCCTCGGGCGTCATCTTGAGGAACATGCGGTCGCGCGTGATGCCGGCGTTGTTGACCAGCACGTCGATGGCGCCGTGCGCCGCCTTCGCGGCCGAGAAGGCCTCGACCGTGGATTGCCAGTCGCCGACATTGCCGACCGAGGCGTGAAACTCGAAGCCCAGGGCTTTCTGTTCGGCCAGCCACTTCGAATAGTCGCGGGTGGGACCGCAACCGGCGACGACGCGGAAGCCGTCCTTGTGGAGACGCTGGCAGATGGCTGTTCCGATGCCACCCATGCCTCCAGTGACATATGCAACTTTCTTGCTCATGAGAAATTCCTTGTGTGTACTTGTCGAAAGCCTTTGAACGGCCGCCTTCACTCTAGCGAGTTTCGGACCACCCTCCGTCTCGGGAAAAACACTGACCCGCCGTGTTTATCGGGTGTCACGATGTATTCGCGGTACGGCGTTCCATCCATTCTCCACGCGGGCAGATACGCTCTTGCGTTCGCTTCGTTTCGAAGGAGTTCCAAAGTATGAATGGCGATCTCAGCGTAAGTCCCGAGGCGGCAAACCCTGAGCCGCTCGCGGTGCTCGCCGCGCGCGTCGGTGCGTTGCTGCGCGAGCGCGGCGAGACGGTGGCGGTGGTCGAGTCCTCGGCCGGTGGCCTGGTGTCGGCCGCGCTGCTCGCGATCCCCGGTGCCTCGGCCTACTTCCGTGGCGGCGCGGTGGTCTATTCGCGGCGTGCGGGCCGCGCGCTGCTCGGGCTCACGGCCGAGGACATGACCGGCCTGCGCGGCGAGACCGAGCCCTATGCCTTGCTGGTGGCGCAGCGCGTGCGCGACAACCACCATTCGGGCTGGGGCATCGCTGAGAGCGGCGCGGCCGGTCCCTCGGGCAGCCCCTATGGCGATCCGCCCGGGCGGGTGTGCCTCGCGGTGGTCGGCGGGCCGGACTCGGTGTCCCGGAGCCGCACCATCGAGACCGGCGGCAACGACCGGCCCGCGAACATGGACCTGTTCGCGCGCCACCTGCTCGCGCTGTTCGAGCAGGTGCTGCGCGCGGGCTGACTACCTCATGCCTTAGTCGGCCTGGACGCCGGCCGCCTTGATCACCTTGCCCCACTTGTCGATCTCGGCCACCAGATGGGTACGCAGGCCCTCGGGCGTCTGCTTGTCGAGCGGCACGATCTCCGAGCTCAGCTCGGCCAGCCGCTGCTTCACCATGTCGTCCTGCAAGGCCGCGCGCAGCGCGACGTTGAGCTTCTCGAGCACCGCCGGCGGCGTGCCCTTGGGTGCGTAGATGCCGTGCCAGACCTTCACGTCGAAGCCCTTCAGGCCCTGCTCGTCGAGCGTGGGCAGATTGGGCATGCTCGACAGCCGCTTGGGCGTGGTCACGCCGAACACCTTCACGCGCGTGCCGTCCTTGATCACCGGCGCGGTCTGCGTGGTCTGGTCGCACAGCAGGTCGACCTGCCCGCCCATCAGGTCGTTGAGCGCGGGGCCGGCGCCCTTGTAGGGCACGGTCGTGAGCTGCACGCCGATCTGGTGCGCGAACAGCATGCCGCACAGCTGCGAGACCGCGCCGATGCCGGCATTGGCGAGCGAGACCTTGTCGCGGTTGGCCTTCACGTAGGTCAGCAGCTCCTGGAAGTTGTTGGCCGGGAAGTCCTTGCGCGACAGCAGGGTCATCGGCACGTCCATCACCTGGCCGATGTACTCGAAGTCCTTGAGCGGGTCGTAGTTGAGCTTCTTGTAGAGCGCGGGCGCGGTCGCCATGCCCATGTGGTGGATCAGGATGGTGTTGCCGTTGGGCGCGGCCTTGGCCACGCGCGTCGGCGCGATGGTGCCGCCCGCGCCCACCGTGTTCTCGACCACCACCGTCTGGCCCAGCGACTTGCCCATGGGCACGGCGAGCATCCGCGCCACCACGTCGGTGGGGCCGCCGGCCGAGTACGGCACCACCATCACGATCGGCTTGTCGGGCCAGGCGCCCTGGGCCGAGGCGCTCCAGGGCGCGGCCACGAGGCCGATGGCCAGGGCGGCGGCCGCGGCGAGGCGCAGGGGGCGGCGCTGGCGCGCGGGGTTCGATGCATTCATGTCTCTTGTCTCCTTCTTCTTGCCTTGGGTTGATGAACGAATGAATGTCCTGGGAAGGCTCAGGCCTGCGCATCGAGCGCGAGCAGGCGCTGCGCGAGCCTGACCACCGGCGCGTCGACCATGCGGCCGTCGAGGTTCACGACCCCGCCGCCGGCCTGCGCCACGGCCTCGACCACGCGCCGCGCCCAGGCCAGTTCCTCGGCGCCGGGCCCGAGCGCCGCATGCACCGGGGCGACCTGCGCGGGATGGATGCAGAGCTTGGCGCCGAAGCCGCCGCGCCGCGCGCGCGCCGCCTCGGCCGCGAGCCGCTCGGCGTCGCGCCAGTCGGTCGCGATGCCGTCGATGGGCGCGGCCAGGTTGGCGCGGCGCGAGGCCAGCACCAGCGCGAGCCGCACCGGCACCAGCTCGGCCTCCTGCGCGTCGCAGGCCATGCCGAGGTCGGCCTGGAAATCGAGGTGCCCGAAGGCCAGCCGCAGCACCTGGGGCGCGGCGGCGATCGCATCGATGGCCGCGAGGCCCGCGGCCGATTCGATCAGCGGCACCAGCACGGCGTCGGGGCCGGCGGCCTCGGCCAGCTGCGCCAACTGGTCGGCGCCTTCGGCCTTGGGCAGCACCACGCCCGCGATGGCGCGCGCCGCGGCGAGCCGCGCGACCAGCGCGAGGTCGTCGTCATGCCAGGGCGTGCCGGGCGCGTTGATGCGCAGCAGCAGGCGCGCGCGGTCGGCCGCGGGCAGCGCGGCGAAGACCCCGGGCAGGGCCTCGCGCGCGGCGGCCTTGCGCTCGGGCGCGACGGCGTCCTCGAGGTCGACGATGGCCGCGCCCGCGCCGCTGGCCAGCGCGCGCGCATGGCGCTCGGGCCGGTCGGCCGGCACGAACAGGAAGGTGCGCGCGAGCCCCAGGGCCTGGGCGCTCATACGGCCTTGGCCTCGCGCAGCGCCGCGATCTGTTCCTCGCTGCGGCCCAGCGCGCGCAGGATCGCGTCGGTGTGCTCGCCCACGGCGGGGATGGCGTCCATGCGGTAGTCGAAGGCGCTCTGGCGCCCGGCCGGCAGCAGCGCGGGAATGGGCCCGGCCGGCGAGTCCACCTGGCGCCAGCGCTCGCGCGCCTGCAGCTGCGGATGCGCCCAGAGCCCGGCCATGTCGTTCATGCGCGCATTGGCGATCTGGGCGGCATCGAGGCGCTCGAGCACCTGGGCGGTGCTCAGCGCGCCGAACAGGCCGACGATGATGGCGCGCAGCTCCTCGCGGTGTTCGTTGCGCCGCGCATTGCTGTCGAAGCGCGCGTCGGTGGCCAGCGCGGGCTGCAGCAGCACCTTCTCGCAGAACAGCTTCCACTCGCGCTCGTTCTGCAGCCCCAGCATCACCGTGCCGCCGTCGCCCGCGGGGAACGGGCCGTAGGGATAGATGGTGGCGTGCGAGGCGGCGCTGCGCGGCGGCGGCGTCGCGCCCTGGTAGGCGTAGTACATCGGGAAGCCCATCCACTCGGCCAGCGACTCGAGCATCGAGACGTCAATGTGCGAGCCCTTGCCGGTCTTGCCGCGCTGGAGCAGCGCGGCCAGGATGCCGGTGTAGGCATACATGCCCGCGGCGATGTCGGCGATGGAGTTGCCCGACTTGCAGGGCTCCTCGGGCGTGCCGGTGACCGAGAGGAAGCCGGCCTCGCTCTGGATCAGCAGGTCGTAGGCCTTCTTGTCGCGGTACGGGCCGTCCTCGCCATAGCCCGAGATGTCGCAGACGACCAGCCGCGGATATTTCGCCTGCAACGCTGGCGCGCCCAGCCCCATGCGCGCCGCGGCGCCCGGCGCGAGGTTCTGCACCAGCACGTCGGCGCCGGCCACCAGTTCCTGCAGCACCTCGAGCGCGGCGGGCTGCTTGAGGTCGAGCGAGATGCTTTCCTTCGAGCGGTTGACCCAGACGAAGTGCGAGGCCTCGCCGGCCACGCGCTGGTCGTAGGCACGCGCGAAGTCGCCCACGCCCGGGCGCTCCACCTTGATGACGCGCGCGCCGAGGTCGGCGAGCTGGCGGGTGCAGAAAGGCGCCGCGATCGCATGTTCGAGCGACACCACCGTGATCCCGTCGAGGGGTCTTGTCATTGCTTGATTTCCCGAGAAAAGAAGAAGCTCAGGCCAGCACCGCGGTGGCCTGCATCGTGAGCCAGCCCTCGGCGTCCTCGCCCCAGAGTGCGAAGCTCTTGCCGTCGGCGCCGGGCTTGCCATGCACGCGGAACGGCGCGATGTCGAAGGTGGGCCGCACGGCGCGGAACTCGAAGCGCGCGAGCGGTGCGTCGCCCGTGTGTCGGCGCAGCAGGTCGACCAGCAGGGTCGCGATCAGCGGGCCGTGCACGATCAGGCCCGGATAGCCCTCGACCTCGGTGACGTAGCGCCGGTCGTAGTGGATGCGGTGGCCGTTGAAGGTCAGCGCCGAATAGCGGAACAGCAGCACGTCGTCGGGCACGATGTCGCGGCTGAAGGCGGCGTCCTTCGGCGCGGCCTTAGGCGCCGGCGCGGCCTCGCCGGGTTGCGGCGCGGCGCGGTAGACGATGTCGTGTTCCTCGGTCAGCGCGAGGCCGCGCGCGTTGTGCACCTCGTGGCGCACCAGCACGAACACCAGCTCGCCGCTGCGGCCGGTCTTGTGCTCGACCGAGACGATGGTCGAGCGCCGCTCCACCGTGTCGCCCACGGCCAGCGGATTGCCGGCCTCCCAGCGCAGCCGGCCGCCGGCCCACATGCGGCGCGGCAACGGCACCGGCGGCAGGAAGCCGCCGCGCTTCGCATGGCCATCGGGGCCGATCTCGGACTGGCGGTGGTGCGGCAGGAAATAGAGCCAGTGCCACAGCGCGGGCAGCGGCGCGCCGGCGGTCGGCGCGGGATCGTCGCGGTCGAGCGTGGCCGAGAGCGCGCGCACCGGGCTCGCGACGATCTGGTCGTGCAGGCTTTCGCTGCGGCCCTGCCAGGCCTGCAGGCCGGCGAGCGCGGCGGCGTCGATGGCGGGGGTGTCGTGTGGGGTCATCCGTTCTCCTGAATCCGGGTCAATCGACCGAGGCGCCCGATTGCTTGACGATGCGCGCCCACTTGCCGAGGTCGTCGTGCAGCAGCGCCGCGAACTGCTCGGGCGAGGTCGGCGGCGCGACCTCCACGCCCTGCTGCTCGAGCTTCTCGCGCAGGTCCTTCGCGGCCAGCGCCTTGTGCATGGTGTCCTGCAGCTTCGCGAGCACCTCGCTCGGCACGCCGGCAGGCGCGAACAGGCCGATCCACAGGGTGCCGTCGTAGCCCGGCACGGCCTCGGCGATGGCGGGCACGTCGGGCAATGCCGGCGAGCGCTTCGCGCCGCTGACGGCCAGCGCGCGCAGCTTGCCGGCCTTGATGTGCGGCAGCGCCGAGGGCAGGCTCGCGAACACGATCGGCAACTGGCCGCCGAGCACGTCGTTGATGGCCGGTGCCACGCCCTTGTAGGGCACGTGCTCGAGCGAGAGGCCGGCCATGCTGTTGAGCATCTCGCCGAGCAGGTGGTTGAGCGTGCCGTTGCCGGCCGAGGCGTACTGGTAGTGCGCGCCCTTCTGCCGCGCGAGCGCCAGCAGCTCGGGCAGGGTCTTGGCGGCGAAGCCGGGGTTGACCAGCAGCACGTTGGGCACGGCGCCGATCAGGCCCACGGGCTTGAAGTCCTTCTCGGGATCGAAGCCGGGATTGCGGTAGAGCGCGGGGTTGATCGCCTGGCTGCTGCTGATGGTCATCAGCAGGGTCTGGCCGTCCTTCGGTGCCTTGGCCGCGAGCTGGGTGCCGATGTTGCCGCCCGCGCCGGGGCGGTTGTCGACCACCACGCCGACGCCGAGCAGCTCGCCGAGCTTCTGGCCCACGAGCCGGCCGACGATGTCGTTGGTGCCGCCCGCGGCCTGCGGCACGATCAAGGTGACGGGGCGCGTGGGATAGGTGCTGGCCGCTGGCTGCGCCGAGGCGCCGGCCGACAGCACGGCGATCGATGCCGCGGCGAACCACGAGAAAAGAGAAGAAGAAAGCGCCGTTGCGCGAGAACCCATGCCTGTCTCCGGTGTGTTGTAAGGGCCGCGGTGCTCCCCGGCCATGGCGGCATGGTGCGCCGCGCCTCCACCTCGGCGCAATCTCCGATTTCGGAACCCAGCCTTCGGTCTTGCCGAAGCCTCGCGGTCGCTTGCTACCATCGGGCCATGCTTTTCGACCTCACCGACCTGCGCCTGTTCGTGGCCACGGCCGAGCTCGGCAGCCTCACGCGCGCGGCCGACCGGCAGCACCTGTCGCTGGCCGCGGCGAGCGCCCGCATCAAGGCGCTCGAGAACCAGGCCGGCCTGCAGCTGCTGCAGCGCGAAGCGCGCGGCGTGCGCCTGCTGCCGCCGGGCGAGGCCTTCCTGCACCACGCACGGCTGCTGCTGAACCAGACCGACCAGCTGCGCAGCGACCTGCTCGAATACGGCGGCGGCCTGCGCGGCCACCTGCGCGTGTTCGCCAACACCACGGCCGTGACCGACTTCCTGCCCGAGATCCTGCCGGCCTTCCTCGCCGCCAATCCGCGCATCAACGTCGACCTTCAGGAAAAACCGAACGCTCAGATCCCGCGCGGCGTGCGCGACGGGCGCGCCGACATCGGCATCGTCGCGGGCAGCGTCGACACCCTGGGCCTGGAATCGATCCACTTCAGCACCGACCGGCTGGTGCTCGTGACCTCGCGCCAGCACCGCTTCGCGCACCTGCGCACCATCGCCTTCGCCGAGACGCTCGACGAGGACGCCATCGGCATGCAGCAGGGCAGCACCTTGCAGGCCTTCCTGGGGCAGGTCACGGACCGCATCGGCAAGCGCCAGAAGCTGCGCATCCAGCTCGGCAGTTTCGACGCCATGTGCCGGATGATCGGCAGCGGCGTGGGCATCGGCGTCGTGCCCGAGTCGGCCGCGCGCCGCAACCAGGAGGGCATGAAGCTCGCGCTGATCGAGCTCAGCGACACCTGGTGCGTGCGCGAGCGTTACCTGCTGGTGCGCGAACGCGCGGCGCTGCCGGTGTATGCGCAGGCGCTGGTGGACACGCTGTGCCGCCATTACGCGGCCGATGCGGCCGGCGCCTGAGAGCGCTTTTCCGTGGGACTGCGCCTACTTGCGCGCGACTCCTGAGTTCCGCCGCTTCATCCCCACTTTCTGTGCACAACTTTGGGGACAACTCATGTGGAGCCTTGTAAAACGAATTTAAGTCGTTGTTTTATAAAGGGATTCCACACTTTGCTCAAAAAACGGGCGGTGTACAAGATCAACAGGCTCAGCCCGGGTTGGCGCCGAGCTTGTCCTGCGTGCGGGTCTGGAAGTCGCCCGCGTCGTGGCGCTCGTGCAGCTGGCTCTCGGGCTGGCCCCAGGCGCGGTTGACCATGCGGCCGCGCTGAGCCGCGGGGCGCTGCGCGATCTCGTCGTTCCAGCGCAGCACGTTCCTGTATTCGCTCACCTGCAGGAACTCGCCCGATTCGTAGAGCTGCCCCTTGGCGAGCGCGCCGTACCAGGGCCAGACCGCGATGTCGGCGATGGTGTAGTCGTCGCCCGCGAGGTAGCGGCTCTCGGCCAGCCGGCGATCGAGCACGTCGAGCTGGCGCTTGACCTCCATCGCGAAGCGGTCGATCGCGTACTCGATCTTGGTCGGCGCGTAAGCATAGAAGTGGCCGAAGCCGCCGCCCAGGTAGGGCGCGCTGCCCATCTGCCAGAACAGCCACGACAGGCATTCGGCGCGCGCCGCGCGCTCGGTCGGCAGGAAGGCATTGCCGAACTTCTCGGCCAGGTACTGCAGGATCGCGCCCGACTCGAAGACGCGGATCGGCGTGGCGCCGCTGCGGTCCAGCAGCGCGGGAATCTTGGAGTTGGGATTGACGGCCACGAAGCCGCTGCCGAACTGGTCGCCCTCGCTGATGCGGATCAGCCAGGCGTCGTACTCGGCGCCCGCGTGGCCCAGCGCCAGCAGTTCCTCAAGCATCACCGTCACTTTCACGCCATTGGGCGTCGCCAGCGAATAGAGTTGCAGCGGATGCCGCCCCACCGGCAGGTCCTTCTCATGGGTGGCACCCGCGATCGGGCGATTGATGTTCGCGAAGCGGCCGCCGCTTTCCTTGTTCCAGGACCAGACGGTGGGCGGCGTATAGGCGGTCGTGCCATTCATGCAATGAGTTCCAGGAGTTGGACAGACGATGATCATTCTCTATGACTGCGCCACGGCGCCGAGTCCGCGCCGCGCGCGCATCCTGCTGGCCGAGAAGGGCATTGCCCACGAGACGGTGCAGGTCGACCTGGTTCGTGGTGAGCAAATGGGCGCGGCCTACCGCGCGATCAATCCGCAGTGCACGGTACCGGCGCTGCGCACCGCCGAAGACGGCCTGCTGACCGACAACGCCGCCATCGCGGCCTGGGCCGAGGCGCGCCATCCCGAGCCGCCGCTGATGGGCCGCACGCCGGCCGAGAAGGCCGAGGTCGCGAGCTGGAACTGGCGCGTGGAATTCGAGGGCCTGCTGGCGATCGCCGAGACCCTGCGCAACGGCTCGCCGGCCATGGCCGACCGTGCGCTGCCGGGCCCGGTGAACTACGCGCAGATCCCCGAGCTCGCGCAGCGCGGGCTGGCGCGGGTGCAGCATTTCTTCGAGACGCTGAACGACCGGCTGGCCGGCCGCGAGTTCATCGCGACCGACCGCTTCAGCCTGGCCGACATCACCGCCGTGGTGGCGGTGGATTTCGCGCGCATCGTGCGCGTGAAGCCCGGGGAACGGCACCCCGAGCTGGTGCGCTGGCGCGCGGCGATGGCGCAGCGGCCGTCGATGTCGCTCTGAGCGACGACGACGGCGCGCCGAGGGGTCAGCGCTCGATGGTGAGCGCCACGCCCATGCCGCCGCCGATGCACAGCGAGGCGATGCCCTTCTTGGCGTTCTGGCGCTGCATCTCGTGCAGCAGCGTCACCAGGATGCGGCAGCCCGACGCGCCGATCGGATGGCCGATGGCGATGGCGCCGCCGTTGACGTTGACCTTGTTGATGTCCCAGCCCATTTCCTTGTTCACGGCGCAGGCCTGCGCGGCGAAGGCTTCGTTGATCTCGAGCAGGTCGAGGTCGGCGGCCTTCCAGCCGGCGCGCTGCAGCGCCTTGGTCGAGGCCGGCACCGGGCCCATGCCCATGATCGCGGGGTCGAGGCCGGCGGTGGCGTAGCTGGCGATGCGGCCCAGCGGCTTGAGGCCGAGGGCGGCCGCCTTCTTGGCGGTCATCACGAGCACGGCGGCGGCGCCGTCGTTCAGGCCCGAGGCATTGCCCGCGGTCACGCCGCCGGCCTTGTCGAAGGCGGGACGCAGGCCGGCCAGGCCTTCGGCGCTGGTCTTGCGGTTGATGAACTCGTCCTTGTCGAAGACGACCGGGTCGCCCTTCTTCTGCGGGATGGTGACGGGAACGATCTCGTCCTTGAACTTGCCGGCGTCCTGCGCGGCGGCGGCCTTGGTCTGGCTGGCGAGCGCCAGTTCGTCCTGCGCGGCGCGGTCGATGCCGTACTTCTTGGCCACGTTCTCGGCCGTGATGCCCATGTGGTACTGGTTGTAGACGTCCCACAGGCCGTCCACGATCATGGTGTCGACCAGCTTCCAGTCGCCCATGCGCTGGCCGTTGCGCGAGTTCGGCAGCACGTGCGGCGCGAGGCTCATGCTCTCCTGGCCGCCGGCCACGACGATGTCGCTGTCACCCGTGGCCACGGCCTGGGCCGCGAGCATCACGGCCTTCAGGCCCGAGCCGCAGACGGCGTTGATCGTGAGCGCGGGCGTCTCCTTGGCGCCGCCGCTCTTGAGCCACGCCTGGCGCGCGGGGTTCTGGCCGGCACCGGCCGCGAGCACCTGGCCCATGATGGCTTCGCCGACCTGCTCGGGCGTGAGGTTGGCACGCGCGATCACTTCCTTGATGACGATGGCGCCCAGTTCGGTGGCCGCGATGCCGGCGAGCGAGCCGCCGAACTTGCCGACGGCGGTGCGCGCGGCCGAAACGATGACGATGTCTTCCATGAGGTTCTCCGTTGAGGTGATTTGAAATTCGGGGATGCGGGGCGTCAGGCCCGGGCCTTGACGTAGCGGCCTGGCGCGGGCTCTATGGCCTGGTAGGCCTTGCCCTTGCCGTAGGTCTTGGGCGCGGGGATCTGCTTGCCCGCGTGGCCCTTGAGCCACTGGGACCAATCGGTCCACCAGCTGCCCGGATGCTCCTGCGCGCCGGCCAGCCATTCGGCCTGCGTCTTCGGCAGCTTGCCGTCGGCGCGGATCCAGTGGCTGCGCTTGTTCTTGGCCGGCGGGTTGATCACGCCCGCGATGTGGCCCGAGGCGCCCATCACGAAGCGCTTCTTGCCCGGCAGGATCTGGGTCGAGGCGTAGGCGCCGCCGATCGGCACGATGTGGTCCTCGCGCGAGCCGTAGATATAGGCCGGGATGTCGATGCGTCGCAGGTCGATCTTCTCGCCGCAGACCGTGAGCGCGTCGGGCTCGGCCAGCTTGTTCTCGTGGTACGTGTTGCGCAGGTACCAGGCGTAGAACGGGCCCGGCAGGTTGGTGGCGTCGCTGTTCCAGTAGAGCAGGTCGAAGGGCGGCGGGGTCTCGCCCTTGAGGTAGTTGCCCACCACGTAGTTCCAGACCAGGTCGTTGGGACGCAGGAAGCTGAAGGTGGAGGCCAGGTCGCCGCCGGGCAGCAGGCCGCCCTTGCCGAGCTGCATCTCGCGGTACTGCACCATGGGCTCGTCGACGAAGATGTCGAGGATGCCGGTGTCGCTGAAGTCGAGGAAGGTGGTCAGCAGCGTGACCGAGGCGGCCGGCTTCTCGCCGCGCGCGGCCAGCACCGCGAGCGCGGTCGACAGGATGGTGCCGCCGACGCAGAAGCCCAGCGTGTTGATCTGCGGGCTGCCGCTGATCTCCTGCACGCGGTGGATGGCCTCGATCGCGGCCTGCTCGATGTAGTCGTCCCAGGTGGCCTGCGCGAGCGACTCGTCGGGATTGCGCCAGCTCACCACGAACACGCGGTGGCCCTGCTCGTTGGCATAGCGGATCAGCGAGTTCTCGGGCTGCAGGTCGAGGATGTAGAACTTGTTGATGCACGGCGGCACCAGCAGGAACGGGCGCTCGTAGACCTTGGCGGTCAGCGGCTTGTACTCGAGCAGCTGGAAGAATGCGTTTTCGAACACCACCGCGCCCTCGGTGGTGGCGACGTTGCGTCCCACTTCGAAGGCGCTCTCGTCGGTCATGCTCAGGTGGCCCTGGCGCACGTCGTGCAGCAGGTTCTGGATGCCCTTGGCGATGCTCTCGCCCTGGGTGTCGATGGCCTTCTTCTGCGCCTCGGCATTGAAGGCCAGCGAATTGCTCGGCGACGAGGCCGCCATCCACTGCTCGACCGCGAAACGCAGCCGCGCCTTGGTCTTCTCGTCGGCATCGATGGCCTCGGCCATCTTCAGCAGCGTGCGGCCGTTGAGCAGGTAGATCGCGGCCGAGAAGGCCGACAGCGGGTTGCCGCTCCAGGCCTCGCCGGCGAAGCGCCGGTCGCCCTCGGGCTTGGCGCCGAAGCCCTGCCCCCAGAGCGCGGTGGCTTCCGCGAGGTACTGCTGCTGGATGGCCTGCAGTGCCGCGGGATCGATCGAGAACTTGGGCAACTCCGGCATCGTGCCCAGGGGGGGCATGCCGGGGATGCCGGGCATTTCGGGCATCTGCCACAGCGGTTTGCCATTGCCGGTCCAGGCGCCCTGCCCGGCCGGCTGCTGGAAGGACTCCAGCGCCTTGCGCCACCCCTGGGTGAGCGCCTGTTGAAAGGGTTCGAACGCGTCGGCCCCCGTTGCTTTCGTCATGGTGTCTCCTGCTCCTCGCCTGAAATCGATCCGGATGGCTTTGCGTCGTTTGAGTATGCTGCATTCGCAAGACGCTCACAACGCCGCGCCGGCGCGGCCCGGACCCCGGTGGCCGTCATCGCACGGCCGGTGTGGAAACACGCTTTACTTCCTCTTTCGTTCGCCCCGCTCTCCTTTTCCCATGTTCATTCATCTCGTCGTGATCGGCTGGCTCTACGTGGTGCTGATGATGGCGGTGGCCGAGGCCACCAACACCACCGGCACCGTGCTCGGCGCCATCATCACCTTTCTACTGTACGGGCTCGCCCCCGTGACACTGGTGGTTTACCTGATGAGCACGCCCGCGCGGCGGCGGGCGCTGAAGGAAAAGGAGCTGGCCGCGCAGGAGGCGGCACGGCGCGCGGCCGCCGAGGAGCTGGCGGCGCGGGCCGGGCATTCAGACCTTCCAGACCAGCGCGGCGAAACGCCCGCTGACCCCGTCGCGCCGGTGCGAAAAGAACCCTGAGGCATTGCGCACGGTGCACCAGGCATCGCCGCCGTCGTTGCCGTGGATCCGCTCGATGCCGAGCGCGCGCAGCCGCTGGCGCGCGAGGGCGGGCAGGTCGGCCAGCCACTTGCCCGGCGCGGCGCCCGGCCGGAAGCAGCCGGCGGCCTCGGGCGCATGGGCCTCGAAGGCGGCCTTGACCTCGGCGCCGACCTCGAAGGCCGACGGGCCGATGCAGGGGCCGAGCCAGGCGATGACATCAGCGCCGGATTGCCCGTCGTCCTCGAAGGCGCGGAAGGCCTGCTCCAGCACGCCGCCCGCGAGCCCGCGCCAGCCCGCATGGGCGGCCGCCACGCGCCGGCCCTCGGTATCGCAGAACAGCACCGGCAGGCAGTCGGCGACCATGATCGTGCAGGCCGCGCCCGGCACCGTGGCGGTGCAGGCATCGGCCGCGGTGCCGTCGGCCACGCCCGGCGCGTCGAGCGACACCACGCCCGTGCCGTGCACCTGCTGCAGGAACACCGGCCGCGCGCCGATCGCCTCGCGCAGCCGCGCGCGGTTGGCCGCGACATGGGCCGGGTCGTCGCCGACGTGGTCGCCGAGGTTGAAGCTGGCATAGCGCCCCTGCGAAACGCCGCCCTCGCGCGTGGTGCAGACGGCGCGCACATGGGCCGGCACCGGCCAGTCGGGCACCAGCCAGGGCTGCGCCATCAGGCCTCCGCGTCGGGCGACTGCGAGGGCTGCGCGCGCTGGAAGGCGTCGAGCTGCATGCAGGCGTCGAAGGCGGCCATGCTGCGCGGCAGGTCGCTGAAGTCGCAGTCGAAGCGGCGGCCGTTGAAGACCTGCGGCACCAGGCAGCAGTCGGCCAGCGTGGGCTTCTCGCCCCAGCAGAAGGTGCTGGCGGGCTGCAGCGCGAGCTGGCGTTCGAAGGCCAGCATGCCGTCGCGCACCCAGTGGCGGTACCAGGCGTTCTTGGCTTCCTCGTCGAGCTTGAGTTCCTTCACGAGGTACTTGAGCACGCGCAGGTTGTTCAGCGGATGGATCTCGCAGGCGATCGATTGCGCCAGCGCGCGCACGTGGGCGCGGCCCGCGGGATCGCTCGGCAGCAGCGGCGGCTCGGGATGCACCTCGTCGAGGTACTCCATGATCGCCAGCGACTGCGAGAAGCGTTCGCCCTCGTCCTCCAGCATCGGCACCAGCTTGTCGGCCGAGATCGCCGCGTACGGGCCGGTGCGGTGCTCGCCGCGCGCGATGTGCACGGGGATGTATTCGTAGTCGAGTCCCTTGAGCTCGAGCGCGATGCGCACGCGGAACGAGGAGGAGGAGCGGAAGTAGTTGTGCAGCTTCATGGTCATGGTTTCGAGGATAGCGTCGGTGCGATTCATGAGCGGGGCGCTGCGGCAAGCACGCAGCGCAGGTCGCGCGGGGCGGCCGCGGGATGTTCCCGCTGCCAGTCGTCGAGCAGGGCGCGCGCCGCGGCCTCCCCGCGCGTGGCCAGGCCCAGGCGCCAGGGCCCGCGCGGGCCCACGGTCTGGTCGGCCGGATGTTCGTGGCCCTCGCCGTCGCCGTAGGGCCGGCCCTCGGAACAGGCCGCGCACAGCATGCGGATGCCGAGGCTCCAGTTCTCGGCGCCGTCGCCCACCGCGTGGAAGCGCGCGATCAGGGTGTCGATCTCGTCCTGCGACGCCTCCTCGATCCAGAGCTCGAAGGTGGCGTAGTCGGAAGGCGCGATCAGCGCGAGCGCATCGAACACCGCCACCTCGCGCCCCTGGTGCAGCCGGTAGCCGTTGGGCGCGCCGTCGTGCAGCACGAGGTCGCCGTAGCGGTGGCCCGAGCCCGGCAGCGGCACGTTGCGCAGGATGGCGCGCGCGGGATCGATGCGGTCGGCCCACAGCACCTCGCTGGCCTCGTCGCCATGCACGCGGATCGGCGTCAGGCCGGCGAAATGGTCGACCGGGCCCTCGCCCTCGGCCAGCGGAATGCCGTAGAGGCGCCAGGCGCGTCGCGCCGTGGCCCAGTCGCCGAGCGCGGTGGCGGCGATGCCGAGGTTCCACACCGCGCCCTCGTTGCCCGGATCGCACTGCACTGCGCGCGCATTGGCCTCGAGCGAGGCGGCCCAGTCGCCGCGGTACTTGTGGATCAGGCCGGCGTTGTACCAGGGCACGGCCCAGTCGGGACGGTGGCTGCTGGCCTCGGCATAGGCCTGCAGCGCGCCGTCCTCGTCGCCGTCGTCCTGGCGCGTGTTGCCGAGGTCGTTGCAGGCCTGGGCCTTGCCGGCTTTTCCGAATCGAAGGGGCATGGGGAGGAGCGAAGCGGTCGGGGGCGGAAAACGGGCCGTATTCTGCGCCCTGAACGCGGCACCTCGGCCCGCATACCCCGATGGCCGCCCCCGGTGCCCGGCGGCCGGCCGGCGCCTCTGGCACACTGCCGGCTTCCCCCTCTCCCGCTTCGCCTCCAAAGGATACTTTTCCATGGCCTCCGAGTTCGTCTTCGCCCCGCCTGCGACCGTTTCCGTTCCCGTCGTCGGACAGACCGCCCGCTTCCCGGTGCACCGCATCTACTGCGTGGGCCGCAACTACGAAGATCACGCCAAGGAAATGGGCTTCACCGGCCGCGAACCACCGTTCTTCTTCATGAAGCCCGCCGACGCCGCCGTGGTGGTCGAGGCCGGCCAGACCGGCACCGTGGACTACCCCACCCTGACCAAGAACCTGCACCACGAGATCGAACTCGTGGTGGCGATCGGCACCGGCGGCAAGAACATCGCCGCCGCCGACGCGCACAAGCACATCTTCGGCTACGCCGTGGGCCTGGACATGACCCGCCGCGACCTGCAGAACGAGATGAAGAAGCAGGGCCGCCCCTGGGACATCGGCAAGGGCTTCGAGCAGAGCGCGCCGATCGGCCCGATCGTGCCGGTGGCGCAGGCCGGCGACGCCGAGAAGGCCGAGATCTCGCTGCAGGTGAACGGCAGCGATCGCCAGCGCAGCAACGTGAGCAAGCTGATCTGGAACGTGGCCGAGACCATCGAGCACCTGTCGGCCGCCTGGGAGCTGCAGCCCGGCGACCTGATCTACAGCGGCACGCCCGAAGGGGTGGCCGCGGTGGTCGCGGGCGACACGCTGGTGGGCGAGGTCGCCGGCCTGCCCGTGCTGACCGTCAAGATCGTCTGAGGCCGCGAGCACGCCCGCCCCATGCTGCTGCGCATCCCCATCAAGCATTGCAAGAACTGCGGCACCGCGGTGGTCTACCGCGTGCCCGACGACGGCGACACCAAGGAACGCGCCGTCTGCCCGGCCTGCAACACGATCCACTACGAGAACCCGCTCAACGTGGTGGGGACCATCCCCGTGCTCGGCGACAAGGTGCTGCTGTGCAAGCGCAACATCGAGCCGCGCTGGGGCAAGTGGACGCTGCCGGCGGGCTTCATGGAGCTCGAGGAGACCACGGCCCAGGGCGCGGCACGCGAGACCGACGAGGAAGCCGGTGCGAATTTCGAGATCGAGGGCCTGTTCGCCGTGATGAGCGTGCCGCGCGTGGGACAGGTGCACCTGTTCTATCGTGCGCGCCTGCTCGACGACCGCTTCGATCCCGGCCACGAGACCATCGAGGCGAAGCTCTTCGCCGAAGAGGAGATTCCCTGGGACGAGATCGCCTTCCGCACGGTGCGCGAGGCGCTGCAGCACTACTTCGAGGATCGGCGCCGCGGCAGCTTCGACCGCGTCCACACGATCGACATCGTCTGAACCGATGAAGCACGCCATCTCCCTTCGACGCGGCGCGGCGCTCGCGTTCGCCACCGTCCTGCTGGCCGCCATCGCGGCCCATGCCGAGACCGTGGGCGAGGTCGACACCGCCTTCAAGCTGATCGGCCCCGACCACAAGATCGTGATCGAGGCCTACGACGACCCCAAGGTCAACGGCGTGACCTGCTACGTGTCGCGCGCCAAGACCGGCGGCATCGCGGGCGCCTTCGGCGTGGCCGAGGACAAGGCCGAGGCCTCGATCGCCTGCCGCCAGGTCGGCCCGGTGAACGTGACGCAGCCGCTGCCCAAGCGCGAAGAGGTCTACAGCGAGCGCCTGTCGGTGCTGTTCAAGCGGCTGCGCGTGGTGCGCATGGTCGACGCGCGGCGCAACACGCTGGTCTACCTCACCTACTCCGACCTGCTGATCGACGGCTCGCCGAAGAACAGCGTCACCGCGGTGCCGATCGACCGCGGCACGCCGATCCCGCTGAAGTGATCGCCTGAAGCCGCGCGGCCCCCCGCGCGCGGGAAGTCCCTGCCGGCCCGATGGGAACGTGCCGGCGACTTTGCTAGCATCGACCGGCCGGGACCACCCGGCCCCGAGATCCGAAGGAACCCTTCAGAACGCCCCCGTTCCAACCGAGCGCCATGCACCTTCAGACTTCCGTTTTCCGAATCGGCGCCGCGGCGCTGCTCGCCGCCGGCATCGCCGCCTGCACGACCACGCCGCTGCCGCCCATGCAGCAGCCCGGTCGCACCACGACGGCCCCGCCGCAACGCCAGGCCATGTTCATCCGGCCCGCCGCCGGCACCACCATCGGCCGCTTCGACGGCGTGCGCAACAAGGGCGTGGACATCGCCGGCAACCTCGGCGACCCGATCGTGGCCTCGGCCGACGGCCGCGTGGTGTACGTGGGCAACGAGCTGGCCGCCTACGGCAACATGGTCATCGTCAAGCACAACGAGACCTTCCTCACCGCCTATGCCCACGCGAGCACCATCCTCGTGAAGGAAGGCGCGGTGGTGCGCCAGGGCGAGAAGATCGCCGAGATGGGATCGGGCGGCGATGCCAACCGCGTCAAGCTGCGCTTCGAGATCCGCAAGAACGGCGTGGCCGTCGATCCCGAGCCCTACCTGAGCGGCCGGCTGCAGCAGTAGGCGAGCCTCACAGCAGGCTCTCGGGCACCAGCGGCGCGAGCAGCTCGAGCCGCCAGCGCGCCCAGAAATTCGTCTCGGGCTCGGTGTGCAGGATGGTGTCGGCACCATCGCCCGCGGCCGGACTCACCCATTCGATGCCACCGCGCGGCCCGAGCTGCAGCTGGTAAGCGCCGTCGAGCCGGATGAAGCCGATCAGGCTGTTGAGCTGCTGCGCGATCTGCGGGCTGAAGATGAAGAGCCCGATCTCGGTGTTGTGCAGCACCGAGCGCGGATCGAAGTTCATCGAGCCGATGAAGACCGTGCGCCCGTCGATCACCGCCGACTTGCCGTGCAGCCGGCCGCTCGAGGTCTCGTACATGCCGAAGCGCCGGCTCTGCTCGACCCGCTTGGGGCTGAGCTCGTAGAGCGCCACGCCCAGGCGCAGCATCTCGGCGCGGTAGCGACGGTAGCCGATGTGCACCAGCGACTCGTCGGTGGCCGCCAGCGAGTTGGTGACCATGATGTAGCCCACGCCGTTGCCGCGCACATGCCGGATGGTTTCCATGCCGCCGCGGCCCGGGATCAGGTAGGGCGTGGTCTGCATGATCTCGGTGCGCGCGCCGCGCAGGTGGCGCTGCAGATTGAACTGCACGCTGTCGGGCGAGACGTCGGCCGGCGCGCCGCGGCTCTCCTCGGGCGCCAGCGCCTTGGCGGGCGCGTCCGCGTAGGCCTCGGCGCGTGCCCAGGCCAGTTGCAGCTGGCCCGCATCGAGGTCCGCGGCCAGCGGATGGTGGCCCAGCAGATCGGTGGCCGAGGGCTGTTCGGGCTCGGGCGTGCCCGGCCCGCTCGTAAGTTCATCGAAGCGCGAGCGCAGTGCCTGCGGCGATGCGCCGTCCACCGACACCAGCGACTCGATCGGATAGACGTAGGGGCTGTTCCAGTAGATGTCGAACAGCGAGGACAGCTTGTGGACCACGGGCCCGGCCACCAGCGTGTCGATGTCGATGAAGTTCGAGCCGCCGTCGCGCAGGAAGTACTCGTTGGCGATGTTGCGCCCACCCATCACCGCCATCGTGTCGTCGACCACGAACAGCTTGTTGTGCATGCGGCGGTGCACGCGGTTGAAGTCGAGCAGCGACGCGGTCCAGCGCATGCCGAAGTGCTCGCGGCCCGCGGGGAACGGATTGAACATCCGCACCTCGACGTTCGGATACGCGGCCAGGCCCCGGAACAGCGGGTCGGCGCCGGCCGTGTAGAGATCGTCGACCAGCAGCCGCACGCGCACGCCGCGCTGGGCCGCGTCGCGCAGGTGGCGCAGCAGGTAGCGGCCGGTCTCGTCGTTCTGCACCAGGTAGTACTGCACGTCGATCGAGCGCTCGGCGCGGCGCATCAGTTCGATGCGCGCATGCAGCGAGAACTGCGCCATCGGCAGCAGGCGGAAGCCGCTGAGCGGTTCATCCGCGCCGCGCGGCGCGGTCGCCGCCACGAGGCGGCCGAGCGTGGTGTCGGCGCCGTTCGGGATCGTCACCGACGACCGGCGCGCGACCTCGGTGGGCAGGCCCGCGCAACCGCCCAGCAGCAGCGCGAAACCGAGCGTGAGCCAGAGGACGAGCGTCGGCCCTGCGCGGCCGATGCGGTCTGCGGGCAAGGTGGCGGACGAAGCGGATGGGTGTGGCAAGGGGGATGGATGCACCGGAAGGCGATGCGGGCGGCGGTTTCTACCACGAGGCGACGACCCACGCAGCCTGCGTAATGTTGAGGCAATGCGCCTGCCTAGCATCGGTGGCCGACGCGCATCGCCCACGGCCATGGCGTCTCGCACCTGGCGGCCTGCCGCGCCATGCCGGGTTCCTTCCATCGCTTCGCAGACCCTGCCGCACATCGATGACCCTCGGACTCGCCACGCCGCCTCTTTCTCTTTCTTCGACCTGGCCGATGGCCCGCACTGCCGCCGTCGCGGAAGCCGCCAGGCCGCGCCGGCTCGAACTCGTCGATGCCTTGCGCGGCTTCGTGTTGTTCGGCGTGCCGGTCGTGGGCCTGCGCGGCTTCTCGCCGCTCGACTTCACGGGTGCCGCCGTCTCGTGGCCGCTCCTCGTGCTGGGGGCACTGCTGGCCGGCCTTGTCTTGGGTCATGCGGACGCGCTGCGGCAGTCGGTGGCCCATCGGCGGTTCTGGCGCCGGCTGCTGCTGGCGAGCCTCGCGACGGGCTTGCTGCTCGCGCTGCACGTTCCAGCGGGCCGATTCACGACCGGCCTGCCGCACGCGGCGACGGCGCTGGCCCAGGGGTTTTTCTGCATCGCGGCCTTCGTGCTGCTGTTCCAGCATGCCGCCTGGCGGCGCCGGCTCCGCAAGCTGACACCGCTCGGGCGCATGGCATGGAGCAACGGTCTCGTGCAGATGCTGGTGGGCCTGAGCCTGTTCTACGGCGTCGGCCCTGGCCTGTGCCCGAAGTTCGGCGTGGCGGGCCTCGCCGTGGCCTGCATGGCGATCCTGGCGCTGCAAGCGGCCGCGAGTTGCTGGTGGCTGCGGCGCTACCGGCTCGGCCCCCTGGAATGGGCCTGGCGCAGCCTGGTGCAGGGGCGCATGGCACCGATGCGCTCGAAGCGGGAAGGACAGGTCTGATGCCGGCGGGCGCCTCTAAGAGAGATTTAACAATGCACTGCAACAATTCTCGGCGGATGGCCGGAGAGCCTCCCAGGGACCACGCAACACCGCGCCCGCGCCGGGAATTTCATGGCCAACCCGTTTTCGCCCTGCCCCTGCAGCATCGAGCATCTGGACAGCAGCCCGCAGCAGGCCTGGATGCGCTTCTTTCCGTGGCTGAAACCCTACCGTTGCAAGAACTGCGGCAAGTCGCAGCTGCTGCCCCAACGGGACGTGGAACGGGCCCTCGCCAGCCTGAGCAGCAGGAAACCTCCGCGCCGCGGCCCGCCCAAGCGGGCCAGGGTTCTGTAGCACGCCCGTCACGGGTGGGGGCTCTGCTCTTCCGGTCCCTGCTGGCTTGCGGTACAAACGTATATGTGTAACCCCCTGTAAACCGTGGGGTGCGAACTTACGTTAGGACCGCATGCGAGCATCCGACCCTTTCTTTATCGCTTTCGTTTTCATAGCCGGCATCGGTGCCGGCGCCGCTCTCATGGCCATGCTGGCCATCCTGAGGGCGGAGAAGCCGCGACGACAGCCGAAGCCTCGGGTCGAACGCGAGCATGTCGTCATCGGCCAGACCGGCTTCGGCAGCCTCTGAGAGGCCCGGCGGCGGCTCGGTGAGCGTCAGGCGCGGCGCTGTGAGCGTGCGCGCCGCCTGAGAGTGCGAGGGCCCAGCGTCGAGGCCCCGCGGTTCAGAGGCGAAAGCCCGTCTTTCCTTCGTCGATCATGCGATGGGCAAAGGCGACGCAGTTCGAGAGAAGCTCTTCTTCGGACCTGAAGGTGCCGATGCCGTGGCGGATGCGCCGTGATGCCTGGCCTTCCTTCTCGAAAGTCACCCACGCGGGCCATTCGCCATTTTCTCGGTCCTGGATGTGGCGGCGTGCAACGATGCCGTCCTTCTTGAGGATTTCGATATGCTGCATCGGATGTCCATTTTTTTCTTGAGTGCGGGATTATTCTCGCGACAAGGTCTCAGGAACATGTCAGGCGCCGGCGGAGTTGTGACGGTCGGTAAAGGGTTGGCGGCGATATTGCTCGGACGCGCGGCTTCAGGCGGCAAGGATCGGCTCATCGCGTTCAGACACCTGTTCGTCGCGAAATCACTGTATATTCAAACAGTATTTCCACGCCGATTCTTCCCATGACCCAAGTTGAGCTGTTCCATCAACCGGCCATCGTCGATGGCGCCCTTCCAGAGCCCTTCGAAGAAGCACCGCCAGCGCGGCAGAAAGCCGGGCCCGCGCTGTCTTCCACGGAACTCGACACCGAGCCTCCCGCCGCTTACGAGGTGCTCCTGGCCGACTATGCCCACGCCAGCGACGAAGCCATCGGCTTGGCGCAGCGGCGTTTCCAGCGCGAGCTCGAGCGGCAACTGGGCGGCGACGTGCTGCCGGCGCTGCGCGCCTTCCAGAACGCGAGCGAATCGAGCGAGAACGAACTCTCGAAGGCCGACATCGTGCTCGCGCGGCGCTGGGCCAAGGCCTACGACACGGCCAGGACAGCAGGCTTCCGCGATCTGGGCGATACGGACGAGGCGTTCTTCGAAGTCCGGGCGACCGCGTAGCGCTCGAGGGATGGGTTCGGTCGGCCCGGCACAATGACCTCCCATCCCAGTTTCGAGGAACCTCCGCCTATGGCCGACGACGTCTCCATGGTCTTCTTCGCATCGAGCGCCTCCAGCCCCGATCTGAACGAGGCCGCGCGCCTGTTGACCGAGCAAGGCCTGGATGTGGCCACCGATGGCGAGGCGCTCGTCGTTCAATGGGAGGACGACGGGCCCGCCCTTCGGATCAGGCTGTCCGCCGCGCCGCACGTGAACGCGGAGGCCATCGAAATCGCCGAAGGTACGGCGCACGCCGCCGGCATGAGCAGGTGCAATGCACGCTTCGAGATCGACATCGACGACCTCGACGAAACGCTGGACGAGATCAACACGCTGATCGAGGTCCAGGCGACGCTGCAGCATGCGACGGACGGCTACCTGTTCAATTCGTGGAACGGCGAGCTGAGCGCGCCGGACTCATCGCGCGCCTGATCCGCCTCGGCGAAACGCACGCCTTCTCGGAAGCACCAAAGAAAAACGGGTCGGAGCTTGTGGCTCTGACCCGTTGTTCCATCTGACGATGATTGTTGGTCGTGTGAAACCGATCTAAAGATTGGCCACACCCCGCATGAATGCTATCTTTGGCCAATTTGGAAAATATTTGTACCCCCTTTTGTACCCCCTCCCCGAAGCTCATCTTTCTATGTTGCTTTCAAGCATCATTGTTGGGGTCACCTCGACTGCCGCATCAGTTCGACATGATCGCGGCAGTCCCGGGGAAAGGCGATCAAAGGACATGACCCCACAGTAACGGGCACGCAGGCCAGGCTGGGGCAGCCGTCGGCGTGCACTGGTGGCACCACGGCGAACAAGGGCACGACCTTGCGGATGTGACTACTGCCAGTCAGACGTCGGACGACCTTCTATGCTAGTTTTCTCTCGCTGAAATTCATGTTGTCGATGAAAAGCAAGATAGCCAGCGTGTTCTTGCTTCAGGCCATCCAAGCGCCAATCGCCCGACAACCCCAGTTGCAGTCGTGCTGCCCCAGGAAGTGATGCTGAGGTCAACAGTGTCCCGTCGTCTTCAAACGAAATCCACCCCCCATCGAACAGGGCATCCAAATGCGGCGCCAGGAGCAGGCCATTGAAGACGTCCAGTCGCTCGTCATCGGTCACGCACTTGCCCCAAGGCTTTATGTGGGAAGCACGCAGCAGGCTGGGAAACGCCAAACCCGAAACGCAGCATCGCCCCTGCCAATAGTCGAGCAGAGCGTCCCTGAATAAGCCCTGCCCCACACGTTGAACAACGAAGCGCTCTGCCTCGGTCGACTGCGGGAGCTTGGCCTTCTCTTGCCGAAACCTCTCGGCCACCCGGTTTGGCATCGTCCTGGCGACGGCTGACGCGCGTTGCAGGATGGCGTAAAGCTCACTATACGAATGGACCTCGACAGCATCACCAACTGCACGGTCCAACAAAGCACCCGATGATGTCGACACCCTGAAGCTGACAGCCTCAGTGGTCAAAACCGAGACACAAATGGCCTCTGGAAATGCCGCCGATCGCAGCTCAAGCACCCCATCATCGGTCATGCGAGGTGTCATTTCGAAGCCGCAGTCTGCGCCGGCCTTCTCCAGCCGCAGGCGGTCCAGAGGGGTCATGCAGCGCCTCCATTAAAACTTTGGCTGCCTGCACGCACGGCGCCTGCGGAAGGCAGTTGGCGCGTCGTCTGGAACTCCGCGCAGGACATGCCCCACTGCGCACACATCTGCGCCCAGGCTGCGGCGCCACCGCGCTTTCGCCGGCAGTGTGTCGGCCGTTCAGCCGAAGGACGCATCACGACGGTCTTCCCCTGTAGCCGGCCGGCGCTGCCTTGAGCTCCTTCGGCGCCTTTGCGGGATTGGTCGATTTGAAGGGCGCGGGGTCAACCTCGAACACGCTCACAGCGACTTGGTTGTTACCATGAACATGTGCAATGAGGCGTTCATGCTTCGGGAGCGGCGCTTGGGCAGTGGAGCCTCCGAACTCGCCGGAGTTGGCCAACACCACTGGCTGATACATGTGAAAATGAAGCGCCGCCACCATGTTGTCAAAGGTCTGGACGTCCTGATTGAGTGCTGCCACTAAGAACACGTCGGATCGATCCCGAAGGTCGGCAACCAAGTCAAGGTCTGTTGCGTCATAGCAAATGGCAGCGGCAATCCGTGTTCGCGTCTTCGAGCCGACCGGTAGTTCGACCAGCGTCAGGTGTGGCCGATATCCCTTCACTCCCATCGCTCGTTCCAGCTTCATCGGATGAAGCTTGCCTTGCCACACGTACTGGATGCTGCGACCATGACCAGGTGACTCTGTGCGTATTAACCACAACCCCTGGTTGATCGGTGCGCCCAGCTTGGCCGACGTCTGGAACGTAAGCCCAGTGAAGATGTTCGCGCCAAGCTTGTCGGACAATCGGCGAAGCAAAAAAACATGCTCGGGGTGTACGGCCAGTTCTGGGAACAAGATGACATCAACGACCGGGCCATCCGCTTCTTCGCCGGCCGACTTTGAGCTCTGTGCAGAGGCCCAGGTTCGAAGCTTCTGAAAAGTCAGCCTGCAAACCTCCGCCAAATGCCTCCGGTGCTCAGCGAGGACACCGGCAGTCCAGTGAGTCGGATCCTTGACATCAAACTCATCCCTGCGTGGACGCATCGGCTGAACGATGGCGACACGCAGCGGCCTGTCTTGAAGCGGCGCGTGGTCGTCGGTCGGCACAACATACATGGGTGTCTTACTTCGCGTTCCGAACAGGGCCCGCTGCACGGCAATCCGTTCCTCAAAAACCGCAAGCAACTCATCGGCTGTTCGGGCCGCCCCCGCCGTAGCTGCGTGGTGCGCACGAAACTCGACCCCAGGCCAGCGCAGCAATGTTGAAAGCAACCCCGACAGCCACGGAGACACAGGCCCCGGCTCATCCAGCAGTCCGCGCCCTGAGTTCATCAACCCAAATCTGCGCTTGAACCAACTACTCCTGAGGCCGGTGTAGTGACCAATCTCCTCGGTCACAAGGTAGCGCCGGCTCGTGAAGTCAAACTCGCCGGTCAGTGCCGCTCGAAGAATCCGCCCCAGTCCGTACAGCCACGCCGCGTCGTCGTCGACCCAAGGCGGATTGCCGTACAGAGGACTTGCCGATTCGGTGCGCACCAACTGTTGCACCGACAGGAAATCCTTGTCCTCGGGCAATGCATGAACCCTTGTCCAGTCGTTGCAGGCCAGCGTGATGTCCATTGCGCTCAAGCCTGATCTCAGGTGCGCCTCAATGCCCTCCACGCTGAGCAGAGCCTTGGCAAGCATCAAGACCCCGTTCTCCTGCGCGAAGACGTTGTCGGCGTCCATCATGACGTGATGGAGTGGCCGGACAGTCCGGCGCGCCCCACCGGTGCGGCGGGAGGACGTTCGCTTGCTGGTCTCAATCAATGCAGGTGGTACAAACTTGCGCCAGCGCGGAGCCCTGCTACCCCGCCCATTTAAGGCCGCCAACATGAGGTCTGGTCGGTGAAGCGAGACGGTCGTCACCACCTCCGCCTGCATGGCGTCGTCCTTGGTCAGCCGCAGGCCCTCTGCCAACCAGACGCCGAATCGCCTCGGATTGGGGTGCAACTGCTGGGCGACAAGCGCCAACGGAAGCACCTCAATCAGTGCTTCGGAATACGCGGGTTCGAACATGATTGCGCGGTTGAGCGCCCTGTAAGGCTGGACCAATGCGAAGCTGCTTTCGTCCGTCACCGCCAGCGAGACATCGCCAATGGAGGACAGGTACAGATGCGCCTGTTGCAGCAGATACCAGGGGGAATCCGCACGCTCAAGAACAACACGACGAGCCAGTGCGCCCAAATCCTCTCTATAGCCGGCAATATCGACGGACTCGGGATAGTCCTCCTCGGCACGAAAGCCAGTTTCGACCGCACCTGCGCGCAAAAGGTCTGCGAGAACGTACTCGGCGACCCGCACCTGCCTCAGCTGAGCTGAATTGAGGCCGACCTGAGGATGGAACAACTTGACGCTGAGCGCTTCGGCAACCGGCGACAACAATCTGGGATGTGGAAATAGATCCATTCCGCAGCGCAGTAAGAGGGCCAGTGATGGGTTTTCGGCCCAGCACTTGATGAGCTTGCGCGCCGTGGATTCGAACTCATGGGCCAGGGCCATGCCATTGGTCACACGGTCGCTGAGCACGTTGCCAGCGGACGTGTGTGCAGTGGCATCCGTCATCGCCAGGCGATGTCGCATCAACTGTGCCAAACGCGTCGCCACGAAGCGCTTGACGGTGTCGTCGCGTACATCCGTGCTGGGGGCCGCGACAGTGGCTAAACGCAGGCGCGAGGGCTTGGGCTCCTCAGCATCGTCAATCTGCTCCGACATCCACAACAGGCCATCGAGCCCGCCAGCTGCTTGCGCCAGCGACTCCAGGTCGAAGGTTCCGCTGAGTTCCGCGTTGAGCACGTCCATGAGGGCAGACATGTTGCTCTGTGCCGAAATCGAACGGTAGGGCGTCACAACGCACTTGTCGGGTGACAGTTCAAGAACTTTCTGTGCCTTCAGCAGTTCGCTGTGGCTTTTTAGCGCGTCGGTGACAAATGCAACCACGAGCCTCAGGATCGCATCTTGTCCCAAGCCGCCCGTGCCGCTGGGGGCCTCGACAACCATGCGCATATCGTCCACATATCGACAGTAGTCGAGGAGCTTGACATCGCTACCGAGGCTTGTTGTCTGAGTTGCTGCTTGATGAAGCTGGCGGTCCAATCTCAGCAGGTACGCATTCGCCAGAAAACCGGAGGCAACCAGCCCTTGTGGCAGTCCGAGTTCCAGCTCTTCTTGTCCAGCCCCGTATATCAGCTCTGCTTGCTGGTGATCTTCCGACCGCCATTGCCAACGAAAGATGCGCTCGGCGCGGTGCCAGAACCCCTCATCCGCCGCCGTCCTGTCAGGCAACCCGAAGGCCTGCCGGTACTCCACTTCAATCCGGCGGAGTTCCGGCAAGAGTGCCGCCGTATCGATCCTGTCGAAGAAAGATTTGATGTCGAGAGAAACCACAAACAGCTCGCGTCTGGGCGGCAACTGCGACAGCAATTCGGCGCACACTCGTCGCGGCCTTGCCAGGAACGCACGATAGTCTTGAAAGTACTGACGGTAGGTCCGACTGTTACCCCAAGAGAACTTGGCACGAGAAGGCGCGTTGTGCTGCTCGACCCAATTGCACTGAAGCCGGTTGCCATAGCTCACCACGCCCCGCTCGCGCATCGTCATTACGTCCTTTACGGACGTATCGCCCTGCGCTGTCTCAACGGCTTCCGCCAGGCACATCATCACGGCCGTGGCCAGTGTCTGGTCGCGGATAGACAGATGTGCCAAGGGACGCAGCTTTTGCGTCAGGTTCATTGAGACGTCATCGGCGCCAGGCTCACTCACTTTGGTCTTGGGCGCCCAGTCATCGAAGGTGGGCTCGGGGCCGAGACTATCGATGTCCAGGTCGAGGAGGTCTTCCAGTGATTGCACAACCGGGGTAGGCCTAAACTCCCACTTCGCAATCTTCGGTGCGGGCACCAGAAGCAATTCATGCGGGCGGAAGCTGTCTTGACTGACATCAGCACCCCAGCGCAAGAGCTGGTCCTCGAGATCGACCGTCGACACATCCAGCTCTAACACGTCGGCATACCAGTTGTGGCGACGGATGAATGCGTGAGACTTTTTCCAAGCCTGAGAAAGCACCACGACATCGGCAAGGCTGCTGCCGTGCGGCGCCAACTCCAGATACGCGTCCTTAATAACTGACATTTGCCCCCTCCTCGTTCTTGTTCAGATTTATCGCGTCAGAGCAATCTTCTTCATACGCGTCGCTTCTCCGAGTTACTGGAAGCCCGGCAGTTCTGGCACAAGCTCGCGCCTGAACAACAGCTTCTCATCGGATCCTGGCTCCAGTTCGAGTACGACATACGACTCACCACGAACCTTCTCGGGGGGCGGCGAGGTCGTTGTCACGATGAACTGGAACGGCGCTCCATTGTCACTACCGAGTTGCTCCGCAGCTTCGGCAGCCACGAGAAAAAACTCTCGGTAAAGCACATCGCTCATATCGGCCTCACGTGGGCAATCGTGCACTAAGAAGCCTGGGTGACTACTTGCCTCGGATGTCGCGGAGTCAAGCAAGCACACGATGTCGCCCAGAAGCACTTCTAGTACCTGGTAGGCCTCACCGCCTCTTGCCACCTCGAAAGGTCGATACTCATGGTCCTGGACGAATCGAGCATGCCCTGGTGCCCCGAGAAGCCTTGTCGAAACAAGTGCTGTCAGTGCCTTGATGGCGTCGGCACGAACTGACTGTTGTGAACGACGGCTGTGCAAGGTTGATCGTAGGCTGTTCAGTTCAGCTTCCAGCCGTGCCAGAAGCCCACGCGCGCTGACCAATTCTGCAGACTCGATGCTCTGCTCTTTTTGTGTGTGCAGAAGCTGAAGCTCCGCCCATGCCGTCTTGAGCAGCGAACGAGAACTTTCGCTGGTTGCAACCCGAACTCGCAGACGCCGAAGCTCTGCTTGTTGAGTTGATATCCGCTTCCGCTGTTCGGTCACCGCAGACTCGGCGCGCACGTGGTCGGCCTGGCACTTGACAAAATGTCGGGCGCGTTCGGGCGCGTTGGCCTGGACTTCCTTGCCGTCTCGGAACCAGATCATGTTGACCGAGCTCTTGCGGGCTTGAATGTGCTGGCATGCAGAGAATTCAACGTCGCCATGGTCACACCGGCCGTCTAGCCACGCCAACTTTTCACGCACTTTCGTCAAGCGCTCAAAGTCCGCCTGATTGGCGTCCACGAGCGACTTGGCGATGCTCATCTCAACTTCGGCCAGTTTCACCTTGTCGTTAAGGTGCGCCAGTTGAAGTTGCTCTTGAGCCAAAAGTTGCTCCACTCGGCCTACATCGATCTCCCACCCCGCCTCGGATGTCTCTGCCAAAGCGAGAATTTCTCGAACCCGAGATTCGATGGATTCGCTCAGCATGGTTTCGAACACAGGCTCGTCCTCACCGGAGCGGACACGGGAACGCAATTGCCGCTCCGCATGCGAAAGGGCATAGACTGGAGCGCGTTCCAATTCTGGAATTTGCTCCTTGGACTTGTCGAACTGCGCCTGTTTCGACTCAAGATCGCGAAGCAGTTGGTCCAATCCCGCGTCGACGAGGCCCAGCACCGAGCCGACAAACAGCGGCGGGTCACGTCGGGAACGAAGAAATCCAAGCCCCTCGCCGTCTCGCCAATGATAGAAGCCGTCAAAGCGCGTCCGTTGATCTCTGATGCACCAAGCCAATAGGTGACGCCACCGGAGCGGTTGGTTGGTACCCGGCAGCGACTGCGCGGCGAGACGGCCTATCGAAAACAGTTCCAGTGCGGCAAGGTATTCTTGGAACTCATTGGGGACAGCGCCTTGCACCAGCGACTCCAATGCCTCGCAAGGCGCTGCGAGAGAATGGCTGTACGCCCCGTAGGGGCGAAACACCAGCCAGGTCGTCCCGTCCAGGTGCACCTTGGCCGCAATGCCACCTTTGGGGAAGCCCGCCGACGCCTTCTCACGCAATGTCGAAATGGCAGGCGCATCGTCGCCCAGGACGTACCGCATTAACAGACACAGCGAGGTCTTCCCAACCCCGTGACCTGCACTGGCCAGACCTGACGCCTCCGTTGAGGCCGACTCCCGAGCCCAAACGATGTTCAGACCTGGATGCAGGTCTATGGTCCGTGTCACTGACAAAGGCTCACGGGACTCCACCAGCCAAAGCGTCTCTATCCACATCCGAGGCTGTTTGCGGACCGGTTTGTAACCTTCAAGCCACTGCTTCGTCATACGTGTCACCTTGTTCCTCTAGACCTCGACGTCTGTTCGCTGTCCGACGTTCCTGCACGCTCAAATTCCAGACGTCGCGACTCTGCTGCTACGAGGAGCCGGGCGACGTCACCATGCTCCGGAACCTGACGGACATCTCCAGGCGGTACTGACCCACCTCGAGTGAACGCAGCCTCGCCGGCGCGAGCTTGTCGAGTGAGGACACCGACTGACTCCAGGCGCTGGACGATGGGGAGGGCTCGACTCAACAATTGCGTTGCAGCATTTGAAATGCCCAACACGCTGGAAAGCTCAGTGAAACGCAGTGCATCCGACGGCTCCAGGTACTGCACCGCGTTCACAGAACGAGCCACGAGGAACTGCAGCTCGGACACTGAGCTTCCTTCCGGTCGGTACTCGACCAACGCAATGATGAGTCCTGCAAGCAACGCCTCTTCTTCGGTGCGAATCATCCCCAGTTCGGAGAGCTGGGAAGTGACGGCTGGAGCAGCCAACGGTACCTGAGCGGGCGCCAATCTGTCCCAGGCCTCCAACACCATGCGCCGGGTACGGTACTCGCCGAACTCTCGCATCTCGTTGTTCTTTAGCACACGGAATGTTTCGGTGGGGTAGTCCGGGCCCATCACGTCGGCAGGGTCGAGGATGTAGCGCAGCTCATCGCGCGTAAGGCCATAGAGGCGCGCGTAGTAGATATCCAATTCGGCGCGCAGCTGCGCCCGCCGGACTGTGCTCCAAGCGAAGGGGCGGCCGCGTTCATCGGCTGGGCGGTAGTCGTAGGCCGCGAGGGTCTGAGCCCATGTCGCCAAGTCGTGCGCCGTGTAGGTGAGCTCGAGAACGCGCGGCACGATGAAGTCGAGGTCCGCCGGCCCATAGCGCTCCGGAAGTAGGACAGGAAGCTGCTTGTAGATGAAGAAATTCAAATGCATGCCACCGACCTTGTGGCGTGCGACAAAGTCGAATGTCAGCGCGCCAAGGTTGCCAAGCAGGCAGGCGAGAAGAGCTCCGTTGATATCAGGGCCGAAGAGCATCAGAGGCATGTTGTTTCCGACACCTGCGCGCGGAGCAACCGACGCGATCACCGTACGCTCGTTGGTTGCATTCGTGATGTCCCTCCAACCCATCAGCCAGCGGGGGCTGCGACGGTCCATCCACTCGTCAAGTAGGTCAAGCAATACAGGCGCCAGACGTTCGGCCTGCAGCGCCTCAGCCAGGCTTTTCAACTCGGCCTCGTTCAGTGACGCACTGCGGTTTTGCGCAGCCCATTTCGGGAACTCGGTGAGTGCTTTTTTTGTCGTTAGCCCGGTACCTTGCAGCACCTCGTGAAGGCGCGGAAAGCGGATGCGCAGTGCTCCTTCTGTCGACGAGATATGCGGCAGAGTCTGCTGCTGCGTCAAGGTATCGCTGGTCGTAATGACGCCGGCGGCGCGCGCGAATAGTTCGCCAGCCACCCAGGCGGCCAATGCCGCAAGCAGATCGACCAGCGTTGCATCGGCCCATCCGACGGGCGCACTGGCCTCGGCAGCATGAAGACCGAGCCAGCCCCTGGCCACGCGCGAGGGCACCCGCGCGATACGCGCAAGTACCTCGCGCTCGTCCACCCAATAGCGCGGACGCACAGCGAAATCGGAGTTGACCTTCTGAGCTGCCGTCACATCGACGGTCTCCACAGCGCCTTCCGCTGGTGCATCCACGTAGGTCGCCCAACGGTGGTCGAACTGGTGAATCATCTTGCCTTCGTACAAAGGCAAGCGGGAGACGGCATCAGTTGCGCGGGGCGCATTGTGAAAGAGCCCACTGTCGGTGTTCATCATGAACATCAACTGAAACTGGATTCCCCAGGGATTTACGTCTGCCTTGAGAACTGCTCCTTCGGCGTCTACCACTTGTTCGCGCCATAGTACGGATGCGGACCTGTAGAGCTTCTTGGTGAGTTCCGCGTCGGCATTGCTCCGAAAAACGGGACAGGTACGAGTGTTTGGGTTCAAGAGCTCGAAGTCTTCTGGCGTGAGCCTGAAGCGGCGCCGCAGATCAGTCAATTCGCTGATGTTGCCGGCGAAGAATTGGAACTGCGCCTCGTTGGAACTTCCCATCGTGAGCAAGCAAAACTTGTAACTCCGATGGACACCGGCAAAGATGGCCTCTCGGTTCTCGAAATCGAACAGGCTGACCAAATTGCCCGCGGAGATTGCATTGAACAGGTGTTGGGTGAACGAGTCGGTCGCAATGCCAGAGGGAAGAACCAGGCCCGCCCGCCCGCCGGACGTGAGTCTCACGGCTTGCAGGCAGGTTTCGGCGAACAGCGACGCGAGATTGATGCGCCCGAAACCGGAGTGTGGATATCGGCCGCTCGAATGCACGAAGGCTTGTACCGCTTCAGTGGCGCGCACGGCAGCCCAGTACCTCTGATATAGGTGCGGGCGTTCATCTCTCAGCGCAGTGATGAGCCTTTCCCTGGCGGCCATGTGCTGCGCGTTCGCAATCGAGGGCGCTTCCGCTGCAAAGAACTCCTGGGGGTCAAGCTGCAGCATCTCCCAGGGCGGGTTGCCCAGCATCACTGAAAAGCCCCCTTGGGACGCTACCTGCGGAAATATTAGCCACCAATGGAAGACACCGTGCTGACGGCACAGGGTCTGCGCAGCATCATCTAGCGCCGGTCTAGCTGATTGGCCGGTCAGCACTCCCCACAGGTAGCCTGATAGCGGCACTGTGTCGATGGCTTCCGCCACCTTCGGCGCAAGAAAGGCAGCCACGTAGGTGTCGGCCAGCCGAGCAAGCGGGCTGTTTCGCGCCACCTCCTCGGCCTCGGCCCAAGCCTTGCGCTTTGCGGCCAGATGCTCAGGTGTGTCGTCGTCCAACGCTTCCACCGTGACGGCACGGGACGCCAGTCCAGCCTGTGTGAAGAGGTCACCGGCTGCAATCGCCTTCCAACTTTTGAGGTCAGCTTTGTTCTGCTTCTTCAGCGCACTGGCCACGGCCTTGTCATCGCCCGAGAGCGCTGTGTATGCCTCGTCTGGGATGCCGTTCTCCAGCACCTTGGGGTCTAGCACGCCGAGCAGCGCGTCTCCTACCCGCAGGTGGTGGTCAATGAAGCTCAAGGGGCGGTCAGGTGAGTAGGCCTCCAGCCACAGCGCCGTCTTGGCCAATTGAATGGCCATCGGGTTCTTGTCCACACCGAAGATGCAGTGACTGACCACGTCGCGCAGCGCGTGGCGGTAGTCCATGGGTGTAGGGGCACCGCCCTCCCGCTCCGCAGCGGCACGATGCAGAGCCACTTCGTCAGCCAAACGCCGGGCGGCGGACAGCAAAAAGTGGCCGCTGCCGCATGCGGGGTCGCAGATGGTGAGACCAAGTAGCGCCTCGACAGGACGCTCAGGGTTGGCGCGAACCGTGTCCGCGATGACAGGCTCCAGCGCCGTCTTGATGAGCTCTTGAACCAGGCTGTCCGGCGTGTAATAGCTGCCGGTCAGCTTACGGGTGTTGCCTTTGGTGCTGCCTTCGCTTTCGTCATCGCCGACAAAGGCCAGTCGAGCCGTCGCAGGTTGGGACAGCATCTGCAGGTCGGGCACCAGCTCCAGCAGACTTTCGTAAACGCTGCCCAATTCTTCCGGGCCCATGTCCCTGTAGTTGACGCGGGTCAGGCCGCCGTCGACACGGAACCACCCCAACTGAAAAACGGCAGCCAGTAACCAGCGATTCTCCAACTGTGCGCCATCAAGCCACGCGCATTGGTCCGCATCAAAGAGGCCACCAAGCGCAGGCAGTCCCAGATGCGCTTCTCCTCTTGCCAAAGAGCCGAAGGTGATGCTGAGCGCCTGCCACAGGTCGGCGTGTCGGTCGTGCTGGCTGCGCCGCACAGCCCGCTCGCGCAGCCAGGTCATTGAATAGCCGGACAGGTAGCGTTGCTGTACTTCCGGCGGCGCGTCGGGCGTGAAGATGAGGCGTTGCCCGCTGGTCTTGTCGGTTCGGTCCTCGACGGTCGACAAAAAGATGAGGCGATAGACCAGGCACAGCAGTTCCTCAAAGAAGGCTTGACGACCCAAGGCGCCGTCCTCGTCATCCAAGCGCTGCAAGGCGGCCCGCAGCACGCCGTTGGCTGGGTGTGAAAGGAAACCCGTGCCCAGTGCGCGCAAGGCATCGGCCACCTGAAAGCGCAGGTTGGTTCGCACGGTGACGCCCGCTGCTTGCCCCGTGGCCCGCCAACGCTCCCACACGCAGTTAGTGGGCTCGCCCGAGGGACTGCCAAATCGGCTTGCGTGAGCCAGCAGCCAGAACGCAGTGAAGTCGGGATGGAGCTCTTCGGTGAAGAGCGCCTCCAGATCCACTTCGACGTATGCCGGCCGGGTCAAGCTAGGGTTATCGCGCAGGATGCGCAGCGTCAAGCCGTTGGTGACAATCGCCCACAAAGAGGCATCAGAGGCATTGAGGGCCTCTTGAGCCAGCATGTAGGGGCTGCGCCGACGAACCTTGGCCGTGTCCGGGTTGGTTTCCCCGAAGCGATCGGCCGCTGTATCTAGCGGCTGGTCATGCGCGGCAAGGACTATGGGCACGCGGCCGCGCTCGGCGGCATGGCCAATGGCGTAGCTATGACCGTTTCTCTCGATGGCCGCGCAACGGCCGATGTCTGAAAAGTGCAGCACTTCCCGCATCAAGGGCAGCAGCAACTCCCGGACGGTTACGTCGTGGGCATTTATGTCGGTGCGTTTGCGCAGCGACTTGAAATCGTTCCACAGGCTCAGGGCGATCTTGAAGTCGCGCCCGATCTCGTCGCGCAGTTTGAGGCCTTTGGATATCCGGTACTGCGCCTCAGTCTGCTCGGTTGAGGCCGGTTCGGCCAGGGTGGTCAGGCGGGTAAGTTCGTCTGCAGGAATGAGCCCGCCTTCGATGCGAATGGCCCGGTATGCCAGCGTAGTGATTTTCTTGCGTGCCATGGTGTCAGGCTCCCTCGCTCTGCGCTGCAGCGGCCGGGACGAGCACGTAAACACCCATCACGTCCACGGGCAGGCTGGCGGTCACTTGGTAGGTGCCTTTGGCATCAGCAGCCTCGCGCACTCGTCGATGGTCCTGCAATAGTTCCTGGGCGCGTGCCTTGGCAATGATTTCCAGTTGCGGCTGCCATGCCGGCAGCCCATCAAGCGCCGTTTGCAATTGGCGGTCTCGCACGGGCAGTGGCATGTTTCGGGTGGCTTCGGTGCCCAGCAGCTCACGGGCCTGGTCGGCGGCCAGCAGCTCGAACGGGGCTGCCCCCGCTGAAGCCACGGTCACGGACTCCTCGCAGAGGATGAGTCGTGTTTGGTTGCCATGCGTGACGCTGAGCTGGTGGCGCATGCGCAGCAGCAGCACGGTGGTCTTGAGCTGGACGTTGCCAACGACAGCCGCACCTGCTCGGGCGACTGCGCTTTCGTCACTGACGCCGTTCGTGGGGTCGAGGGCCCTTTCCAGCAGCGTGTCCGCCAACACCACCACCAGCGGATGAGTGCGGTGAATGAACAGCGCGCCCTGTGCGGCGGGCTGATGAAAGTCGATGCGCAGCGTGCCTTCGATGCCCTCCGCGTTGAGGCGTTCGCGAATGGGCTGCGGCAAGTGCTCAATCAGGAGCTTGAAATGACCGCGAACAGCTTCCAGCGGCGCGCCCAGCTTGGCGACCGCGCGACTGACGAATCGCTCGACATCGGCCTCGCCACCCAGCACTGCAGCCGATTTGCGCCACTCAGGCAGCACATCCTCAGGCTTCAGACGGCGTTGAGCAAAGATGGAGCGATTCAGCTTGGCCTTCTCCTTGGCGCTCTGCCATGCCAGTTCAATCTGTTTGGCGGGTTCGCCAAACAGGTCGAGCTGTGACTGTGCGTTGATGGCCGTGCCCTTGCGCAGCAACACAGCGTTCAGCAGCGCCTGGGTCAGCTTGCCCTCGTCATCGGGCATGGGCACCAGAACGCCCAGCTCCTTTCGGATGCTTTCGGCCTTGCGCAAGATGACCTGGAGCACGGCACCGTCCACCGGATTGTCTTCGCCGTACAGCATGGTGCTGCGAACTTCCCGGGCCTTCTGGCCGAAGCGGTCCACACGGCCTTCGCGCTGCTCATGGCGGGTGGGGTTCCAGCTGAGGTCGTAGTGAACGACGGCGGTGAAAAGACTCTGGAGGTTGACGCCCTCGGAGAGACAGTCCGTGGCCACCAGGATGCGGGTCTCGCTTTCGCCCAGTTGCTCGACAGCGGCTTCGCGCTCGCCAGGTGTGAGTTCCCCCGTCACAGCCTTGACCGTGGCGGACTTGAACTTGTCGCGCAGGTAGGCTGCCAGGTAGTGTGCCGTGGCGATGTAGCGGCAGAACACGACCGGCTGGAAGCCATCTTTCAGCAGCACGGCCAGGTGCTCCTGCAACTTGGCCAGCTTGGGGTCGTTTTGGCTGCCGGCCAGTGCATCGGCGGCAGCAATCAGTGCCTGGAGTCGTTGCGAGTCTTCGATCTGCACACCGGGCTCGATGTCGTCGGTCGAGAGTGCGTCGTCCGCACCGTCCAGCACCCGGTCACTGGCCTGCAGTTCCAACTCTTCGAGGGACAGTGTCTCGGCTTCCCCATCATCTGCCTGAACACCGTGCAGTCGTGTGCGCAGCGAATTGATGGCCGCCGCAGGTGACGACGAGATGCAGCGCAGCAAGGCCAGTGCCGCCCACCAGTTCATGCGCTGCTCACGCAGGCCCTGCCCCTCGGCACGTTCGACGAGCTCGCGGGCGTAGACCAGCACGTCATTGAACAGTTGCCCCCAGGCCCCGGTCAGACGGTAGGTTATCTCAGCCGTCCTGCGGTCTGGGAACATGGATGAGTCTTGCCACTCAGCAATGTCAGGCCGGCGCCGTTGGACGAAATGGCGCGACAGTGCCTCGCGCAGGTCGCTACGCTGGGTGCTCGGCAGGTCCTTCAGCAGCGTGAAGTCAGTGCGCAGCAGACCCAAGAGGTTGAAGAACGCTTCTTCGTCCCCGCTGTGCGGCGTGGCCGTCAGCAGCACCATGTGGCGACTGGTGTCTTCGGCCAACCCCTTGAGGAGCTGATAGCGCTGCTGCCGGCCTTGACCGCCCTGCGTGCAAGTGTGTGCCTCGTCCACGATGACGAACTCGGGGCAGAAGCGCTGAAAGGCCTCGCGCCGACGTTCGGACTTGATGTAGTCCAGGCTCACCACGGTGAAAGGGTGCGCGTCGAACACAGAAGTGCCGGGAGGCAGATCTCGCTCCAACCGGTCGGCGGTGTTCGAGCGCACAACCATCGCGGGGATGTGGAAGCGCTCGGCCAGTTCACGCTGCCATTGCTCACAAAGATGGGGAGGACAGAGCACAACAAGACGCTGAACCTCGCCGCGGTCAAGCAATTCACGGGCGATGAGGGCTCCCTCGATGGTCTTGCCGATACCGACGTCGTCAGCAATCAGCAGACGCACCGTGGGCAGCTTCAGTGCCATCAACAGCGGTACGAGTTGATAGGCCCGTGGTTCAACAGCGATGTTGCCAAAACTTCGGAATGGGCCTGCACCACTACGCAGTTTGAGCTGCAAGGCATCCAGCAGCAGTTGGCTGGCGGAGTGATTGCGAGCCTGGCCGACCGTGGGCCAAGGGAAAATTGCCGGTTGAACCGGATGGCGCTCCAGGGGCAAGAAGATGAGGGTTTCGTCGCGCTCACCGCCGCCCAAGGGGCGCAAGTGCAGCGTGCTGGTGTCGGACTCGGGCAGCACGATCCACTCACGGCCACGAGCGGCAATCAGGCTTCCCGGAAGGAACTCCGGCAGGGGTGCATTCATATCGATTCAGTTCTTGCCGGAACCAAACAGGTCCGTGTTGTTCTTGAAGATGTCGGGCCAGGCCGTGGCCTCTTTGGGGAACCTCACGACCAGATAGCCTAGTTCATCGAGCTTGCGATTGATGTCGGCGTCCTTCTGCTTCTGACCCTCAGTGTCGTGATGGGGGCCGTCGATGAAGACAGCCAGATGGAGGTCGTCGTAGAAGAAGTCCGCGCACGTGCCCGAGGGGGTAATCGTGTGTTGGCCACGGTCCGGCTTGCGATAGCCGTTGTCGCTGACATGGACAAGCCAGGCCTGCTCCAGGCTGCTGCCGGCCGTGCGTGACAGCTCAGCGTCGTGCTGCTCAGGCGCACGGCCTTGTGTACCTTGTTCGGTGCCGGCCAGCGTCAGTCGACAGAGAATGTCCAGCAGTAGGCCGCTGGCATCCTTGTCTTTTCGGTCAATGAGCGTGTGGTCCGGCTGGTTGTAGTACGACAGCAGGCATCGGTAGCAACCCGCCTCGCACAGTGGCTGACCGTCGGCATCGTGGTCCTCTACCAAGGTCTTACGCAGCCAGGGCTGCCCAGTTGCGGGTGGCAGGAAGTGCATGACCTCCAGAGCCTTGACAGCGATTGCCGCCATCGCCGTGGGCTCCGTTGCCAGACGAGTCAGCACGCCCGCGCCACCCTCGGCCGCCTCGAAGAAGAGGATGGACTGACGATTGTCGCGCGTTGGGAGGGGCTCAGCCATCAGCTCGCTTTCTTCGAGCTGATAGACCGCCTCGATGCCACGTTTCAGGGCGTATTGCAGCGTGGTCAGCGTCTCTACAGACAGAACACCGAGCCGGAAGTGCGGTCGCACGATGAGGATGTTTCGGCGGTCCTCGACATAAGGGACGATGCGTTGCGGTGGAGTCTTGTCCGGTGGCGCTTCGGTTTCCATTTCGGACTCACCGTTGCCATCGTCGACGCCGCCAACCCAATGACCCGTGACGGGGTTCATCATGAAGCCTTGAATGGCTTTCTCTTTGCGGCGGCGCCAGCCAAAGTTCATGCGCCACACCGTGGCGGTCGGGCCGTACTGCAGCTCCAACAAGGGACCCTCGTCGTCACTTGCGACCGTGGTCACCATCTGCAGCTTGCCGTCTGATTCAGCGAACTGCAGCGTGGTTTGCATCTCGTAGCCTTGTCGAACACGTTCTTCCTCATTGGCGGTGATGCGCTCGGCCCGCTTGGTGGAGACGTTTTCGATGCGGTAGAGGTTCTTGACCTCCTGGGCACCGTCCAGCGACGCACCGCAGGAAACACAGCGGTCAGCATCACGCTGCGAGCGGAAGTGACCGTAGCCGCAGGCGGGACACAAGCGGGCAACTTCCGTCGGCAGCCGTGCGCCGTCACTGACTTGATCTTGCCCCGTAATGGTCAGTAGGGCCTTAATGACCCGATACTGGCTGCCTTCGTGATAAATGAGGCTGTAAGGGCCGAACTCGCCAAGTGCCAGAAAGCGTGGACGTGACAGGAAACTCTCGCGGCCGATGTGACCGCGACGTGCAGGCAGATAAGCCAACAGTGGCAGGCGCGGGAAGTTGTAGCCGGGCAAGAAGCCCTGGCTGGCCATGTAGCGGTAAGTGTAGAAGTCGCTGTTGAAGGCGCTGTCACCAGCCAGCAGCAGGTCCCTCTGCTTGCGGGCTTCGTTGTGGCGCTGCTGGGCCTCGCGCCGTTCGCGCTCGCTCGCGGCGGGATTGTTTTCGATCTTGAAATTCAAGTCGATAGCCTGGGCCGTGGCACGGTAGAGGTCGCGCCAGCGCTGCAGGGCTGCATCGAATTCGATGTATGAACGCTGGAAGACGGTCTCGGCCCATGCGTCGCTGAACCACGGCGCACGTTGCGGCGTGAGCTCGGTCTTGAGCATGCCAAGAACCTTGAGGCCTCGCGCGTGCGCTCGCTTTTTCGCATCGGGTTTGTCCAGATCCGACGCCATCTCTTCCGTCATAGGAAGAGACTCTGGCTGATTCATGTCCAGCAAGTCGCGTACGCTGTTGCCAAGCTTCTTGCCGGTTTCTGCCAGCCAGATGGCATGCATGTGGCTCTTGATGAGTTCCAGGTTGGCCAGGTCGAGCGTCGGCGCGTTCACTTGACCATGAACCATCCGGACGGGGTCGCGGAAGTAATACTGATCGTGCGGGCTCTGGGCGGCACAGTAGGTGATGACCAGGGCTGGCTGCCCTGCCCGGCCCGCTCGACCGCTGCGCTGTGCATAGTTCGCCGGTGTAGGCGGGACGTTGCGCATGTATACCGTGTTGAGTGACGAGATGTCGACACCCAGCTCCATCGTGGGCGAACAGAACAATACCGGGAGCCATTCAAGGGGCGTGCCGCTCTTGTTCTGCCACTCCGTTCGGTCCTTCTCGGTGAAACGAAACCTCGCCTCGCGCTCCATCCGGTCGTCCTGCTCAACTTGAGCGGTGTGCTCGCGAGCCTCGAAGTCGAAGAGCTGGTGAACCGGGCTGTCAAGCAGGCTTGCGATGTTCTTGTATAGGCCTCTGAAGAATGTGTTGTCGTTGGCCTGCCGCTGGCTTGCACCCGATCCCGGCGCCCAGACCAACGCAGTGCCATTCAGTTGCCAGCCGGTGAGACCGACATCTGTGTCTTCTTTGCGGACCAGCCCATAGGATTCGGCGGCCTTCAGAAGTGCATCGATGACATCCGGGTATGTTTGGTCATTGACCTGCTTGTAATGCGGATTGGCGCCGCCCCAAGCGCTGCTCTTGCGCAGGTCTCTGCCCAGCCGGGACCGGCTGGAGCCGATGACAAGAAAGTCATCCAGATTGACACGGCGGCCCCTGCGGTCGCTTTCTTCCTTGGGCCGGCTCGTGACGAACCACTTCGCAGGCTGTGGGCGCTCGTCCTCCGTGAAGCCCCATGGCTCGCACAGATTGGCATAGCTTTGCGTACGGAGCTGGTCCAGTTCGGTACGGTCGAGGTAGCGAGTGGCGATACACAGACCCTGCCGCATGAAATCGAACAAGGCGCGCAACACCAAAGCACGTTCGCGGGGCTTAGCGGCTTGTAGCACCGGTGGTGCATTCGCCCACTCGGCGGCATCGGCGGCCAGATCCTCGATGTCTTGGTAGTCGATACGCACCAGCCCCAACTGTTCCAGATTGGGGTTGTTGAATCGCCAACCACGACGCAGATCGAAGTAGCTTCGGTAACCTAGGATGCCGCGCATGGCCTCCTGAACTTGCCGCCGAGTGTTGCCCTTGACCTCGGGCTGCTGCATGTATTCCGACCGGACAGCGAAGTCATCGCGGTGGAACCCGAGCGCTTCGAAAACCGCATTGGCGACCTCCTTCTCGCTCAGCACTTTGGATGGGGCTTTGTTAACGGCAGACAGGAGCGCAGCGCGGGTCAGCAGGACCTGCAGGAAGTCGTTGAAGTGACCGGCCTGAAGCGCAGCATCCTGGCGGTTGTCCGAGAAACCCAAGACTTTCTTGGCATCTGCCGAGAGCTGCTGGTCTTGCTCGTACAAGTAGCGCAATGCCGACAATGTGAGCATGGTCGTGGCAGAGCTGCGGCCCTCACCCGACAGCGAGGTCAGACGCAGCGCGTCCTTGCCAGAGGTCGCGTGGGCAGTGCCGCATGCGAGACAGAAACGGAATGCACCAGGGATGAACCACGCGGTGAGCCCGAGTTCCGACGTTGCCACTCCGTCCGCACGGACATTGACGGACTGCGGAATGAACTTGCGTTTGTCTGGTTTGACACGCCACTCACCATCTACGCGCTCTTCCACCCAGCCCTCTGGGTAGCGTTCGGGATCAGAAGGGTCCCAGCCGTCCAAAGTGGGTAGCAGGAAACCAAACTTGACTTGGTCGTCGCCATGTTGGCGCTCTTCAATGCTACGGACATTGAAAGTTCGACCCTCCGGACTTTCAGCATCCCAGACAGGCAAGTATTCCTGCCCACAGTCTCGGCAGAAATGGACGTGGTAGTAGCGGCGAAATCGGTCCTTGTCGCCTGACACGTACTGCTGGCCATCGAGCGTGATGGCGCGGTGACGGGGTGCCTCCAGCGTTGCGTAGACCTTCCCGCCACCAGCGATGAACTGGTGTAGCTTGAACGCGAACAGCGACTTGCCCGATTCGTCAGTGACAGCATAGGCCAGCAGCATGAAGCGTTGGAGGTAGTCGAGACAGGTGTCTGTAGTCTCGCCTGATGCCTCGTGCAAGAGCTTGGCGGCTTCAGCCAGTGTCCGCGGGCGAGCGCGGCGCGGCTTGTCGTCTTCGTAGGTCAAACCCAGCGTCAGTTCGATCCACACGGAGACTGGATGTGCTGCGAGCGCCTTGAAGTCGGCACTTTCGGGCACGCCAGCGCGAATGGCGTTTCCGAGTCGTCCCGCAACGGTAATGAGGGTCGCCTGTTCAGGCGTGGTTCTGCGCAATGTCTCGGTGATGATGTTCCGGTCGGGGATGCTGGTGCCGAACAGGCGAGAGGCGACACCGGCGACAACGGCATTGCGTGCCATCTGCGTGCCCTCGGTCGCCATCGTTGCCGATGTGCCGATGCAAACGAGGCTTTCGGCCAGCGCTTCCCTAACGCGGCGAACGAGCAGCGCAACATCTGCGCCCTGCCTCCCACGGTACGTATGCAGTTCGTCGAGTACGAGGAAGCGCAGACCCTTTGCGTTGCGCATCACCGCCTTGTCGATATCGTTCTGCCGGGTCATTAGCAGTTCGAGCATCATGAAGTTGGTGAGCAGGATGTCGGGCGGATTCGCCGCCATGGCCTGCCGCTCTTCGTCGGACTCCTGCCCTGTGTAGCGCCCGAAGGTCACTGCCCGATCCCCCGGGGCTGAACCCAAAAACTTTTTCAACTCTTCCAGCTGCGAATTGGCCAGCGCGTTCATGGGGTAGATGACGATGGCTCGCGTGCGCGACTTGGAGTCGACTGCTTTTGCCTTCAGGCAGGCATCAACGATGGGGATGAAATAGCTCAGGGACTTGCCGGAGCCGGTCCCGGTGGTCAGCACGTAGCTCTCGCCTGCAGCAGCCAAGCCAATGGCCTCGGCTTGGTGCTTGTGCAGGGGAAGCGAGACTCCCTCCGACGAGGCAGTTTTTCCGAGACGAAAGATGCTGGCGCACTGAGCGTTTAGCTGACCGGCTGCAACGAACTCATCGACGGTCCCGCCAGATTTGAAGTTCGGGTTGATTTGGATGAGCGGCTCTGGCCAATATTTTTGACTGGCGTACTGGCCATCCACATAGTCGCGAATGTCATCCGCGCGAATGCGTGTGAAGCTACGGGTGAACTGCTCGTATTCACTGACGATGTGCTCTCTAAACTCGAAGACATCCATATCGGCTCCCTGTTTGGCTCAGCGGCTCTCAGCACGCTTGACCTCTGCGCTCACGCCTTGCGTACGGCAGTGCTCTCGGACCAGCACTTCGATGAAGTTGGCAATCGTTCGTCGCTCCTGCTCTGCCGCTATCCGAATCAATTCCTTCAACTCGGGTGTAACCCGCAGGTTGAGGGTGTCGGTTTTTCGTTCCATGGCTGCGCTCGTCTAAGGATGTACCGCAAATGTAACGCAAAAAGTAAGTACTTGTGGCCAGTTGTGAAGCCCGGACGCCTCGGCAAGGCGAGTACATGGTGAGCAATGCCATGTCCTAGTGCGGGCTTTCTTGAACGGTGATCCGTGACAACCAAATGCTCAAGTGGTCCGACTTTCTCTCGGGCGACGTGATTGCAGTTTTTTTCAGACCTATATCACTAACTTGAATCCAGCCGATTCATTGCAGGAATCGAGCGCCCAAACCTGACGACGCCAACACGGCCGAGTCGGGTCTTGTGCCGCATACGCATCGCAACGAAGTCGGCTTTGATTCCGCAGGCTGAACCAGTTCCATGCTCGATCACGCCCGGCGTGGCGCAATCGGACAGGGGCGTGTGCCTGTGTCGTTCCCTTGTTCAACATCTACCCACTGCGTGGCATTCCACGCTCAACCCATGACCACCGATCTTTCTCTTTCTCTCAAACCACCCCGGCGTCGGCCCGTGTGCTGTCCGCGATGCAAGTCGCGTCGCGTCACAAGCCAGGATCTCGGCAAAAAGACCGGCGCCGCTCTTGGTACTACCGCCGGCGTCATTGGCGGCGCATCGGGCGTGCTGTCTGGCGCCGAAGCCGGTGCCGCTGTTGGTTTCGTGGCCGGTCCTGCTGGTGCAGGTCTCGGCGCCATCGTCGGCGCGATACTCGGCGCGCTCTGCGGCGGTGTCGCTGGCTGCGCGGTCGGCGCCGCGTGCGGCGAAATGGTCGATGAGTCCGTCCTCGGGAATCATCGCTGCACCGAATGCGGCCACGTCTTCACTGCCTAGACCGCTGCAGCTTGTCAGCATAGTGTCCTCGCACCGCTCGTTTCATCTGCCGCAGCGGCGGCTTTCGCAACCCATTCCTGCCTCGACTTGCCATGCCTTTCGAAAGAAAGGCGGCTTGGCCCTGCGCATCTTCATCTCACTCAAGAACAGGAATTCTTCCCCATGGCACGCCCTACTAGCCAACTGGCCTGCTCGACTGCTGCTGGCGTCGAGCCGAAAGCGGCCTCTGCATGACAATCCACCCGAACCACCCTTTCATCGACCCGCGCCTCCTGGCGATGTCCGTGTGGCTTGGCTTCATGGAAGCCAAGCCGTGGGCCGAAAAAGATGCCGACCTGTACGCTGGCCGGATTGGCGCGGCCATCAAGCTCTGCGACTGCGTCACGGATTTGCACGAGGCCCTCAACGAACACCTCGCCGACGTGGTGATGCCCGACTTCCCTGGCGTCATGGACTACGAGATCAGCGCGCCCTTCGGTGCATGGTGTCGCGAAAACTTCCACGGTAACCCGAACGCTCGCCGGGCTGAAGCCAAGCGCCTCGTCGAGCGATTCTTCAGCCAGTGAATTGTCAAGCCTTGATGTTTGCTGAGGCCACGCGAATTCAGAAATCCCCCGCCCCATATCACCACCTCGGGTAGACGCTCAACGTCAGCCCCTTCCAACGAAGCCCAGTCCGGTCTCACGACCGGATTGGGCTTTATGCCGTCTGGTTGCGTCCAGGCGTGTCTTCCCCATTCATCCAAGGGTGCCCGTTCGCATCCCGCATTTCATGGACCACGATTTCACACTCTCTGCTTCCGAGCTTCCCCCGGGTCTTATCACTCCCGAACAGCGCATCCAACTGCTGGCCAACGGCCGCGCTGCACGCGACAACCCGCGCCTCGATCCCTGGCCCGTGCTCAAGTGGTTCAACCCTTGTGGTGCCGCCACCTGGTTGATTTCCGAACTGGATCCCTACGATGAGGACCTTGCCTGGGGCCTGGCCGATCTGGGCCCAGGCCTCGGCCACCCCGAACTCGGTCATGTGTCCGTGCGCGAACTGGCATCCATCCGGTTGATGGGTGGTGCCTTGGGCATCGAGCGCGACCTGTACTGGCGCGCCGACAAGCCCCTGAGCGCCTACCTGCGTCTGGCCCAAGCAGCTGGGCGCATCGTCAGCTGAATTCACCCGTTCAACCCACGCATCGTCCGCTCTCGGCCGCGCGACGGCATTCCTTCCCTCAAAGCCCGCCATGTGCGGGCTTCTTTCTTTCCGCTTCCTTCATCTCTTCACTACAGCAAAGGATTTCCCATGGCACACCAGATTCAACAAATGGCCTACGTCGGCAACACCCCCTGGCACCAGCTCGGCAACGCGCTGCCGCCCAAGCAGTCCCTCGAAGTCTGGGCACAGAAGGCCGGCATGGACTGGACTATCTGCGAAACCCCCGTGCGCTACATGACCGGGCAGGCCGGCACGCTCGCCTCCATCCGCTCCTTCGATGACCAACGCGTTCTCTACCGCAGCGACACCCAGGCTGCGCTGTCCGTGGTCGGCGGCCGTTACCAGGTCGTGCAGCCCAAGGCCGTGCTGGAGTTCTATCGCGACCTCACCGAAATCTCCGGCTATGAACTCGACACTGCCGGTGTTTTGAAAGAAGGCAAGAAGTTCTGGGCACTGGCCCGTATCGGCAAGCAAGCGGCGCTCAAGGGCAACGATGTCGTCAAGGGCTATCTGCTGCTGGCGACCTCCTGCGACGGCACGCTGGCCACCACCGCCACGCCCACCACCATCCGTGTCGTGTGCAACAACACCCTCAGCATCGCCTTGAACGGCGCCAGCAGCGCCATCAAGGTGCCCCACAGCACCAGCTTTGATGCCCAGACCGTCAAGAAGCAACTCGGCATCGCCGTCTCCCAGTGGGACAGCTTCATGTACCGCATGAAGACCTTGTCCGAACGGAAGGTCAAGAGCCACGAGTCGATGAACTACTTCCTGAAGGTCCTGTGCGAGACCGATGGCCGCGTCGAGCCGTCCTCCGGCCTCGTGAACGAGCGTGCTCTGAAGAAGGTCCAGGCCCTGTACGACGGCAAGGGCCGCGGCGCCGAACTGGCCTCGGCCAACGGAACCGCATGGGGCCTGCTCAATGCCGTCACAGAGTTTGTCGATCACGAGCGGCGCGCAAAGAACCAGGAATACCGCCTGGACAGTGCGTGGTTCGGGCAAGGCGCCACGCTCAAGCAACGCGCACTCGATCACGCCATGCAACTGGTCTCCTGACAGCGTCGTTGCAATCCCGTTGCTATCCCATTGCTATCTCTTCCCACAGGCGGAACCCACCACGTCGGCATAACCCCCCGCTCCGCCTGGAGGCAGTGCGGGGATATGCGGGTGGGAGGAGATCTGCTCTCAACTCATTGCAAAGGAATCTCATGGGCAACCTGCTCAATGCCGACAAGGCAACCAAGTCCACGCGTGGTAGACCGGCCCTCAAGTTGGTCAAGACCCAGGCGCTGGCTCGCGACGAGTGGCTGTCGGTGCGCAAAGGCGGCATCGGCAGCTCGGACGCTGGGGCGGCTGTCGGCCTGAACCCCTACAAGTCCCAGCTCGAACTCTGGCTGGAGAAAACCGGCCGCGATGTCAGCCTGCCCAAGACCGATCCCAACGACGAAACCACTCCCATGTACTGGGGGACGCTGCTCGAACCCATCGTCGCCGCGCACTACACCAGGCGCACCGGGCACAAGGTACGGCGCATCAACGCCGTGCTACAGCATCCGGTTGAACCCTGGATGCTCGCCAACATCGATCGCGAGGTCATGGGCGCGCCGGACGTACAGATCCTCGAATGCAAGACGGCGGGCATGAACGGCGCGCGCCTTTGGAAAGACGGTGTTCCTGAATACGTCCAGCTCCAAGTGATGCACCAGCTGGCAGTGACTGGCAAGACGGCCGCCGATGTTGCCGTGCTCATCTGTGGTCAGGAACTGCGGATCTTCCGGATCGTCCGTGATGAAACCGTGATCGCTCAGCTGATCGAGCTGGAGCGACGCTTCTGGCATCTTGTCGAAACCGACCAGGCGCCCCCGGCCGATGGCTCCGACTCGGCGGATACGGCCTTGCGTTGCCTGTACCCGATGGATTCCGGCCAGACGCTTGATTTGTCGCAGGACACGCACATGTCGGCAACTTTCTCCGACCTGCTGGCTGTGCGGCAGCACCTGGCGACCACCACCGAGCTCGAAGCCGTGCTCAAGCAGCGCATCCAGCAACGCATGGGCGAGGCGACGCGCACTGTCTTCGAGACCGGAGAGGTGACATGGAAGCGCAGCAAGGATGGCTGCGGGCTCGATGTCGAAAGACTCCTGCTGGACCAGCCCGAGTTGCTGCAGCGCTACCCCTTGCCCAGATCTGGCAGCCGGCGGTTCCTGGTTCAGGCCTGACGCCACCCCGTCCATCCACGCAGCCTGCCTCCCGTGAGGGATGCGGGCTTTTTTATGGCCTTGTGTGTGTACGCGCACCCCAACCTCATTGCATTCCATGACCATCGATTTCCGGCGACACGCCACCGTGCCGCCCTATACCCGCGACCTCACTTCCACGGATCAGTACAAGTGGTCCGCGGAATTCGAGGTGCCCGCCATCGGCGAGGACATCGTGATTCGCCTCAACGGCATCGGCCGCGCCCAGGTCGTTGGCTATGCCACGTACGGCGGCTACCTGGGTGTGATGACCGTGCCGTGCAACCCGCCTGAATGGTGGGTGCGCCAGAACGGTGCGGCCAGCGCGGGCAACCCCGCGCTGGCCTTCGGCGCGGAGATTTCGCCAACGCACTCCCGCACGACGTCATGAGCCGCGAGCTGACCAACGTCGAGTTCATCACCGACCTGATGGAGCACTCGGTCCATGGCGCGCTGATTCAGGCCTTCGTGATCCATGCCGTTGACCAGTACGCGCGCAGGGTAGCTGCCGTCAAACCCGAGGACCTGGAGACCGCGCTCGTCAGCGGCCATGCCTGGCACGGCTGTGCACTCGAGGTGTGCAGGAAGCTGGCGCAGCGACTGGGCTGAGGGGCTGACGAGCCGAAAGGCCAACGCATTCACCAATTCAATTTTCAAGGAGAGCGACATGCTCAAAGGACTGGCACTCACGCCACCGGTGATCGGACGGATATCGATCGGCAAAGTGATAGAAAAAGACGGACGACGCCTGCCCGAGAAAGACGATGGCTTCACCCTCACCAGCCAGGTGCAAGGCCGAGAAGGCTGGGTGTTGCACCCGCTGGACAAGGTGCTTCGCAAGACCCCTGACGCTAAGCTGCGCCAGATCCCGGTGCGCCTGCTCTTCGACGATCCGGACCTGAACCTGCGCGCCAACTACAGCATGTTCGACCGAAGAACCGGTCGGCCGCTGTGCGTGGGCAATGGCCAGACGTGCCGGCGCTCGACGGCTTCGGGCATCCAGACACTGCCTTGCCCTGCCCCCGAAGGGTGTGAACTGGCCCGTGGTGGGTTATGCAAGCCGTGCGGGCGGCTGAATGTGCGTATCGGGGAGCCTGGCGGTGGAGGGAAGTCGAAAACGGGCCGTGAATCAAGCAACGAGCAAGGCCCAGCGGGGACACCGGAGGGCGATGAACTCGGCAGCTTCCTGTTCCGCACGACCGGCTTCAACAGTATCCGGACCTTGACCGCGCGGTTGCGCTATTTCCACGCGGTGTCCGGCGGACTGCTGTCGACTCTGCCGCTGGAGCTTCGCTTGCGGGGGAAATCAACCACCCAATCGCACCGCGCTCCGATCTACTACGTGGACCTGACCGTGTGGGAGGGGCTATCCCTCGCCGAGGCCTTGAAAACGGCTGCGGCGCAGCGCGATGCGCGCAGAGCTTCCGGCTTCGACCAAGCTGCGCTGGACGAAGCGGCGCGAGAGGGCTTTGCGAATGGGGCCTTCGAGGAGTCGGCTGAGGATGGTGCATCCGTGGTCGAGGAGTTCTATCCCGAGGTGCCAGAAGGGACTGAGCAAGATCCGACGGATGATGACAGCCGCAAGCGAAGGCTGGCCGAGAAGCTCACCCAGAAGCTCGGCGGCGTGGTCACGGCAACGGCAGCAGCATCTCAGACGAAGACCGGATTGCAGCGGGCGGAAGGCGACAGGCATGGCCCACCTTGAGCATCTTTTCGTCTCGGGCATCCGCTTCGATACCGACGTGCAGTATCTGGCGCAAGGACTGCAGGGCCTGCGCTACGAGAACCTGCCGGTCCGCAAGTCAGCGTCGGCGGTCATCTGCACGCTGACCAGCATCATGCAGTGCGTGGCGATGCTCAGGCAGACCCCACGCAAGCGCCTGTTAGGAAGGCCGCGGCGGGCGGCGCAACGCAGGTTAGGCATGCTCAACGATGACGGCGTTGTGGATTGCGTGAGGACGTTTGGCACGGGCGTCGTTGCGCAGCTTCATCCGTCTGGCGGCGTTGACGAGATTGGAGCGGGAGTACGGGACGCTCTGCGTTCCGGCCACGCGTGCCTGCTCCACTTCGAATCTGCTCGTTCCAGCCGGTGGGCAACAGTCATCGGTGTGGAACTGGATCGAAGGACGCAAGAGCCTCGAACCCTGCTTTTGCTGGATTCGAGTGCCAACGAGCCCTGGGCCTGCGCGCACAACGTGCGCATTGAGCTTCAGGGAACGGCAGGCCAGTCGGTGAACGCCAGCGCGGGGTTCACGCTCAGTTGCCGGCATCTCACTGGTGAAGCATGTGCCGTTCGGCTGTTGCGCCTGATCATCCTGATGCGCAGCGCCCCAGAGCCGGACTCGGCAGTCGCTATCGCTTCTTGACGGGGTAGGGGCGGGCAGTCCGAGGTGCGCGGGTGAGGGTTTCGTCGAGACCCCGGCGCTTGGGCAGGTCCGGGTCCATAAGCTCGTGCGCAGGAGAGCCAATGGCCTTGGCGATTAGCTCGATGTTGTCGATGGAGATGTTGCGCTGGCCGCGCTCCAAGGTCCCCACGAACGCCCGATCCAGCCCCGCTTCGGCGGCCATGCGCTCCTGGGACATACCGGCATGCAGGCGCACCAGGCGGATGTTTCGGGCGAAGACCTGCCGCAGGGACAGGCGGGAAGAAGCAGTACGAGGCATGCGCTCGATGCTGCGAAGTGGAGGTGTTTGTATCCACGGTGTTTGAAACCTATTAACATCCAAAAACAACCCTGCAAAACCACGAGCCATCGGAAGCCTTCCGGGATTCCGATCGCTCATCACGCCCTTAAAGGAGTATCAAACACATCATTAAAGCCAACTAGGAATACGTACGAATCTCATCAACCAGAACGCTCATGAAACCGAAAATCATCACCGAACCCAACGTCAGCATGCTCAATTTCGTCTTGCTGACCATCGCGACGCTTGGCGTCTATCCATTCATCTGGATGGCGATCAATCTGGAAAAGCTCAATGAGGTCGTTCCGGCCAAGTCCATCAAGATCCTGGACATCGTCATCCTCGCTGCCATGTGGGCTTGGAGCCAGCGGATCACCGCCGTCACGGATGTCACCGAGAACGAAACTGTGGTCGGCGTTGCAGGGCTCATCTTCACCGCACTGCTCATCGCGATCCCCGTCTATCAGTTCTTCAAGATCGTCAAGCCCTTCGTCGAAGGCGTCGATCGGGTCTTGCTCAGCGAGCACAAGATCGATCTGCGACCGAACAAGTTCTTTGCCTTCGCCTTTGGCTACTTCTACATCGTCTATACGATCAACCAAGTGCCCCAGTTGATTGCACGATCTGGCGCCTTGGGAAATGACGGTGCGCCCGCTGGCGACAGCAAGGCCGGCACTCCGGCGCAGAACTAGATCGCGCGCGAGCGGCAGTTCAAGCGGCAGTCATGTCGCCATGGCGCAAAAGCCGCCGGGGGCATCGGCTTGGCGCATGAGGCCCGTTCGGCTTCCATGAAACGGTCTGCCTTGATCTCCAGGTCATTTACATCTATCAAAAACAACGTCGGCACCTCTCGCCCAGTGGGCGTGAAGACCGAACAACATCATCATGAAGAAAGCAATCTTTTTCTACTTGACTGTGCTCATGGCTGTTGCCGGATGCACGTCCCAGGCGGGCGAATCCCCTTTTGATGCCTCGGTAAAGCTCGTGCAAGGCGTCTCGGTCATTCAGCTCGAAGCCGTGACCAATCGCGTCGTCCTCAACGACTTCAGCGTGAATCGCGGTAACTGCAAGACCAAGCTGGGCGGCGTCTACCCCCTCCCGTTGACGTTCAAGTTCGGAGACGGCGTCAAGCTCTTTGCCTACTCGTGCAGCGTGAAGGAGGTCGTCGTGCAGACTGACCAGGGCAATTTCACGTACTCATTCGGTCGTTAGACCAACCCCGTTGTCTCTGGCTACCTCATCGTCAGCGCCAAGCAGGGGACCACCACCCCTGTGCTGAACGGCGAGACGGACTATGTCGTGATGGGGGTTTCCAGGCAACCGCAGTAAATCATCGAAGCACAATGAATCTGCCTGTCCCGAAAGAGGCGGGCAGATTCACTTATTTTTTTGAGGACAACTTGGTTGTTCGCCTTGACCTGATGAAAGGGCTATTGAAATCACCACATCGGCGATTGAAATTCCCTTCTACGAAGACGGTCAAAAAAAACGCGCACCGAAGAGTTTGTCATCTCCTGTCCGATCTTTCGGAATTTGATTGGCCTTGGCCATGTAGTGGGCAATAAACGCTTGCAATATTTCTCTCTTTGAATTGTCATGGCGATTGACCTGTCCTATGCCCACCCCAAAACGCTTCAGTTTGTCTTTATTGGCATTGGAGTTCCAGTAATCACCCCACCCACCCGTCACCTCATTGACCCAATGCTCGCCAATCGCCCGAGCAATCATTACATCAGATTTCCGCTCTGCCGAATAGAAGATCAGCAGGTGCAAATGCAATCCACCCGATCGATTGCCTTCTTCTAGTTTCCAGATAATTCCTTGAACCATGTGCAGCAAGGCATTGGGGTACTCTTGTATGTGACGAAAAAACTTGTCTCGATGACGTTGAACCGTATCAAGCGTTACATCTTCTCGATATTTTCCTTTGTAGTTAACGGTGATGAACAGCACGAGGTAGCGAGAGGTTTTGTTGAACATCTCTTCTTCGAAATCCAGCCCTCTGCATCTATTCCTTCGGACTCTGGCCTGTGCTGCCTTGCGTACTCTTATCCTATCCTCAAGAGTTTCTTCAACCCCTTCTTCATCGAAAAACATGGTTTACCTCATTGACGTCAACACCAGTCAATTGATTCCAAGAATCGGATTTTCATAATTTTCCAATCGAGCCTTCAAGGCATCCAGCATTGAAATAATCCATCAAAAATCAAGACGCCATGCAAATCCCTTATTCATTGCTCATCCTATTTCATAAGAAGCAGTAAAATCTTTCGCCAAAAATCAGTTGCCCGATAAATAATTTACGAATTATTTCGGAAAATCCACCAAGCAACCTTGGTTTTGGGTACGGGGTTTTATGTCGCCATTAACAAGGCGTCTCATTCAAAATGAAAACCCGGCCTTTTTCGCCATGAAACTCGTGAAAAGCTCGTTCATTGAAGAGCGATCACCCACCTCATACGTCCGTGGGGGCTCCATCGCTTGCCCTGCTTGCCCTGCTTGCCCTACTTGCCCTACTTGCCCTACTTGCCCTACTTGCCCTACTTGCCCGGTTGCCCCCAGATCCTCGTCAAAGCGCGGACTCGTATCATCTGTTCGATCAGCCTCAGGCAACGACCACTCCTGCCCACCACTCGTCCTGATCGAGTTCAAGCCCAACTTTTCCCTTGCGTTTCGGAGCATCTTTCGCGTGATGCCCTCATCTTCAGCTCGATCATCGATCTCATCGAATAGCATCGGTCCATCAGCCAAAATTCGCATGAGAAACTCCTGTGCCCTGTTTGGCGGGCTAGCCGCCATTTCTTCTTTTTCGCTCTTTGCCCAGCGGTAAATCTCCTCCGCGGATCCGTTGAGCCTCTTGTCAAGCCAGATGACCCGGCTCGTGTCTATTTCACGGCCAGCCCTGCTGCCCACAGATGCTGGTTGGATTTCGTAAAGGAATCCGTCGCCGGATTTGCAGAGATTGGTCTTGGCGCGAGTCAAAACACCCAGGGAAGGAGAATCTTTATTCTGCAGAGGAATCTTCACCAGTGTTGCGATCAGCACCATGCGCGCTAGATTTCCGATAACTTGACTTCCGGCAAGGTTCTTGACCAAATCCCCGTTTTTCGGCCCTTTGACAAGGTGAGCAATGCCTATGACGGTGATTCCATATTTGTGAGCAATCTCGACCAATGCCCTCAAGTCTTCACGAACTTTCTTGGCATTCGTTCCCCCACCTGAAACAACTTCCATTACGGTATCGATCACCAACAATTTGACGTCGCCAAGTTGCTCTATTTGTCGAATCAGGTCCGGCAAGTCTTTGTCGAAATTGAAGTTTCGGCGACTACCGAACTCACCGACATCTCCTACAAAGATGACGTCTTTGAGGTTCGCGCCGGCCGCAACCAAGCGAGGTCTCAGGGTGCGCCGCCAATCGTCTTCGCACGACCAGATCAAAGAGCGGCCATATGGGGCTGGCGTTCCATCAGGGAAGACGCCGCGACGCGTTCCTCCATTACTCACCGTCGCCACCCAATCCATGGCGAGCAGCGTCTTGCCCGCGCCTCCGTCGCCGCCGAGGATGACCAGCTCGGCTTCGGGAATCCAGTCTCGCATGAGCCACTCGGTTGGAAGGGACTCCAACTCGTCGGCCCACACCAACTGAACACCGTCCTCAGACCAGTTCCAGTCAACAACCTTTGACATGTGCGCTCCTCAGAGCACGCCGCGTCGCGCGGCGACTGGCTCATCGTCATCAGCGACCAACAGGGTACGCGGGCGTGAAGCCAACCATTCCTCAATTTCAGTGACCAAATGGCCCTTGGCCCGAGCGCCCACCCCTCCGAGTTGCACGGGCTTGGGGAAAGTTGGATCGTGCTGGGGGGATTCCTGATCGAGCCAAGAATAATAAGTCTGGCGGCCCACACCTAGAAGTGCGGGAATTTCGTGGCTGCGGTAAGCCAGGCGGAAAGGCTTGGTGCTCATGCTAATGTTCGTCGTTACAGATGCCGGATAGGCACGTGGAATGACGCTCACGCAAAAAGACGCGCAGCACCACCTCACTAGCCTAAAGGCGGGTTTATTGGATAGATGTAGTGCATTGCACGCATGAACGTGTCAACCCGACGGTCGATCACGCCGGCAAGGCCACAGTCACGATTGATGCTGTGGGTGAAAGAGGAACCTCGTGCAAAGTGCCGAGGTGTTAAAGATAGGTGAGCCAAACAGGCGATTGCTGCTGGCACACCCGTGCGATGAACTGTTCACTCATCCGCACGAAAATTCTAGCGAAGAGCCGATTGCGTGACAACCCCGAAAGGGTTTGATTTCCCGCAACGGTTGAGTGAGAAATTGCTGATAGCCCTTGCCTGCGTTGAGCGGGCTCAAAGCTTATAGCGCGATGCGATGAGTGCTCGCAGGATCCGGTCCCCTCAAGTCATCAAGATAGTCGGCCCATCGTTGCATCATTTGCGCGCGCTGCTTGAGGTATTGGGTGCGGTTGTAGGCTCGGCCGTTCGCGTCCTTGACTGCATGGGCCAACTGCGCCTCGATCACCAGTGGGTCGACCTCCAAGACTTCGGCCAGCAAGGTACGAGCTGTTGCTCTGAAGCCGTGCACAGTCTGCACAGTGGGGCCGTATCCAAGCGTCAGGAGTGCGGCCCGCAGAGTGTTGTCCGAGATGGGGCGGTCATGGCTACGCTCGCCCGGGAAGACCAGCGCGCCATGACCCGTGAGGGGATGCAGCTTGCGCAGCAGTTCCACGGCCTGTGTCGGGAGCGGGACCAGATGGGGGTCGCCGTTTTCCTTGCCCTCGATGCGCCGCTTCATCCGTGCCGCGGGCACGGTCCACAGCGCATTGTCCAGGTCGATTTCCGCCCAGGCGGCCCCCCGCAGTTCATTGGGGCGCTGAAAGAGCATGGGGGCCAACTGCAATGCCGTACGCACGATGTGACCGCCTTGGTACGCTCGAATGACGCGGATCAGTTCGCCCAACTTGGCAGGCTCTGTGATGGCGGCAAAGTGCCGCTTTTTGTGCGGCGTCAGTGCGCCCTTGAGGTCGCTCGTGATGTCGCGCGGCGCGCGTGCGGTTGCGACGGCGTAGCGCCACACGGCACGCGACGTCATAAGCACGCGGCCGGCCACGTCGAGGGCGCCGCGCTCCTCAACGCGACGCAGCGCCGCCAGCAACTCGATGGGTTCGATTTCGCTGATGCGACGAGCAGCGAAGTGCGGGAACAGATCCTTTTCCAGATTGCGCTTCTCGCGGACGGCGTAGTGGCTGCTCCAGCGCGTACGGTGCTTCTCATACCACTCGAGCGCCGTCTCCCGGAAGGTGTCACCGGTGCTCACGGCTGCTTTGAGCTTGACGACCTGACGGGCTTGGATGGGGTTGATCCCCGCAGCCTTCTGGGCCTTAGCTGCATCGCGGGCCTTGCGTGCCGCAGCTAGCCCAACGCCGGGATAGGCGCCGAGGGCAAACTTCTTCTCCACGCCTTCGATCCTGAACTTCCAGAACCATCGACGAGAACCTGAAGCAGCAACTTCTAAATATAGGCCACCAGAATCGGCGTACCGGGCCTGTTTTCGGTCAGGTGGACAGGCGGCATTCCGGCACGCGGCGTCGGTCAATGGCATGGGCTACGTCGAGGAGAACTGGGGGTACAAGACTGCCGCCTCAGCGATTCACAGGGTTTGAACCCCCATCTGTACCCCTGATTTTCGTTGGCAGTCAACGGATTTCAGTGTACGTCCTCGGACTCTGCACGCCCATCTCTCCAATGAAAAAGGGCGTCCGGTGGATGAAACCGGACGCCCTTGGACGTTTTGTTGGTCGGTGTGAAAGGATTCGAACCTTCGACCCCTTGCACCCCATGCAAGTGCGCTACCAGGCTGCGCCACACACCGAAGCTCTCGATTATAGCCTTCTCTTTTCAGCGTCCGACCGTCAGCAACTCACGAATTTCAAAAAGCTCGCGGCGAAGCTGCAACAACTGCGACAGGTCGACACTGCGGGCCACGTTCGGTGCGGCTTCTTCGTCGTGCAGCGCGGCCTCGAACTCCTCGTGATCGATCTCGACGGCCTCCATGCCTTCGAGCGGAACCTCGCCGGCCTTGCGGCGGTCGCGTTCGTGCTGCACCAGTTCCTGCAGCTTGTTGCGTGCACCGCTGATCGTGAAGCCCTGGTCGTACAGCAGGTCGCGGATGCGGCGGATCATCAGCACCTCGTGGTGCTGGTAGTAGCGCCGGTTGCCGCGCCGCTTCATCGGGCGCAACTGCGTGAACTCCTGCTCCCAGTAGCGCAGCACATGCGGTTTCACCCCGCAGAGTTCGCCGACCTCACCGATGGTGAAGTAGCGTTTGACGGGAATGGGCGGGAGTGCCTTGTCGGCCATGTTCTCCATTGAAATCAAGTCTGCGCGCGGCAAACCTCAGAGGTTACTCCACGGAAGCGCGCCCGAACAAGTCCTATTCGGAACCCAGGCTCCACTCGACCTCGGGGGCGGCGTTCGGATCGATGTTTCCGTGAATCTGTTCCTTGAGCTTCGCGCTCGCATGGAAGGTCGCGACGCGACGCTCGCCGATCGGAATGGCTTCGCCGGTACGCGGATTGCGGCCAGGGCGCGGCGCCTTCACGCGGATCTGGAAGTTGCCGAAGCCCGAGATCTTCACGTCGGTGCCTTCGATCAGGCTGTTGGCAACCAGGTCGAAGAAAGCCTCGACCATGTCCTTGGACTCGCGCTTGTTCAGGCCGATCTGCTCGAACAGCAGGTCGGCCAGATGCGCCTTGGTGAGCGCGGGCGTCTCGAGTGCTTCGAGCGTGAATTCGACGGCATTCATTCGGGTCATCCTCTCAGGCGTCCGCCCACCTTCGCAGCCAGTTGATCGACGATGGCGCGCACGGCCGGCTCGACCTGCTCGTCGGTCAGGGTGGCGCTGTCGCCCTGGAAGCTCAGGCGCACCGCCATGCTCTTCTCGCCGGGTGCAAGGCCACCGGCCGCGGCCACCGTGCCGTCGCGCGCGGGCTGCGGACGGTAGATGTCGAACAGCACGGCGTCGCGCAGCAGGCCTTGCGCGGCACCGGTCGAACGGATGGCGTCGATCAGCGCATCGTGCGTGACGGCTTCCGCCACCACCACCGCGATGTCGCGCTCGACCGCCTGGTGCTTGGGCACGGCTTGCGCCACCGGCACGGGCCGCGCGGTGACGGCATCGAGGTCGAGTTCGAACAGCACGGCGGGCTGCGCGAAGTCCCACTTCTGGCGCCAGCGCGGATGCAGCTCGCCGACGAAGCCGATGGCCTTGCCGTCGATCGTCACGCGCGCCGAGCGGCCCGGATGCAGCGCCGGGTGTTCGGCGGATTCGAAGCGCGGCACCAGCGGCGCGAGCAATGCCTCGACGTCGCCCTTCACGTCGTAGAAATCGACGCGCTGCGCCTTGCCGTCCCAGCGCGCTTCGTCGGCATCGCCCCAGGCGAGGCCAGCCACGCGCATCGGCTGATGCACGCCGCGCACGGTGCTGTCGGTGGTGGCCACGCTGTCGTCGCGCAGGAACACGCGGCCCACCTCGAACACGCGCACGCGCGGCGCCTTGCGGTCGAGGTTGAACTTGAGCACCTGCAGCAGCGAGCCGAGCAGCGACGAACGCATCACGCTCATCTGGCTCGCGATCGGGTTCAGCAGCTTGACCGGGTTGTCGTTGCCCGCGAGCTCCTTCTCCCAGTCGGCTTCGACGAAGCTGAAGTTGATGGTTTCCTGGTAGCCCAGCGCGGCGAGGCCGCGGCGCACCGCGAAACGGCTGCGCTGCGCCTCGGGACGCACGCGCGCGGTGATCGGCGCGAGCGGCGCGGTGGTCGGCAGGTTGTTGAAGCCGATCAGGCGCGCGACCTCTTCGATCAGGTCTTCCTCGATCAGCAGATCGAAGCGGTGCGGCGGCGGCACGATGGTCAGCGTGCCACCGCCCTCGGTCAGCGCGAAGCCCAGCCGGCGCAGCGCGTCCACGCACTGGGCCTGGGTCAGCGGCATGCCGATCACGCGCGCGGCGCGCGCCACGCGCAGCGTCACGGGCAGCGCCTCGGGCACGCGCAGGATCTGGTCGTCCATGGCGCCGGCCTGGCCGCCGCAGATCTCGACGATCAGCTGCGTGATGCGCTCGATGATCTCGACGGTGCGGCTCGGGTCGACGCCGCGCTCGTAGCGATGGCCGGCGTCGGTCGAGAAGTTGAAGCGGCGCGAGCGTCCCTGCACCGCTTCGGGCCACCAGAACGCGGCCTCGACGTAGATGTTGCGCGTGTCGTCCGAGACCGCGGTGGCGTCGCCGCCCATGATGCCCGCGAGCGATTCGACCTCGCGTGCATCGGCGATCACGCCCACCTTGTCGTCGACCGAGATGGTGTTGCCATTGAGCAGCTTGAGCTGTTCGCCAGCCTTGCCCCAGCGCACGGTGAGGCCGCCGTGGATCTTGTCGAGGTCGAAGATGTGGCTGGGCTGGCCGTACTCGAACATCACGTAGTTCGAGATGTCGACCAGCGGCGTGACGCTGCGCTGGCCGCAGCGCGCGAGGCGCTCGACCATCCAGGCCGGGGTGGCGACCTTGGTGTCGACGCCGCGCACGATGCGGCCCGAGAAACGGCCGCAGAGCTCGGGCGCCTCGACCTTCACGGGCAGCTTGTCGGCGAAGGCCACCTCGACCGGCGCCACGGTGCGCGGCTTGAGCGGCGCGCCCGTCAGCGCGGCGAGTTCGCGCGCCACGCCGTAGACGCTGAGGCCATGCGCGAGGTTGGGCGTGAGCTTGAGCGTGAGCAGCGTGTCGTCGAGCTTGAGCACTTCGCGCACGTCGACACCGATGGGCGCGTCGGCCGCGAGTTCGAGCAGGCCGCCGTGGTCTTCGCTCAGCTGCAGTTCGCGCGCCGAGCACAGCATGCCCTGGCTCTCGACGCCGCGCAGCTTGCCGAGCTTGATGAGGAAGGGCTTGCCGTCCTCGCCGGGCGGCAGTTCGGCGCCCACCAGCGCGCACGGCACCTTGATGCCGACGCGCGCATTGGGCGCGCCGCACACGATGTTGAGCAAGGCGCCCTGCCCCGCGTCGACCTGGCAGACGCGCAGGCGATCGGCGTTCGGGTGCTGGACGGCTTCCTTGATCTCGCCCACCACGATGCGCGTGAAGGGCGGCGCCGCCGGCCGGCGCTCCTCGACCTCGAAGCCGCCCATGGTGAGGGTCTCGGCCAGTTCGGCGCTGTCGATGGGCGGGTTGCAGAACTCGCGCAGCCAGGATTCCGGGAATTGCATCTCTTCGATCTCGATCTGTTTTTCTGGTGTGGAAGGTCTCGTTTCGTCTCGCGCGTCAGCCGATCACTGGAATTGCGAGAGGAAGCGCAGGTCGCCGTCGAAGAACAGGCGAAGGTCGTTCACGCCGTAGCGCAGCATCGTGAGTCGGTCGGGGCCCATGCCGAAGGCGAAGCCGATGTAGCGCTCGGGGTCGAGGCCCATGTTGCGCACCACGTTCGGATGCACCTGGCCCGAGCCCGACACCTCGAGCCAGCGGCCGGCCAGCGGACCGCTCTGGAACTGGATGTCGATCTCGGCGCTGGGCTCGGTGAACGGGAAGAAGCTCGGCCGGAAACGCAGCACGAGGTCGTCGCGCTCGAAGAAGGTGCGGCAGAAGTCGGTGAAGACGACCTTGAGGTCCTTGAAGCTCACGTTCTCGCCGAGCCACAGGCCTTCGCACTGGTGGAACATCGGCGAATGGGTGGCGTCGCTGTCGACGCGGTAGGTGCGGCCCGGCGCGATCACGCGGATCTCGGGCGCCTTGAACGTGCCGGTGGTGTCGGCGGCCGCGGCCGCGAACTCGGCCGCGTACTTCTTGATGTGCTGGTGGGCGTAGCGCACCTGCATCGGGCTGGTGTGCGGACGCAGGTTGTAGGGGATGCCGTCCTCGCCGTTCAGGTCGACGTAGAAGGTGTCCTGCATCGAACGCGCCGGATGGTTCGGCGGGTTGTTGAGCGAGGTGAAGCTGTGCCAGTCGCTCTCGATCTCGGGGCCGTCGGCCACGTCGAAGCCCATGCTCGAGAAGATCTCCTCGATGCGCTCGAGGGTGCGGCTCACCGGGTGCAGGCCGCCCGGGATGCGGCGGCGGCCGGGCAGGCTCACGTCGAGCGCTTCGGCGCGCAACTGCTGCGAGAGCTCCTCGTCGGCCAGTTGCTGACGGCGTTCGTTGAGGGCGGACTCGATCGCCTGCTTGGCCACGTTGATGGCGGCACCGCGCGACTTCTTCTCGTCGACGCTCAGTGCGGCCATGCCCTTCATCAGCTCGGTGATGCGGCCCGACTTGCCCAGGAACTGGGCCTTGGCGTTCTCGAGCTCAGCGGGGGTCTTCGCCTGCGCGAAGGCGGCACGTGCGGTGTCGACCAGGGAGTCCAACTCGTTCATAGCAACAACAGATTTCTTCGGGGAAAAATAAAAAAGGGCTGGTGCTCTTTCAAGCGCCAGCCCTTGTGCCGTGGGCGCAGGAAACTGTCCGGGGACGGTCTCCCGCTGTGCAGAATCAAGCAGCCAGCTTGGCCTTGACCTGCTCCACGATGCCCGCAAAAGCGGCCTTGTCGTGCACGGCGATGTCCGCAAGCATCTTGCGGTCGATCTCGATCCCGGCCTTGCGGATGCCGTTGGCGAACTGGCTGTAGGTCAGGCCCAGTTCACGCGAGGCGGCGTTGATACGCGCGATCCACAGTTGACGGAACACGCGCTTCTTGGTGCGGCGGTCACGGTAGGCGTATTGGCCTGCCTTCATCACCGCCTGTTTGGCGATGCGGAAGACATTGCCGCGGCGACCGCGGAAACCCTTGGCGAGTGCGAGAACTTTCTTGTGGCGGGCGCGAGCCGTTACACCACGTTTGACGCGAGGCATGTGATTACTCCTTGTTCGTCAGTTGATCAAATGCCCATGCCGGGCAGCATCGCGGCCATCGAAACCATGTTGGTTTCGTGCACCGACACCGCACCACGCAGGTGACGCTTGTTCTTGGTGGTCTTCTTGGTCAGGATGTGACGCTTGAAGGCTTGACCGCGCTTGACGGTGCCACCGGGACGAACGCGGAAACGTTTCTTCGCGCTGCTCTTGGTCTTCATTTTGGGCATGTGAATGCTCCTTTAATTTGTGCTCGTGAGGCGCCTTGGATGAACTCCATGGACTTGTTGGCCCCGAGACACTTCTTCATCCCGCCACCGCCTGCGCTTGCCTTTCGACGCGCGCCGGCGATCGGCGAAATCCCGTCAAATTCTCACTTCCGTCGGCACCCGGGGCTTTCGCCACCGGGCCCGGCCGGATCCTTCGCTCAGGCGCCGACGGTGGTCGGTGCCGCGGCGGCTTCCGTCGCCGACTTTGCCGGCGCGCTGCCGGGCTTCTTGCGGCCCGGCGCGATCATCATGATCATCTGCCGGCCCTCGAGCTTCGGAAACTGCTCGACTAGGATCGTGTCGCCGAGCTCGTCGCGGATGCGCTGCAGCAGGGCCAGACCCAGTTCCTGGTGCGTGATCTCGCGCCCCCGGAAGCGCAGCGTGATCTTGCACTTGTCGCCATCCTCAAGAAAGCGCCGGATGTTGCGCATCTTGATGTTGTAGTCGCCATCGTCGGTACCGGGCCGGAACTTGATTTCCTTGACCTCGATGACCTTCTGCTTGGACTTCGCCTCGGCCGCCTTCTTCTGCTCGTGGTACTTGAACTTGCCGTACTCGATCAGGCGGCACACCGGTGGATTGGCCGCCGCGACGACCTCCACCAGATCCACGTCCTGCTCACCGGCGAGACGCAAGGCCTCCGCAAGACTCACAACACCCAATTGCTCGTTATCCGGGCCGATCAGGCGGACTTCCGGGGCCATGATTTCCCGGTTCAGGCGATGTTGGCGTTCCTCGCGGTGGCGGCGGTCGCGAAATGCAGTAGCGATGGTTGGTATCCTCTAAGTTTTGCTACAAAAAAAGTAGCGAAAGCCGCTCAGTCCTCGCGGGCAAGCGGTATATTTGGCACAGAAACATGTGGGGTGTTTCGACGACAAATCAACGCTTGTCAGCAATGTCCTGGACGACCCGTTGCACGAACGATTCGAGGGACATTGCACCGAGGTCTTGATTGCCTCGGGCGCGCACTGCGACGGCGCCAGCTTCCTTTTCCTTGTCGCCCACGACAACGATGTAAGGGAGCTTTTGCAACGAATGCTTGCGTATTTTATACGTAATCTTCTCGTTGTGCAGGTCAAGCTGGACCCTAAGCCCTTGATTTTGCAGCGTTTTCGCAACTTGCGCGGCGTAATCGGCCTGTCCTTCGCTGATATTGAGCACCGCCACCTGCACTGGCGCGAGCCAGGCGGGCATTGCGCCGGCATGGTGTTCGATCAGCATGCCGATGAATCGCTCGAGGCTGCCGACGATCGCGCGGTGCAGCATCACCGGGTGCGCGCGGCCGCTCGACTCCGTGACGTACTCGCCGCCCAGGCGCTCGGCCGTGTTGAAGTCGACCTGCATCGTGCCGCACTGCCACTGGCGGCCGATCGCATCGCGCAGCGTGTACTCGATCTTCGGTCCGTAGAAGGCGCCATCGCCCGGGGCGATCACGAACTCCACGCCCGAGCGGCGCAGCGATTCCATCACCGCGTGCTCGGCCTTGTCCCAGAGTTCGTCGGAGCCCACGCGGTTCTCGGGCCGCGTCGCGACCTTGTAGAGGATGTCCGTGAAGCCGAAGTCCGCGTACACCTTCTGCAGCTGCGCCGTGTAGGCGATGCATTCGTCGAGGATCTGGTCCTCCGTGCAGAAGATGTGGCCGTCGTCCTGCGTGAAGCCACGCACGCGCATGATGCCGTGCAGCGCGCCGCTCGGCTCGTTGCGGTGGCACTGGCCGAACTCGCCGTAGCGCAGCGGCAGGTCGCGGTAGCTGCGCAGGTCGCTCTTGAAGATCAGCACGTGACCCGGGCAGTTCATCGGCTTCAACGCGTACTCGCGCTTCTCCGACTCCGTCGTGAACATGTTGTCGCGGTAGTTCTGCCAGTGGCCCGTCTTCTCCCACAGGCTCTTGTCGAGGATCTGCGGACCCTTCACTTCCCAGTAGCCCGTGTCGCGGTAGATGCCGCGCATGTACTGCTCGACCTGCTGCCAGATCGCCCAGCCCTTGGGATGCCAGAACACCACGCCCGGCGCCACTTCGTCGATGTGGAACAGGTCGAGTTCCTTGCCGAGGCGGCGGTGGTCGCGCTTCTCGGCTTCCTCGATGCGCTGGATGTACTGGTCGAGCTGCTTCTTGTCGGCCCAGGCCGTGCCGTAGATGCGCTGCAGCTGTTCGTTCTTGGCATCGCCGCGCCAGTAGGCGCCGGCCAGCTTCGTGAGCTTGAAGACCTTGAGGAAACGCGTGTTCGGCACGTGCGGGCCGCGGCACATGTCGACGTATTCCTGGTGGTAGTACAGGCCCATGGCCTGCTCGTCGGGCATGTCCTCCACCAGGCGCAGCTTGTAGTCCTCGCCGCGCGACTTGAAGACCTCGATCACCTCGGCGCGCGGCGTCATCTTCTTGACCACGTCGTAGTCCTGCGCGATCAGCTCGCGCATGCGCGCCTCGATCGCGGCCATGTCCTCGGGCGTGAAGGGGCGTTCGAACGCGATGTCGTAGTAGAAGCCCTCCTCGATCACCGGGCCGATCACCATCTTGGCCGTCGGATAGAGCTGCTTGACCGCGTGGCCGACCAGGTGGGCCGTCGAGTGGCGGATGATCTCCAGGCCCTCGTCGTCCTTGGGCGTGATGATCTGGAGCTTGGCATCGTGGTCGATGACGTCGCTGGCGTCGACCAGACGGCCGTCGACCTTGCCGGCCACCGTCATCTTGGCAAGGCCGGGGCCGATGGACTTGGCAACGTCGGCCACCGAGACCGGGCCGGGGTACTCGCGCTGCGAGTTGTCGGGGAGCGTGATGTGGATCATGAAAAACCTCGGGCGAAAAACAAAAAAGCGCGGTGGATGACCGCGCTTTGCTGTGGCAGGGAAGCTGGCTCGAACCAGCGCGCGCGGTTTAGCGGGCGCTTCCTTCGAAGAAGAAAACACCGCAGGTGGCTTGCGGGGTAGTTCGCGGTGTCATAACCAAAGTGCCTTTCTCGCCCTTGTTGACAGTGGAGCCTCGGATTCTAGCCGCTCAGCGCGCGGGCCGTGCCGAGCGCCCCTTTAGTCCATTACGCCACGCCCGCCGCGTTCTTGAGCCCCAGCACGTCGATCGGCTCGATCGCCGGCGGCTTCGCGAACAGCTCGGGCGCCTTCGCCATCAGCGCCTGCGCGATCGGGCCGACGAGGTGCGCCTGGCGGCCCGCCTCGGTCTCGAACGCATCGAACACGCCGAAGGTGGTCGGCGACAGCCGCAGCGCAAACCAGATCGGCGTGGTGGCTTCGTCGCGCGCCATCGCGAGGCCGGCCTCGAGGAACTGCTGGACCTCGGCCTCCTTGCCGGGCTTGGCTTCGAGGCGGGCGAACAGGGCGAACTTGATCATGGACATCTCCGGTCGTTGCAAGGTGGAAGCGGTGCGCGGATCGCAACCGCTGCGGCGACTCTAGAGTCGGCCCTTGCTCTCACCTATTGGCATTTTTTACATCTTTGATATTGTTATTGCCATGCGACTCGACATCCTCGCGCTCGACGGCGTGTTCGACACCGGCCTGGCCACGGTGGCCGACGTCTTCACCACCGCCAACGAACTGGCGGGCCTGCTCGCGCTCGGCGTGCCACCCTTCGAGGTCCGTCTTGCCGGCCTGCGCAAGCGCGTGCGCACGGCACAAGGCCTGAGCGTGCCGGTCGTGCCGTTCGCCGACGCCAGGGCACCCGACTGGATCGCGATCCCGGCCATCGGCGAGAAGATGCCCGAGGGCCTGGCGCGGGCGCTCGAACGCAAGGACATCGCCGATGCCGGTATCGCGCTGCGCGCACGTGCCGACGAGGGCGCGAAGATCGCCGCCGCCTGCATCGGCACCTTCGTGCTCGCCGAATCGGGCCTGCTCGATCGTCAGCAGGCCACCACCACCTGGTGGCTCGCCTCGATGTTCCGCCAGCGCTATCCCGAGGTGCGGCTCGACGACACGCGCATGCTCGTGCCCTCGGGCCCGTCGCTGGTCACCGCCGGCGCGGCGCTCGGCCATGTCGACATGGCGCTGTGGCTGGTGCGCCAGGTCAGTCCCGAGTTGGCCGCCACGGTAGCGCGCTACCTGATCGTCGATTCGCGACCCGCGCAATCCGCCTACGTGATCCACGACCACCTGAGCCATGCCGATCCGATGGTCGAGCGCTTCGAGCGCTGGGCGCGCGCGCGGCTGGCCGACGGCTTCTCGCTCGACGACGCGGCGCGCGCCGTCGGCACCAGCAAGCGCACGCTGGCGCGCCGGCTGCAGCAGGTGCTCGGCAAGAGCCCGCTCGGCTACGTGCAGGACCTGCGCGTGGAGCGCGCGGTGCACCTGCTCAAGACCAGCGACCGGAGCCTCGAGCAGATCGCCGCGCTGGTCGGCTACGCCGACGGCGTGACCTTGCGCACCCTGCTGCGCCAGAAGCTGGGCCGCGGCGTGCGCGAAGTGCGCATGCGCGACTGAGGCGGGCCGGGCACGGACGAAAAAAAGCCCGGCACGCGGCCGGGCTTCAAGGTGACAGCGAATGTCGAGTCAGTTGCTCAGTGGAACTGCTCTTCTTCCGTCGAGCCGGTCAATGCCTTCACGCTCGACTGGCCGCCCTGGATCACGGTGGTCACGTCGTCGAAGTAACCCGCGCCGACTTCCTGCTGGTGCGACACGAAGGTGTAGCCCTGTTCGCGCGCCGCGAATTCCGGCTCCTGCACCATGTTCACGTAGTGCTTCATGCCCTCGCCGCGTGCATAGGCGTGCGCGAACTTGAAGGTGTTGTACCAGTTGACGTGGATGCCGGCCAGCGTGATGAACTGGTACTTGTAGCCCAGGTCCGAGAGGTCTTCCTGGAAGGTGGCGATCTGCTTGTCGTCGAGGTTCTTCTTCCAGTTGAACGACGGCGAGCAGTTGTACGACAGCAGCTTGCCCGGGCAGGCGGCGTGCACGGCCTGCGCGAACTCGCGGGCGAAGCCGATGTCGGGCACGCCGGTTTCGCACCACACCAGGTCGGCATAGGGCGCGTAGGCGACGCCGCGGCTGATGGCCTGCTCGAGGCCGTTCTTCACGCGGTAGAAGCCTTCCGAGGTGCGCTCGCCGGTCAGGAAGGGCTTGTCGTTGGCGTCGTGGTCGGAGGTGATCAGGTTCGCGGCTTCGGCATCGGTGCGGGCCAGCACGATGGTGGGCACGCCCAGCACGTCGGCGGCGAAGCGCGCGGCGATCAGCTTCTCGCAGGCTTCGCGCGTCGGCACCAGCACCTTGCCGCCCATGTGGCCGCACTTCTTGACGGCGGCGAGCTGGTCTTCGAAGTGCACGCCGGCAGCGCCCGCGGCGATCATGTTCTTCATCAGTTCGAAGGCGTTGAGCACGCCACCGAAACCGGCTTCGGCATCGGCCACGATCGGCAGGAAGTAGTCGATGAATTCCTTGTCGCCCGGGTTCACGCCACGGCCCCACTGGATTTCATCGGCGCGGCGGAAGGTGTTGTTGATGCGGCGGACCATGGTGGGCACCGAGTCGTACGCGTAGAGCGACTGGTCGGGGTACATGGTTTCCGAGCTGTTGCCGTCGGCGGCCACTTGCCAGCCCGACAGGTACACGGCTTCGAGGCCGGCCTTGGCCTGCTGCATGGCCTGGCCGGCGGAGATCGCGCCGAAGGCGTTCACGTAGCCCTTCTTCGAACCACCGTTGATCTTGTCCCAGAGCTTCTCGGCGCCGCGCTTGGCGAGCGTGTAGTCGATCGGGAACGAACCGCGCAGGCGCACCACGTCGGCCGCGCTGTAGCCGCGCTTCACGCCCTTCCAGCGGGGGTCCGTGGCCCATTCTTTCTCGAGGGCGGCAATCTGCTGTTCGCGGCTGAGTTGTTCGGTGAGGGTCTGGGGCATGGTCACTCCGTGAGTTGATTGAAGGGTTGGTTTTGAGCGTTTCGGCGCTGCGGCCATGGGCTTACTGTAATCGCGTCGCCCACTCTTATGTCTTATAGAAGACATATTTTTGCATCAACAAAATCAACAACTTACGGAGATATTTCTCAATGAGAAAACAACTTTCTCATATTGAGAAAAAATACTGCGGTGCAGCAGCTGCGATTTTCACGATGCGCAATCACTCTTTCGTCTGTGAAAAACGCGGGCCGGAACGCGCGCCGTCAACGCCGCGAATGCGCGATCCAGTCGCCACCCGCGATCACCGCGCGCCCCTCGATGCGCGACGGATGGATCTCGTAGACCAGGCAATCGAACGCGCGGCCGTCGCTGGCCTGCACACGCAGCCAGCGCTTGATGTACTCGCCCGAATCGTCGTCGGCCACTTCCTCGAGCCGGTCGAGCGCGGCCTCCACCTGCGCATCGATCGCGTAGATCTCGCCCGCCACGCGGCCCTCGCCACCGAGCACCATGCCCGGATAGGCGCCGAGGTCGTAGAGCGTGCCCGCGACCTCGGCATCGGCCACGCGGCGCGGCAGCGGCGCGAAGCGCGCGATGTCGTTGCGCCCACCCGCGCGCAAGGTGCCGTAGACGAAGACGTGGCGCACGCCCGGCACATGCGTCGGTTGCGGCATCATCGATGCCTCCTTTCCCAAATCACCCCAGTCTATTGAACCCCGCCGCACCCGCCCCAGGCCGGCTCATGGCCTACGGCTGCCTCGCGTTGAGCATGTCGCTCGTCGGCTGCTATGTCGCTCTCTCCAAGCCGCTGGTCGCGGCCTTCCCGGTGCTGCTGCTGGCCTGGCTGCGCTTCGGCATCGCGGCGCTCGCCATGCCGCACTGGCTGCGCCGCGCGCCCGACGAACCGCCGATGACCGCGCGCACGCGCTGGCTGGTGTTCCTCGAGTCCTTCCTCGGCAACTTCCTGTTCTCGATCTGCATGCTGTTCGGCGTGAGCCTCACGAGCGCGGTCTCGGCGGGCGTGATCATGGCGTCGATCCCGGCGGCGGTCGCGGTGGCGAGCTGGCTGTTCCTGCGCGAACGCATCACGCTGCGCATCGGCCTCGCGATCCTCTGCGCGGCGATCGGCATCGGGCTGCTCGCGCTCGCGCCGGCGCATGCGAGCGCGCACCCGGGCACGGGAGCGTCCTCGTCGATGCCGTGGCTCGGCAACCTGCTGGTGTTCTGCGCGGTGCTCTGCGAGGCCGCCTACGCGGTGATCGGCAAGTCGCTCACCGGGCGGCTCGGTCCCAAGCGGATCTCCTCGCTGATCAACCTCTGGGGCTTCGTGCTCAGCACGCCGCTGGGCATCTGGTTCGCGCTGCAGTTCGACTTCGCCACGGTGCGTCCCGGCCTCTGGCTGCTGCTGGTCGCCTACGCCCTCGCAGCGAGCATCTGGACGGTGTGGCTCTGGATGACCGGACTGCGCCACATTCCCGCCGCGCAGGCCGGTGTTTTCGCCGTGATGCTGCCCGTGAGCGCGGCCCTCGTGGGCGTGCTCGTGCTCGGCGAAAGCCTCTCCCTGGTGCAGCTGTTCGCGTTCGCGCTCGCTCTCGCTGGCGTCTTCCTGGCGACCTGGCCCGCGCGCCGCAGGCAAAACGGGCGCTCTCCCCTCTGAAAAAACAACAGCCTCCAATGAAAAAACCGCTTTTTCCCTTGGAAACGCGTTTTTTCTCATTTAGCATCCGCGATGCCAGTGGAGACCCTGTTTTTCATTGGTGACTGTTCAACCAAAAAAGGAAATCAACCATGGCAACTGCAAAGAAGGCTCCGGCCAAGAAAGCTCCGGCAAAGAAGGCCGCTGCTCCCGCGAAAAAGGCTGCTGCTCCCGCGAAGAAGGCCGCTGCACCGGCGAAGAAGGCTGCTGCTCCTGCCAAGAAGGCTGCTGCACCGGCGAAGAAGGCTGCTGCTCCTGCCAAGAAGGCTGCACCCGCGAAGAAGGCTGCTGCGAAGGCTCCCGCCAAGAAGCGCACCCCGAACGCCGCCTTCATGAAGGCCCTGACCCCCAGCCCCGCACTGGCTGCCGTGGTCGGCTCGACGCCGCTGCCGCGCACCGCCGTCGTGAGCAAGCTGTGGGACTACATCAAGAAGAACAACCTGCAAGACAAGGCCAACAAGCGCAACATCAACGCCGACGCCAAGCTGAAGGAAATCTTCGGCAAGGCCCAAGTGTCGATGTTCGAACTGGCCGCGCTGATCGGCAAGCACGTCAAGTAAGCGCACCACTCGAACGACCTCCGGGTCGATCAGGAAAGCCGGCGACAGCCGGCTTTTTTTCGTCCATGCCTTTTGCGAGCCCTCAGCGCGCCGCGTCGGCACCCTGCGCAAAGAAGCGCGAGGGCGTGCAGCCGAAATGGCGCCGGAAGGTCTCGATGAACGCGCTCACCGAGCTGTAGCCCACCGTCAGCGCCACCGTGGTCACGGGCTCGCCCACGCCCAGCAATTGCACCGCCTTGAGCAGCCGCGCCTGCTGGCGCCACTGCGCGAAGCTCAGGCCGGTCTCGGCGGCGAAGCGGCGCGTGAGCGTGCGGCGCGCCATGCCGATGCGATCGGCCCATTGCTCGAGCGTGTCGTCGCGCGCGGGATCGTCGGCCAGCGCGGTGGCCAGCGCGAGCAGGCGCCGCTCCTGCGGCAGCGCGAGGTGCAGCGAGGTCCGCGTGCCCGCCGCCAGTTCGTCGACCAGCACCGCCACCAGCCGCAGGCGGCGCGCCGTCTCCCCCTCTTCGCCGAGCGACACCAGCCGCCCCACCAGCTCGCGGATCAGCGGCGTCGACGCGAACACATGCGGCTGCGCGGGCAAGGCCGTCGTCAGCGCCGGATCGAGATAAAGACTCCACCCGGCCGTCGCGCCGTGACTCTGCGCCGCGTGCGCGCAGCGCGGCGCGATCCAGCCGATCCATCCGGGCGGCAGCACCCAGCGCCCCGCGCTGGTCTCGATCAGTTGCAGGCCGGCGCGCAGCGCGAACAGCTGGCCTTCCTCGTGCGCATGCGCGCCCGTGGTGCGCGGTGCCTCGTAGGCGTTGAGATCGAGCCGCACCACGGCCTCAGCCATCGCGTCGCTCCATCTGCGGCATGGCCCGATGGCGATACCGATTGGCACCGCGCCGCAAGCCCGCAACGTGGCGCCTGCCTAGCATCGAAGCCATCGATCCACCCTTCCCTTTCTTCTTCAAGGAGTCGCCATGAAAGCCCAGGATGTCCTGCCCGATGACCAGAACTTCGCCGTCCTCAACGGCCAGCCCGTGCGCAAGGGCTCGGTCGGTGCCTTCCTCGCCAATGTGCGCGTGCTGGAGGACGCCCAGGCCGGCGAGGCGCAGCGCCAGGCCGCGCACGAGGACCTCGTCGCGCTGATTCCCGCGCTCGAGGCGCTCGGCCTGTTCGAAGTGTTCGAGCTGCGCTCCACAGCCCTGCGCGCGGAGGTCGCGAGGCATCGCGCCGCGCTCAGCCCTGCGCCTGCTGCTGCGCCGCGCGCCTGATCGACGACAGCGTGCCGCGCGTGGTGATGACCTCGGGGTCGAGCGGAATCTCGATCAGCGTGCCGGTGTCGGCAGCCAGCGCGCGCAGCAGCGCGGCCTCGAACTGCGCGGTCTCGGTCACGCGCTCGGCCGCGTAGCCGTAGGCGCGCGCCAGCCCGCAGAAGTCGGGATTGCGCAGCGCGGTGCCGCTGGTGCGCTCGGGGTACTCGCGCTCCTGGTGCATGCGGATGGTGCCGAACATGCCGTTGTTCAGCAGCACGACGATGCTCTTGCCGCCATGCTGCGCGGCCGTGGCCAGCTCCTGGCCCGTCATCAGGAAATCGCCGTCGCCCGCGATCGTGAAGGCCACCCGGCCGGTCGCGAGGCTGGTGGCGATGCCGGCCGGCACGCCATAGCCCATGGCGCCACTGGTGGGCGCCAGCTGCGTCTTGTGGCCCTTGGCGAGGCCGTGGTAGCGGAAGTAGCGGTGCACCCAGCTCGCGAAGTTGCCGGCGCCGTTGGTGATCGTGGCGTCGGCCGGCAGGTGCTTCTGCAGCGTCGCCACCACCGCCGCCATGTCGACCGCGCCGCGCGGCGTTTCCGCGGGCATGCCGGCCAGCGCCTGCGGCTCGAGCCAGGCCTGGTAGTCGGCATGCGCCTGCAGCGCCCAGTCCTCCCAGGGCAGCGTGGGCGGCGCGCTCAGCACCTCGAGGCTGCGCGCCGCGGCGCTCATGCCGGCATTGATCGCGAGGTCGGCCTGGTAGACGCGGTTGAGCTCCTCGGCGCTGGCATGGATGTGCACCAGCGTCTGCTTCGCCTTCGGCGCCTCGAGCAGCGTGTAGCCGCCGGTGGTCATCTCGCCGAGGCGCGGGCCGATGGCGAGGATCAGGTCGGCGTCCTTCACGCGCTGCGCCAGCTTCGGATTGATGGCGATGCCGACATCGCCCGCATAGAGCGGGTGGTGGTTGTCGAAGGTGTCCTGGAACCGGAAGGCATTGGCCACCGGCAGCCGCCAGTTCTCGGCGAAGCGCTGCAGCGCCTGAGCGGCCTGCGCGGTCCAGCCGCCGCCGCCGGCGATCACCAGCGGCTGGCGCGACTTCAGCAGCAGCTCGCGCAGGGTGCGCAGCGCGCCCGGGTCGCTCCAGGGCTCTACCGCCTCCACCCGCGGCAACGGCCGCGCGGCGGTCTCGCTGCGCAGCATGTCCTCGGGCAGCACCAGCACCACCGGGCCGGGGCGGCCGTTCATCGCGGTCGAGAAGGCGCGCGCGATGTACTCGGGGATGCGGTTGGCATCGTCGATGCGCTCCACGCGCTTGGCGAAGCCCTTGGTGCTCGGGCCGAAGAAGCTGCCGTAGTCGACCTCCTGGAAGGCCTCGCGGTCGCGGAAGTCGCTGCCCACGTCGCCGACGAACAGCACCATCGGCGTGGAATCCTGGAAGGCGTTGTGCACGCCGATCGAGGCATTGGTGGCGCCCGGGCCGCGCGTCACGAAGCAGATGCCGGGACGGCCCGTGAGCTTGCCGTGCGCCTCGGCCATGAAGGCCGCGCCGCCCTCCTGCCGGTTGACGATGAAACGCGCGCGCTCGCCGTAGGCATGGAAGCCGTCGAGCACCGCGAGGAAGCTCTCGCCGGGCACGCCGAACGCGATCTCCATGCCCTGTTCGAGCAGGCACTCGACGATCAGGTGGCCTGCGGGTTGTGATGTACTCATGAGCAGTAGAACTCCAACACTTTGTCCGCGGCGATTATGTGCGCCCGCCCCGCCTCCCTTGTTTTAATTCCCCAAATGGTTAAATTCGCGCCATGAAGGCCACCGCCCCCGAAACGCTGGAACCCCGTTCGCGCGATGCCGACCGTTCGCAGCTCGCGATCCTCGCCTCGGCGCGCGACGAGTTCTCGGCGCGCGGCCTCGCCGGCGCCCGCATGGACAGCATCGCCGAGCGCGCGGGCCTCAACAAGCGGCTCATCTACTACTACTTCGGCAGCAAGGACGACCTGTTCCTCGCGGTGCTCGAGCGCACCTACGCCGACATCCGCGAAGCCGAGCAGCGGCTGCACCTCGACGAGATCGATCCGGTCGAGGCGATCCGCCAGCTGGTGTCCTTCACCTGGCACTACTACCTCGAGCATCCCGAGTTCATCACGCTGCTCAACAGCGAGAACCTGCACCAGGCCTCGCACCTCAAGCGCTCGGAACGCATCCAGGAGATGAACTCGCCGCTGGTGCAGCTGCTCGACACGGTGCTCGAGCGCGGCCGGCGCGACAACCTGTTCCGCGCGGGCGTCGATCCGGTGCAGCTCTACATCTCGATCGCCTCGCTGTGCTACTTCTACCTCTCGAACAACCACACGCTCTCGGCCATCTTCGGCCGTGACCTGCGCGCGCCCAAGGCGATGGCGCAGCGCCTCTCGCACATGACCGACCTCGTGCTCGGTTACGTGCTGCACTGAAGAGCCCCTTCCCGCCGCGCTCCGTCGCTTCCTGCCGTTCCTCGCGCGGCGGCGGGGCCGCGCGCCATCGCCGCGCACGACGACCCCCATCGCTTCAAAGATCTACGGGTATCCACCAGGGTCCACCCGTTGACGCTGCCGCGCCCGCGTTCCTAGAATCAGCAATTCACTTATTGGTGAATTAAGCTCGCAACGACACCAGCGGCCCCGCCGCGCGGAGACACCACCCATGAAGCAACTCGCACGCACCGCCACGCTGGCCGCGATCGTCGGCCTGGGCGCCCTGCTCCCCGCCCTCGCCGGCGCGGAAGCCGCCTACCCCAGCAAGCCGATCCGCGTGATCGTGCCGTTCGCGGCCGGCAGCACCACCGACATCATTGCCCGCGCCATCGCCGACAAGATGGGCGCGAGCATGGGCCAGCCGCTGGTGATCGAGAACCGCGGCGGCGCCAGCGGCACCATCGGCCAGCAGGCGGTGGCCACCGCGGCGGCCGACGGCTACACGGTGATGATCCATTCGTCGTCGCACACGGTCAGCCCCTCCACCTTCGCCAAGCTGCCCTTCGACACGGTGAACGACTTCGCGGGCGTCACGCCGATCTCCTCGCTGCCCAACGCGCTGGTGATCGCGCCCTCGAAGAACATCAAGACGCTGCCGCAACTGCTGGCCGCCGCGCGCGCCAAGCCCGGCAGCATGAACTTCGCCTCGGCCGGCCAGGGCAGCGCCACCCACCTGAACGCGGAGAAGTTCAAGATGGCCGCCAAGATCGACGCGACCAACATCCCGTTCAAGGGATCGGGCGAGGCCGTCACCGAGGTGCTCTCGGGCCGCGTCGACTACTACTTCTCGCCGATCGCGCCGGTCATCGGCCAGATCAAGGAAGGCCAGTTGCTGGCGCTCGCCGTGGGTTCGCCCAAGCGCGCGGCCGCCCTGCCCGACGTGCCCACCACCGCCGAGGCCGGCGTGCCAGGCTCCGAGTTCAACTTCTGGATCGGAATGATGGCGCCCGCGAAGACGCCGCGCGCCGTGGTCGACCGCCTGCACGACGAGGTGGCGAAGGCCCTTGCCACGCCCGAGGTGAAGGAGCGCTTCCTCAAGCTCGGCGCCGATGCCTGGACGCTCAAGCCCGCGCAGTTCGATGCCTACATCAAGCAGGAGATCGCGAGCAACGCCGAGCTCGTGAAGGCCGCCGGCCTCGCGGTCCAGCAGTAACGCCCATTCCGCCAGCGCCCGCTCCCCCGCTCCGCCCGCAGCCCACCGACTTCCGACCGAACGTCCCGCGCCGCCACCGGCGCGCTCTCCATGATCCGCAAACTCCTGCTCTCTCCGGCGCTGCGCCCCTTCCTGCTGATCCTGCTGCTGCTGGTGCTGTGGGACCTGGCGATCCGCCTCTTCAAGATCCCGGCCTACCTGATCCCGCCGCCGTGGGAGGTGGTCAAGCAGCTGATCAACGAATGGCCGCGCCTGCTGGCCGAGAGCTGGAAGACCACGCTGGCCACGCTCGGCGGCTTCGGCCTCACCATCCTCATCGGCATTCCGATGGCGATGGTCATCGCCTACTCGCGGCTGGTCGAGTCCTACGTCTATCCGCTGCTGGTGTTCTCGCAGAGCATCCCCAAGGTCGCCATCGCGCCGCTGTTCGTGGTGTGGTTCGGCTTCGGCATCTTCCCCAAGGTGATCTCGGCCTTCCTGCTGGGCTTCTTCCCGGTGGTGGTCTCCACCGTGATGGGCTTCAAGTCGGTCGAGCCCGACATGCTCGACCTCGCGCGCTCGATGGGCGCGAGCCGGCTGCAGACCTTCTTCAAGATCAGCCTGCCGCAGGCGCTGCCGCAGATCTTCAGCGGCCTCAAGGTCTCGGTCACGCTGGCCGTCGTCGGCGCGGTGGTCGGCGAGTTCGTCGGCTCGAACTCGGGCATCGGCTACGTGCTGCAGGTGGCCAACGGCAACTTCGACCTGCCGCTGATGTTCGCCGCGCTGGTCGTGCTCTCGAGCATCGGCGTGATCCTGTTCGTGGCGGTCGACCTGGTCGAGCGCCTGATGATTCCCTGGCACGCCTCGCAGCGCCACGCGGACTGATCCATCCCGCCCTTTTTCTTTCTGGTTCCTTCGCCCACGCCAACAACTCCCTGGAGACAAGACATGAAGAAACTGCTTCCCTCGCTGCTCACCGCCGCCGCGCTCGCCACCTTCGCCATCGCTCCCGCCCATGCGCAGGGCGACAAGCCCAAGGACAAGGTCACGCTGATGCTCAACTGGTATCTGTACAGCGAGCACGCGCCCTTCTTCCTCGGCAAGGAAAAGGGCTTCTACGCCGAGGAAGGCATCGACCTCGACATCCAGGAAGGCCGCGGCTCCGCCGTCACCGCCCAGGCGGTGGCCGCCAAGTCGGCGACCTTCGGCTACATCGACGTCACGACCATGATCAAGGCCGCCGCCAAGGGCGCGCCGCTGAAGTCCACCGGCGTGCTGTTCCAGGTCAGCCCGATGTCGGTCATGGGCTTCAGCGAGAAGAACATCAAGACGCCGAAGGACATCGTCGGCAAGACCGTGGCCGTGACGCCCGGCGACTCGATGTCGCAGATGTGGCCGCTGTTCCTCAAGGTCAACGACATCAAGGCCGACCAGGTGAAGATCGTCTCGGGCGACGGCCAGACCAAGCTCAATGCGGTGATCAACGGCCAGGCCGACCTGCTGCTGGGCTACGTGATGGACCAGGCGATCAAGCTGCAGGACGCCACCGGCAAGCCGGTGTCGCCGATCCGCTTCGCCGACTCGGGCGTGAACCAGATCAGCTCCGGGATCATCACCAACAAGAACCTGCTGACCGAGAACCCCGACCTGGTGAAGCGCTTCATGCGCGCCTCGACCAAGGCCGCCGAAGCGGCCGAGAAGAGCCCCGAGGCCGCGGTCGACGCGATGCTCAAGGCCAACCCCAAGGCCGGCGTGCGCGACACGCTGATCGTGGGCATGAAGCAGAGCGTGGCGCTCTATCACACCAAGGACACGGCGAACCAGCGTCCCTTCCGCGTGGCGATGAAGAACGTCAACGAGTCGCTGGACCTGCTGGTGCAGTACGGCGGCATGGACGCCTCGACGCGCGGCAAACCAGAAGACTACGTGACGCTCGACTTCCTGCCGTAAACAGCTCGCCCCCAGGCTCCGCGCACTTCGTGTCGCTTCTCCCACCCCCTACCGGGGGCAACACCAGCGGCCCGGCAAAGCCAGTTCCGCGGTGTTCCCCGAAAACGCCACAAGCGCCCCGTCACCTCGTTCGCTTCGTCCTTTACTACGCTCCATGTCTCCAGTCCAACTGATCGAAGCGCGCGGCGTCTCGAAGATCTACCAAAGCAAGGATGGCCCCGTCGAGTCGCTGAAGCCGCTCGACTTCGCCATCAAGGAAGGCGAGTTCGTCTCCGTCGTCGGGCCCTCGGGCTGCGGCAAGAGCACCTTGCTCAAGATGGTGGCGGGCCTGCTGCCGATCAGCGGCGGCAGCCTCACACTGGCGGGCAAGCCGATCCAGGGACCGCAGAAGGACGTGGGCATCGTGTTCCAGAGCGCGGTGCTGCTGCCCTGGCGCAGCGTGGAGGACAACATCCTGCTGCAGGCCGAGATGCGCCACCTGCCGATGGACGCCGCCAAGGCGCGCGCCCACGAGCTGATGGCCATGGCCGGCCTCAAGGGCTTCGAGCGCAAATACCCGTGGCAGCTCTCGGGCGGCATGCAGCAGCGCGCCTCGATCTGCCGCGCGCTGCTGCACGACCCGTCGGTGCTGCTGATGGACGAGCCCTTCGGCGCGCTCGACGCGATGACGCGCGAGAAGATGAACCTCGAGCTGCAACGCATCTGGATGGCCTCGAAGAAGACCGTGATGCTGATCACCCACAGCATCCCCGAGGCCATCTTCCTGTCGGACCGCGTGATCGTGATGAGCGAGCGCCCGGGCTCGATCGCGGCCGTCTACGACATCGAACTGCCGCGCGCCCGCACCCTCGACATGATGGCCTCGAGCGAGTTCGGCCACTACACGAAGCTGGTGCGCGCGCATTTCTTCTCGCAGGGCATCCTGGACCACTGACCATGGACGCGCCCCGTTTCCACGTCGAGGAGATCCGCTTCGCCGAGCGCGACGTCGCGCTGCGGCTGCCGTTCCGCTTCGGCGCCGCCACCGTCACCGCCTGCCCGCAGGTCTACGTGCGCGCGCGCATCCGCTTCGAGGACGGCCGCACGGCCAGCGGCTGCGCGGCCGAGATGATGGTGCCCAAGTGGTTCGACAAGAACCCGGCGCTCACCAACGAACAGAACTTCGAGCAGCTGCGCTTCGCGCTGCGCGACGCGCGCGAGGCCTACACCGGCGAGGCCGATGCCCAGACCGCGTGGACGCATTTCGCCGCCAACTACGCCGCGCTGATGGCGCGCGCCCGTGCCAAGGGCCTGCAGCCGCTGGTGGCGGGCTATGGGCCGGCCCTGATCGACCGCGCGATCTTCGATGCGCTGTGCCTGCATGCCGGCACCGGCTTCGCCGCCGCGATGAGCGCCAACCTCGGCGGCATCGACATCGCGGGCAGCGGCCTGGCCGACGACCTCGCCGGCTTCGACATGCCCGGCTTCCTCGCGCGGCAGCGCCCCGCGGAGCGCATCGCCGCGCGCCACACCGTGGGCCTGGCCGACGCGATCGACGACGACGATGCACTGCCCGATGCGCCCGCCGACGGCCTGCCCACCACGCTCGTGGCCGCCGTGCGCCGCTACGGCCTCACGCACTTCAAGCTCAAGCTCTGCGGCGACACCGCGCGCGACATCGACCGGCTCGAGCGCATCGCGCGCGCCATCGACGGCCATGCGCAGCTGGTCACGCTCGATGGCAACGAGCAGTACGCCGACGCCGATGCCTTCGGCGCCTTTCTCGACCGCCTGCTGTCCACGCCCGCGCTGTGGACGCTCGCGAAGAAGACCGTGTTCGTCGAGCAGCCGATCCGGCGCGACGCCGCGCTCGAGCGCGACGTGCGCTCGCTCGGCCGGCGCATCCCGCTGCTCATCGACGAATCCGACGCCACGCTCGATGCCTTCGTGCAGGCGCGCGAGCTCGGCTACACCGGCGTGTCGAGCAAGAGCTGCAAGGGCTTCTACAAGTCGGCCGTCAATGCGGCGCGCTGCGCGCGCTGGAACGCGGCCGACGACGGCACGCGCTACTTCCTCTCGGGCGAGGACCTGACCATGCAGGCCGGTCTCGGCGTGCAGCAGGACCTGGCGCTGGTGAGCTGGCTCGGCCTCTCGCACGTCGAGCGCAACGGCCACCATTACGTCAACGGCCTCGCGGCCGTGCCCGAGGCCGAGCAGCAGGCGCTGCTGCGCGCCCACCCCGATCTCTACGAATCCAGCGATGGCGCGGTGCGCCTCGCGATCCGCGGTGGACAGCTCGCCCTGTCCTCGCTCGCCTCCGCGCCCGGCTTCGCCACCGGCCAGCCCGGCGCGGGCATCTCGTGGGACGCCATGCGTTCCGTCTACTGAAGCAGCGCTTCTCCGTCCCCTCTCTCACTCAAGGAAAGAACATGCCCACCCAACGTCTAGGAATCATCATGCACGGCGTCACAGGCCGCATGGGCATGAACCAGCACCTGATCCGCTCGATCTGCGCCATTCGCGCCCAGGGCGGCGTGACGCTGTCGAACGGCGACAAGGTGATGCCCGACCCGATCCTGATCGGCCGCAACGCCGAGAAGATCGAGGCGCTGGCCAAGGCCCACGGCATCCAGCGCTGGGGCACCGACCTCGACAAGGCGCTCGAGAACAAGGACGACACCGTCTTCTTCGACGCCGGCACCACGCAGATGCGCCCCACCCTGCTGGCCAAGGCGATCCGCGCCGGCAAGCACGTCTACTGCGAGAAGCCCATCGCCACCAACCTCAACGAGGCGGTGGAGATCGCGCGCCTGGCCGAGGAAGCCAAGGAGAAGCACGGCCTCAAGCACGGCGCGGTGCAGGACAAGCTCTTCCTGCCCGGCCTGCGCAAGCTCGACATGCTGCGCCGCGCCGGCTTCTTCGGCCGCATGCTCAGCGTGCGCCTGGAGTTCGGCTACTGGGTGTTCGAGGGCGACCTGCAGCCGATCCAGCGCCCAAGCTGGAACTACCGCAAGGAAGACGGCGGCGGGATGATCCTCGACATGATGTGCCACTGGCGCTACGTGCTCGACAACCTGTTCGGCGAGGTCAAGTCGGTATCGTGCCTGGGCACCACCCACATCCCGAAGCGCTGGGACGAGGCCGGCCAGCCCTACGAGGCCACGGCCGACGACGCCGCCTACGCCACCTGCGAGCTCACCGGCCACAACGGCGAGCCGGTGATCGCGCAGATCAACATGAGCTGGGTCACGCGCGTGCGCCGCGACGACCTCGTGACCTTCCACGTCGACGGCACCGACGGCTCGGCCGTGGCCGGCCTGTCGAGCTGCCGCGCCCAGTCACGCGTGGCCACGCCGCGCCCGGTGTGGAACCCCGACGAGAAGCAGACCATGAACTTCCTCGACCAGTGGCAGGAGATCCCGGACTCGCAGGTCTACGACAACGGCTTCAAGATCCAGTGGGAACACTTCATCCGCCACGTGGTGGAGGACGCGCCCTACAAGTGGACCCTGCCCGAGGGCGCCAAGGGCGTGCAGCTGGTCGAGGCCGCGCTCGAATCGTGGCAGGACCGCCGCTGGGTCGACGTGCCCGCGCTCAAGGTCTGAGGAGGCGACCGCGCATGGCCCTGTCGCTCACCCTTCCCACCGCCGGCGGCGCGCTCGCCGACTACGCGCTGCGCGGCAGCACGCCGCCGAAGCCGCCCGCGGGCGTGCGCTTCGACCGCATCGCCTACTCGGCCGCGCACGTCGTGGCCGACCCGCTCGCGGCCATCGATCCCTGGCTGCAATGCGCGGTCGACTGGGACGCCACCCTCGCCTACCGGCGCCACCTCTACGCGCTCGGCCTGGGCGTGGCGGAGGCCATGGACACCGCGCAGCGCGGCATGGGCCTGGACTGGCCGACCTCGCTCGAGCTGATCCGCCGCTCGATCGACGCCGCCAGCGACATCCCCGGCGCGCTCGTGGCCTCGGGCTGCGGCACCGACCACCTCGACCTCGATGCGGTGAAGAGCGTCGACGACGTGATCCACGGCTACGAGGAGCAGATGGCCGCCATCGAGAAGCTCGGCGGCAAGCTGATCGTGATGTGCAGCCGCGCGCTGGTGCGCGTGGCGAAGAGCCCGGCCGACTACGAGCGCGTGTACGACCGCATCCTGAGCCAGGCGAAGCAGCCCGTGGTGCTGCACTGGCTCGGCGAGATGTTCGACCCCGCGCTGGCCGGCTACTGGGGCACGACCGACGTCGATGCCGCGATGGAAACCGCGCTCGGCGTGATCGCGGCCCATCCCGACAAGGTCGACGGCATCAAGATCTCGCTGCTCGACAAGGACAAGGAGATCGCCATGCGCCGGCGCCTGCCGACCACCGGCGGCCCCGACGGCCAGGGCGTTCGCATGTACACCGGCGACGACTTCAACTACGCCGAGCTGATCGCGGGCGACGGCCACGGCAGCCACCCCACGCACGGCAAGAGCGATGCGCTGCTGGGCATCTTCGACGCCATCGCGCCGGCCGCCAGCGCCGCGCTCGGCGAACTGGCCGCGGGCCGCGTCGAACGCTTCCACGAGATCCTCGGCCCCACCGTGCCGCTGTCGCGCCACATCTTTGCCGCGCCCACGCGCTTCTACAAGACCGGCGTGGTCTTCATGGCCTGGCTCAACGGCCACCAGAAGCACTTCACCATGGTCGGCGGCCAGCAGAGCACGCGCTCGCTGCAGCACTTCGCCGAGCTGTTCCGGCTGGCCGACGCGGCCAACCTGTTCGAGCAGCCCGAGCTCGCGGTGCGGCGCATGAAGACGCTGCTGTCGCTGCACGGCGTGGAGTGAGCCCGTCCATGCGCGACTTCTCGCAGAACCACGACTGGCTCTCGATCAACACCGCCACGGTGCGCAAGCAGTCGGGCGCCGAGGTGCCGCTCAACCGCATCATCGACCAGTGCGCCGAGCGCGGCATCCGCGCCATCAGCCCCTGGCGCGACCAGGTCGCGGCCGTCGGCATCGACAGGATCACGCGGCAACTGAAGGCACACGGCATCGGCCTCTCGGGCTACTGCCGCGGCGGCTTCTTCCCGGCGCCCGATGCCGCGGGCCTGAAGGCCGCGCTCGACGACAACCGCCGCGCCATCGACGAGGCCAAGACGCTCGATGCGCCCTGCCTCGTGCTGGTGGTCGGCGCGCTGCCCGGCGCGCTCGACGGCAAGGCCGCCTACCGGGACATCGCGCGGGCGCGCGCCGAGGTGCGCGACGGCATCGCGGCCTCGCTCGAGTACGCGCGCGAGGTCGGCATGCCGCTGGCCATCGAGCCCCTGCACCCCATGCAGGCGGCCGACCGTGCCTGCATCAACACGCTCGAGCACGCGCTCGACCTCTGCGACGAGCTCGACGCCGGCAGGAGCGGCATGCTCGGCGTGGCGCTCGACATCTACCACGTGTGGTGGGACCCGAAGCTGCAGCAGCAGATCGCACGCGCGGGCCGCGAGCGCCTCTTGGCCTACCACGTCTGCGACTGGCTCACGCCCACGCGCGACCTGCTGTCCGACCGCGGGATGATGGGCGACGGCGTGGTCGAGCTGAAGAAGATCCGCGGCTGGGTGGAGGACGCCGGCTTCGCGGGCTTTAGCGAGGTCGAGATCTTCTCGAACCTCGACTGGTGGCAGCGGCCGGGGGCCGAGACGCTCGACGTCTGCATCGAGCGGCATCGCAGCGCGGTCTGAGTCGGCCCCGGGGCAAGCAAGCCACGGCGGCCTGTGCTGCAATGCGCCCATGCCCGCCCCCAGCCTCGACGACCTGCGCCGCTACGCCGTGGCGCGCACCCTGTTCAAGCCCACCACGCTCCCCGGCGCCATCAAGAAGCTCGGCTTCGTGCAGGCCGATCCGATCCGCGCCCCGGCGCGCGCGCAGGACCTGACGCTGCGCCACCGCGTCAACGACTACCGCGCGGGCGATCTCGAGCGGCGCTACACGCGGCTCGCGATCGAGGAGGACTGCCTGGTCAACTACGGCTTCCTGCCGCGCGAGCACCTGGCGCTGATGCATCCGCGCGAGGCCGCAAAGCCCTGGGACGCGGAGACGCGGCGCAAGGCCGCCGAGGTGCTGGCCTTCGTGCGCGAGCGCGGCCGCGTGCATCCGCGCGAGGTCGAGCAGCACTTCGCGCACGGCCGCATGCGCAACTACTGGGGCGGCTCGGGCAACGCGTCGACGCACCTGCTCGACGGTATGCACTACCGCGGCCTGCTGCGCGTGGTGCGGCGCGACAGCGGCACGCGCATCTACGAGGCGGTCGAGCATGCGCCGGCCGACGAGAGCCCGGTCGGCCGCGCGCGCCGCGCGGCCGCGCTGATCGAACTGATCGTGCGCAAGTACGCGCCGCTGCCAGCCAGCAGCCTGACCTACCTGGTACGGCTGCTCGGCTACGGCGCGCCGCACCTGGCGGCACAGACCCAGGCCGCGCTGCGCCTCGCGCGCGAGGAGCTCGCGAGCCTGCGCATCGACGGCACCACCTGGTACTGGCCGGCCGACGAGAACCCGGCCTCGCGCCGCCACGCGCCCGACGACGCGGTGCGCCTGCTCGCGCCCTTCGACCCCGTGGTGTGGGACCGCCGCCGCTTCGAGCTGCTCTGGGGCTGGACCTACAAGTTCGAGGCCTACACGCCAGCGCCGCAGCGCCAGTTCGGCTACTACGCGCTGCCGCTGCTGTGGCACGACCGCGTGATCGGCTGGGCCAACGTGAGCGCGCCCGAGGGGCGGCCGCAGCCGGCCTTCGGCTACGTCGAGGGCCGCAAGCCGCACGGCGCGGCCTTCCGCGCGGCGCTCGACGACGAACTCGGGCGCATGGCCGAGTTCCTCACGGCGCGCTGAGCCGGCCGCGGGCCACCCCCGGCGGCCTGGGGTCTTGGCCCGTGCGCGACAGGGCCGGGCGCGCCGCCTGCCTAGAATCGCCCCCGCCCCGGTGCGAGCCGGGGCAAGCGTTCTCAGGGCGGGGTGCAATTCCCCACCGGCGGTGATGGCGGCGTTCTTCGAACCGAAGGCGCCGCATGAGCCCGCGAGCGCCCGTGGCTTGCAACGAGCCGCGGGGTCAGCAGACCCGGTGCGATCCCGGGGCCGACGGTCACAGTCCGGATGAAAGAGAGCGCGAAATGCGGGCCGGCCCGCGCGCTTCTTCCATGGAGCGTGCGGTCTGCTCCGTGGTTTCGTGCGCCCTGATTCAGGAAACCTGCTTTTGAAGAGGCACACCATGAGTCAGATCAACGACCTTCCCCTTTCCGCCATCGCCGCGACGGACGCACCGCGCGGCCAGCGCATCGCCTTCGTCGAGGCGCAGTGGCATTCCGACATCGTCCACCAGGCGCGCGACGCCTTCCTCGAGGAGATGGAACGCCTGGGCGTGCCGCGCGAGCGTATCGACGTCTTCGACGTGCCCGGTGCCTTCGAGATCCCGCTGCATGCCAAGCGGCTCGCGCTGTCGGGCCGCTACGCCGGCATCGTGGCCTGCGCGCTGGTGGTGGACGGCGGCATCTACCGCCACGAGTTCGTGGCCAGCACGGTGGTCAGCACGCTGATGTCGCTGCAGCTCGAGACCAACGTGCCGATCTTCTCGGCCGTGCTCACGCCGCACCACTTCCACGAGCACGTGGAGCACCGCAAGTACTTCCACCGCCATTTCGCGGTCAAGGGTTCCGAAGTGGCCGAGGCCTGCGTCAAGACGCTGAAAGGTCTGCAAGAGGTCGAAACGCTGCTGGCGGCCTGAACCCCGGCGCGCTAGTCTGGGTGGATGGCCTCCCCGTCATCCACCACCTCATCGCCCTCCGCCACGCCCGGTCGCTACACGCTCTACGGCGCGCCCGGCTCGGGCGCCACGCCCGTGCATGCGGCGCTCACGCTGATCGGCCTCGGCGATCGGGTCGACACGGTCGATATCGCGACCTGGGAAGGCGATGCCGAGCGCGACCGCATCGCCAACCTGAACCCGATGCGCCAGGTGCCGGCGCTGGTGCTGCCCTCGGGCGAGTTGATGACCGAGAGCGCGGCGATCCTGATCTGGCTCGGCGACCGCCATCCCGAGGCCGGCCTCTGCCCCGCGCCCGGCGATGCGCTGCGCGCGCAGTACCTGCGCTGGATGGTCTACCTGCCGGCTGCGATCTATTCGATGTTCTGGGTGCGCGACGATCCCGCGCGCCTGGTGCCCGACAAGGCGGCGCAGCCCGCGATGCTCGAGCGCTCGGCCGAGCGCGTGGCCCATTGCTGGCACCTGATGGACACGCAGATCGCCGAGCCCTCGCCCTACCTGCTCGGCGAGCGCATCGGCATGCTCGACCTCTACGTGGCCGTGATGTCGCGCTGGACGCCCTGCCGCGAGCGCTTCTACCGCGAGGCGCCGCGCATGGCCGAGGTGGTGAAGCGCGTCGACGCCGAGCCGCGGCTGGCCGCGTTCTGGGCCGAGCGCTTTCCGTTCGCGCCGGGCTGGGAACGCGGCGAATGACGCGCGTCGGTCCGCGGCTTCCGATAATCGCGCCATGACCCGCAAAGAAGCCACCACCGACTACCCGATGACGATCTACCACAAGCCCAACTGCAGCACCTCGCGCAACGTGCTGTCGTTGATCCGCGAAAGCGGCGTGGAGCCCGAGATCGTCGAGTACCTGAAGACGCCGCCGTCGAAGAAGAAGCTGCGCGAGCTCGCCGACGCGATGGGCCTGAAGGCGCGCGAACTGCTGCGCACCAAGGAAGAACCGTACGCCGCGCTGAATCTCGATGACCCGAAGTGGAGCGACGACCAGATCCTCGGCTTCATCGTCGAGCATCCGATCCTGCTGCAGCGCCCGATCGTGGTGTCGCCGCGCGCCACGCTGATGTGCCGGCCCTGGGAGCGGGTGCGCGAGATCCTTCCTGCCGCCTAAGGGCTGTCCGATTCGCGCAGTGTCCAGCCGTTGCCGCTGGACGCCAGGCGATGGGTCGGCGCGAGCGCGTCGAGGAAGCGCGCATCGTGCGAGGCTACGACGAGCACGCCCGGAAAACCTTTGAGCGCCTGCTCGAGCGCCAGCACCGAGGCGATGTCGAGATGGTTCGTGGGCTCGTCGAGCAACAGCATCTCGGCCGGAGCGCCGCTCCACAGCGCGCAGGCCAGCGCGGCCTTGAGTCGCTCGCCGCCGCTCAGTTGCGCCAGCGGCCGCAGCACTTCGGCCGCACCGAGCCCCAGCAGCGCGAGCCGAGTGCGCAGCTCGCCTTCGGGCAGCGGCGAATGCAGCGCATCGAGCTGCTGCAGCAATGACCTGTCGAGCGACATCGCGGCGCCGCCGTCCTGATCGAGCCATGCCGAGCGCAGCGGTGCGTCGCAAAGCCCGGCGATCGGCGCCTGCTGTCCCGCGAGCATGCGCAGCAGGCTGGTCTTGCCGCAGCCGTTGGGGCCGACGAGGCCGATGCGCACGGGGCCATGCAGGCACAGGTCCAGCGGCTTCGCGCCGGCCGGCTGCGCGGGCACCGCGCCCTCGAGCCACAGCACGCGGCGCCCGGCGGGAACCACCGAGCCCGGCAATGCGAGCGCGATGGCCGACGGCGGTGCCACGCCGGCGGCCGCCTCGCGCACCGCGGCATCGAGCGCCGCGCGACTCTCGCGCTGCCGCTCGTGCTCGCGGCCCGCGTAGGCTTCGGCATTGCCCTTGAGGCGGCCCAGGTAGAGCCCGCCTAGATTGGCATCGCGCGCCCAGGCCGCGCCGCGTGCGCTGCGCCGCTGCTGCGCGTCGTGCTGACGGCGCAGTTCGCGCAAGGCGGCGTCGCGCTCGTTGCGCGCATGCGCGAGCCGGGCCTGCGCGGCATCGGCCTCGCGCTCGCGCCAGTCGCTGTAGGCCTGCCATCCGCCAGTGCAGCCGCGCAGGCCGCCGGCCGGCGTGATCTCGACGATGCGGTCCATGCCCTCGAGCAGTTCGCGGTCGTGGCTCGCGACCACCACCACGCCGCGCCAGGCCGCGAGCAACTCGCGCAGCCAGCGCCGCGCATCGGCATCGAGATGGTTGCTGGGCTCGTCGAGCAGCAGCGCATCGGCGCCCGAGAGAAAGGCGCCGGCCAGTGCGACGCGGGTGCGCTCGCCGCCGCTCAGGCTGTCGGCGCGGCGGTCGATGGCGAAGGGCAGGCCCGCGTCGGCGAGCGCGGCCGCGAAGCGCGCGGGCAGGTCCCAGCAGCCCTCGGCATCATCGAAGTCGGCGGGCGTGCCCTGCCCGGCCTCGATGCGCGCGAGCGCGGCGAAAGGGCGTGCGAGGCCCGCGAGCACGGCCAGGTCCGCATCCGGCGCGGCGCCGGCGTTCTGCGCCACGTGCACACGGCGCGAGGGCCGCACGATCGCGCCCGCGGTGGGTTCGCGCCGGCCCGCGAGCAGGTCGAGCAGCATCGACTTGCCGGCGCCATTGCGCCCGACCAGCCCGATGCGCCCGGGCTGGAAGGTCTCGCGGAGATCGTCGAACAGCAGGGTCCCGCCCGGCAGCGCGAAGCTGGCGTGGCGCAGCTCGAAGCCGGCGGTGGCGGAAAGAGAAAAGGAAGCGTCCGGCCCTGAACCCGGGCGCGGTGCGTGCGTGCGATGAGCCATGCAGGCCCTCCGATGAATCGTTGGCAAGGCGATGCACGGTGGTCATGCATCGCGGCGATCAAGGAAGGCTCAAAGGCGCATTTCGGGGGGACGCTCCGGAAAAAACGAAAGGGCCGTGAAAGGCCCCGGGCCGGTTTGGAGGCGGACCTCGCGCGAAGGTTCCGCGACTTTTCTCTTCTTCAGCGCCGCAGCAGCGCCGGCAGCGCCGAAGCCAGCATCGCCACGCCCGAGGCCGTCAGCAGGCTCAGCACGATCTTGCGGAAGGTGGCCTCGCTGATGCCGATGTACAGCCGCGCGCCGAGCCGCACCGGCACGAACACGGCCACCGCGACCAGGCCCAGCAGCGGGATGGTCGACAAGGCAACGCCGCCGCGCGCCACGTGCAGCGAGAAGGCCACCACCAGCATCGTGAGGTTGAAGTTCTGGATCACCGCGCGCTGGGTGTCGCGCTCGAAGCCGCGCAGGGTGCACCACAGCGTGGGCACCACGCCCGAGAAGCCGCCGATCCCGGCCATCGCGCCGCCGATGGCACCGGCCACGCCGTCGGCCACCCGGCCGCCGAAGCGCACGCGCGGCAGCCGCTGCGACATCAGCATCGCGGGGCACCACAGCACCAGCACCACGCCGAGGCAGACCTTGAACAGCTCGACATCGAGGTGCGGCAGCAGCCAGACGCCGAAGGGAATGCCCGCGAGGCCGCCGGCGACGAAGGGCCACAGCAGGTGGCGGTCGAAGCGGCGGCGCACGCTGAAGGCGGTGATCAGCTGCCCGGTCATGCCGCCGAACAGCGCGAGGATGGCCGCGAGCTGCGGGTCGAGGGTCCAGGCCCAGACCGACATCGCCACCATGCTGAACGCAAAGCCGGACAGGCCCTGCACGAATCCCGCCAGCACCGCGCCGACGATCACATAGAGATACAAGGCCTGCATGCGGCCGATGATATCGGCCGCCCCCTGCGAGCGCAGGGACTCAGGCCGAGGCCGGCACCAGCGCCGTGCGGCGCACGCGCGTCACGTTGAAGGCGCTCGCGATCAGCACGCCCTGCACCAGCGCCAGGCCCACGATCACGGCCACGTACTGGCCATGGTCCATCAGGCGGCCGAAGATCAGCGGCGCCACGGCCTGCCCGATGTCGAGGCCGGCATAGACCACGCCATAGACGCGGCCGGTGGCATTGGGCGGCGTCGAGCGCTTGACCAGCAGGTCGCGCGAGGGACCGGCCACGCCCGAGACGAAGCCCATGGCGCCGAACAGCACCGGCACCACCAGCGGCGGGAAGTCGGCGAAGGCCAGCACCAGCGCCAGCGCGGCGGCGATGCCGAAGCCCAGGCCCACGATGCGCTCGCAGCGCGAGGGATCGGAGGCCAGGAAGCCGCCCGCCACCATGCCGGCCGAGCTCGCCACCATGTAGACCGTGAGGCACACCGCCACGATGCCGACCGGCACCGCGTGCAGGTGGCCGGCCGCGACCGGCGCGAAGGTCTGGACCACGCTGATCACGGCCGCATAGAAGAAGAAGAAACCGAAGCACATCCACACGGCCGGGATGCGCAGGAAATCGAACTGCCCGCCCACCGCGGCCTCGCCCTGGCCGGTGGCCTTGTGCACGGCCTTCACGTCGAGGTCGAGCACGCGACGGTAGACCCACAGCACCAGCAGCACCACGATCGCGAGCACGCCGGCCGAGGCCAGCGCCACACGCCACGAGGTGGCGATGGCGATCGGCACCACGAAGGCCGGTGCCAGCGCCCAGCCCAGGCTGCCGGTAATGCCGTGCACGCTGTAGGCATGGCCCAGCCGCGTGGGCGCGACCTTGCGGTTGAACAGCGTGTAGTCGACCGGGTGGAACACGCCGTTGCCGATGCCGCCGACCACGGCGCACAGCAGCAGCATCCAGTAGCTCTGCGCCAGCGCGTAGCCGAAGGCGGCCAGGCCCAGCGCGCCCAGCCCGACGAACAGCACCGGCCGCGGGCCCAGCTTGTCGACGATGAAGCCCGAGGCGGCCTGCACGATGCAAGAGACCACGAAGAACACCGTCAGCACCGCGCCCAGCTCGGTGTAGCTCACGCCGAAGGCGTCCTTGAGCCAGGGGAACAGCGGCGCCAGGATCAGCTGGCTGAAGTGGCTGATCGCATGCGCCAGCCCGACCAGGCCGATCAGTTGGGCGTCGTTGCGCAGGGTGGTCGGAGGGGTGGCGTTGGGAGTGGTCGAGGCGGAGGAAGACATGGATTGCTACAAAAAACCGGGGCAAGCCCCGATGCTATGTCCGGGCTCGACGGCAGAATGGCGATACCGCGACAACATTTGTCGAAACCATGCCAAGCGAGCCCCCCACCCCTGCGGACGGCGTTCCGCGACCCGACAAGCCGCGCGCGGCCCCGGTGCCCGCGCCGGTCACCAGCGTGGCCTCGCTCACGCCGCACCTGTACGCGCCCGACGCGGTGCGGCCGCTGCGCGCCAAGGAACACTTCCTGAGCGCCGACACCTTCGTCGAGCTGCACCAGCATCCGTGGCCGCAGCTCACCTTCTCGACCCGCGGCGTGATCCGCCTCAACACCCAGGACGGCAGCTACATCGTGCCGCCCTCGCGCGCGGTCTGGGTGCCGGCCGACATGCCGCACAGCATCATGCTGATCGAGGACGCCGAGCTGCGCACCATCTACCTGCATGCCTGGCTGGGCCCGGCCTGGGAGAAATGCGAGGTGCTCGAGATCAGCCCGCTGCTGCGCGCGCTGATGCTGGCGCTGGACACCACGCCCGACGGCCTGCCGCCCACCGACGCGCATGCGCCGCAGCGCGAACGCATGATCGCGCCGCTCCTGGTCGACGAGCTCGAGCGCGCCACGCAGATCCGCATCGACGTGCCGCTGCCCGCCGACAAGCGGCTGCGCCAGCTCTGCGAGGCGCTGCTGCGCAACCCGGCCGACCGCGCCACCCTGGCCGAGCGCGCCGCCAGCATCGGCGCCAGCGAACGCACGGTGGCGCGCATGTTCCGCGACCAGCTCGGCATGAGCTGGCAGCAGTGGCGCCAGCAGGCGGTGATGGCGCATGCACTGCCGCTGCTGGCGCGCGGCATGGCCGTGAGCCAGGTGGCGGCCGCCAGCGGCTATGCCACCGACAGCGCCTTCTGCGCCATGTTCAAGGCCGCCACCGGGCGTTCGCCGACCTCGTTCCAGCACCGCAAGCGCGGTCCCTCGTCCGCGCACGCCTGAGGTGCTTTGCGGCGCCCGGTCATGGGGCTCTGGCAAGATCGGCCGCCAGCCCGCCATGAACCGACCGCTCCCCCTGCCCCTGCCCGCCGCACCGGCCACGCCCACCTGGGGCGCCGAGATCGGGCGCCGCGTGCGCAGCCTGTTCCTGCTGAAGGCGGTCGGCACCACGGTCTTCACCTGGCTGTTCTTCATCGGCTACTTCCACCTGCTGCGCAACCCGGCCTTTCCGGTCACGGTGATGCCGCTGACCGCGCTCGACGCGCTGGTCCCGTTCCAGCCGCACTTCCTGGGCGCCTACCTGTCGCTGTGGCTCTACGTGGGCGTGGCGCCCGGGCTGCAGCCGAACTTCCGCGAGCTGCTGGTCTACGGCTTCTGGGTCGGCGGGCTGTGCCTCACGGGGCTGGGCCTGTTCTACCTGTGGCCGACGCAGATACCTCCTCTGGCCATCGACGTTTCGGGCTACCCGGGCTTCGAGATGCTGCAGGGCGTGGACGCGGCCGGCAACGCCTGCCCGTCGATGCACGTGGCGGTGGCGATCTTCACCGCGGTACGGCTCGAGCACGTGCTGCGCGAAGCCCGCACGCCGCTGTGGCCGCGGCTCTTGAACTGGCTCTGGTTCGCGGCCATCGCCTGGTCGACGCTGGCGGTCAAGCAGCACGTGGCGCTCGATGCACTGGCCGGCGCGCTGCTCGGGCTGGCCTTCGCGCTGCCCTCGCTGCGCTGGCGTCCGGGTTACCGAGCACGCTGACTCCCCCTTCCGGCCGGCATGTCCCTGCGGTGGGAGCGGATATCATTGGCGCTCACCGACCCTAGACATACGCCGAGCGAGGAAGGGATCGATTGCAATCGATCAGCGGCTGGCAAGAGAGACCACAGGCATCGCACGATGAGTTCGCTGAAGGAATTGCAGGACCTGATCCAAGAGAAGTACGGCATCGAACCGTCGACCCTCGACCCCCATGCCTCCATGCGGGAGAAAGGCGGCCTCGATTCGCTGGCGCTGGCCGAATTCCTGTTCGCCATCGAAGACCACTTCGGCATCACCATGCCCGACGAGGACGCCAACATCGACACGCTGGCCGAACTGGCCGTGCTGGTCGACAAGGTCCGCGCCGCCAAGCCAGCGTGAACACGCCCTCGGAGGTCGCCGTCACCGGGCTGGGCGTCGTCGCCCCGCACGGCGACCATCCCGACACCTTGTTCGAGGCCCTGCTGCAGGGCCGCTCGGCCATCGCGCCGGTGTTTCCCGAACTCCCCAAGCCGGCCGCCGCCGCCACCGTCGCCTTCGACGAGAGCCGCTGGTTCACCAAGCTGCAGCTCGCGGGCGTCGACCGCGTGAGCCAGCTCGCGGTGGCCGCCGCCGACCTCGCGATGCGCGATGCCGGCATTCCCGCCCTCGCCGACAGCGGCCTCGATGCCGAGCGCGTGGGCGTCTACGGCGGCTGCGGCATGGGCGGCGCGGCGGCGCTCGAGGCCGCCTACCGCGGCAACGGCCGCGTGTCGCCGCTGACCATTCCGGCCTTCATGCCCAATGCGCCGGCGGCCCACGTGTCGATGCGCCAGGGCGTGCAGGGCCCGGTGCTCACCTACTCGGTGGCCTGCGCCTCGTCGTCGGTGGCGATCGCCGAGGCCGCCAAGGCGATCCAGCGCGGCGAGGTCGATCTGGCCATCGCGGGCGGCAGCGAAGCGCTGATCGTGCCCGGCGTGGTGCTGGCCTGGCAGGCCATGATGACGCTGGCCGGCTTCCAGCCCGGCGAGGCGGCGCAGGCCGTCAAGCCCTTCGCGGCTGACCGCAGCGGCTTCGCGCTCGGCGAGGGAGCGGCCTTCGTGGTGCTCGAATCGGCCGAGCGCGCACGCCGGCGCGGCGCGCGCATCCATGCGCTGCTCGCCGGCTGGGGCCTGAGCAGCGATGCCACCCATCTCACCAAGCCCGACGCGCCCGGCCAGGCGCGCGCATTGCGCTCGGCCCTGCGCCAGGCCGGCCTGGCGCCGCGCGACGTGGGCTACTGCAACGCGCACGGCACCGCCACCCGCATCGGCGACGCGGTGGAGCGCAATGCGCTGGCCGCGGTCTGGGGCGACGATCTCGACGGCCTGCGCACCAGCTCGACCAAGGCGCTGCACGGCCACCTGCTCGGCGGCGCCGGCGCGCTCGAGGCGGTCATCACCATCCTCGCGCTGCGCGAACGCCGGCTGCCGCCCAACGTGAACGGCGGCCAGGCCGATCCCGACTGCGCGCTGAACCTCGTGGCCGCCGGCGACGCCGACGCGCCCGCGCTCGAGGCGGCGATCAGCAACTCCTTCGCCTTCGGCGGCACGAACTCGGTGCTGCTGTTCCGCCGCGCCTGAATCGCGCCGGCCTCAGGCGGTCGGCAGCTCGCAGACCCAGTCGATGAAGGCCTGCACCAGCGGATCGGCCGCACGCTGCGGCGGCACGAACACGCTGTAGCCGCGGCGCGAGGGCGCCTCGTGCTCGCAGGCCAGCGCCAGTTCGCCCGAGCGCAGCGCGCGCTCGACGTAGTAGCGCGGCACCAGCCCCACGCCGAGGTCGGCCCGCACCGCCTCGACCAGCATCGAGAACAGGTCGAAGCGATGGCCGGCGATCAGGTTCTCGGGCGGCTGCATCGCGGCGGGCGCCTGCGCGAACCACTCCTCCCAGGCACCGAGCCGGCTGCGCAGTTGCAAGAGCGGCGCCGCGCGGAAATCGCCGCGCGCCATCTCGGCGCGGCCGCGGGCACCGGGCGCGCACACCGCCACGCAGGCCTCGGCCATCAGCGGCTGCGTGTGGGCGCCGGGCCAGACCGCATCGTCGTACTGCACGCCGACGTCGAAGGGCAGGTCCTCCATGTAGCGCAGCGTCGGGAAGACCTGCAGGTGCAGGCTGCAGCCGGGCTGCAGCGCCGTGAAGCCGGGCAGCCGCGGCAGCAGCCAGCCCTCGGCCAGCACCGGCACCGCGCCCACGATCAGCCGCAGGCCGTCGGTGCGCCGCGCCATCGCCTCGAGCGTGTGGTCCTGCAGCCGGATCAGGTCGCCCGAGATCTGGCCGTGGTAGCGCCGGCCGGCCTCGGTCAGCGTGGTGCCGCGCGCGGAACGCTGCACCAGCCGCACGCCGATCTGGCTTTCGAGCAGCCGCAGCTGCTGGCTCACGGCGCTGTGCGTGAGGCACAGCTCCTCGGCGGCGCGGCTCACGCCGTGCTGGCGCGCGACCGCGTCGAAGACCAGCAGCGCGCGCGTGCTCGGGATGTGACGTCGCATGGTGTTTGTTAGAAAAACTGACGGAGTCGAAGATTAAATCCCAGCACGACAGCCGACTGAAAGGAAGAATCGCCGACGCTTCGTCCTCGGCGAACCGGTGATGCCGTCGTCGAGGCTTCGAATCCCTCCGGCTCCGTCGAACGACGGTTTTTCTTTCAACAGGATCCCTCACTCCCGGACTACCGCATGCCCCGTCTCGCGCCCTCTTCCCTCCGCCTCGCCCCGCTCGCCCTCGCCCTCGCGGTGTTCGGCACCGCCCCGCTCGCCCATGCGCAGAGCGCGGCGGTGGCGCCCACGCCGGCCCAGGTGAGCCCGGAGGTCGAGAAGGCCTACACGCAACTGATGGCCGCGCCCACGGTCCAGAAGCTGCTCGACGCGGTGAAGGCCGACCACGAGCGCTCGGTGGAAGACCTGAAGCTGCTGACCGAGATCGAGGCGCCGCCGTTCAAGGAACAGAAGCGTGCCGAGGCCTTCCTCGCGCGCATGAAGGCGCTGGGCCTGACCGACGCGAAGATCGATGCCGAAGGCAATGTGGTCGGCCTGCGCAAGGGCACGGGCAATGGTCCGAAGCTGCTGATCTCGGCCCATCTCGACACCGTGTTTCCGGCCGGCACCGACGTGAAGGTGAAGGAGCGCGAGGGCAAGCTGTTCGCCCCGGGCATCTCCGACGACACGCGCGGCCTGTCGGTGCTGCTGTCCTGGCTCAAGGTGCTCAACGACAACAAGATCCAGACCCGCGGCGACCTGCTGTTCGTCGGCAATGTCGGCGAGGAGGAACTCGGCAACCTGCGCGGCATGAAGGCGATCTTCCGCGACCACCTCGACATCGACGGCATGGTCGGCCTCGAACCCTCGCCCGATGGCAACGTGCTGGTGCTGGGCACCGCGAGCCATCGCTACGAGGTGAACTTCAAGGGCCCGGGCGGCCACAGCTTCGGCGCCTTCGGCCAGGTGCCCAGCGCGATCCACGGCATGGGCCGCGCCATCGCCAAGATCGCCGAGGTGCGCACGCCGAGCTTCCCCAAGACCACCTTCACGGTCGGCACGGTCGGCGGGGGCACCTCGGTCAACACCATCGCGCCCGATGCGCGCATGGCGATCGACATCCGCTCGGACGACATGGCCTCGCTGCTCGAGGCCGAGAAGAAGATCCTCGCCACGCTCGACGAAGCCGTGGCCGAGGAGAACAAGCGCTGGAACGTGAACACGCTGAGCGTGAGCACCAAGCTGATCGGCGACCGGCCCGGCGGCCGCACCCCACCGGATTCGGTGATCGTCGAGGCCGCCACGCGCGCCAACGCGGCCTTCGGCCACAAGACCTTGCTGCGCGGCGGCAGCACCGATGCCAACGTGCCGATCTCGCTGGGCATCCCCGCGATCATCATCGGCGGCGGCGGCAAGACCGGCGGCTTCCACGCGCTCAGCGAGTGGATCGACGTGACCGACGGCTGGAAGGGCGCGCAGAACTCGCTGGTGACCGTGCTCGGCCTGGTCGGCGTCGCGGGCGTGAGCGAACCGCTGCTGCCCAAGCGCCCGGCGCGCACGCGCTGAGCCGGTCCGCGCGGCGACCTCCTTTCGCCACCGGGGCGGCGTATGCTGTGCCCGCATATCCATTCGCACCAAGGAGGTCGCCATGAAGTTCCGTTCCACCCTGATCGCGCTCGCCCTGCTCGCGGCCGGCGTCTCGGCCAGCGCCGAATCGAAGCTGCTCGACCAGCTCAAGAACCAGATGGGCGGCGGCGGCGCGGCAACCAGCGCCGGCAACAGCGGCAGCAGCGGCGCCGGCGGCCTGGCCGAGAACCTCGGCTTCTCGATGCCCGCGATCGGCAGCAACACGGTCGGCAACGCGGCCGGCGTGCTGCAGTACTGCATCAAGAACAACTACCTGGGCGGCGGCGACGCGGCCTCGGTCAAGGACAAGCTGCTGGCCAAGATCACCGGCCAGAAGCAGCAGCAGAGCGGCTTCGCGAGCGGCGCCAAGGGCCTGCTCAAGGGTGGCGACGGCCAGACGCTCAACTTCAAGCTGCTGAGCTCGAAGGTCAAGGAGAAGGGCTGCGACTACGTGCTGAAGAACGCCACGAAGCTGCTGTAAGGGCGCGCTGCGCGCCGCGCCCGGGGTAAACCGCGCTGCCCGCGGCGAGGCGGCGCACTAACATCGGGCGGTCGCGGCATTTCCGCCCTCCTCCCTTCGTTTCCCCGCCGCGCCCGCCCACGCCCCGCGTGCGCGACAGCCCGCTTTCCATGACGCCGCCACCCGCCACTTCCGCTTCTTCCTCTTCCTCCCTGCGCCAGCGCCTGGCGCGCTGGGTTCCCTGCCTGGGCTGGCCGCGCCCCTCCGCCGCCCTGCTGCGCGGCGAGGCCATGGCCGGCATCACCGTCGCGCTGATGGTGATCCCGCAGGGCGTGGCCTATGCGGCGCTCGCGGGCATGCCGCTGGTCACCGGCGTCTATGCGGCGCTGTTCCCGGCGCTGATCGCCGTGATGTTCAGTTCCTCGCAGCGGCTGTCGGTCGGTCCGACCGCGCTCACCAGCCTGCTCGTGGGCGCCTCGCTCGCGCCGCTGGCGGTGGCCGGCAGCCCCGAATGGGTGGCGATGGCGGTGTGGCTCACGCTGATGTCGGGCGCGATCCAGATCGTGCTGGGCGCGGGCGGCTTCGGCTGGATGCTGCGGCTGGTGAACTCGCCGGTGCTGATCGGCTTCACGCAGGGCGCGGCGGTGCTGATCGCGATCTCGCAGCTGCCGGCGCTGCTGGGCTTCACCGGGCGCACCATCCCGCAGGTGCTCAGCGGCGACGGCCCGCTGCCCGACCTCACGGCCATCGCCTTCGGCCTCGGCGGCATCGCCGTGCTGTGGCTGGGCAAGCGCTTCGTGCCGCGCTTCCCCACCACCATGGCGCTGGTGGCCGGCGCGGCCGCGCTGAGCTGGGGCATCAGCTATGCGCTGCGCGGCGGCGCGGTGGTCGGCAGCCTGCCCTCGGGCCTGCCCGACTTCTACTGGCCCGGCCTGCTGCCGGCCGGCACCTTCAGCGCGCTGGTGCTGCCGGCGCTGATGATCACGCTGGTGAGCTTCCTCGAGACCGCCTCCAGCGCCAAGGTCGACAACGCGCGCGCCGGCACGCTGTGGAACGAGAACCAGGACCTGATCGGCCAGGGCCTGGCCAAGCTGGCCTCGGGCTTCACCGGCGCCTTTCCCACCAGTTCCTCGTTCTCGCGCTCGGCGATCACGCTCTACGCGGGCGCGCAGACCGGCTGGGCCACGCTGTTCAGCGTGGTGGTGGTGGCCGGCGCACTGCTGTGGCTGATGCCGCTGCTCTATCACGTGCCGCAGGCGGTGCTGGCCTCGGTGGTGGTCACGGCCATCCTCGGGCTGGTCAAGCCATCGAGCTTCACGGCGCTGTGGCGCATCTCGCGGCTCGAGGCCGGCATCGCCATCGGCACCTTCGTGCTCACCATCGCGACCGCGCCCAGCATCTACTGGGGCGTGCTCGGCGGCCTGCTCGCGAGCCTGGCGAACTACATGTACCGCCACCTGCATCCGCGCATCATCGAGGTCGGCCTGCATCCCGACGGCAGCCTGCGCGACCGCCACCTGTGGAAGCTGCCGCCGCTGGCGCCGCACCTGCATGCGCTGCGCATGGACGCCGAGCTCGACTTCGCCTCGGCCTCCACGCTCGAGCGCGCGCTCACGGTGGCGCTCGCCGACCGGCCCGACCTCACCGACGTGTGCCTGTTCGCCCAGCCGATCAACCGCATCGACATCACCGGCGCCGAGGTGTTCGGCTCGATCCGCCGCATGCTCGAGTCGCGCGGCGTGCGGCTGCACCTGAGCGGCCTCAAGCTGCCCGCGATGCAGGTGCTGGAACGCGCCGGCCTGCTGGCGCCGGGGCCGCTCTTGTTCAGCTACCGCACCGACGGCGAGGCGCTGGCGGCGCTGGTGCCGCGCATCGAGGTGCTGGTGCCGGCCGAGGCCGAGGCCCGGGCCGCGCACTGAACGAGCGCCCATGAAGACCACGATCGAGGAACTGCTGGCCTTCCGCACCGTGGTCGACACCGGCTCGATCACGGCCGCGGCCGAGCAGCTGTCGCAGACGGTCTCGGGCGTGAGCCGCGCGCTGAGCCGGCTCGAGCAGAAGCTCGACACCACGCTGCTGCGCCGCACCACCCGGCGGCTCGAGCTGACCGAGGAAGGCGCGGCCTTCCTGCAGCGCACCCGCGGCATCCTCGACGCCATCGACGAAGCCGAGGAACAGATGGCGTCGCGCCGCGGGCAGCCCGCGGGCCGGCTGCGTGTGAATGCCGCCTCGCCCTACATGCTGCATGCGGTGGTGCCGCTGGTGGCCGAGTTCCGCCGCCGCTATCCGCAGATCGAACTCGAGCTCGACACCGACGACCTGCCGATCGACCTGCTCGAACGCCGCACCGACATCGCGATCCGCATCGGCCCGCTGCGCGACTCCACGCTGCATGCGCGCCCGCTGGGCACGCACCGGCTGCGCGTGCTCGCGAGCCCGGCCTACCTCGACGCCCATGGCCGGCCGCGCAAGGTGGAGGAGCTCGCCACGCACGCGCTGCTGGGCTTCACCCAGCCCGAGTCGCTCAACCGCTGGCCGCTGCGCGGCCCGCATGGCGACGAATGGCAGATCGTGCCCAGCCTCGCGGCCTCGAGCGGCGAGACCCTGCGCCAGCTCGCGCTGGCCGGCGTGGGCATGGTATGCCTGTCGGACTTCATGACCGCGGCCGACCGCGCGAGCGGCGCGCTGGTGCAGGTGCTGGCCAGGGACACGGTCGACGTGCGCCAGCCGGTCAACGCGGTCTACTACCGCAACACGCAGCTGTCGGCGCGCATCACCTCGTTCCTGGATTTCCTGGCCGAGCGGCTCGCGGACTGAGCCGCGCCGCGCAGGCTACTGCGCTTATTGCGCCTTGGCGACGAAGGGCTCGACCGCCGCCGAGCGGATCTCGTAGCCGCTCACGCCCATGTCGGCCGAGGCATAGCGCGCCGCGCGCAGGGTGCCGCGCACGTGCACCGTGTCCATCGCATGCAGGCCCTTCACCGTCTCGTGGGCGATCACGCGCACGATCTGGTTGGCCGGCGGCGGCGGCGTGTGGATGCAGGCGCCGAAGTACGGCACCAGCAGGAACTCGCGGATGCCGTCGGGCGAGGCGTCCAGCGGCACCACGAAGCCGGTCAGGCGGCCGTCGACGCCGTCGAGCGCCACGTTCACCGGCGCGTTGTCCCAGACCGCGCGCATCTCGTCGAGCATCTGGATCGCGCGCGGGTCGTTGTCGCGCAGCGATTCGAGACTGATGTTGCGGTAGCGCTGGGTCGGGTCCCAGCTCTTGGGGATCAGCTCCTCCCACTTGAGCTCGGGCGCCACGCCGGCCGCCGCGCTCGCCGGCGCGGAGCGCTCGGGTCCGCATCCGGCCAGCAGCCCCGCGGCCAGCGCCAGCGAGAGGGCGACGGCCCGCGCGGGCCGCCAGTGCATGGGGAAAGCGGTCATGGGCTCGATTGTGCAAGCAGCTCCATGACGCAGGTTTAAGCGGGACTTAACCGGCCCCTCCCCAAAACCGGCCGAACACGACAGAATCGCGCGCACCACGAAACATGAGGAGCAGCACATGGCGGCAACGGTCTGGCTGGGGTTGACTTCGTTGGGGATCGTCCACACGGCGATCAGCCTGGTGGCGTTGGGGGCCGGGGCGATGGCCCTGATCCGCCACAAGGAGATCTCCTGGCGCACCGGCCTCGGCCGGCTCTACGTCTGGACCACGGTGCTGACCTGCCTCACGGGCTTCGGCATCTTCCAGCATGGCGGCTTCGGCCGGCCGCACGTGCTGGGCATCGTGACCCTGCTGGCGCTGGCCATCGGCTTCCAGGCCGGGCGCGGACGGCTCTTCGGGCGCTTCGCGCGCCATGCCGAGCTGGCGGCCTACTCGGCCACCTTCATGTTCCACTGGATTCCGACCTTCACCGAGACGCTGACGCGGCTGCCGCTCGGCGCACCGCTGCTGGCGAGCCCCGATGCGCCCGAACTCAAGGCGATCACCGGCGTGCTGCTGGTGCTCTATGCGGTGGGCCTGACCCTGCAGATCCGGCGGCTGCGCGGCGACACGGCGCCGCTCAGTCCCCCCGGACCGGTCCGCGCAGGCTCTTGACCTGCGAGCGCTGGCTCTTGCCTTCGAGCCGGCGCTGCTTCGAACCGTAGGTGGGCTTGGTGGCGCGCCGCACGCGCGGCACCGTCGCCACGCTGTCGACCAGCGCCTGCAGGCGCGCGATGGCATCGGCGCGGTTCATCTCCTGGCTGCGGTGCTGCTGGGCCTTGAGCACCAGCACGCCCTCCTGCGTGATGCGGCTGTCGCGCAGCGCGAGCAGCCGTTCCTTCAGGTCCTCGGGCAGCGAGCTCGCGCGGATGTCGTAGCGCAGGTGGACCGCGCTCGAGACCTTGTTGACGTTCTGCCCGCCCGCGCCCTGGGCACGGATCGCGCTGAAATCGATCTCGGATTCGTCGACGAGGATGGGGGGACGGTGCTGCACGGGCTGCATTGTGCGCGGTGCGGCGAAGCGGGAAGCCGGAGAGAGCGGTCTGATGAGAGGCATGTCGCGTCGGGCAGACCACCCCGCCCGACGCGCTGCACACACCCGGAGTCCTCTCCTCGAATCACTCGCTCCTCCTCTCCGGGCAGGCAGAAGATTAGCGGGGGCATGGCGTCGGGTCCTCCTCCTTGTGGAGGATGCCGCCACACTCCGGCTTCTGTTCCTCGCCCCGCGATCAGACGCGCTCGAACACCGCGGCGATGCCCTGCCCGCCGCCGATGCACATCGTGACCAGCGCATAGCGGCCCTGCACGCGGTGCAGTTCGGCGATCGCCTTCACCGCGATGATCGCGCCCGTGGCCCCCACCGGGTGGCCCAGCGAGATGCCCGAGCCGTTGGGATTGACCTTGGCCGGGTCGAAGCCCAGCTCCTGGATCACCGCGCAGGCCTGGGCCGCGAAGGCCTCGTTCGACTCGATCACGTCGAAGTCGCTGACCTTGAGGCCGGTGCGCTCGAGCACCTTGCGCGTGGCCGGCACCGGGCCGATGCCCATGTAGGCCGGCTCCACGCCCGCGTGCGCATAGCCCACCAGCCGCGCCAGCGGCTTCAGGCCCTCGGCCTTCGCGCGCGCGCCCTCGGCCAGCACCAGCGCGGCGGCGCCGTCGTTGATGCCCGAGGCATTGCCGGCCGTGACCAGGCCGTCCTTCTTGAAGGCCGGCTTCATCTTGGCGAGCGTCTCCAGCGTGGTGTCGGCGCGCACGTGCTCGTCGGTGTCGAACACCACCACGCCCTTGCGCGTCTTGACCTCGACAGCAACGATCTGCTCCTTGAAGCGGCCCGCGGCGATGGCGGCCGCGGCACGCTGCTGGCTGGCCACGGCCAGTGCATCCTGCTGCTCACGCGTGATGCCGTAGCGCGCGGCGACGTTCTCGGCCGTGATGCCCATGTGGATCTTCTCCCACGGGTCGTGGAGGATGCCGAGCATGTAGTCGACCAGTTGCACGTCGCCCATGCGCGCGCCGTAGCGCGCGGCGGTGTCGAAGTAAGGGCCGCGGCTCATGGATTCGGAGCCGCCGCCGATCGCGATGTCGCAGTCGCCGAGCGCGATCGCCTGCGCCGCCGAGACGATGGCCTGCAGGCCCGAGCCGCAGAGGCGGTTGACGTTGAAGGCCGGCGTCTCGATCGGGCAGCCGGCATCGATGGCGGCGACGCGGCTGAGGTAGGCGTCCTTGGTGTCGGTGGGGATCACGTTGCCCATCACCACGTGGCCGATGGCCGCGGGCGCGACGCCGCTGCGCTCGATCGCGGCCTTGACCGCGGTGGTGGCCAGCTGGGTGTTGGGCACGTCCTTCAGCGAACCGCCGAAGGTGCCGATGGCCGTGCGGGCGCTGCCGACGACGAAGATCTCGCGTGAGGTCATGAACTGCTCCTGGATGAAATGAACGAAAAGGGAAAAGGAAAAGGGATCAGCGGCCTTCGAAGCGTGCCGGCTTCTTCGCGAAGAAGGCGTCGACGCCGCTGCGGAAATCCTGGCTCGCGGCGCAGATCTGGAAGGCCACCGATTCGGCCGCGAGCTGCGCCGGCAGCTCGCGCTCGAAGCTGGCGCGCATCAGCCGCCGCAACTGGCCCAGCGCCACGGTCGGCCCGTTGGCCAGGCGCTGCGCCAGCGCCATCGCCTCGCCGGCCAGCGCATCGGCCGGCAGCACGCGGTTGATGAGGCCGATGCGCTCGGCCTCGGGCGCATCGAGCATGTCGCCGAGCATCGCGATCTCGAGCGCGCGGCGCAGCCCGACCCAGCGCGGCAGCGCCCACGAGGCACCGACGTCGCAGCTCGCGCCGATGTTGACGTAGGCCAGGTTGAAACGCGTGCCCTCGGCCGCGAGCACGAAGTCAGCCTGCAGCATCAGGCTCAGGCCCGCGCCGGCCGCCACGCCGTGCACCTGTGCGACCACCGGCGCGTCGATGGTGGCGAGCACTTCCAGCGCCTCGTGCAGCGGGCCGATCAGCGCGGCCGCGCCGCCCTGCGGATCGGCGCTCAGCAGCGCGAGGTCGCCGCCGGCCATGAAACCCTTGCCCGCGCCGCTCAGGAGCACCGCGCGCACCGAACGGTCGGCCGCGATGGCGCGCACCGCCGCGAGGAAGGCCTGCGCCATCGGCACGTCGATGGCGTTGAGCGCCGCCGGGCGGTTGAAGCGCAGCGTGGCGACCGCGCCTTCGCGGCCGATCTCGAGCGGGGTGTCGGGGGTGGTGGTGTCATTCATCGTTGTCGGCTCCATGGCATGGGAAGTTCAGGCGGCGGTCGCGCGCGGCTTGCGCCGCGCCGGTGCCGCGGGCACCTGCTGCAGCACCCCGTTGAGCAGCAACGCGATCGCCTGGTCGGCGATTTGCTCCGGTGTGAGGTCGCCGTCGCGCCGGTACCAGCGGCCGATCCAGCTCAGCGCGCCGGCCAGCATGAAGGCGGCCATCTTCGGGTCGCAGGGCGCGATCGAGCCCTCGGCGATGCCCTCGTCGATCAGGCGGCGGAACTCGTGGTCGATGCCGGCCTTGAGGCGGCGCAGCTCCTTCTTGAGCGGCTCGGGCAGCGGGTCCTCGCCGATGCGGATCACGCACTTGCCGAACTCCTCGCAAACGATGGCCGAATAGCTGCGCATGCAGGCCATGAGCTGGTCGAGCGCGCGGCCGCCGTTGCGGCGCACCTCGTCGATGCCCTCCTGCATCATGCCCAGCGCGGCGCGCACGCACTCGAGCAGGATGTCGTCCTTGCTCTTCACGTAGTAGTAGAGCGTGGGCTTGGTCACGTGCAGCCGCTCGGCGATGTCGTCGAGCGAGGTGGCATGGAAGCCGCGCTCGTTGAACAGCTGCGCCGCCGTCTGCAGCACGGCCTGGCGCTTGAGTTCGCGCTGCATCGCGCGCTGTGCCGAGGGCACCCAGGGCGATTCGTCGGCGGCCTCGGTGGCAGAGGCCTTGGCGGCGGAGGCACGGCGCTTGGTGAGGGTCATGGGGCGATCCGGGTTTGCGCGCAGGGGTAAGTCCTGATGCCGCGGCGAAGTCGCGTCTGGAAGATCGCGAACGTTACCGAGGAGTAGAAATTCTACGGGCAAGTAGCCCGCGATGCGGATGCCGGAGGAACCCTGAGGCGGCGGCGCATCGCTCACCTGCTCTTTCTCTTCTCGTTCAGAAGCCCGGACACAGGACACGAATCGACGCCATGCACGCCGACACCGAGCGCCCGCGCGCCACCTCGCCCGCCGACGGAAGCGCCGCCGCGCCCGTGCTGCGCGTGGAGGCGCTCACCTTGGCCTTCGGCGGGGTGAAGGCGCTCAGCGGCGTGGGCTTCGACGTGCAACCCGGCTCGATCACCGCGGTGATCGGCCCCAACGGCGCGGGCAAGACCTCGCTGTTCAACACGGTCTCGGGCTTCTACCGGCCGACCGCCGGCCGCGTGGTCTTCGAGGGCGCGGACATCACGCGGTTGCCGGCACCGAAGCGCGCCGCGCTCGGGCTGGCGCGCAGCTTCCAGAACATCGCGCTGTTCCGCGGCATGACGGTGCTCGACAACATCAAGCTCGGCCGCCACGTGCACCTGAAGGCCAACGTGTTCGACGCGCTGTTCTACCTGGGCCGCGCGCGCCGCGAGGAGGCCGAGCTGCGCCGCGACATCGAGGAGCGGATCATCGACTTCCTCGAGATCGACCACATCCGCCATGCCAGCGTGGCCGCCCTGCCCTACGGCCTGCAGAAGCGCGTGGAGATGGCGCGCGCGCTCGCGATGCGCCCCAAGGTGCTGATGCTCGACGAGCCGGTGGCCGGCATGAACCGCGAGGAGACCGAGGACATGGCGCGCTTCATCCTCGACGTGCGTCGCGAATGGGGGATCACGGTGCTGATGGTGGAGCACGACATGGGGATGGTGATGGACCTGTCGGACCACGTGGTGGTGCTCAACTTCGGCCAGGTGATCGCGCAGGGCACGCCGGCGCAGGTGCAGGCCGATCCCGAGGTGGTGCGCGCCTACCTGGGCGCGGGCGACGTGGGCGAGCTGCGGCGCAGGCTGCGCGGCGAGGCGGAGGCCACCGCTACAACGACAACGGCGGTGGCGTGATGGATTGGGCCTACCTGTTCGAGATCGCGCTGACCGGCCTGGCCGGCGGCGGGCTCTATGCGCTCGCGGCGCTGGCCTTCGTGCTGGTCTACAAGGCAACGCGGGTGGTCAACATCGCGATCGGCGAGATGCTGATGATCGGCGCCTACCTGTTCTTCGCCTTCGCCGCGACCTTCTCGCTGCCGATCTGGCTCGCGGTGCTGGGCTCGGTGCTGGGCACGGGGCTGCTGGGCGCGGTGATCGAGCGCACGATGATCCGCCCGCTGCTGGGCGAGCCGCCGATCTCGGCCTTCATGGTGACGGTGGGCCTTGCCTCCGTGCTGGTGGGCCTGGTCGAGATCGTCTGGACCGCCGACCAGCGCCGGCTGCCGGAGTTCATGCCGAGCGCGCCGGTGATGGTGGGCGAAGCCTTCCTCGCGCCCAAGGTGGCCTACGGCGCGCTCGCGGCGCTGGTGCTGATCGTGCTCGTGCTGCTGCTGTTCCGCTTCTGGCGCGGCGGCGTGGCCTTGCGTGCCACGGCGTCGGACCAGGGCGCGGCCTACATGATGGGCATCAACGTGCCGCGCGTGTTCTCACTGGCCTGGATGGCCTCGGCCATGATCGCGGCGGTCGCGGGCATCGTGGTCGGCGCGATCGGCGGCATCTCCTCCTCGATGGGGATCTTCGGTCTCTCGGTGCTGGTGGTGGTGATCGTGGGCGGTCTGGACAGCGTGCTCGGCGCGCTGGTGGGCGGGCTGTTCATCGGGCTGGTGGAGGCGCTGGCCGGGTCCTACCTCGGTGGCGAATACAAGCTGCTCGCGACCTTCGTGGTGCTGGTGATCGTGCTGATGATCCGGCCTTACGGGTTGTTCGGTACGCATGAGATCGAGAGGCTCTGATGATGGTCTTCCCTTTCTCGATACGTACGGGGCGGGCTCGGGGGGGGGGGGGGGGGGGGGGGGGGGGGGGGGGGGGGGGGGGGGGGGGGGGGGGGGGGGGGGGGGGGGGGGGGGG
>NZ_JBWKPN010000021.1:0-144014 GCF_059418265.1 Variovorax sp. GW821-FHT09B05
TGCGGACCCCCGCTTTCTCCGAGCACCGCAGGTTGCCCGCAGCGAAGCGGAGGGACACAGACAGCGGGGTCGCCTTTCTTTGCTTACTTTCTTTGGCGAGACAAAGAAAGTAAGTCGCCCGCCGGGGCGAGACCCGGCCAACTGTCCGTCGCAAGGCAAACAACTCAAATTCAAACCAACACCCACATCAACGTAGCCAAGGGCGGCAAGTCAACAACCACCGAGTCGACTTTCCCATGCCAAGCCAAAGCCTCACTGGCAACCACCCCATTCCCCACCCCACTCCCCCCATAAACAACCCCATCGGTATTGATGATCTCCCGATAGGACCCCGAACAAGGCACCCCCACCCGATACCCATGCCGAACCACAGGCGTGAAGTTGCAAACCGCCACGACAAACGCCCCATCCCGCCCCCGACGAACAAAGGCAAACACCGACTGCGCCGTATCGTCATGCACCAGCCACTCGAACCCCGCCCCTTCATGGTCGAGCTCGTGCAACGCCGGATAGTGCCGATACACGTTGTTGAGATCCCGCACCAGCCGCCGAACCCCTTGATGCGATGCATGCTCGAGCAGATGCCAGTCGAGGCTGCGGTCCGCGTTCCACTCCGCCACCTGCGCGAACTCGCACCCCATGAACAGCAGCTTCTTCCCCGGATAGGCCCAGAGGTAGCCGTACAGGTTGCGCAGCCCCGCGAACTTCTGCCATTCGTCGCCCGGCATGCGCGCGATCATCGAGCCCTTGCCGTGCACCACCTCGTCGTGCGAGAACGGCAGCACGAAGTTCTCGCTGTGCGCGTACATCAGCCCGAAGGTGATCTCGCGGTGGTGATGCGGCCGGTACAGCGGGTCCTTGCCCGCGTAGGCCAGGGTGTCGTTCATCCAGCCCATGTTCCACTTGTAGTGGAAGCCCAGCCCGCCGTCCTCGGGCGGGCGCGTCACGCCGGGGAAGCTGGTCGATTCCTCGGCGATCGTCACCGCGCCGGGCCGCTCGGTGCCCACCACGCGGTTCATGCGGCGCAGGAACTCGATCGCCTCGAGGTTCTCGCGCCCGCCCTGCGCGTTCGGCACCCATTCGCCGGGCCCGCGGCTGTAGTCGCGGTAGAGCATCGAGGCCACGGCATCCACGCGCAGGCCGTCGATGCCGTAGCGCTCGAGCCAGTACAGCGCGTTGCCCACGAGGTAGTTGCGCACCTCCGTGCGCGACCAGTTGAAGATCAGCGTGTTCCAGTCGTTGTGGAAACCCTCGCGCGGATCGGCGTACTCGTACAGCGCCGTGCCGTCGAAGCGGCCCAGGCCGTGCGCGTCGGTCGGGAAGTGCGCGGGCACCCAGTCGAGGATCACGCCGAGCCCGGCCGCATGGGCCGCGGCCACGAAGAAACGGAAGTCGCTCGGGGTGCCGAAGCGCGAGGTCGGCGCATAGAGGCCGATCGGCTGGTAGCCCCAGGAGCCGTCGAACGGATGCTCGGTGATGGGCAGCAGCTCGATGTGCGTGAAGCCGAGGTCGCGCACGTAGGGCACCAGGGTGTCGGCGAGCTCGATGTAGTCCAGCCATTCGTGGCCGTTCTTGCGCCGCCACGAGCCCAGGTGCACCTCGTAGATGCTGATCGGCGCGTCGCGCCCGTTGGCCTTGGCGCGGCCCGCGGGCATGGTGGCGACCGGCGGCAGCGGGCGCACCACGCAGGCGGTGTCGGGCCGCAGCCGCGACGAGAAGGCGAAGGGGTCGGCCTTGCGCAGCAGCTCGCCCTGCGCCGACAGGATCTCGAACTCGTAGGCATCGCCCACCGCCACGTGCGGCGCGAAGACCTCCCACACGCCGCATTCGCGGCGCAGCCGCATCATGTGGCGCCGGCCGTCCCAGTTGTTGAAGTCGCCGACCACCGACACGCGGCGCGCATTCGGCGCCCAGACCGCGAAGGCCACGCCCTTGACGCCGTCCATCTCGCGCAGGTGCGCGCCCAGGCGCTCCCAGGGCCGCAGGTGCGTGCCCTCGGCCAGCAGCCAGACGTCGGTGTCGCCGAGCACGAAGGGAAAGCGGTAGGGGTCGTCGATGCGCGAGACGTGCGAGCCCCAGTCGACCTGGAACGCGTAGCCCATGCGCGCCTCGGCCGCGGGCACCAGGCCCGCGAAGATGTCGGAGCCCTCGTGCCGCTCGAGCGTGGCCAGCGGCCAGCCGGTGCGCGCATGCAGCACCGTCACGCCCTGCGCGCCGGGCAGCAGCGCACGCACCACCAGGCCGCGCGAGGTCTCGTGCGGGCCGAGCACGCCGAAGGGGTTGCCGTGCTCGGCGCGCATCAGCGCATGGACTTCGGCTTCGGGCAACTGCGTCGGGGCCATGGCGTGAGCGACCAATCAATCGGTGGTGGGATGGGCGGCGGGCTCGCCGAAGAAGGCACCGAAGGGCGCCAGCGCGAGCGTGCGCCCTTCGGGGCCGCCGAGCGTCGCGCTCGAGGCCAGCGGTGCATCGACCAGCGGCCGCAGCTCGTCGCGCAGCACGATCGACATCGGCGCCGGGCCGAGGTTGAACACGGCCTGCAGTGAACGCGCGCCCTCGCGCCGCTCGAACCACAGCACCGGTTCGGGCGCGTCGAAGAAGGCGATGGCGGCCGTGTGCAGCAATGGCTGCGCGCGGCGCCAATGCAGCATCGAGCGGCTGAAGGCCAGCATCGAATCGGGATCGGCCTGCTGGCGATCGACCGCCAGCGGCAGGTGCGCTGGGGACATCGGCAGCCACGGCGTGCCGATGGTGAAGCCGCCCTGCGCATCGTCGCCGCGCCAGGGCATCGGCGTGCGGCAGCCGTCGCGGCCCTTGAACTCGGGCCAGAAGGCGCGGCCGTAGGGGTCCTGCAGCAGCTCGAACGGCACCTCGGCCTCGGGCAGGCCCAGTTCCTCGCCCTGGTAGATGCCGGCGCTGCCGCGCAGCGACAGCAGCAGCGCGAGCCACAGCCGGTCGCGCCGCGCATCGGGCGCGCCGCCGTCGCTCCAGCGCGTGGCCACGCGCGGCACGTCGTGGTTCGACACCGCCCAGCAGCCCCAGCCGCCGGTGGCCGCGAGCGCGCGGTCGAGCGCCTCGACCTGCTGGCGCAGGTGCTTCGCCGTGTGGTCGGCGGTCAGCAGGCTGAAGCTGTAGGCCAGGTGCAGGCGCCGGTCGCGCGCGGTGTACTGCGCCATCACGGGCGGCGCGTTCTCGTCGCCGACCTCGCCGAGCGCGACCGCGCCGTGGCGGTCGAGCAGGGCGCGCAGCCGCTCGAGGAACAGCAGGTTCTCGCCCTGGCTCTTGTCGTACAGGTGCTGCTGCATCGCATAGGGGTTGTCGGCGCGCACCGTGCTGACCTCGCCCACCGACTGCGCCGAGGCCGGCGGGTTGCTGCGCAGCAGGGCATCGTGGAACTGGTGGTTGCAGGCGTCGAAGCGGAAGCCGTCGACGCCGCGCTCGCACCAGAAGCCGACCTCGCCGAGCAGCGCGTCCTGCACCGCGGGGCAATGGAAGTTGAGATCGGGCTGCTCGGCCAGGAAGCTGTGCAGGTAGTACTGGCGGCGGCGCGAATCCCATTGCCAGGCCGGCCCGCCGAAGACCGAGAGCCAGTTGTTGGGCGGCGTGCCGTCGGGCTTGGGGTCGGCCCACACGTACCAGTCGGCCTTGGGGTTGTCGCGGCTCGCGCGGCTCTCGGCGAACCAGGCGTGCTGGTCGGAGGTGTGCGAGAGCACCTGGTCGATGATGAGCTTCAGGCCCAGCTCGTGCGCCCGCGCGAGCATGGCGTCGAAGTCGGCCAGGGTGCCGAACATCGGGTCGACCGCGCGGTAGTCGGCCACGTCGTAGCCGAAGTCCTTCATCGGCGAACGGAAGAAGGGCGAGACCCAGATCGCGTCGACCCCGAGCGAGGCCACGTGCGGCAGCCGCGCCGTGATGCCGGGCAGGTCGCCGATGCCATCGCCGTTGCTGTCCATGAAACTGCGCGGATAGATCTGGTAGATCACCGCGCCGCGCCACCAGTCATCGCTCTTGCTGCCGTTGCTGCTGCTGCCCATGCTGTCCCTTGGTCTGAAATCATTGTGGCATGCGAAATCCGGGCCAGCGGTACGCTCGTGCGCGCCCCGCGACTCTCTACACTGCACGCCCTCCATGACAGAGACGACTCCCCACGCCGCCGCGGGTTCCCCGCCCCCCGCTTCCGATGCCGAAGGACTGCCCGCGCTCGAGCGCCGGCTCGCGCGCGACCTCGACATCCTGGGCTGGCGCGCCCGCGCCTGGATGCCGCCCTGCGAACACGAGGGCGAGGCGGTGCTCGACGTGGCCATCGTCGGCGGCGGGCAGGCCGGGCTGGCCGCGGCGGCCGCGCTGGCCCACCAGGGCATCCGTGCCGTGGTGTTCGATCGCGCGCCCGAGGGTTTCGAAGGGCCCTGGGCCACCACCGCACGCATGGAGACGCTGCGCTCGCCGAAGGAACTCACCGGCCCGGCGCTGGGGCTCGCGGCGCTGAGCTTCCGCGCCTGGTTCGAGGCGCAGCACGGCAGCGCCGCCTGGGCCGCGCTCGACAAGATCCCGCGGCTGCAATGGATGGACTACCTGCGCTGGTACCGGCGCGTGATGGCGCTCGAGGTGCGCAACGACTGCGCGGTCACGGCGATCGTGCCCGAGGCCGGCGGCGCGCTGGTGCGGCTGGACCTGCGCACGCCGGCCGGCGCGCGGCGCGTGTTCGCGCGCCGCGTGGTGCTGGCCACCGGGCGCGACGGCCTCGGCGGCCCGGCGGTGCCGGATTTCGTGGGCCGCCTGCCGCGCGAGCGCTGGGCGCATTCGTCCGACGCCATGGACTACGGCCGGCTCGCCGGGCTGCGCTTGGGCGTGATCGGCGCGGGCTCCTCGGCCATGGACAGCGCCGCCACCGCGCTGGAGGCCGGCGCCCACAGCGTCGAGCTGCTGATCCGCCGCCTCGACCTGCCGCGCGTCAACAAGGGCAAGGGCGCCGGCGTGCCGGGCCTGACCCAGGGGCACTACGACCTGCCCGACGCGCACAAGTGGCGCGTGCGCCACTACATCAACCGGCTCAACGTGCCGCCGCCGCACGGCAGCACCCTGCGCGTGTCGCACTTCGCCAACGCCTTCTTCAACTTCGGCTGCCCGGTCGAGGCGGTGGCGCTGGCCGGCGACGGCGCGATCCGCGTGGCGACGCCGCGCGCGAATTTCGAGTTCGACTTCCTGATCGTCTCGACCGGCTTCAAGGTCGACTGGGCCGCGCGCCCCGAGTTCGCCGCCATCGCGCCCCATGTGCGGACCTGGAAGGAGCGCTTCGTACCCGCGCCCGGCGAGGAGGACCAGGAGTTGGCCGATTCGCCCGACCTGGGCCCGGTGTTCGAGTTCAAGGAACGGGTGGCGGACGCGTGCCCGGGGCTGGCGCGCATCCACTGCTTCTGCTATCCGGCCGCGCTCTCGCACGGCACGGTCTCGGGCGACATCCCGGCCATCAGCGACGGCGCCAAGCGGCTGGCCGCGGGCATCGCGGGGTTGTTCTACCGCGAGGACTTCGAGCGGCATTTCGCCAACATCGAGGCCTATGCCGAGCCCGAGCTGTACGGCGACGAATGGACGCCCGCGCCGCCGCCCGACCGGCGGCCGGCACCCAAAGCCGGCTGAATGGCCCGGCCCGGCGGGAGCCCGGCGGCCGGGGCGCGATAATCCGCCTTCCCGGCCGCCCCGCGCCGGGCTCCTGCCGAAGCCCCGTCATGAACCCCAGCTACAAACCCAGCGACGTCGAGTCCGCTGCCCAGGCGCAATGGAGCGCCGCCGATGCCTACCGCGTGACCGAGGACGCGAGCCGCAAGAAGTACTACGCCTGCTCGATGCTGCCGTACCCCAGCGGCAAGCTGCACATGGGCCACGTGCGCAACTACACGATCAACGACATGCTCACGCGCTACCTGCGCATGAGCGGCTACAACGTGCTGATGCCCATGGGCTGGGACGCCTTCGGCCTGCCGGCCGAGAACGCGGCGCTGAAGAACGGCGTGCCGCCGGCCAAGTGGACCTACGAGAACATCGCCTACATGAAGGGCCAGCTCCAGGCCATGGGCCTGGCGATCGACTGGAGCCGCGAGATCGCCACCTGCGATCCGAGCTACTACAAGTGGAACCAGTGGCTGTTCCTGAAGATGCTCGAGAAGGGCATCGCCTACCGCAAGACCCAGGTCGTGAACTGGGACCCGGTCGACCAGACCGTGCTGGCCAACGAGCAGGTGATCGACGGCAAGGGCTGGCGCACCGGCGCCACGGTCGAGCGCCGCGAGATCCCGGGCTACTACCTGAAGATCAGTGACTACGCCGAGGAACTGCTCGAGCACACCCAGCACAAGCTGCCGGGCTGGCCCGAGCGCGTCAAGCTGATGCAGGAGAACTGGATCGGCAAGAGCGAGGGCGTGCGCTTCGCCTTCACCCATGACATCCAGGGCGCCGACGGCCAGCCGATCCAGGACGGCCGCATGTACGTGTTCACCACGCGCGCCGACACCATCATGGGCGTGACCTTCTGCGCCGTCGCGCCCGAGCATCCGCTGGCCGCGCATGCCGCCACGCTCGATCCCAAGGTCGCGGCCTTTATCGAGGAATGCAAGAGCGGCGGCACCACCGAGGCCGAGCTCGCCACGCAGGAGAAGAAGGGCGTGCCCACGGGCCTGACCGTGACGCACCCGATCACCGAGGAGCAGGTGCCGGTGTGGGTCGGCAACTACGTGCTGATCGGCTACGGCGACGGCGCCGTGATGGGCGTGCCCGCGCACGACGAGCGCGACTTCGCCTTCGCCAACAAGTACGGCATCGAGATCATCCAGGTGGTGCTGGTCGACGACGAACCGCATTTCGACTATCACAAGTGGCAGGACTGGTACGGCGACAAGCAGCGCGGCGTGACCATCAACTCCGACAACTTCAGCGGCATGTCGTACAAGGAGGCCGTGGCCGCAGTGGCGCATGCGCTGGGCCAGAAGGGCCTGGGCGAGCTGCAGACCACCTGGCGCCTGCGCGACTGGGGCGTGAGCCGCCAGCGCTACTGGGGCACGCCGATCCCGATCATCCATTGCGAGGAGCATGGCGCGGTGCCGGTGCCCGAGAAGGACCTGCCGGTGGTGCTGCCCACCGACTGCGTGCCCGACGGTTCCGGCAATCCGCTGAACAAGCACGAAGGCTTCCATGCCGGCGTGGTGTGCCCGGTGTGCGGCAAGGCCGCGCGGCGCGAGACCGACACGATGGACACCTTCGTCGATTCGTCGTGGTACTTCATGCGCTACTGCGATCCGAAGAACGACCAGGCGATGGTGGCCGAGGGCGCCGACTACTGGATGCCGATGGACCAGTACATCGGCGGCATCGAGCACGCCATTCTTCACCTGCTGTACGCGCGCTTCTGGACCAAGGTGATGCGCGACCTCGGCCTGGTGAAGGCCGACGAGCCCTTCAGCAAGCTGCTGACCCAGGGCATGGTGCTCAACCAGATCTTCTACGCGCGCAACGAGAAGGGCGGCAAGGACTACTTCCCGCCCTCGGAAGTCACGCCCGAGCTCGACGCGCAGGGCCGCATCGTCGGCGGCACCGCGGCCGACGGCACCAAGGTCGAGTACGGCGGCGTCGGCAAGATGGGCAAGAGCGAGCGCAACGGCGTCGACCCGCAGGACCTGATCGAGAAGTACGGCGCCGACACCGCGCGCCTGTACACCATGTTCACGGCGCCGCCCGAAGCCACGCTCGAGTGGAACGACGCGGCCGTCGAGGGCAGCTACCGCTTCCTGCGCCGCGTGTGGAATTTCGGCGCGGCGCAGTCGGGGCTCGCGGCCGCCGCGGGCAGCAAGCCGGCCTACGGCAAGCCGGCCCAGGCGCTGCGCCGCGAGGTGCACACCGTGCTGCGCCAGGTCGACTACGACTACCAGCGCATGCAATACAACACCGTGGTGTCGGGCGCGATGAAGCTGCTCAACGCGCTCGAGGGCTTCAAGTCCGACGGCAGCGCGGGCGACGCGGCCGCGCTGCACGAAGGCTTCGGCATCCTGCTGCGCTGCCTCTATCCCGCCACGCCGCACATCGCCCAGCAGCTGTGGACCGAGCTCGGCTACGACCGGGCGCTCGGCGCCCTGCTCGACGCGCCCTGGCCCACGGTCGACGTCGATGCGCTGGCGCAGGACGAGATCGAGCTGATGCTGCAGGTCAACGGCAAGCTGCGCGGCAAGCTGCTGGTGCCGGCCGGCGCCTCCAAGGACGAGATCGAGAAGCTCGCGCTGGCCTGCGAGGACTTCACCACCTTCGCGCCGGGCGCGAGCGCCAAGCGCGTGATCGTGGTGCCGGGCCGCCTGGTCAACGTGGTCATTTGAACAAGCCAAGCATGAACATCCGCACTGTCTCGCTGCCGCGCCGCGGCTTCCTCCTGGGCCTGGCGGCCGGCGGCGCCTCGCTGGGCCTGACCGGTTGCGGCTTCGAGCTGCGCAAGCCGCCGGTCTTCGCCTTCAAGTCGATCGCGGTCTCGGGCAACTCGGCGCTGGTCAACCAGATCCGCCGCAACCTGCGCGCGGCGGGCACGGTGACCTTGCTGCCGGGCGACGACAAGAGCGCCGAGGCGGTGCTCGACATCCTCGGCGAGGACCGCGAGCGGCTGGTGGTGTCGACCAACTCGGTCGGCCTGCTGCGCGAGATCCAGCTCGTGCTCAAGGTGCGCTTCCGGCTGCATGCGCAGGGCGGCAAGGACCTGCTGGCGGCCACCGAGCTCATGCAGACGCGCGACCTGACCTTCAACGAGACCAATGCGCTGGCCAAGGAAGGCGAGGCCGACCTGCTGTTCCGCGACATGCAGGTCGACATCGCGCAGCAGCTGGTGCGCCGCCTCGGGGCGGTGAAGACGCTGTGACCGGCCGCTGACGCGATGCAGCTTGCCAGCGCCCAGCTTTCGGCCCACCTGCAGAAGGGGCTGAAGCCGCTCTACACGATCCACGGCGACGAGCCGCTGCTCGCGCAGGAGGCGGCCGACGCCATCCGCGCGGCGGCGCGCGCGCAGGGCTACACCGAGCGCAGCTCGTACACCGTGGCCGGCGCGCACTTCGACTGGAGCGCGGTGCTCGCGGCCGGGGGATCGCTCTCGCTGTTCGCCGACAAGCAGATGGTCGAGATCCGCATCCCCTCGGGCAAGCCCGGCAAGGACGGCAGTGCCGCGCTGCAGCAGATCGCCGGGGGCGCGGCCGCCAACGACAGCACGCTCACGCTGGTGATGCTGCCGCGGCTGGACAAGGCCACGCGCACCGGCGCCTGGTTCTCGGCGCTCGAGAACAACGGCGCCAGCATCCAGGTCGACCCGATCGAGCGCGCCGCGCTGCCGCAGTGGATCGCGCAGCGCCTCGCGCTGCAGGGCCAGCGCGTGAAGCCCGGCGACGAGGGCCAGCGCACGCTGCAGTTCTTCGCCGACCGCGTCGAGGGCAACCTGCTCGCGGCGCACCAGGAGATCCAGAAGCTCGCGCTGCTGCATCCGGGCGGCGAGCTCGGCTGGGAAGAGGTCGAGGGCGCGGTCAACAACGTCGCGCGCTACGACGTCTTCAAGCTGTCCGAGGCCGTGCTCGGCGGCAATCCGCAGCGCGTGGCGCGCATGCTCGACGGCCTGCAGGCCGAGGGCGAGGCCGAGGTGCTGGTGCATTACACGCTGGCCGAGGACATCCGCGCGCTCAAGCGCGTGAAGGACGCCATGGCCGCGGGCCGGCCGCTGCCGATGGCGCTGCGCGAGAACCGCATCTGGGGCCCGCGCGAGCGCGCCTTCGAGCGCGTGCTGCCGCGGCTGGACGACCGCATGCTGGCGCGGCTGCTGCGCGCGGCGCACCTGGTCGACGGCATCGTCAAGGGCCTGAAGCAGCCCGACTGGCCGGCCAGCGGCTGGCAGGCGCTGCAGCGGCTGGCGCTGATGCTGTGCCGGGCCTGCGGCAACGGTGGCGCCGCGGCACCGCGCCGCGCCTGAATTCCCGGCGTCAGCCGCCCGCAGGGTTGGCGTGGGAAAATGCCGGCCATGAACGCGTTCAATGTCAGTGAACACATGCAGACCCTGGGTCTGCAGGCAAAAACGGCCGCCGCCCTCATGGCGCGAGCGGATGCAGCTACCAAAAACGTAGCGTTGAAGGCGCTGGCCCGGCGCTTGCGCGAAGCCGGCGCGGTGCTGGCCACGGCCAACCAGAAGGACCTCGAGCGCGCCACGGCCGCCGGCCTGTCGGCCCCGATGGTCGATCGCCTGAAGCTCGGGCCCAAGGTGATCGAGACCGTCGCCCTCGGCTGCGAGCAGCTCGCGGGCATGGCCGACGTGATCGGCGAGATCATCGGCATGAAGCAGCAGCCCAGCGGCATCCGCGTCGGCCAGATGCGCGTGCCGATCGGCGTCTTCGGCATGATCTACGAGAGCCGCCCCAACGTGACCATCGAGGCCGCGAGCCTGGCGATCAAGTCGGGCAACGCCGCCATCCTGCGCGGCGGCTCGGAGGCCATCGAATCGAACAAGGCGCTGGCCCTGCTGGTGTCCGAGGCGCTGGCCGAGGCCGGCCTGCCGGTCGAGGCGGTGCAGCTGGTGCAGACCACCGACCGCGAGGCCGTCGGCCAGCTGATCGCGATGCCGCAGTTCGTCGACGTGATCATTCCGCGCGGCGGCAAGGGCCTGATCGAGCGCATCAGCCGCGACGCCAAGGTGCCGGTCATCAAGCACCTGGACGGCAACTGCCACGTCTACGTCGACGACACGGCCGAGTTCGGCATGGCGCTGCGCATCGTCGACAACGCCAAGACCCAGAAGTACAGCCCCTGCAACGCGGCCGAAGGCCTGCTGGTGGCGGCCTCGGTGGCCGAGGACTTCCTGCCGAAGATCGGCGCCGTCTTCGCCGCCAAGGGCGTCGAGATGCGCTGCGATCCGGCCGCAGCCCAGATCCTGCGCGCCGATGGTGCTATCGATCCGGGAGCAAAGGTGGTCGACGCGGTCGAATCGGACTGGTCCGAGGAATACCTGGCCGCGGTGATCAGCATCAAGGTGGTGGCGGGCCTCGAGGAGGCCATCGCGCACATCAACCACTACTCGAGCCACCATACCGACGCGATCGTCACGCGCGACCACGTGAATGCCCAGCGTTTCCTGCGCGAGGTCGATTCGGCCAGCGTCATGGTCAATGCGAGCACACGCTTCGCCGACGGTTTCGAGTTCGGCCTGGGCGCCGAAATCGGCATCAGCACCGACAAGTTCCACGCCCGCGGACCGGTGGGCATCGAAGGGCTGACCTCGCTCAAGTACGTGGTGCTGGGGCAGGGCGAAGTCCGGACCTGAGGGGGCGGGCCTGGCATGCCCCCGTGTGCCAGGTCTTTCTTGCGCCTCGAAGGCGCGCGGCGCGTGTGGATTCCACGTAGGCCATGGTGCTTGTCATCGGGGGGCTCGTCCCCAAATCCTAGAATCCCGCATACCTTTAAGTAGAAAACAAAGAAGGCCGCCGCATGGTTCCGCATCTCGTCACAGCCCTGACCGGCCCGATCAACGAACTGGAGCAGCGGGTGCTCGACTCGATGCCCGCCATCGAGCGCTGGTTCCGGCTCGAATGGATGGAGCACACGCCGCCGTTCTACAGCGCGGTCGACATCCGCAACGCGGGCTTCAAGCTGGCGCCGGTCGACACCAACCTCTTCCCCGGCGGCTGGAACAACCTCACCAAGGAAATGCTGCCGCTGGCGGTGCAGGCCGCGCAGGCCGCGATCGAGAAGATCTGTCCCGAGGCGCGCAACCTGCTGGTGATTCCCGAGAACAACGCCAAGAACAGCACCTTCTACCTGGCCAACGTGGCGCAGATGGTGCGGATCTTCCACATGGCCGGGCTCAACGTGCGCGTGGGCTCGATCGATCCGGCGATCAAGTCGCCCAAGAAGATCGAGCTGCCGCACGGCGACACCGTCACGCTCGAGCCGGTGGTGCGCACCAAGCGCCGCCTGGGCCTGAAGAACTTCGATCCCTGCACCATCCTGCTGAACAACTCGCTCTCGGCGGGCACGCCGGGCATCCTCGAGGACCTGCACGAGCAGTACCTGCTGCCGCCGCTGCACGCGGGCTGGTCGGTGCGCCGCAAGAGCAACCACCTGCACAGCTACGAGGAACTGTCCAAGCGCTTCGGCAAGCTGCTGGGCATCGATCCCTGGCTCATCAACCCGATCTACGCGCGCGCCGACGGCGTCGACCTGGCCGAGGGCCGCGGCCTCGACGTGCTGACCAGCCACGTCGACGCGGTGCTGACCAAGGTGCGCCGCAAGTACAAGGAATACGGCATCAACGAGAAGCCCTTCGTGGTGGTCAAGGGCCAGAGCGGCGCCGAGGGCCCGCGCGTGCTGACGGTGCGCGATGCCAAGGAGGTCGAGGGCCTGGCGGGCAAGGTGCGCGCCGCGGCGGCCCGGCCGGCCGGTGCGCGCGAGCCCGGCGAGATCATCGTGCAGGAAGGCGTGCTGACCAACGAGCGCGTGCACAACGGCGTGGCCGAGCCCGTGGTCTACATGATGGACCGCTACGTGGTCGGCGGCTTCTACCGCGTGCATGCCGACAGCGCGCCCGACGAGAACCTCAAGCTGCCCGGCGCGAGCTTCGTGCCGCTGGCCTTCTCCGAAAGCGCGCACCTGCCGCAGCCCGGTGCCAAGCCCGGCGCCAGCGCGCCCAACCGCTTCTACATGTACGGCGTGGTCGGCCGGCTCGCGATGGTCGCCGCCAGCTACGAGATGGAAGCCACCGACCCGGACGCCGAAGTCTACGAATGACCCCCACCGCGCGCCGTGTTTGCGGCCCGCGCGGGTGACGGCAGAATAGCGGCCCCACAGCAACGGAAATCAAAGGGCGGCGAGGGCGAGGATCGAGGCGCGGCGGATGCCACCGTCCGCCGATGCGCGCCCCCTGGCATACCTGATGCGTCGTCATCGCGAGCCGCCGGCCCTTTTCCCATCGACCTCGTGTCAGCCCCCAAATCCCTCTCCGCCGGCCTGATCGTCGGCGCCATCGGCGTCGTCTATGGCGACATCGGCACCAGCGTGCTGTATGCCGTCAAGGAAGTCTTCGGCCACGGCCACGTTCCCTTCACCGTCGAGAACGTCTACGGCATCCTCTCGATGTTCGTCTGGACGCTCACCACCATCGTCTCGCTCAAGTACGTGGTGCTCGTGCTGCGTGCCGACAACGAGGGCGAGGGCGGCCTGGTCGCGATGCTGGCGCTGGCCTCGCGCGCCGTGGCCGACAAGCCGCGGCTGCGCCACCTGCTGCTGGTGATCGGCATCTTCGGCACCTCGCTGTTCTACGGCGACGGGGTCATCACGCCGGCGATCTCGGTGCTGTCGGCGGTCGAGGGCCTGGAGGTGGTGTCGCCGCACTTCAAGCACTACGTGATCCCGATCACCCTGGTGGTGCTGTTCTGCCTGTTCGCGGTGCAGAAGCACGGCACCGCGGGCATCGGCCGCTTCTTCGGGCCGATCACGGTGGTGTGGTTCCTGGCGCTGGCGGTGCTCGGCGTGTGGCACATCGTCGATCACCCCGAGATCCTGAAGGCCCTGAGCCCGTTCTACGCACTCAAGTTCATCTGGGACAACCCCGGCACCAGCTTCATCCTGCTGGGCGCCATCGTGCTGTGCGTGACCGGCGCCGAGGCGCTGTACGCCGACCTCGGCCACTTCGGCAAGGCGCCGATCCGCATCGCCTGGTTCACCGTGGTGATGCCGGCGCTGATCCTCAACTACTTCGGCCAGGGCGCGCTGCTCCTGGCCAACCCCGAGGCGGTGAAGAACCCGTTCTTCATGATGGCGCCCGAGTGGGCGCTGATTCCGCTGGTGCTGCTGGCCACCGCCTCCACGGTGATCGCCTCGCAGGCCCTGATCACCGGCGCCTTCAGCGTCACGCGCCAGGTGATCCAGCTCGGCTACCTGCCGCGCCTGAACATCGAGCACACCAGCGTGCGCACGGCCGGCCAGATCTACATCCCGCTGGTCAACTGGGGCCTGTTCGTGGCGATCGTGCTGGCGGTGGTCATGTTCCGCTCCTCGAGCAGCCTGGCCGCGGCCTACGGCATCGCCGTGACCACCGACATGCTGATCACCACGGTGCTGACCTTCTTCGTGATCCGCTACGCCTGGAAGCTGCCGCTGGCGCTGTGCATCGCCTCGACCGCGGCCTTCTTCTTCATCGACTTCATGTTCTTCGCGTCGAACCTGCTCAAGCTGCCCGAGGGCGGCTGGTTCCCGCTGGTGATCGGCGGCGCGGTGTTCGTGCTCATGATCACCTGGAAGGAAGGGCGCCGCCTCATGGGCGAGGTGCAGCGCTCCGATGCGATCGAGCTGAAGGCCTTCCTCGATTCGGTGTTCGAGAACCCGCCGGTGCGCGTGGACGGCACCGCCGTGTTCCTCACGGCCGAGCCCGGCGTGGTGCCCAATGCGCTGCTGCACAACCTCAAGCACAACAAGGTGCTGCACGAGCAGAACCTGTTCGTCACCGTGCGCAACCACGAGGTGCCGTGGATCCCGATGGACAAGCGCATCGAGATCGAGCCGCTGGGCCGCCATTGCTGGCAGGTGATCGTGCACTACGGCTTCAAGAACGACATCGACCTGCCGCGCGCGCTCGACAACGCGCGCCTGCGCGGCTGCCAGCTCGAGCCGATGCTGACCAGCTACTTCCTCTCGCGCGACGTCGTGATCCCCACGCTGGGCAGCGGCATGGCGCCCTGGCGCGAGAAGCTGTTCGCGCAGATGCACCACAACGCGAGCGGCGCGGCCGCCTTCCTGGGGCTGCCGAACAACGCGGTGGTGGAGCTGGGCTCGAAGATCGAGATCTGAGGCCGGCCCGCGCGCCTCAGCGGAAGTCGTCCGGCCGCTCCTGCGCGAGCCGTGCCATGTGCGCGGCGATCGCGCCGGGCGTGGTGAACCAGATCTCGCCGCGGTCGCGCGCGAGCGCCAGCTGCGTCAGCACGCCGCGCAGATGGCGCAGCCGGTAGGGCTGGCCCACGATGTAGGGATGCAGCGCGAGGCCCATCACCAGCGGCTGGGCGCGCGACTGCAGCAGCATCTCCTCGAAGTTGTCGCGCACCATCGCGCAGAAGTCCTTCGCGTCCATCAGCCGGCCCACGATCATCGGGATGTCGTTGAGCTCCTGCGGATAGGGCACCGACCAGATCGCGCCACCGCCGCGCGTGCGCATGCGCACCGGCTGGTCGTCGTGGCACCAGTTGAGCGTGTAGCCGTAGCCGGTCTCGGCCAGCAGGTCGGGCGTCAGCGGGCTCTCGGAGATCCACGGCGACAGCCAGCCCGCGGGCGCCTGCCCGCTCTCGCGCGCCATGCGTTCGCGGCAGCGCACCAGCAGCGCGCGTTCGTGGTCTTCGCCGAGCGCGCCCTGGCGCTCGGCATTGCTGTGGCCATGGCCGATCAGCTCGTCGCCGCGCGCCACCACCGCCTGCACCAGTTCCGGGCAGTGGTCGTACAGGGCCGTGTTGACCAGCGCGCCCGTTGGCAGCGCGAGCGCGTCGAACAGCTCGAGGCAGCGCCAGGCGCCCACGCGGTTGCCGTACTCGCGCCAGCCGTGGTTGAGCACGTCGGGCTGCGGCGAGGCCGGGCCGAGGCAGGCGCCCAGCCCGTCGCCGAAGGCGAAGTGCTCGAGGTTGAAGCCGAGGTAGACCGCGAGCCGCGCGCCGTTGGGCCAGCGGTAGTCGGGCCGGCGCGTGATCGGCCGGTAGTCGAAGCGGTCGTGCGAGGGCAGCAGTTCGGGCCAGCGTGTCGTCATGCCCAGGCCGCCTGCAAGCCTCGTGCCCGATGGTCGACATATCGATCGAGAATTGTTGACCATCGTTCGGCCAGGGCGAGCCGGCGCGGGCGGCCCGGCACAATCGCGCGATGCGTTTCTTCAAGGACCTGAGCCTTTCCGCCTTCACCGCCGGCTTCGTCGCCGTGCTCGTCGGTTTCACGAGTTCGGTGGCCATCGTGTTCCAGGCCGCGCAGGCCTTCGGCGCCACGCCCGAGATGGTGGCCTCGTGGATGTGGGCGCTGGGCATCGGCATGGGGCTGGCCTCGGTGCTGCCCTCGCTGTGGTGGCGCAAGCCCGTGATGATCGCCTGGAGCACGCCCGGCGCCGCGGTGCTGGCGGTGGCCGGCGCGGGCCATGGCATGGGCGAGGCGGTCGGCGCCTTCGTCGTCTGCGCGCTGCTGATCGTGCTGGCCGGCGCCACCGGCTGGTTCGAGCGCGTGATGAACCGCATCCCGATGGCCATCGCCTCGGCGCTGCTGGCCGGCGTGCTCGCGCGCTTCGGCCTCGCGGCCTTCACCGCGGCGCAGACCGCGCTGCCCCTGGTGCTGCTGATGCTGGCCACCTACCTCGTGGGCAAGCGCTGGCTGCCGCGCTACGCGGTGCCGCTCACGCTGCTGGTGGCGATCGCCTTCGCGGCCGCGCGCGGCGAGCTCGCCTGGTCGGCGGTGCATTTCTCGCTGACCTGGCCGGTGTTCGTCATGCCGGTGTTCCACTGGCAGGCGATCGTGAGCTTGGCGCTGCCGCTGTTCGTCGTCACCATGGCCTCGCAGAACCTGCCGGGGGTGGCGGCGATCCGCGCCGCCGGGTACGGCGAGCTGCCGGTCAGCAAGCTCATCACGATCAGCGGCCTGACCACGCTGGTGCTCGCGCCCTTCGGCGCCTTCGCGCTCAACCTCAGCGCCATCACCGCCGCGATCTGCATGGGCCGCGAAGCGCACGAGGACCCGGCGCGGCGCTACACCGCGGCCGTGAGCTGCGGCGCGATCTACGTCGTGATCGGCCTGTTCGGCGCGGCCGTGACCGGGCTGCTCACGGCCTTTCCGAAGGAGCTGGTCGCGGCCATCGCGGGGCTCGCGCTGCTCGGCACCATCGGCGGCGGGCTGGCGGCCGCGGTGCGCGACGAGCCGCACCGCGAGGCCGCGCTGATCACCTTCCTGGTCACGCTCTCGGGCGTGACCATCGCCGGCATCGGCTCGGCCTTCTGGGGCGTGGTGGCGGGCGCGTTCGCGCTCGCGGTGCAGCGGCTGGGCAACCGGCCGGGCCCGCCAAAAGCCCCGGCCGGCCAGGGCCTCGCCGCTTCCGGCAACATCGCGACCGACAGCAGCAACATGGCGGCCCCGCCGGGCGCCGGAAAGACCTCCTGATGAAAAACATCCTCTTCGTGGCCGACCCGCTCGATCACTTCAAGATCTACAAGGACACCACCTTCTCGATGATGCGCGAGGCCCAGCGCCGCGGCCACCGCATCGCGGCCTGCCTGCCGCAGGACCTGCAGTGGGTGTCGGGCGGCAAGGTCACGGCCACGGTGCGCCAGGTCACGCTGACCGGCGACCCGAAGGACTGGTACGCCGTCGACATCGTCGAGACCAAGGCGCTGGCCGATTTCGACGCCGTGCTGATGCGCAAGGACCCGCCCTTCGACGCCGAGTACATCTACGCCACCCACCTGCTCGAGCAGGCCGAGCGCGAGGGCGCGCGCGTGGTGAACAAGCCGCGCGCGCTGCGCGACCATCCCGAGAAGCTCGCGATCATGGAGTTTCCGCAGTTCACCGCGCCCACGCTGGTCACGCGCAGCGCGCAGGCGGTGCGCGACTTCCATGCGCAGCACGGCGACATCATCCTGAAGCCGCTCGACGGCATGGGCGGCATGGGCATCTTCCGCGTGAAGCAGGACGCGCTGAACCTCGGCTCGATCGTCGAGACGCTCAACAAGGACGGCGCCGAGACCATCATGGTGCAGCGCTTCGTGCCCGACGTGGTCGAGGGCGACAAGCGCATCCTGATCATCGCGGGCGAGCCCGCGCCCTTCGTGCTGGCGCGCATCCCGCAGGGCACCGAGGTGCGCGGCAACCTCGCGGCCGGCGGCAAGGGCGTGGCCCAGCCGCTCACGCCGCGCAACCGCGAGATCGCCGAGATCGTGGGCCGCGCGCTCGCGCCGCGCGGGCTGCTGCTGATCGGCCTCGACGTGATCGGCGACTCGGTGACCGAGATCAACGTGACCAGCCCGACCTGCTTCCAGGAGATCACCGAGCAGACCGGGTTCGACGTGCCGGCGATGTTCGTCGATGCGCTGGAGGCGCATCTGAAGCAGGCGGCCTGAGGGCCATGAAAAAGGCGCCCGGGGCGATCTTCGCCCCGGGCGCCTTTTTTTGATCCCGAGGAAGCCGGGATCGCCGATCAGAAGTCGACCGTGGCCGACAGGCTGAAGGTGCGCGGGTTGCTCAGCACCAGGTAGCCCGAGCCCGGATAGCCGCCCACCGAGGCCCAGTAGTTGCGGTCGGCCACGTTCTCGATGCGCGCGCGCAGGGTCAGCAGCTTGCCGTTGCCGACTTCGGTGATGTAGCGCGCACCCACGTCCAGGCGCGTCCAGCCGGGCACGCGCAGGGTGTTGATCGCATCCGCGTAGCTCGAGCCGCTGGTCACGACGCGGCCGTTGAGCGACAGGCCCTGCACGCCCGGCACGTCCCATTCGACGCCGATGCTGCCTTGCGCCTTCGGCACGCCGATCACGCGCTTGCCATCGGTGGTGAGGCTGCCCGTTTCCTTCTGCTTGGCGTCGAGCCAGGTCACGCCGCCGAGCACGCGCAGGCCCTTGGTCGCCTCGCCGAAGACGTTGAGCTCGACACCGCGGTGGCGGTCCTCGCCGCCGGCCTGGAACGAGCCATTGGCCACGAAGGCGCGCGGCTTGGCGGTGCTGAACAGTGCCAGGCTGCCGCCGATGCGGCCGGCGTCGTACTTGACGCCGATTTCCTTCTGCTTCGACACGTAGGGACGCAGCGACTGGCCGGCGTTGAGCACCGGCTGGCCGTTCGATTGCGCGGGGGCGCTCTCGCCGGGCGACAGGCCCTCGATGTAGTTCGCGTAGACCGACAGGTCCTCGCGCGCCTTGAACACGATGCCGGCCACCGGGCTGGTGCGGCTCTGGTCGTACGAGGTGACGGTGCCGCCGGCCGAGGTCAGCTTGCCGCCGCTCACGATCTGGTAGCTGATGTCGCTGGTCTCGATCGACTGGCGGCGCACGCCGAGCGTGACGAGCAGGCGGTCGTCCAGGAAGGACATCGTGTCGCCGATCGCCACGCTCTTGAGCGTGATGGTGCCGTTCAGGCGCGGGCTCGCGAGGTTGTTGCCCAGGTAGGTGAGCTGCGTGGGCAGGTAGCCGCGCGGATAGTAGATGTTGCTGGCGAGCGTGCCGCCGGTGCCCAGGCCCAGGCCGTAGGCGTTCTTCTTGTCGAGGTCGAAGTAGGAGTAGCCCAGCACCCATTCGTGGCCCACGCTGCCGGTGCGCGCCTTGCCGCGGATGCCGAGCTCGGCGGTCTTGACCTTGTCCTCGCGCGTGTTGTCGAAGCGGCTGGTGGTGAAGGCGCCGGTCAGGCCGTTGGACACCGTCGGGCCCGCGAGCGAGTTGTTCTCGTAGCTGCTGCGCGCGCCGGCCGCGGCCCAGGCCGTGATGTTCGGCGTGATGTCGTATTCGCCGCGCACCGAGCCGAAGGTGTCGCGCTCGTAGGAATAGGTCCAGGGCTGGGCGAAGTTGGTGTCGTTGTCGGGCGCCTTGGGCACCACGGTGACGGCGCTGCCGAGCGTGACGTTGGGGCGCGTGTTGCGCAGGCGGTGCTCCTGGTGGCCGATGTCGGCCGAGATGCGCGCGTCGCGGCTGCGCCAGTCGAGGCCGACCGCCAGCGCGTCGAGCTTGACGCCTTCGCCGTTCACCGCCGTGCCGCCGTCGCGGTGGACGGCATTCACGCGCACGCCCACGCTGTCGTCGGGACCGAAGCGGCGCGCGATGTCGGTCGCGGCATAGGACTGCGAGCCGCTCGCGGTGCCGAGCGTGAACTGCGTGAGCGCTTCGTTCGGCGCGCGCTTGGGCAGCAGGTTGATGGTGCCGCCGATGCCGCCGCCCGTGGGCGCCGCGCCGTTGAGGAAGGCGCTCGCGCCGCGGAACACTTCCACGCGCTCGAACAGCTCGGAGGCGATGTACTGCCGCGGCAGCAGGCCGTACAGGCCGTTGTAGGCGATGTCGTCGGAATTGACGATGAAGCCGCGGATGAAATAGGACTCCTGGAAGTTGCCGAAGCCGCGCGCCACGCGCACCGAGGGATCGTTCTGCAGCACGTCGGCCACGCTGCGGGCCTGCTGGTTCTGGATCAGCTCGTTGGTGTAGTTGTTGCTCGAGAACGGCGTTTCCATCATGTCCCGGGTGCCCAGGATGCCGGCGCGGCCGCCGCGCGCCACCTGGCCGCCGGCGTAGGGCTTGGCCAGGCCTTCGGCCGAGGCATCGGCACTGGCTTCGACGGTGATGGTGCCCAGCGCGGCGCCGGGGGCGGTGGGAGCGGTTGCGGCAGCCGGTGCCGGCGCGGCGCTCTGCGCCGAGGCCGTCAGGGCATGGAGGGCGAGCAGCGTCGCGGCGACGGTCGGGCGGAGGCTGGCGCGGAGAAGGGCGGAGGAGGCGGACATGGACGGTTCGTTTTCACGCAAATGAGAACCGTTATTGTTAACGCACTCCTAATGGATTCCGATACTTTCTTGCAGTGTTGCAAAAATGTGTCAGAAAAAACGTTTCATCGGCAGGGCCATTGCCTGACCGAATCGGGCGTTGCCGCAGCGGCCGCGCCGGGCCGCCGCCCCCTCAGCGCCCCGAGCGCCGCCCGTCCACGAACACGTGCAGCTCGCCCGGCTCGAACGCGGTCCATTCCTCGTTGGTGGTCAGCGGCGCGGTCACCACCACCGCGACGCGGTCGTTGGGCGTGGTGTGCTGGGCGAAGTCGATCTCGAGGTCCTCGTCCGACAGCTGCGCGGTCACGAAGGGATGGCGCCGCTCGACGTACCAGAGGTGGGTGGAGGCATGGGCCCACAGCGCCTGCCCGTTCGAGAGCATGAAGTTGAAGGTGCCATGCCGCGCGAGCTGGGGCGCGAGTTCGCGCAAGGTCAGCGTGAGCTCCTCGACGCTCGGCACGCCCGCATGCGACTTCGCGAGCTCCTGCATCAGCCAGCAGAAGGCGTGCTCGCTGTCGGTGTTGCCCACCGGGTGGAAGTTGCCGTGCAGCCGCGGGCGGAAGTCCTTCAGGTCCCCGTTGTGCGCGAACACCCAGTAGCGGCCCCACAGCTCGCGCACGAAGGGGTGGCAGTTCTGCAGGTTGACCTCGCCCTGGGTGGCCTTGCGGATGTGGGCGATGACGTTGCGGCTCTGGATCGGGTAGCGCCGGATCAGCTCGGCCACCGGCGACTCGCAGGCCGGCTGGTGGTCGACGAAATGGCGCAGGCCGCGGTCCTCGAAGAAGGCGATGCCCCAGCCATCGGCGTGGTGGTCGGTGCGGCCACCGCGCTGCGCGAACCCCGTGAAGCTGAAGGTCACGTCGGTCGGCGTGTTGCAGTTCATCCCTAGCAATTGACACATGGGGGCCATTAGACACCGCCCCCGCTTACCCGAGCGCCCGGGTTTGCTTCCGCGTCAGCGCAGGAAGCGGCCTTCCTTGGTCACGCGGACCATCTCGATGAAGCGCGAGCCGGTGTTGCTGGCGCCGGTGAAGTCGAGCTCCATGCCGGCGATGCGCAGCTTCATCGCCTTGAGCGCCGCATGCAGCCGCGCGCGCGTGAGGTCGCGCCCGGCGCGGCGCAGCGACTCGATCATCACCAGCGCGTTCACGTAGCCCTCGAAGCTCAGGTAGCCGATGTCGACCTTGGCGCGCTCGGCGAGCTGGCGGTAGTCGCGCGCCACCGGCTCGACCTCGCTCCAGGGATAGGGCACCACCTGCGAGATCGCCAGCCCGCTGGTCTTGTCGCCCACCAGCTTGGCCGTGACGTCGCCCGGCACGATCGACATGCCGTAGAACATCTGCCGCCCGCCCGCGTCCCAGGCGCTCTTCATCACCTCGCCGCCGATGGCGCCGCCCAGGTACATGATCACCGCCTGCGCCTTGCTGTCGGCCAGCGCCTTGCCCATGGCGGCGTTGGTCGAGCCGTCGCCCTTGACCGCCACGGCCGCCACCGGCTTGAGCTGGTGCGCCGCGAGCGCGGCCTCGACCAGCTTCGTGACTTCGGCGCCGCCCGGGTTGTCGAGGCAGGCCGAGGCGATGCGCGTCACGCCGATGGTCGTGAGGTGCTGCACCAGCGCCTGCGCCTCGCGCGCGAAGGTAGCGCGCACGAAGTAGCCCGAGCCCATGACCTTCTCGCGCGCCGAATCCGACACCGCGTAGCCCGCGACCATCGGCGCGCCGCTTTGCGACAGCACCTTGGCCGCGGCCGCGGTGGTGGCCGAGCCGACGCAGCCGAAGAAGGCGAACGCGCGGTGCTCGCCGAGCAGCTTCTCGTAGTTGGCCACCGCCTTCTCGGGCGAGAGCTCGTCGTCGAGCGACACCAGCCGGATCTTGCGGCCCGAGACGCCGCCCTGCGCGTTGACGGCGTCGAAGGCCAGCCCGGCGCCGGCCATCACCACCTTGATCGGCGCGCCCAGCGGGCCGCTGAGGATGCCGGTGTGGCCGAGCACCACTTCGGTGTCGGTGACCCCGTTCTCGGCCGCGCGGGCCACGGAAAAAAGGCCAAGGCTGGCCGCGGCCGCCGAGGCGGCCATGAAGTTCCGACGATGCATGGGAGAAAACCGTCCAATCGATACAACTGATAACAATTGAAATCGATGGGCGGGTGTTTGCCCGCAGGGGTTTACCCCGGCTTGCGGGGCGCGTCGCCGGGATTCGCGCGGATGCGCAGTTGCCAGGCCGCGCAGATCGCGAGCGCGCACAGGCCGGCCAGCATCGCGAACACCTCGTCGAAGGCCGCCAGCCGCGCCGGGCTGGTCTGCGGGTTGGCGAGCGAGTCGCCGTGCGCCGCCAGCCGCCACTCGAGCACGATCGCGCACAGGCTCACGCCGGCCGCGCCGCCGAGCATGCGCACGAAGTTGATCGCGCTCGCGCCCTGCGGGATCAGCGGCTTGGCCAGCGGCCGCATCGAGCCCAGGTTCAGCGAGGGCAGGATGAAGCCCAGCCCGATGCGCCCGACGATCGCGAACGCCACCAGCAGCCACAGCGCGCTGTCGGCGCGCAGCAGCATCATCAGCGCGAACGAGGCCGCCAGCAGCGCCAGCCCGATGCTCACCAGCGCCCAGGTCGGCTGCCGGTCGGCCAGCCGGCCCACGCCCGCGATGGTGGCCGCCAGCACGAAGCCGGCCGGCAGCAGGATCGTGCCCACGTGCGAGGCCGACAGGTGCAGCCCGACCTGCATGTAGACCGGCAGCAGGTAGGTGGAGCCGAACAGCGCGGTGCCGTAGATGAAGGCGACCACGCTGCCCATCGCGAACTGGCGGTAGCCGAACAGCGCGAGGTTCATCAGCGGCGTGCCGCCCGCGGCCGCCAGCCGCCGCTGCCACCAGATGAAGAGCCCGAACGAGAGCAGCGCGCCGCCCAGCAGCGCGACCGCCTCGAGCGGCGAATCGCCGCGCAGCGCCACCAGCCCGTTGAGCAGGCACAGCGTGCCCACGGTGCCGAGCGCGAGGCCGCGCACGTCGAGCCCGCCGCTGCGCGCCGCGACCGCGCCGCCGGGCGCGGTGGTCGGCACGAACTTGTAGGCCAGCCACAGCGAAGCGAGGCAGAACGGCACCACCATGTAGAAGATCGAGCGCCAGCCGAACAGGTCGACCAGCACGCCGCCGATGCTCGGGCCGATGGCCGGCGCCAGCACCACGCCCATGCCGAAGATGCCGCTCGCGCGGCCCTGCTCGTGGGGCTCGAAGGCGCGCAGGATGATGATCGCGGGGATCGGCTGCACCACGCCCGCGGCCAGGCCCTCGGCCACGCGCGCCAGCAGCACCAGCGAGAAATCGTTGGCCATGCCGCCCGCGACGCCACCGGCCAGCAGCAGCAGCATGGTGCCCACGTAGGTGCGCCGGTAGCCGTAGCGCGCCAGCAGCCAGGGCGTGGTGAGCATCGAGACCGTCATCGCCACCATGAAGCCCGAGCTCACCCACTGGGCGCGCTCCTGGCCCAGCGAGAAGTGGTGGCTCATGCCGGGGATCGCCACGTTGACGATGGTCGAGGACATGATCGAGGCCATCGTGCCCACCATCACCGACAGCAGCAGGTACCAGCGGTAGCGTTCGCCGTAGCGCGCGCGCAGCGGGCCCATGGCGGGGGTCGGGGCCGGCGGGGCGGCTTCGGGCGTCTCTTGGTGGGTCATCGGCGGTGGGGGAGCGGCGGGCGTGAAGGTCGGCGATGCCGGGCCCGTCGTCCTACAAGCATATCGGGCTTTGCGCGGCGGGCCGCATCGAAGGCGGCTCCACAATGCCCGGGCTGTCCCGCATCCGACCCTCCGCCGACATTACACAAAGACGACCATGGATCACTCTCCCCCCGCGACGAACGACGAAACGACGCCCGAGTTCGCCGAGGGCGCGACCACCCTGGCCGCCGAGCTCGCCGCACCCACCGTCACGCGCGCCTACCGCTGCCAGTGCGGCCGGCCCGTGTTCCTGCGCAACAGCGAATGCCTGGCCTGCCACACGCCGCTGGGCTACGTGGAGGACAGCCTCGGCGTCGTGCCGCTCGCGCCCGCCGCGGCCGAGGATGCCAACGGCAACGCCATCGCCGAGCCCGACAGCTACACGATCTTCGGCGACCCGCAGGGCCCGACCTACCGCCGCTGCGCCAACCTGATGACGCCCGCGGCCTGCAACTGGATGGTGCCGGTGGCGCGCCCGGGCCAGGCGCTCGCGCCCGACACGCACGGCCTCGCGCCCGGCTACTGCCTGGCCTGCAGCGTCACGCGCACCATCCCCGATCTCTCGGTGGCCGGCAACGACGAACTCTGGCGCAAGCTCGAGCAGGCCAAGCGGCGCCTGATCTCGCAGCTGCTTGCGCTGCGGCTGCCGGTGGTGAGCCGCCATGCCGACCCGGTGCACGGCCTGGCCTTCGACTTCCTGAGCAACGTGCCGGGCGGCCCGCACGTGATGACCGGGCACGACACCGGCATCATCACCCTCAATGCCGAGGAGGCCGAGGACGCGGTGCGCGAGCGCATCCGCACCGAGATGCGCGAGCCCTACCGCACGCTGGTGGGCCACTTCCGCCACGAGATCGGCCACTACTACTGGGACCTGCTGGTGCTGCCCTCGGCCTGGCTCGAGGACTTCCGCACGCTGTTCGGCGACGAGCGCGCTGACTACGGCGCCGCGCTGCAGCAGCACTACAACCAGGGCCCGCCGCCCGACTGGGCGCAGCGCCTCGTGAGCAGCTACGCCAGCATGCATCCGTGGGAGGACTGGGCCGAGACCTGGGCCCACTACCTGCACATGGCCGACTCGGCCGACACCGCGATGAGCTTCGGCGTCGATGCCACCAACGTCGAACTCACGAGCGACCTGTTCACGCCCGAGGACCTGTGGCGGCCCGAGCATCCCGAGGCCGCGAAATTCCTCGACTTCATCAACAGCTGGGTGCGGCTGACCAACGTGCTCAACGAGCTCTCGCGCAGCATGGGCCAGCCCGACTTCTATCCCTTCGTGCTGCCGCGCACCGCCGTCGGCAAGCTGCAGTTCATCCACTGCGTGGTGACCGAACTGCGCGGCGACGGCGGGCCTTCCCTGGTGACGGCGCAGGACGTGGAGGCGGCGGCCGAGGCCGCGGCGGAGGCACAGGAGCAGGCACAGGAGCAGACGCAGGTGCAGGGACAGCAGCAGTCGCAAGGGCAGACGGCCGAGGCGCCGGCCCAGCCCGCGGTTCAGTCGCCCTGAGCGCCCGCCGCGCAGCGCGCGCAGATGCAGGCCTGGCCGCGCAGCGCCTCGGGCAGGCGCTCGAGCGGCGCCAGCGAGAAATCCACCGCCATGCACCAGCACGGCGGCTGCGGCTGGCCGGTCTCGCGCTCGATCTCCATCGCGCAGCGGTTCGCCTCGCCGCACAGCGGGCAGCGCGTGGCGTCAAGCGCCTGCACCGTGTTCGCCATCACGCGAGCTCGAACGGCGGCAGCTTCTTCGGCACCGCCACGTTGCTGAGCGTGGCATAGACCGGCAAGCCACTGCGGTAGGCCGGGTAGTCCTCGCCCTCGATCAGCGGCAGCAGGTAGCGCCGGCATTTCTCGGTGATGCCATAGCCGTCGTCGGAGATGAAGTCGCGCGGCATCGGCTTCTCGACATTGGCCACCGAGGCCAGCGGCGCGCTGCCGATGGCGTAGGCATAGGGCAGGTCGGAGGTGCGTTCGATCGTCGGCATCACCGCGTTGTGGCCCTCGAGCGCGAGCTCGACCGCGCGCTGCCCGAGTTCGTAGGCCTGGCGCACGTCGGTGGCCGAGGCGATGTGGCGCGCCGCGCGCTGCAGGTAGTCGGCCACCGCCCAGTGGAACTTGTGGCCCAGCGCGTCCTTCACCATCTGCGCCACCACGGGCGCCGCGCCGCCGAGCTGCGCATGGCCGAAGGCGTCGCGCGTGCCCTGCTCGGCGAGGAAGGTGCCGTCGGGATGGTGGCAGCCCTCGGACACCACCACCGAGCAGTAGCCGTGCTGCTTCACCAGCGCATCGACGCGCGCGAGGAAGCGTGTCTTGTCGAACTCGATCTCGGGGAACAGCACCACCACCGGAATGCCCTGGTCGGCCACGAGCCCGCCGGCCGCCGCGATCCAGCCCGCGTGCCGGCCCATCACCTCGAGCACGAACACCTTGGTCGAGGTGGCGGCCATCGAGCGCACGTCGAACGAGGCCTCGAGCGTGGACACCGCCACGTACTTCGCGACCGAGCCGAAGCCCGGGCAGCAGTCGGTCAGCGGCAGGTCGTTGTCGATGGTCTTGGGCACGTGGATGGCCTGCAGCGCATAGCCCATCGACTGCGAGAGCTGGCTCACCTTGAAGCAGGTGTCGGCCGAATCACCGCCGCCGTTGTAGAAGAAGTAGCCGATGCCGTGCGCCTTGAAGACCTCGATCAGCCGCTCGTACTCGCGCCGGTTCTTCTCGAGCGACTTGAGCTTGTAGCGGCAGGAGCCGAAGGCGCCCGCGGGCGTGCTGCGCAGCGCGGCGATGGCCTCGGCCGGCTCGGCGCCGGTGTCGATCAGGTCCTCGGTCAGCGCGCCGATGATGCCGTTGCGACCGGCGTAGACCTTGCCGATGCGATCGGGATGCCGGCGCGCAGTCTCGATCACGCCGCAGGCCGAGGCATTGATGACCGAGGTGACACCGCCCGACTGGGCGTAGAAGGCGTTGGTGGGGTTCGTGGGCATGCGGGGGTCCTTCGCGCGGAGAGGAGAGAGGCATTCTGGCGCAGTCGCCGTCGGGCGGCCAACCGGCACGTGTCGTCACCGTCCGCGATTACAGTGCGTCGTGCAGCCACGCACCCTACGCCGCGTGCATGAAAGCGTCGTGCATCGCCTCGCGTCGCTGCCCATCTTGTTGCACACCTGACCCTGCCTGGAGTTCATGCATGAGCATCTTTTCTCGCTTCTTCGGCCGCAAGAGCGAGTCCGCCGACGCCGATGACGCCCATGACGTCGGCGCGCTGGCGGCGAATCCCGACATCGAGAACCCCGTTGCGCTGACCGTGGTGTTCGCGCAGCCGCTGCAGCTCGACATCGCCGCGTTCGGCCAGGCACTGCGCGGCTTCCATGCCTCGACCGCCGATGCGCGCAGCGAGATCTCTCCCGATCCCGGTCCCTTCATCGCGCTGGCGGGCTGGAAGAAGCACGTGGTGCGCATGGTCGGCTTCGACGCGCCGATGCAGGCCGAGGCGCTCGAGAACTGCGTGGCGCCTGCGCACTATCCGCAAGCGCTGAAGGCGCAGGTGCGCGCGCACCGGGGCCATGTGATCCTCTACTACGGGGGGTACGAGGCCTCGGTGCTCGAGCAGTACGTGGCGCTCGCGACCGTGGCCGGCGCGCTGGCCCGGCTCGGCGCGCTCGCGGTGCTCAATGAAGCGGCACGCACCTCGCTGCCCGCGGCGGTATTCGATGCCGAGGTCGAGGGCGATCGCATCGAACTGCTGCGCTACCTGGACCTGACCGCGCTGTACTGCGGCTTCGTCAAGTACGAGGTCGAGGGTGTGCAGGGCGTGTGGATGCGCACCTATGGCGCCGATCGCTTCGGTCACGCCGACCTCGCCGTGCTGGCCGAAGGCCATCATGAGGGCGAGATCTACTTCCAGATGTTCAGCAACGTGCTGCGGTACCTGATCGACAGCGGCGCCGAGCTGGGTGCGGGCCACACCATGCAGGCCGATAAGAACAGCTTCCTGCGGCTGCGTGCGCCCTTGGCGACCGAGTACTTCCTCGACGGTCCCGGTCCGGTGCTGGTGGTCGAGGTGATCGGCGCGGACGAGATCAACCAGCGGCCGCACTGAGGCGCGCCGCTCAGCGCCCCGGAAACTCCGGCGCGCGCTTCTGCAGGAACGCGCTCACGCCTTCGCGGAAGGTCGCTCGCTCGATCAGCTCGCGCTGGCGTTCGCTCTCGTAGTGCAGCTGCTCGGGCAGCGTGTGGCGCTCGGCCGCGGCGAAGGCGGCGCGCGCCTCGGTCACGGCATGCGCGGGCAGGCGCGCGAGGCGCTGCGCGGTCTCGCGCGCCTCGGTCATCAGGTTCTCGTCGTCCACGCAGCCCCAGATCAGGCCCCACTGCACCGCGCGCCCGGCGCCGAGCCGCTCGTCGAGCAGCGCCATGCCCATCGCACGCGCCCGGCCCGCGCGGTGCGGAATGGCCCAGGTGCAGCCCAGGTCCGGCACGATGCCGAGCTTGGGCAGGAAGGGCAGGTAGAAGTAGGCGCTGCGCGCGGCCAGCGTGATGTCGGCCGCGAGCGCGAGGCCCACGCCGGCACCGGCGGCCGCGCCGTTGACGGCGGCCACCACGGGGATGGGCATCGACTGCAGCGTCTCGATCAGCGGGTTGCTCAGCGACTGCATCCATTCGGCGGTCTGGTCGCCGAGCGTCTTGCCGTCCTGCGGCGGGCGCATCGCGCTGAGGTCGGCGCCCACGCAGAAGGCCTTGCCGGCGCCCGTGAGGATCAGGGCGCGCACGGCGCGGTCGTCGCGGATGCGTTCGAGGTGGGCGCGCAATTCCTGCTGCAGTTCGATCGCCAGCGGGTTGAGCTTGGCCGGCAGGTTGAGCGTGAGCGTGGCGATGCCCTCGTCGAGCGCGTAGAGCACGCAGGGCTGGGCGCCCGGGTCCTGTGGTGGCTGCTGCGTCATCGGAATCTCTCCACGTGTTCGTCGGCTCGGATGTTCGGCGGGAATGGATGACCGTGCACGGCGCCCAAAGAAAAAGCCGCCCGTCGACGGGGCGGCTCTGGCTGGCGTGCTCCGATTCCCTGGCATCGATGGTTCGATGCCGGGGAGCCAGGGTCAAGCCGGGGACAACCCGTGGGGCAGCAGTCGCCAAGGCGACCGTCGGCGCGCGGGCACGGGCAGCGGGATCGCGGCCGGTTGCGCGTCCGACACCGTGATGCGCGCGGGCTCGAGCGCCGACACCAGGATGCGGCGGTGCTCGGTGCCCTCGAAGCGCTCGCCGGGCTCGAGCACGATGTCGCGCGGATCGCGGTCCAGGGTGACCCAGACCGAGCCGCTGCGGCATTCGATACCGACGCCGGCGCCATCGGCCACGGCGAAGACCGCGCGCGCCGGCAGGCTGAGCTGGAAGCAGGAAGGGAAGGGGGTGCTCATGGCAAGCTCCATTGCATTCGTCATGCGAATGAATATATTGAGCGCCCAGTCCTTTACAAACGGTCTTTTGGAACTCATTGCATGCGTATAGAGAATGCAAAGAAGGCCTCGCCGGCCCAGCCCCAGAGCGTGGTCGACCTGCCGCCGCTGGAACTCATGCGCAGCTTCGAGGCGGCCGCGCGCCGGCTGAGCTTCACGCTGGCCGCGACCGAGCTGCATCTCACGCAGTCGGCCGTGAGCCGGCAGATCCAGCAGCTCGAGGCGAGCCTGGGCGTGCTGCTGTTCGAGCGCCGCCACCGCGCGCTGGTGCTCACCGAGGCCGGCGGCGTGATGCAGCGCGCTGTCACCGACAGCCTGGAGCGGCTGCGCGATGCCACCGCGCGCGTGCGCGCCGGTTCGGCGCCGCGCCAGGTCGCGATCACCACCACGCCGGGCTTCGCCTCGCTCTGGCTGATCCCGCGGCTCGCGCGCTTCACCGGCAGCCATCCGCAGGTCGACGTGCGCGTGTCGGCCACGCTCGAGGTGCTCGACCTCGAGCGCAGCCGCGTCGACGTGGCGGTGCGGCTGATGCCGGTCTCGCGCGGCAAGGGGCCGGCGCTGTTCGAGGAGAGCGTGGTGCCGCTGTGCTCGCCCGCGCTCGCGAAGTCGCTGCGCAAGCCGGCCGATCTCGCGAACCTCACCTTGCTCACGGTCGAGTACCCCGACCACAGCGAGGCGCCCACGATCGACTGGGAACCCTGGCTCAAGGTGATGGGGCTGCACGACCTGCGCATGAAGAGCACGCTGCGCTTCACGCAGTACGCCGACGCGGTGGGCGCGGCGGTGGCGGGGCAGGGCGTGGTGATCGGGCGCCTGCCGCTGTTGCGCGAGCTGATGCGCGAGGGCCGGCTGGTGGCGCCGCTGGGCGAGGGCGCGGCCTCGCAGCGCGGCTACTTCGTCGAGACCTCGCGGCGTGCCGCGGGCAACCGCGACGCGCTCGAGTTCGCGCAGTGGCTGCGCGAGGAGGCCGAGGCGGCGCAGCGCGCCTGAGCACGCCGCGCCGGCGGGCGATCAGCCCGGCAGCAGCACCTTGTTCACGACGTGGATCACGCCGTTCGACTGGTAGACGTCGGCGATCGTCACCATCGCGGTGCCGCCCTTCGCGTCGGTCACGAGCACGTTGCTGCCGCTCATCATCGCGGTCAGCGTGCCGCCGCTCGCGGTCTTCAGCATGGCCTTGCCGCCGCCGGCCTTGATCGCGTTCATCAGCGCGGCGCTGTCCATGCGGCCGGGCACCACGTGGTAGGTCAGCACCGTCGTCAGCGTGCCCTTGTTCTCGGGCTTGAGCAGCGTGTCGACCGTGCCGGGCGGCAGCGCGGCGAAGGCCGCGTTGGTCGGTGCGAACACGGTGAACGGTCCGGGGCTCTTGAGCGTGTCGACCAGGCCCGCGGCCTTCACCGCCGCGACCAGCGTCGTGTGGTCCTTCGAATTCACGGCGTTGTCGACGATGTCCTTCGTCGGATACATCGGTGCGCCGCCGACCATGGGCGTGTTCGTGTTGCTGCTGCCACCCATGCCCATGCCGCCCGCGCAAGCGCCGAGCAGGACCGAGACACCGAGTGCGATGACGAGTTTCTTCATGAAGGTCTCCTTGAGGAGTGCGCCATGCGCGCACCGCCGTGTGTCTGTGGAACCGCCAACAGCGCGGAGGCGCGATGCGCTTGAGACCAATACGGGGCGCATGCGCGGCTGGATTCGCGCGCTGGTTTTTTTCTTCGCTGCCGGCGAATGGGACACGTCGCCTTCACGCCACAGCGTTGCACAACGGTCTTGCGCGCCGCGCGCGGCCTCGCCAGAATCCGGCCTTCATTTTTCAGCGACAGTTTTTCTTTCACGCGCGCACGGCGACGATCGACCTCCCGGGCGCCCCACCACTTCAATGAACCGTTCTCTGAACTCCTGACCGCACACCGACCGCCCCGGCCGGATGTGCATCCACGCATCCCGCCGCGGCCGTATCGACAAGGGCCCCGCGCGCAAGTATTCGCCGGGGCCTTTTTGTTTTTGATCCGGAGTGTGTGCACATGAGTGCTCAGCGAAAGGCCCGCGACGACGAGAAGCGTCTGGGCCGGTTCTATTTCTCGGTGCCGGGCGAAGCCCCGCGCAATCCCGTCGTGGCCGCGATGGCACGCCGCGCATCCAGCCAGGGTGCGGGCCGTCACCTGCGCACGCATCGCGCCGAGCGGCGCGCGCAGAAGGTCGCGCTGCAGAAGGCGGCGCGCGGACTGAAGGAGGACTGACCATGCGCGAAGACATGGACAAGGTGATCGTGGAACGCCCGCGCGGCGGCTGGCGCGCGCAGGGCGACGGCCGCCCCTGGCGCAACAGCCCCGAGCGCGGCTCGCACCTGGGCATGCGGCGCGGCTACCAGCGCCCCAAGTGGCTCAGCGAGAACCTGCAGCCGCTCAAGCGCTGGCTGCACAAGCAGGTGCATCGGCCCTGGGACAAGGTGTGGAGCGAACTCTGCGAAGGCATCGACCGGCGCAACACGGTGCAGGCGCACATCTTCGTGCACATCGACCAGTTCGTCGAACGCCAGGCCGAACTGCACGAGGGCGAGGTGTGGGTGCCGGGCCGCATGTGGCAGCAGCGGATGGTGCCGCTGCGCGAGTCGGCGTCGGTGGAGCTGTTCGTGCATCCCGGCACGGGCATCCTGCTGCCCAACCGCCACCTGCAGCGCGCGAAGCAGCAGCGCAAGGCCGAGTGGGCCGAGCGCTATGGCAGCCGCGACACGGTGCGGCCCTATGCGCCGTATCACGTGATCGATGCCGTCACGCAGTGGCACCGCATCGATGGCGCCTGGTGGGAGGTGAGGCTCGCGCGCCTGCCCGAGGCGCGCGGCGGCGAGGCCGAGCCGCCGCGCTACGACGTGCTGCGCCGCTGCTTCGTCACGCGCAAGGGTTGCGAGCCCCCGGCCTTCGGCAGCACCGATGCGCAGGCCATGTACGGCCGGCCGCACGTGTACGCGCAAGGCATGCGCCGGCTGGGCCGCGTGGAGGTGCGCTCGCGGCTCGGCTGAGCCTCAACGGCCGGCGGCGACCGCGCCCGTGCGTTCGTGCGCGCGCGGCAGCAGCAGGAAGGCCGTGGTGCCCGCGGCCAGCATCAGCGCGATCGTGAGGAACACCGCGCGGAACGGCTCGACACCGTTCGAGGCCGCCCACGAGGCGGCCACGCCGGTGGTCCACTGCATCAGCGAGACGCCGAGGAACATCGCCATGTTGAGCAGCGACAGCGCGCGCCCGGTCATCGCGGCCGGATAGGCGGCGCGCGTGTACGAGTACTGCAGCACCGAGTAGCCCGAGAGCAGGCCGTAGAGGATCGGCAGGCCGATGTCGACCGCCAGCGACTGCGTGAACGCCATCAGCGCGAACATGATCGCGGCCACGGAGGCGCAGCCCATGAGCCAGCGCCCGCGCCGCGCGCCGCCGGGATCGAGCCGGCCGAACAGGGCCGGGCTGATCATGCCCGCGACGGTCATCACCAGCGCCACGTTGCCGCTGCTCACGAGCGAGAGCCCGTGGCGGTCGTGCAGCACCGGGCCGAGCCAGAGGCCGCGCAAGGTGATGAAGGCCGCATACGAGACGCAGGCGAAGCACAGCAGGCCCAGCGTGTGCGGCATCGCGAACAGCGGCAGCAGCTCGCGCACCGCCTTGCCCACCGTCTGGCGCTGCGTGGCCTGCGCATGCGGCGGCTCGTGCACGCGCCAGAACACGAAGCCCCACGACAGCACCGCGAAGCCCGCGAGGCAGGCATAGCCAGCGCGCCAGCTCGCGGCCTCGATCAGCAGCGCCAGCGGCGTGCCGGTGAACAGGATGCCCAGGCCCGCGAGGCTCATGACCAGGCCCGACATCGCGGTGAAGCGCGCGGCCTCGAAGTGGCGCGCGATGAACACGGTGCAGGCCAGGAAGGCCGGCGCGCAGCCGACGCCGATCATCGCCTGGCCGAGCAGCAGTGCATGGAAGCTCGGCGCCAGCGCGCACAGCACCGCGCCCGCGATCGCGAGCGGAAAGGCCGTGAGCACCGTGCGGCGCACGCCGTACATGTCGATCGAGACGCCCATCGCGAGCTGCGTGGCGCCGAACATGAAGTGGAAGGTGCCGGCCCACAGGCCGAGCGCCTGCGCCGTGAGACCGAAGTGCTGCGACAGCGGCGTGGCCATCATCGCGCCGACGGTGCGGAAGGCCTGGCTCAGCGCGAAGGCCGAGGCCAGCACGATCAGCATCGAGGTGGCCGAGCGTGCGCGGGCCGGGGAGAACGTCATGGGACAGCAGGAAACGGAGAGCGGCCTGCATCCTAACCAGCCATGAAAAACGGCGCCCGAAGGCGCCGCGGTTCGCGAGTCGTTCGCTCGGCGATCAGGCTTCGCCCTTGACCTTCAGGCGCCAGGCGTGCAGCAGCGGCTCGGTGTAGCCGCTGGGCTGCTCGATGCCCTTGAACACCAGGTCCTGCGCGGCCTTGTAGGCGGCCGAGGTGTCGAAGTGGCCGGCCATCGGCTGGTACAGCGGGTCGCCGGCGTTCTGCTCGTCCACCACCTTGGCCATGCGCTGGAAGGTCTCGTCGACCTGCGCCTTCGTGACCACGCCGTGCAGCAGCCAGTTGGCGATGTGCTGGCTCGAGATGCGCAGCGTGGCGCGGTCTTCCATCAGGCCCACGTTGTGGATGTCGGGCACCTTCGAGCAGCCCACGCCCTGGTCGATCCAGCGCACCACGTAGCCCAGGATGCCCTGCACGTTGTTGTCGATCTCCTGCTGCTTCTCGGCCTCGGTCCACTTGGCTTCGGCGGCGATCGGCACCTGCAGCAGCGCATTCAGGATGTTGTCGCGCTCGGCATCGGCGTCGATCTTCTCGAGCTCCTGCTGCACCGCGGTCACGCTGACCTGGTGGTAGTGCAGCGCATGCAGCGTGGCGGCGGTGGGCGAGGGCACCCAGGCGGTGTTGGCACCGGCCTTCGGGTGGCCGATCTTCTGCTCGAGCATGGCGGCCATCAGGTCGGGCATGGCCCACATGCCCTTGCCGATCTGCGCCTTGCCGCGCAGGCCGCACGACAGGCCGACCAGCACGTTGTTCTTCTCGTAGGCGCCGATCCAGGCGCTGGCCTTCATGTCGCCCTTGCGGATCATCGGGCCGCCCTGCATGGCGGTGTGCATCTCGTCGCCGGTGCGGTCGAGGAAGCCGGTGTTGATGAAGGCCACGCGCGCGGCGGCCTCGGCGATGCAGGCCTTGAGGTTCACGCTGGTGCGGCGCTCCTCGTCCATGATGCCGAGCTTCACGGTGTTGGCCGGCAGGCCCAGCAGTTGCTCGACGCGGCCGAACAGCTCGCTCGCGAAGGCCACTTCGGCCGGGCCGTGCATCTTGGGCTTGACGATGTAGATGCTGCCGGTGCGCGAGTTGCCCTTGCGCTTGAGGTCGATCATCGCGATGGTGGTGGTCACCACGGCATCGAGGATGCCTTCGGGGATTTCCTTGCCGCCGTCGTACAGCACGGCCGGGTTGGTCATCAGGTGGCCCACGTTGCGCAGGAACATCAGCGAGCGGCCATGCAGCTTGATCGGCTGGCCGTTGGCGCCGGTGTATTCGCGGTCGGGGTTGAGGCCGCGCGTGAAGGTCTTGCCGCCCTTGGCGACTTCTTCCGTCAGCGTGCCCTGCACGATGCCGAGCCAGTTCGAGTAGGCGACCACCTTGTCGGCGGCATCGACCACGGCCACCGAGTCCTCGAGGTCGAGGATGGTCGACAGCGCGGCCTCGAGCACCAGGTCGCTGACGCCGGCGGCGTCGCTCTTGCCGATCGGGGTGGAGCGGTCGATGCGGATGTCGAGGTGGATGCCGTTGTGCTTGAGCAGCACCGACGACGGGGCCGAGGCATCGCCCTGGTAGCCGATGAACTGCGCGGGATCGGCCAGCGCGGTGCTGCTGCTCTGCAGCGCGACGACCAGCTGGCCGTCCTTCACGCTGTAGCCGGTGGCGTTCTTGTGCGAGCCGTTGACCAGCGGCGCGGCCTGGTCGAGCACGTTGCGCGCGAACTCGATGACCTTGGCGCCGCGCACGGGGTTGTAGCCCTTGCCCTTCTCGGCGCCGCCGGTTTCGGGAATCGCATCGGTGCCGTAGAGCGCGTCGTACAGCGAGCCCCAGCGCGCGTTGGCTGCGTTGAGCGCGTAGCGTGCGTTGAGGATCGGCACCACCAGCTGCGGGCCGGCCTGCTGCGCCAGTTCGGCGTCGACGTTGGCGGTGGTCGCCTTCGCGCCCTGGGGCTGCGGCAGCAGGTAGCCGATCTTCTCGAGGAAGGCGCGGTAGGCCGGCATGTCGGCGATCGGGCCGGGGTTCTTCTTGTGCCAGGCGTCGAGCTCGCTCTGCAGGCGGTCGCGCTCGGCGAGCAGCGCCACGTTCTTGGGCGCGAGGTCGGTGACGATGGCGTCGAAACCCTTCCAGAAGGTCTCGCTGGCCACGCCGCTGGCGGGCAGCACCTTCTCCTCGACGAAGCGGTGGAGTTCGGTCGCGACCTGGAGTCCGTGGGCGGTGGTGCGGGCGGTCATGTTTTCTCCTCGGGGACGAAATGCAAAGCGATGCGGTGGGGTGTATTCGGATTCGGGGCGCGCACACGCGCGATCCATAACCTCCACTTTATTGCATACCGTAGTGAAGAGTAATAGCTCAAAGCGGGATTAATCGATGACAAAAATGAATGTAATCGGCGTCGCTCACCGTCATTGCGTTCACCCGCGGCCTGCAATGCGTTCACCGGCCCGCCACCGCGGGAAGGGTAGGCCCCGATGGCCACGCCGGGCCGGCCGGATAAATTTAACTTCTTAAATAAATCCGCCTTTTTGCACCGACGACATGACCGCCCCGAAGATCCTCCTGGCCTCCAACGAAAACCCGCTCGGCATGCCCGAGTCGGCGCGCCGCGCGGCCGCCGACGCGCTCGCGGGCGCCGGCACCTACCCCGACAGCAACGGCAGCGCGCTCAAGCAGGCGCTGTCGGCACGGCTGGACGTGCCGTCCGAATGGCTGGTGCTGGGCAGCGGCTCGAGCGAGATCCTCGAGCTGGCCGCGCAGGTCAGCCTGAAGCCGGGCGAGAGCGTGGTCTATTCGCAGTACGGCTTCGTGGTCTACGCCCAGGCCACGGCGCACGCCCATGCGCGCGCCACCGTGGTGCCGGCGCGCGACTTCGGCCACGACCTCGACGCGATGCGCGCGGCGATCGGCGAGGACACGCAGCTGGTCTTCGTCGCCAACCCCAACAACCCCACCGGCAGCTTCATCGAGGCCGCGCCGCTCGAGGCCTTCCTGCAGTCGGTGCCGGCGCACGTGACGGTGCTGCTCGACGAGGCCTACACCGAGTACCTCGCGCCCGCGCAGCGCTACGACAGCATCGGCTGGGTGCGGCGGCTGCCGAACCTGATCGTGGCGCGCACCTTCTCCAAGGCCTTCGGCCTCGCGGGCCTGCGCATCGGCTACGGCGTGGCGCAGCCCGCGCTGGCCGCGCGCATGAACGCGCAGCGCCCGCGCTTCAACGTCACGACGCCGGCGCTGGCCGCGGCCACGGCCGCGCTGGGCGACGCGGATTTCCTCGCGCGCAGCTACGAACTCAACACCGCCGGGCGCGCGCAGCTCGCCGCGGGCTTCGACGAACTCGGCCTCGCGCACCTGCCCTCGTCGGGCAACTTCCTGATGGTGAAGGTGGGCGACAGCGCCGCGGTGCATGCGCGCCTGCTGGCCGCGGGCATCGAGGTCTCGCTGCTGGGCAACTACGGCCTGGGCGAATGGCTGCGCATCTCGGTCGGCCTGCCCGAGCAGAACCGCGCGCTGCTGGCCGCATTGCGCTGAAGAACGAAGAGATCCAGGGACGACGACACGACAACAACGCGACAGACCATCCACCCCCGAGGAGACAGACCCCCATGAAACGCCGTCAGTTCGCAGCGCAGGCCGCTGCATTCGCCGCCGCCGCCGCCATCGCGCCGCGGTCCTTCGCGCAGGAGCGCACCCTGCGCATCCTGGTGGGCTTCCCGCCCGGCGGCTCGGCCGACGTGGTCGCGCGCCTGCTGGCCGACAAGATGCGCGTGACGCTCAACCAGAACGTCATCATCGACAACAAGCCCGGCGCGGCCGGCCGGCTCGCGCTCGCCGAGGTCAAGCGCGCGGCGCCCGACGGCAACACGCTGGTGTTCTCGCCGAGCGGCGCGCTGGTGATCCATCCGTGGCTCTACCCGAGCCTCGGCTACGACCCGGTCAAGGACTTCACGCCGGTCGCGCTTGCGGGCACCTTCGACTTCGCGGTCACGGCCGGCCCCGGCGCGCCGGCCGGTGACCTCAAGGCGGTGCTGGCCTGGATGAAGGCCAACCCCACCAAGGCCAACTACGCGACCTCGGGCGCGGGCACGGTGCCGCACTTCGCGGGCCAGCTGCTGGCGCAGGCCTCGGGCGTGCCGATGACGCACGTGGCCTACCGCGGCGGCGCGCCGGCCGCGCAGGACCTGATCGGCGGCCAGGTGCCGTTGATGGTCGACACCGCCTCGGAGACCATCGAGCACCACCGCGCGGGCAAGGTGCGCATCCTCGCGATGACCGGCGCGCAGCGCAACCGCTCGCTGCCCGAGGTGCCCACGCTCAAGGAGGCCGGCATCGACGTCACGGCCAATGCCTTCTTCGGCCTCTACGGCCCGGCCGGCCTGCCGGCCGAGACGGTGCAGCGCCTCGACCGCGCCGTGGCCGAGGCGCTGCGCGCGCCCGACGTGCAGGAGCGCATCTATGCACTGGGCCTGGTGCCCACGCACGCCGGCCCGACCGAACTCGCGGCCACGCAGGCGGCGCACCTGAAGATGTGGGAGCTGCCGATCAAGAACTCGGGCTTCAAGGCCGAGGGCTGAGCGCGGCGCTCAGACCAGCCCGGTCAGTTCGCGCGCCGCCGAGAGCACAGCCTCGGCGTGGCGTGCGTCGTAGCGATGCGCCGGCATGGTCAAGGTGACCGCCGCGGCCAGTCGGCCGTCGCCATGGAACACCGGCGCCGAGATGCCCGCGAGCTCGGCGCTGCGGTCGCCCACCAGCGCGCAGAAGCCCTGCGCACGGATCTCCTCGTAGCGTCGGCGTTCGGCCGCGGCGCGCGGCAGCTCGGCCTCGGGCCCCCAGGCGATCAGCACGCGCGCGCCCGCGCCGCGGTCGTTGGGCAGCAGGTCGCCGGCGCGCACGTGGTCGCGCACCACCTGCGGCGAATCGACGCGGAACTGGCACAGCCGCACCCAGCCCGTGCCCTGCGGCTGCCGCACGTGGTAGGCCGCGCTCTCGCCGGTGGCCGCGACCAGCGCGCGCAGCACCGGCAGCACGATGCGGTCGAGCGACTGCGCGGCCGCGTAGAGCCCGTGCAGCCGCGCGATCTCCGAACCGAGCGCATAGCGGCCGTCGTCCTGGCGGCGGATCAGCCGTGCGTGCTCGAGCGAGGCCAGGAGGCGCAGCACCGTGCTCTTGTAGAGCTGCGTGCGCTCGGCGAACTGCGCGAGCGACAGCGCCTCGTCGCCGGGGCGGAAGGCACCGAGCAGGCTCAAGGCGCGGTCGACCGCGGCCGCGCCTCCGGGCGCGGCGTCGCGGTCGGACATCGATTCGGTCTGGGCTTTGCGGGGCATGGGGCAGGGTGGGTGGCTTGACAGCGATGCCGGGGCCGGCGTCTAATTCTGTTCTGCAAAATATAGTTCTGTCAGATAGAACTGTCAAATAGAACTGTCGAATTTCCGATGACAACTCCCGATGTGCTCATCAGCGAGGTCGGTCCGCGCGACGGCCTGCAATCGGTCGCGGCCACCATGCCGACGGACCACAAATTGCGCTGGATCGACGCGCTGCACGCCGCCGGCGTGCGCGAGATCGAGGTCGCTTCCTTCGTGCCCGCGAAGCTGCTGCCCCAGATGGCCGACGCGGCCGAGGTGGTGCGCCATGCGATCACCCTGCCCGGCCTCACCGTGATGGCGCTGGTGCCCAACCGCAAGGGCGCGCAGGCCGCGCTCGAGGCCGGCGTGCACAAGCTCACCATGCCGGTGTCGGCCAGCGTGGCGCATTCGCTGGCCAACGTGCGCAAGACGCCGACCGAGATGGTCGAGGAGGTGCGCGCCATCGCCGAGCTGCGCCGCGCGATCGCGCCGCAGGTGAAGCTCGAGGCCGGCATCTCCACCGCCTTCGGCTGCACCCTGCAGGGCCTGGTGCCCGAGGACGACGTGATCCGCCTCGCGGCGCAGTGCATCGAGGCCGGCGCCGACGAGTCGGGCCTGTCGGACACCGTGGGCTATGCCAATCCCGCGCAGGTGCGCCGGCTGTTCAAGCGGCTGCGCGCCGAGCTCGGCCGCCACGCCGGCGCGGCCCACATGCACAACACGCGCGGCCTCGGCATCGCCAACTGCCTCGCGGCCTGGGACGAGGGCGTGCGCACCTTCGACGCCTCGCTCGGCGGCCTCGGTGGCTGCCCCTATGCGCCCGGCGCCTCGGGCAACGCGGTCACCGAGGACCTGGTCTTCATGTTCGAGGCCATGGGCGTGCGCACCGGCATCGACATCGCCAGACTCATCGCGGCGCGCGCGCCGCTCATGGCCGGCCTGCCCGGCGAACCGGTCTACGGCATGACGCCCGAGGCCGGCCTGCCCAAGGGTTTCGTCCAGGAGAACACCGCACATGGCTGACACCAATCCGCTGCCCTACGCCGGCGTGCGCGTGGTCGAGTTCACCCACATGGTGATGGGCCCGACCTGCGGCCTGATCCTGGCCGACCTCGGCGCCGAGGTCATCAAGGTCGAGCCGGTCGAGGGCGACAACACGCGCCGCCTGCTCGGCTCGGGCGCGGGTTTCTTCCCGACCTTCAACCGCAACAAGAAGAGCATCGCGCTCGACCTCAAGCAGCCCGAGGGCATCGAGGCCGCGCTGCGGCTGATCGCCACGGCCGACATCGTGAGCGAGAACTTCAAGCCCGGCACGATGAAGAAGCTGGGCCTCGACTACGACACGCTCAAGACCCTGCACCCGGGCCTGATCTACGTGAGCCACAAGGGCTTCCTGCCCGGTCCCTACGACCACCGCACCGCGCTCGACGAGGTGGTGCAGATGATGGGCGGCCTGGCCTACATGACCGGCCGCGCGGGCGATCCGCTGCGCGCGGGCACCAGCGTCAACGACATCATGGGCGGCATGTTCGGCGCCATCGGCGCGATGGCCGCGCTGCGCCAGCGCGAGCTCACGGGCAAGGGCTGCGAGGTGCAGTCGGCGCTGTTCGAGAACAACGTGTTCCTGGTGGCGCAGCACATGATGCAGTTCGCCGCCACCGGCAAGCCAGCCGACCCGATGCCCAGCCGCATCTCGGCCTGGGCGGTGTACGACGTGTTCACCGTCAAGGACGGCGAGCAGATCTTCCTCGCGGCCGTCAGCGACAAGCAGTGGGCCGTGTTCTGCCAGGCCTTCGGCCTCGAGGAACTGGCGGCCGACCCGCGCCTGAAGACCAACAACGACCGCGTGCTGGCGCGCGAATGGATGATGCCGATCCTGCGCTCGCACCTCGCCGGGCGCAGCGCGGCCGAGCTCGCCGCGGTGTTCGAGCAGAACGAGCTGCCGTTCGCGCCCATCACCAAGCCGCAGGCGCTGTTCGACGACCCGCACCTCAACGCCACCGGCGGCCTCGCGCCGGTGCGCATGAACGACGGCCACATGGCCAAGGTGCCGCTGGCACCGTTCACCCTCGATGGCGTGCGGCCCGGCATCCGCCTGCAGCCGCCGCGCCTGGGCGAACACACCGTCGAGCTGCTGCGCGAAGCCGGCTACGACGACGCAGCGATCGAGGCGCTCCGGCGCCGCCACATCACCACAGGAGACTGATCCCATGACATCCATCCCACGGCGCGGCCTGCTGGCCGGCGCCGCGACCGCGTTCGCCTGCGCCCTGGCGCTCACCGCCTGGCCGGCCCACGCCGACACCGCCTGGCCCGACAAGCCGGTGCGCCTGGTCGTGCCCTACACGCCCGGCGGCGCCACCGACATCGTCGCGCGGCTGGTCGCGCAGAAGCTCGCCGAGGACACGAAGTGGAGCTTCATCGTCGACAACCGCGCGGGCGGCAACGGCAACATCGGCATCGACGTGGTGGCCAAGGCCAAGCCCGACGGCTACACCATCGGCATGGGCCAGACCGCGAACCTCGCGATCAACCCGACGCTGTTCCCGAAGATGCCCTACGACGCGCTGAAGGACGTGGTGCCGGTCTCGGTCGTCGCCGCGCAGCCCGTGGTGCTGGTGGTGCGCGCCGACTCGCCCTACCGCTCGCTGGCCGACTTCGTCGCCGCGGCCAAGGCCAGGCCCGGCGAGATCAAGCAGGCGCTGGCCGGCACCGGCACCCTGGGCCACATGGCCGGCGAGGTGCTTGCCAAGCGCGTGGGCTTCAAGGTGCTCAACGTGCCCTACAAGGGCGCGGCGCCGGCCATCACCGACCTGCTCGGCGGCCAGACCGACTGCATGTTCGCGACGCCACAGGGCGCGCTGTCGATGGTCAAGGCCGGCAAGCTGCGCGCGCTGGCCGTGACCTCGGCCAGGCGGCTGCCGGTGATGCCCGACATCCCCACCGTGGCCGAGACCTACAAGGGCTTCGAGGCGGTCGACTGGAAGGCAGTGGTGGTGCCCGCGGGCACGCCGAGCGAGATCGTGAAGAAGCTCAACGCCGCGATCGACAAGGCGCTGGCCAAGCCCGCGACCATCGCGCAGCTGCAGGCCGAGGGCAGCATGCCGGTGGGCGGTAGCCCCGAGCAGGCGGCGCAGTACGTGCGCGCCGAGCATGCGCGCTGGGGCGCCGCGGTGCGCGAGGCCGGGGTGCAGCCCGAATAACCGGTCCCCGGGATGAGCCCGCGCGGCGCCGGGCTTCCCGCCGCCTCTATATAGTTCGGGCGCCATGGACCGCCTGAAGCAGCTCGAATCCTTCGTCTCGGTCGCCACGCGCGGCAGCCTCACCGCGGCCGCCAAGGCCGAGGGCGTGGCGCCCGCGATCATGGGGCGCCGGCTCGATGCGCTCGAGGAGCGCCTGGGCGTGAAGCTGCTGGTTCGCACCACGCGGCGCATCACGCTCACGCACGAGGGCAGCGCCTTCCTCGAGGACTGCCAGCGCCTGCTGGTGGAGTTCGCCAATGCCGAGGCCAGCGTGAGCGCGGGCGGCGTCAAGGCCAGCGGCCACCTGCGCGTGACCGCGCCCGCGGGCTTCGGCCGGCGCCACGTCGCGCCGCTGGTGCCGCGCTTCCATGCGCTGCATCCCGAGGTGACGATCTCGCTGAACCTCAGCGACCGCGTGGTCGACGTGGCCGGCGAGAGCTTCGATTGCGCCGTGCGCGTGGGCGACCTGCCCGATTCCTCGCTGGTCAGCGTGCGGCTGGCCGACAACCGGCGCCGCTGCGTGGCCACGCCCGAGTTCGTGCTGCGCCACGGCGCGCCGCGCCATCCGAACGAGCTCTCGCGCTTCGCCTGCCTGGCGCTCACCAGCGATGCCTCGCAGACGCGCGGCTGGGCCTTCCGCATTCCCGATGCCCAGGGCGGCCACGAGCTGATCCACCTGCGGCCCAGCGGCCCGCTCGACTGCTCCGACGGCCAGGTGCTGCACGACTGGTGCCTGGCCGGCCACGGCATCGCCTGGCGCAGCACCTGGGAGGTCGAGGCCGAGATCGACGCCGGGCTGCTGGTGCCGCTGCTCGACGAGTTCGCGGCACCGCCCAACGGCATCTACGCGGTGTTCGCGGGCGCCAAGCACCTGCCGCTGCGCGTGCGACTGTGGCTTGATTTCCTCAAAGACCAATACGGGCGGCCCGAATTCTGGGGTGGACGGACCTGAGCCGGGCGCGCGGCTGCACAATCTGTTTGCATTTGCAAACCCCACGCGCCCCGACGAAGAGAACGCCACGATGACCCTCGAAGCCATCCTCGCCTACCTGCATCTGCTGGCCATCCTCACGATGGTCGTCTTCATCGCCAGCGAGGCGGCGCTGTGCCGCGTCGAGTGGCTCAATGCCGCGGTGGTCGAGCGGCTCGCGCGCGTCGACATGGTCTACGGCATCGCCGCCGTGTCCGTGCTGCTGACCGGCATCGCGCGCACCCTCTGGGGCGTGAAGGGCACGGCCTGGTACTGGACCAATCCGCTGCTGCACCTGAAGCTGGGCCTGTTCATCGTGGTCGGCGTGCTGTCGATCTTCCCGACCCTCAACTACCTGCGCTGGCGCAAGGCGCTGCGCGCCAGCGGCACGCTGCCTTCGGAGGCCGAGGTGAAGAAGACGCGCAAGCTGGTGATGATCCAGGCCCACCTGATCGCCGTGATCCCGCTGGCCGCGGTGTTCTTCGCGCGCGGCTTCGGCAGCAAGTAGCCGCATGGCGAGCGCCGGCATCCAGCTCCTGTTTGCCGGCACGATCTTCGGCAGCGCCTTCCTTCTCTTCCTCGTCCAGCCGCTGATCGCCAAGCAGATCCTGCCGTGGTTCGGCGGCTCGGCCGCCGTGTGGTCGATCTGCATGGTGTTCTTCCAGGTCGCGCTGCTCGCGGGCTATGCCTATTCGGACTGGATCTCGCGCCACCTGCGCATGCGCGCGCAGGCGCTGCTGCATGTGGCGCTGCTGCTCGCGAGCCTGGCCTTCCTGCCGATCGTGGCCGGCGCGCAGTGGAAGCCGGCCGGCGCCGAGGACCCGGCCTGGCGCATCCTGGGCCTGCTGGTCGGCACCATCGGCCTGCCGTATTTCCTGCTCTCGACCACCGGGCCGCTGGTGCAGTCCTGGGTGTCGCGCACGCCCTGGGGCGCGCGCGTGTACCGCTACTTCTCACTGTCGAACCTCGCATCGCTGCTGTCGCTGCTGAGCTACCCGGTGCTGATCGAGCCGCGCAGCACGCTGATGCAGCAGGCCATCGGCTGGTCGTGGGGCTACGCGGGCTTCGTCGTGCTCTGCGCGGGCACCACGCTGTACATGGCGCGCCGCTGGAACCACGACCTGCCGGCCGCCGCCACGTCCACCGATGCGCCCGTCGCGGCACCGCGCCGCATCGACCAGCTGCTGTGGCTCGCGCTGCCCGCGCTCGGCTCCTGGCTGCTGCTGGCCGTCACCAACCACATCACGCAGAACATCGCGGCCGTGCCCTTCCTCTGGGTGCTGCCGCTGTCGCTCTACCTGCTGACCTTCGTGCTGTGCTTCGAGAGCGACCGCTGGTACCGGCGCGGCCTGTTCGTGCCGCTCGCGGCCGCGATGCTGGCGCTGTGCGCCTACCAGCTGCAGGACGGCGCCGGGCTCAAGATCCACACCGCGCTGACGATCCACGTGGCGGGCCTGTTCGTGCTGTGCATGTTCCTGCACGGCGAGACCGCGCGGCTGCGGCCCGGTCCCGCGCACCTCACGCGCTTCTACCTGATGCTCTCGCTGGGCGGCGCCATCGGCGGCGTGACGGTCGGGCTGGGCGCGCCCTACCTGCTGCCGGCCTACTACGAGCTCGGCATCGGGCTGGTGCTGGCCGCGCTGCTCGGCGCGCTGGTGCTGCGCGCGCGCTGGCTGCTGTGGGTGCCCGGCGTGGGGCTCGCGGCCTGCTGCGGCTGGCTGCTCTCGGAGCAGGTGCGCAGCGACCACGAGGGCCTGCGCACCCTGGGGCGCAATTTCTACGGCTCGATGCACACCTACGACGTGCGGCGCCAGGACCCGCCCGACTACGTGCGCCAGTTCGTCCACGGCTCGATCAAGCATGGCGAGCAGTTCCTCTCGCCCGAGCGCCGCCGCGAACCCACCACCTACTACGGCGCCACCTCGGGCATCGGCCGGGCCATCGAGGCGCTGCCGATCGGCGCGCGCCGCGTCGGGCTGATCGGGCTGGGCGCCGGCACGCTCGCGACCTACGGGCGCACGGGCGACGTCTACCGCTTCTACGAGATCAATCCCGAGGTGTTCGACATCGCGGACCGCGAGTTCACCTTCCTGCGCGACAGCCGCGCGCGGATCGAGCGCGTGCTCGGCGACGCGCGGCTGGCGCTGGAGCGCGAGAGCGCGCAGGGCTTCGACGTGCTGGCGGTCGATGCCTTCTCGGGCGACTCGGTGCCGGTGCACCTGCTGACCGCGCAGGCCATGCAGGTCTATCTGCGGCACCTGCGGCCCGACGGCGTGGTGGCCTTCCACGTCACCAACCACTTCCTCGCGCTCGCGCCCGTGGTGGCCCGCATCGCGCAGTCGCAGGGGCTGCATGCGGTGCTGGTCAGCGACGACGCGGAGGATTCGGCCTGGCTGCACGCCACCGACTGGGTGCTGGTGGCGCGCGATCCGCAGGTGCTCGCGCGTGCACCGATCGCCGCGGCGGCCCAGCCGATCGCGGTCGACCCGGCCGCGCGGCCCTGGACCGACGACTACAACAACCTGTTGGGCGTGCTCAAGTAACAAAGCCCGCACGAGGCGGGCTTTGTTCACAAAGGTTGCTCAGAAACGCGGTTTCGGGTCTCAGCCCTTGGCGGCGTCCGCTTCGCACTTCTTGACGAAGCTGTTCTTGGCGGCGCCGGCGAGCGCCTTGCCGTTCTTGTCGACCGCCTTGGCGGCGCAGGCGGGGGCGGCGGCGGCCTTGGCTTCCTTCTCGCACTTCTTGATCGAGCTGGCCTTGGCGGCGCCGGCCAGGGCCTTGCCGTTCTTGTCGACGGCCTTGGCTTCGCAGCCGCCGGCGGCTGCGGCGGGGGCCGCCGCGGCGGGAGCGGCCGGGGTGGCGGCCTTGTCCTGGGCCTGGGCGGCGCCGAAGGAAAGGCAGGCGCCGAGCGCGATGGTGGAGGCGACCAGGGAAAGGAGCTTCTTCATGGTGTGTGTCCTTGCAAATGGGTTGTGACAGTGGCTGCCCCGCCTCGGGGTTGACCATCGTAACGGGCGAAGGGGACGGTCGGATGACGATCGTCAACTGCGACCGAGTTTGCCCCCGGTAAAATTCGCCGATGCTATTGGTCAAACAAGAGCTGCTCGCGGCGCTCGCGAACACGCTCGAATCCCTCTCGCCCGGCGCCGGCCTCAAGGCCGCGTTCGAGTCTCCCAAGGTCGCGGCCCACGGCGACTTCGCCAGCAATGCCGCCATGCAGCTGGCCAAGCCGCTCGGCCGCAAGCCGCGCGAGCTCGCTGAGGAACTGAGCGCCGCGCTGCTCGCCACCCCCGCCTTCGCCCAATGGGTGCAGGCGGTCGAGGTCGCCGGCCCCGGCTTCCTCAACATCCGCCTGAAGACCGCCGCCAAGCAGCAGGTGGTGCGCGAGGTGCTCGACGCCGGCGCCGCCTTCGGCCAGCGCCCGGCCACCGGCGAGAAGGTGCTGGTCGAGTTCGTCTCGGCCAATCCCACCGGCCCGCTGCACGTGGGCCACGGCCGCCAGGCCGCGCTCGGCGACGCCATCTGCAACCTGCGCGCCTCGCAGGGCGAGCAGGTCTGGCGCGAGTACTACTACAACGACGCCGGCGTGCAGATCCAGACCCTGGCCAACAGCACGCAGCTGCGCGCGCGCGGCTTCAAGCCCGGCGACGCCGAATGGCCGAGCGGCGAGAAGGCCGCGGCCTACAACGGCGACTACATCGCCGACATCGCGGCCGACTTCATCGCCAGGAAGACCGTGAAGTCGGAGGACCGCGAGGTCACGGCCAGCGGCGACATCGAGGACCTGGAGGCGATCCGCGAGTTCGCCGTCGCCTACCTGCGCCGCGAGCAGGACCTGGACCTGCAGGCCTTCCGCGTGCGCTTCGACCAGTACTACCTCGAGTCCAGCCTCTACACCAGCGGCCGCGTCGAGCGCGCGGTGGCGCAGCTGGTCGCCGCGGGCAAGACCTACGAGCAGGACGGCGCGCTGTGGCTCAAGTCGACCGACTACGGCGACGACAAGGACCGCGTGATGAAGAAGCAGGACGGCACGTACACCTACTTCGTGCCCGACGTCGCCTATCACATCGCCAAGTGGGAGCGCGGCTTCCACAAGGTCATCAACATCCAGGGTACCGACCACCACGGCACCATCGCGCGCGTGCGCGCCGGGCTGCAGGCGGTGGGCGAGGGCATTCCCGAGGGCTATCCCGACTACGTGCTGCACACCATGGTGCGCGTCACCAAGGGCGGCGAGGAGGTCAAGATCAGCAAGCGCGCCGGCAGCTACGTCACGCTGCGCGACCTGATCGAGTGGACCAGCACCGACGCCGTGCGCTTCTTCCTGCTGAGCCGCAAGCCCGACACCGAATACACCTTCGACGTCGACCTGGCCGTGGCGCAGAACAACGACAACCCGGTGTACTACGTGCAGTACGCGCATGCGCGCATCTGCTCGGTGCTCGCGGCCTGGGGCGGCGACGCGGCCGTGCTGCAGGGCGTCGACCTGTCGCCGCTCGAGAGCCCGGCGGCCCAGTCGCTGATGCTGCTGCTGGCCAAGTACCCCGAGATGCTGAGCGCCGCGGCCAAGGATTTCGCGCCGCACGACGTCACCTTCTACCTGCGCGAACTGGCGGCCACGTACCACAGCTACTACGACGCCGAGCGCATCCTGGTCGACGACGAGGCCGTGAAGCTGGCGCGCCTGGCGCTGGTCGCCGCGACCGCGCAGGTGCTGCACAATGGCCTCGCGATCCTCGGCGTCACCGCGCCGCGCAAGATGTGAACCCCCTCCCCATGAAGAAGACAACCAGACAACGCGGCAACATCGTCATCGGCCTGATCATCGGGCTGGTGCTCGGCCTGGGCGTCGCGCTGGGTATCGCGGTCTACGTGACCAAGGTGCCGATCCCCTTCGTCACCAAGACGCAGCGCGGCGGTGCCGAGCAGGACGAGGCCGAGGCGCGCAAGAACCGCGACTGGGACCCGAACGCCCCGCTGGCCGGCAAGCCGCAGCAGCCGCGCCCCGCGGCCGCCGGCCCGGTCGGCGCGCCGCCTGCCGGCGACGGCAGCAATCCCGCCACCGCCACGGTCTCGCCCGGCACCCCGCCGCCCACGGCGCCGGTGCCGGTGGTGGTCGCGCCCAAGCCCGCGCGGCCCGCGCCGGTGCCGGCCGAGGCCAACGCGCTGCCGCCCTCGAACGATCCGCTCGGCGACCTGGCCCGGGCCCGCGCCGGCAGCGTCGGCGGCAGCACCACGGTGGCCGCCGCCCCGTCGTCGAGCAGCGGCAATGCCGCGGCCGCCACCGGCTCCGGCGGTGCCGATCCCTTCATGTACTTCGTGCAGGCCGGCGCCTTCCGCACCACCGAGGACGCCGAGGCGCAGCGCGCCAAGCTCTCGCTGATGGGCGTCGAGGCCCGCGTGACCGAGCGCGAGCAGGCCGGCCGCACCGTCTACCGCGTGCGCGCCGGTCCGTTCAACAAGAAGGACGACGCCGACCGCCTCAAGGAGCGGATGGACGGCGCCGGCCTCGACTCGGCGCTGGTGCGCGTCCAGCGCTGAGCGCCGTCCGGCCGGGGAGCGCCGCCGCCGGGTGGCCTCTCCCGACAACGGTCATGGTTTTTCTTTAAGCTTCGCCGCGGTCCGCGCCGCCCCCGGTTTCCCGGAGCCCCGAGCACCGCGCGCGGGAACTCCGCTTCATCGGCCCGGCTCAGTCTGCCGTCTACCAACTGGAGAGCTCTTTCCCATGAAACGTCGTGATTTCTCGCTGGCCGTCGCCGCTGGCTCGCTCGGCCTGATGGCCCATCTGCCCGCGCAAGCCCAGGCCCGCGCACCGAAGGCCGGCACCGAATACCTCGTGCTCGACAAGCGCGTGCCGGTCGACGCACCGGCCGGCAAGATCGAGGTGATCGAGTTCTTCTCGTACAACTGCCCGCACTGCAACGACTTCGAGCCCGCGCTCGAGGCCTGGGCCAAGGGCCAGCCCAAGGACGTGGTGCTGCGCCGCGTGCCGGTGCCCTTCGTGGGCAACGACGTCGAAGCCAAGCAGCGCCTGTACTACGCGCTCGAGGCGCTGGGCAAGGTCGACGAGTACCAGCCCAAGGTCTTCAACGCGATCCACGCCCAGCGCCAGAACGTGAACGGCGACGCCAACATCGTGGCCTGGGCCGAGAAGAACGGCCTGGACGGCGCGAAGTTCAAGGAGCTGTTCACCTCCTTCGGCGTGGCGAGCAAGGCCAAGCGCGCCTCGCAGCTGACCGAGGCCTACAAGGTGGCCGGCGTGCCCGCGCTGGCCGTGGCCGGCCGCTGGTACGTGGACGGCGAGCTCGCCGGCAACATGAACAAGGCGCTGGCCGTCACCAACTATCTGATCGGCGAAGCCCGCAAGGGTTGACAAGGTGTGAATAAACCTACTGCGCGCCCCGATCTCGCACCTGCGGTCCTCACCGTACAGAGTACGGCTCCGGTCCTCGGCGCGACCTCGGGGCGCTCGCTACGGTTTCTTCACACCTTGTAGCCGCCCCGCCGCCGGGAGGCCGGAATCCCATCGAGGGTTCCGGGGCGGCCGGGCCGTCATCCGGCCGGTCGGCAGAACGCGGGGCGATCCCGCGGGGTGCCGTGCCCGGGTTCGCCGCCCCGGGGCTTTTTCATCCGCGCGCATGGGTCTGGCGCGATGGGCCGCATACAATGCAGAGCAAGTTTCGTGCCTCTATGACATCGCACTCTCACCCCACCTCCTCCCTTCGCCGCACCGGTCGCCTCGTGCTGGCCGCGCTGCTGCTGGCCGGCTCCGCCGCCGCTGCCCTGGCCGAAACGGCCGACCGGACCAAGCCGATGAACATCGAATCCGATTCGATGCGCTACGACGATCTCAAGCAGACCAGCGTCTTCACCGGCAACGTGGTGGTCACCAAGGGCACCATCATCATCCGCGGCGCGCGCATCGACGTGCGCCAGGACCCCGAGGGCTACCAGTACGGCGTGGTCACCGCGGCGCCCGGCAAGCTCGCCTATTACAAGCAGAAGCGCAACGGCAACGGCGACGAGTGGATCGAGGGCGAGTCCGAGGTCATCGAGTACGACAGCCGTGCCGACAACGTCAAGTTCATCCGCCGCGCCGTCATGCGCCGCCTGGTCGGCGCCACGCCCAACGACGAGAGCAGCGGCGCGCTGATCGTCTACGACCAGAGCAACGACACCTACACCGTCAACGGCTCGACCGTGCCGCCCAACGCCGGCGTGTCGGCGCCAGGTGGCGGTGGCCGCGTCAAGGCCATCCTCACGCCGAAGTCGGCCGCGCCCGCCGCACCGGGTGCGCCCGGCGCCTCGGCGCCGGCCACGCGCCGTCCCGCGGCCCCGGCACCCACGCCGGCACCGGGCGCCGGACTGCGCTCCACCACCACGCTGAGCGGCGAAGGGGAAGAACGCAAGTGATCGAAGCCGCCGGAACCCAGGAAGCCAACGGCGTGCCGGGCAGCCGCCTCGTCGCGCGCGGCCTGCAGAAGAGCTATGGCAGCCGCAAGGTGGTCAAGGACGTCTCGCTCGACGTGCAGAAGGGCGAAGTGGTCGGACTGCTCGGGCCCAACGGCGCCGGGAAGACCACCTCGTTCTACATGATCGTCGGGCTGGTGCGCGCCGACGCGGGCGAGATCTCCATCGACGGCGAGCCGATCGCCCACATGCCGATCCACCGCCGCGCGCGCATGGGCCTGAGCTACCTGCCGCAGGAGGCCTCGATCTTCCGCAAGCTCACGGTCGAGGAGAACGTGCGCGCGGTGCTCGAGCTGCAGCGCGAGCCCGATGCCAACGGCCGGCCGCAGGCGCTGTCGAAGCAGCGCATGGAAGAGCGCCTGTCGGAGCTGCTGGCCGACCTGCGCGTCGACCACCTGCGCGATTCGCCCGCGCTCGCGCTGTCGGGCGGCGAACGCCGCCGCGTCGAGATCGCGCGCGCGCTGGCCACCCAGCCGCGCTTCATCCTGCTCGACGAACCCTTCGCCGGCATCGACCCGATCGCGGTGATCGAGATCCAGCGCATCATCAGCTTCCTGAAGGAACGCGGCATCGGCGTGCTGATCACCGACCACAACGTGCGCGAGACGCTGGGCATCTGCGACCACGCCTTCATCATCAGCGACGGCCATGTGCTGGCACAGGGCACGCCCTCGGAGATCGTCGACAACGCCGAAGTGCGCCGGGTCTACCTGGGCGAGCACTTCCGGATGTGATGACCCTCGTGCAAGTCATTTCCTGAGGGCATGAAACAAGGCTTGTCGCTGCGCGTTTCGCAGCATCTCGCGCTGACGCCTCAGCTGCAGCAGTCGATCCGGCTGCTGCAGCTCTCCACGCTCGAACTGAGCCAGGAGGTCGAGCAGATGCTCGACGAGAACCCCTTCCTCGAGCGCACCGCCGAGGAAGCCGCGCGCGAGGAGTTCGGCCTCGACGCCGCCGACACGCCCGCGCCGCGCGAGGACACCGAGCGCGAGGCAGAGAGCGACTACGCGAGCGCCGCGCCTTCGACTTCGACCACGTCCACCGAGACCGCCTCGTCGTCCGAGGCCGAGCCGGCCCTCGACTCGCCCGAGCGCGAGCCCGACTGGGAAGGCGACGGCACCGTCGACATGGCGCCCGACGACAGCGAGTGGGGCAGCGACGCGCCCGCGCGCAACAACAGCAGCACCGGCGACGACGAGCGCGCCGATGCCACCGAGCTCGCGCGCAGCCAGGAATCGCTGCAGTCCTTCCTGCACCGCCAGGCGCTGAGCCTGCGGCTCAACGAGAACGACAGCGCCGCGCTGCGCTTCTTGATCGAGTCGCTCAACGACGACGGCTACCTCGAGGATTCGCTGCCGGCGCTGGCCTCGGGCCTCGCTGGCGACGACAACGACCAGTTCGACGAACTGGTGCACCACTTCCAGGTCGCGCTCGGCCTGCTGCAGAGCCTGGAGCCCGCGGGCGTGGGCGCGCGCGACCTCGGCGAATGCCTCGCGATCCAGCTGCGCGCGCTGGCTGACGAGGACGAGACCGAGGAAGAAGAGCTGGTGCGCAAGACCGCGCTCGCCATCTGCAAGCAGCCGATGGAGTTGCTCGCGCGGCGCGACTTCAAGCGCCTGGCCACGCTCACGCGCACCAACGAGGAACTGGTGCGTTCGGCGCTGCAGATCATCGCGCGGCTCGAACCCAAGCCGGGCCGCCGCTTCGTCGACGTCGAACGCAACATCGTCATCCCCGACGTGATCGTCACCAAGACCGGCCGCGGCACCAACGTGAAGTTCCGCGTCATGCTCAACCCCGAGGTGATGCCGCGGCTGCGCGTGCACGACATCTATGCCGGCGCGCTCAAGTCGCACAAGGGCGAGGGCAGCCAGGCGCTGTCGCAGCGGCTGCAGGAGGCGCGCTGGTTCATCAAGAACATCCAGCAGCGCTTCGACACCATCCTGCGCGTGAGCAACGCCATCGTCGAGCGGCAGAAGAGCTACTTCGTGCACGGCGAGCTCGCGATGCGCCCGCTGGTGCTGCGCGAGATCGCCGACGAGCTCGGGCTGCACGAGTCCACCATCTCGCGCGTGACCACCGCCAAGTACATGTCGACGCCCTTCGGCACGGTCGAGCTCAAGTACTTCTTCGGCTCGGCGCTGGGCACCGAGACCGGCGGCAATGCCTCGAGCACCGCGGTGCGCGCGCTGATCAAGCAGTTCGTCGGTTCGGAGAGCGTGAAGAAGCCGCTGTCGGACAGCCAGATCTCCGAGATGCTCAAGGAGCAGGGCATCGAGTGCGCGCGCCGCACCGTCGCCAAGTACCGCGAGGCGCTGCGCATCGCGCCCGCCAACCTGCGCAAGGCCCTGTAGAAAGTCCCCGATGGCCCGACGCCTGCTGTCGCGCTGTGGGCCCTGGGTGTTCGCCATCGCGGCCGCGCTGCTGGCCGCCGGTTGCGCCACCTTGCCCGACGAAGCTCCGCGCGCCCCCGCCAAGGCCATCGCCGTGTCGAAGGACACCGCGCTCGGGCGCATCGCGCTGGCCGCGCAGCCCGACCCCGACCTCAGCGGCTTTCGCCTCATGCCGGGCGGCGACTTCGCCTTCGACACCCGCATCCAGCTCGCGCGCCGGGCCCAGCGCACGCTCGACGTCCAGTACTACCAGATCGAGAACGACGAGACCGGTCGCTACCTGCTGCGCACCCTGCGCGATGCCGCGCAGCGCGGCGTGCGGGTGCGCGTGCTGATGGACGACCTCTACACCGCGGGCGAGGACGAGCTGCTGCGCGGCTTCGCGGCCACGCCCAACGTCGAGCTGCGCCTGTTCAACCCCTTCCCGGCCGGCCGCGGCAGCCTGCTCGCGCGCTTCACCGCCTCGCTGTTCGACTTCAGCCGCGTCAACCGGCGCATGCACAACAAGCTGTTCATCGCCGACGGCGCGATGGCCGTGGCGGGCGGGCGCAACATCGGCAACCAGTACTTCCGGCGCACCGCGGGCGAGAACTTCATCGACCTCGACACCTTCGTGACGGGCGCGCTGGTCCCGCGCCTGGGCAGCCTGTTCGACCAGTACTGGAACAGCCCCTACGTGCGGCCCGTCGAATCGGTGGTGGCGAGCGCGCTGCCTGCCGACGAACTGCAACGCCGCTTCGAGGCCGCCACCGGCCCCGACACCACGCCGCCGCCGCCGAAGCCCGCGCCCAACGACCTGCTGGGCTACGGCCCGATCGCCGAGGACCTCGACGCTGGCCGGCTCGGCCTGATCTGGACCACCGCCGAGGCCTATGCCGATTCGCCCGATCGCGTGATCGGCAAGACCGCCTCGTACGGCGGCGTGCCGCTGCTCGACGTCGACAGCGTGCGCTACAACGTGGTCGAGCAGATGCGTCGCGCGCGCAGCGAGGTGACCATCGTCTCGCCCTACCTGATCCCCGGCGCCGCGGGGCTCGAGGTGATGAACGAGATCCGCCGGCGCCAGGTGAAGATCAGCGTGGTGACCAACTCGCTCGCCGCCACCGACGAGCCGCTGGTGCACACCGCCTACCGCCGCTACCGGCCCGAGATGCTGCGCCTGGGCGCCGAGCTCTACGAACTCAGCACCAACCGCACCCGCCGCAGCGTGCGGCTGGGCCTGTTCGGCACCTCGGTCGGCCGGCTGCATGCCAAGTCGGCGGTGATCGACCAGCGCATCCTGTTCGTCGGCTCGATGAATTTCGACCCGCGCTCCGAGGTCCACAACACCGAGATCGGCCTGTTCATCCGCAGCCCCGAGATGGCGCAGCAGGCGCTGAAGCTGCTCGAGGTGCTCAAGCAGCAGGGCGCCTACAGGCTGCGCTTCGCCGAAGGCAGCGACTCGCGCCTGGAGTGGGTCAGCGAGGAGGCCGGCAAGACCACGGTGCTGAGCGAGGAGCCCGACTCGGGCTTCTGGGACCGCACCATGCTCGAACTGCTGGCGCCGCTGACGCCGGAGAGCCTGCTCTAGGCGGTCTAGGCGGCTTTCGCAAACCGTCGGTTTCCGTTCCGCAAACCTCGGCCTGTCATGCTGTGGTGCCTCTGCGAGCAGGGGGCCCGAACACCACCGACAGGAGCACGCGCATGAGATGGATCCACTACACCGCGCCCGGCGCGGCCGCCAGCAGCTACGGCGTGCTGGAGGACGACCGCGTCCGCGCGGTGAACGGCAGCCCCTTCGGCGGCCACGACTTCACGGGCGCCGTGCATCGCCTGGCCGACGTGCGGATCGAGGTGCCGCTGCTGCCGCGCACCTTCTATGCGGCGGGGCTCAACTACGTGCGCCACATCAAGGAATACGCCGAGCGCAGCGGCCAGACGCTCGCAATCCCCGAGAAGGCCGACATCGGCTACCGCGCGGTCAACGCCCTGGTTCCGCACGAGGCAGCCGTCGTCATTCCGTCCAACGCGAAGCAGGTGGAGTACGAGGGCGAGCTGGTCGTGGTGATCGGCCAGAAGGCCCGCCACCTGAGCGAGGCCGACGCGCTGTCGTGCGTGCTGGGCTACACCATCGGCAACGACGTGAGCGAGCGGCTCTGGCAGGCCTCGGACCGCACCTTCTGGCGCGCCAAGAACAGCGACACCTTCAAGCCGATGGGGCCGTGGATCGAGACCGACTTCGACCTCGACGCGGCCCGGACCACGGTGCGCGTCAACGGCGAGGTGAAGACGCAGTTCCGCACCGGCGAGATGCTGTTCGGCATCGCGACCTTCATCAGCGCGATGACGCGGCATCTCACGCTGTACCCGGGCGACGTGATCTGGATGGGCACCGACGGCAAGTCGCCGCACCTGAAGGCCGGCGATGTCGTCGAGGTGGAGATCTCGGGCCTCGGCTGCCTGCGCAATCCCTTCGTCGCCGAAGAGACCTGAGGGCGACCGTTCAACGGCCCGCGGTGCCGCGCGCCGCGGTGGTGGCCGGCAAGGCCCAGTCGGGCGGATGGCGCGACCATTCGCGCAGGAACTCCAGCAGGTGGCGCACGCGGCTGGGCATGTTGCGCCGGGTCGAGAACACCACGTGGATGTCGAGCTCCTCGGGCACCGCGCCGGGCAGCAGGGCCTCGAGCGTGCCGGCCTTCAGTTCCTCCGACACCATGTAGTGCGGGTGCAGCGAGATGCCGGTGCCCAGCAGCGCGCACTGCTTGATCGCATCGCCCATGTTGGCGCGCACGGTGCCGCGCACGCGCACCTCCTGCGGCGGGTTGCCGGCGAACTTCCACACGCCCGAGCCCGACTTGATGATGTGCACCAGGCAGTTGTGGCGCGCCAGGTCGGCCGGCGTGGCGGGCCGGCCGTAGGCCTTCAGGTAGGCCGGCGACGCCACCACCACCTGCGGCGCCTTCAGCAGCGATTGCGCGACGTAGCTCGCGTCCTCGAGCGAGGGGGCGATGCGGATCGAGAGATCGAGCGCCTCGGCCACCAGGTCGGAGCGGCCGTCGTCATGGACCACCGTCACCTCGATGTCCGGGTAGCGGTGGGTGAACTGCGCCACCACGCGCATCAGGTGGTAGGCGCCGAACGAGGGCGGCGTGCCCACGCGGATCGCACCGCGCGGCAGCTGCACGGCATCGCGCACCTCGCCCTCGATCGCCTCGTAGCGCTCCAGCAGGTCGCGCCCCGAGTCGAGCACGCGCGCGCCGGCCTCGGTCAATGCCACCTGCTTGGACGTGCGCTTGAGCAACTGCGCGCCCATCGAGGCTTCGAGCCAGGCCACGTGCTTGGTGATGGTGGCGCGCGACACCGAGAGCTGCATGGCTGCGCGCGCGAAGCTTCCGCAGCGCGCGACCTCGGTGAATATCTGAAGGCAGCGAAGGCGATCCACGTCGTTCGACCCGGTTCAAGGTTTCCAAATCGCAAACCTTGGATTGTCGAACAGGGTGTGTCAGCGGGCAAGCCGACTCCTAGACTCGTCCGCCACATGACCGCCGATGTTTCCATTCCTGACGCCGCGCGCCTGCTGCCCGAGCTGACGCAGGCGCTGCACCGCTTCTTCCATGCGCTCGACCGGCGCGACTACGACGCGATGCTCGCGCTGTTCGCCGACGACTGCCGCTGGCTGCGCCAGGGCCGGTGGCTCGAGGGCAAGCCGGCCGTGCGCGCCGCGCTCGAAGCGCGCGCCGCCGATGTCGAGACGCGCCATGTGCTCACCAATGCTCATGTGAGCGCGCAGGACGGCACATCGGCCGAGGTCGAGGCCTACATGACGGCCTACCGCCATCCCGCCGCCGCGCAGCCCGACGGCGCGCCGCCGCGCATCGCCGGGCCGCTGCGCTTCAACCTGACGACCACCGTCTTCCGCCGCGATCCGGGCCATGGCTGGCGCATCGCCGAGCAGCGCATGGTGACGGCCTTCGACTTCGCCTCCGCTTCCGCCGAATGAACGCCTTGCCCGCCTCCTTCGTCCACCGCGGCGTCGCCACGCGGCTGGTGATGCGCGAAGGCGCCATCGACGGCCTGCGCGCCGAGCTCGATGCGCTGGGCATCGCGCGGCCGCTGGTGCTGGGCGGCGCGCGCACGCAGTGCTCGGCCCTGTTCGCGCGCAGCCTTGCGGCGCTGGGCGACCTGCCGCATCTGCTGGCCGACCCGGTGCCCGCGCATTCGAGCGTGGCGCTGGTCGAGCAGCTGGCCGCGCGGGCGCTCGCCGAGGGCGTCGACGGCTTCGTCGCCATCGGCGGCGGCAGTGCCTCCGACACGGCCAAGGCGATCGCGCTGCTGATGGCGGAGGGCGGTGCGCTCGCCGACCACGCGGTGCGCTTCACGCCGCCCGATTCGCTGGTGGCGCCGCGCCTCCTCGCGCCGAAGCTGCCGATCGTGGCCGTTCCGCAGACCGTCTCCGGCGCCGAAGTCACGGCGTCGCTCGGCGTGCGCGGCGACGACGGCGCCAAGCTGTTGTTCACCGATGTGCAGCTCGCTGCGCGGCTGGTGCTGATCGACCCGCGCGCCAACCTCGAGATCCCCGCGGCGCTGATGTGCGCCACCGGCATGAACGGACTCGCGCATTGCCTCGAGGGCCTCTATTCGATGGAGCGTTCGCCGCTGGCCGAGACGCTGGCGCTCGATGCGATGGCGCGCTTCGCGCAGGCGCTGCCCGCCGTCCACCGCGATCCGCGGGACGTCGCGGCGCGCGCCGCGCTGCTCTATGCCGCGCACCTCTCGGGCCAGGTGCTGGTCAATGCGCGCACCTGCCTGCATCACGCCGTGTGCCATGCGATCGGCTCGGTGACCGGCGTCGGCCACGGCGATGCCAATGCCGTGATGCTGCCGCACGCCATCGCCTTCAATGCCGAAGCCGCGGCCGGGCCGCTGATGCGCGCCGCCGCGGCGTGGGGCGCGCCCGGCGTGCCCGCGCTGGTGGATGCCCTGCGCGCGCTGCAGGCGGCCATCGGCGTGCCTACGCGGTTGCGCGACATCGGCGTGCCGCGCGATGCGCTCGACCGCATCGGCGCCAAGACGATGCGCGAACGCGGCCTCTACTACAACCCGCGGCGCGTCGCCGGCGCGCACGAGATCCGCGCGCTGCTCGACGCCGCGTACTGACGGCCTTCCCCGAACACGACCCCCTTCATTCGCCAGAGGACTCCATCCATGACCATCCGCATCGTTCCCGGCGGCGCCACCCTCGGTGCCCGCGTCGAGGGACTCGACCTGTCGCGCCCGCTGTCCGCCGGGGTCTTCGAACAGCTGCTGCAGGCGCTCGGCCGCCACGGCGTGCTGAGCTACCCCCGGCAGGAACTGTCCGCGACCCAGCTGCGCGACTTCTCGGCGAACTTCGGCCGGCTCGAGGTCAACGTGGCGGGCGCCTACCAGGAGCCGGGACTGCCCGAGGTCATGGTGCTGTCGAACATCGTCGAGAACGGCAAGCCGCTCGGACTCTCCGACGCGGGGCAGGACTGGCACACCGACATGTCCTACAACCGGATGATCGCGTTCACCAACGTGCTCTACGGCATCCGGATTCCGCACCGCGACGGCCAGCCCCTCGGCAACACCGAGTTCTGCAACATGCATGCGGCGCACGAGGCCCTGCCCGATCCGTGGAAGCGGCGCCTCGAGGGCATGACCGTGCTGCACGACTTCGACAAGTTCTGGGAAATGATGCGCCGCGAGCGCGGCAGCACGCGTCCGCCGCTCACGCCCGCGCAGCGCGCGGCGCGGCCGCCGGTCTCGCATCCGCTGTTCCTCGTGCACCCGATCACGGGCCGGCGCGTGCTCTACGCCAACCCGGGCTATGCGATCCGCATCAACGAGATGGACGAGAAGGAAAGCGCCGAGGCGCTCGAATTCCTCTTCGCGCACCAGACCCGCCCCGAGTTCCGCTATGCCCATCGCTGGGAGGTCGGCGACGTGCTCATGTGGGACAACATGGGCACCATCCACAACGCGATCCCCGACTACCGACCCGACGAGCCGCGCTACATCAAGCGCTGCCAGGTGATGGCGACGCGCTTCTTCCATGACGACGGCACGCCGCGCGCGGTGGCCGACACGGCGCTGGCCGGCGCATGACGCACAGCGCGGCCGCCTGCTATTCGATCGCCGACCTGCGCACGCTCGCGCGCCGGCGGCTGCCGCGCGCCGTGTTCGATTTCTTCGACGGTGGCGCCGAGGACGAGCGCACGCTCGCCGGCAACGGCCGCGCCTTCGAGCGCTGGCAGCTCGCGCCGCGCGTGCTGGTCGACGTGGCGGATGCCTCGTCCGCCTGCAGCCTGCTGGGCGCGCCCGCGGGCATGCCGGCCGCCATCGCGCCGACCGGCGCGGCGGGCTTCGGCTGGCGCGGCGCGGACCTGGCGCTCGCACGCGCGGCGGCCAGGATGGGCCTGCCCTACACCCTGTCGAGCAGCGCCACCACCGCCATCGAGACCATCGCCGAGCAGGCGCCCGGGCGCCTGTGGTTCCAGGCCTATGTGCTGCGCAACCGGGACTTCTTCTGGCAGCTGGTCGACCGTGCCCGCGAGGCCGGGTACGAGGCACTGGTCATCACGGTCGACCTGCCCGTCGGCGGCAAGCGCGAGCGCGATTTCCGCAACCACTTCTCGATTCCGTTCCGCTTCACCTCGCGCAACGTGCTCGATTTCGCCTCGCGGCCGCGCTGGGCTTTCGACATGCTGCTGCGCGGCCTGCCCGCAATGGAAAACCTGCGCGGGCTCGAGACGGCGGCGACCAGCGCGGGCGCCATCGCCTCGTCCGTCGGCCGCAGCTACGACCCCGCCTTCGACTGGGCGCGGCTGGCCGAGGTGCGCGAGCGCTGGCCGCGCAAGCTGATCGTCAAGGGCGTGAGCCGCGCCGACGATGCCACGCGCCTGGCCGCCATGGGCGTGGACGCCATCGTCGTCTCCAACCATGGCGGCCGGCAGCTCGACGGCGCCGTCCCCAGCCTGCAGGCGCTGCCCGAGGTGCTGCAGGGCGTGGCCGGGCGCTGCCCGGTGCTGGTCGACGGCGGCATCCGCCGCGGCGCGGACATCGCGAAGGCGCTGGCCCTGGGCGCGCACGGCGTGCTGCTGGGCCGCGCGACGCTGTTCGGCGCGGTGGCCGCGGGCGACGCCGGTGCGCAGCGCGCCCTCGACATCCTGCACGACGAACTGCTGCGCACGATGCGCCTGTGCGGCGCTCCGGGCGTGGCGCAGCTCTCGGCCGACCTGCTGCGGCCGGCCCCGTGAATCCCCGAACCGAAAGGAAAACAAGATGACGAGACATCTCCCCACCCGCCGCCTGCTGCTGATCGCCGCCGCGCTGCTCGGCAGCGCCGGCCTCCACGGCCGCGCGCAGGCCCAGAACGACTACCCTGACAAGCCGATCAAGCTCGTGGTCGGCTACAGCGCCGGCGGCCCGACCGACATCCTGGCGCGCGTGTTCGCGCAGGACATCGGCACCGCGCTCGGGCAGTCGGTCATCGTGGAGAACAAGCCGGGTGCCAACGGCAACATCGCCACCGAGTACGTGCAGCGCGCCGCGCCCGACGGCTACACGCTGGTCGTCAACACCATCTCGCACAACGTGAATCCGCTGCTGCAGCCCGAGCGCGTCAAGTACGACCCGGTCAAGGATTTCACGCCCGTGAGCATGGTCGCGGTGCTGCCGCAGCTCATCGTCGTGGCCGGCGACTCGCCGTACAAGACGCTCGGCGACCTGGTGAAGAAGGCGCAGAGCGGGCCGAGCGCGGTCAGCTACGGCACGGCCGGCGTGGGCGGCTCGGCGCACCTGGCGGCCGCGCTGCTCGAGCAGCGCACCAGGACGAAGATGAACCACATCCCGTTCAAGGGCAACGCGCCGGCGCTGACCGAGGTGATGGCGGGCCGGGTCGACTTCATGTTCTTCCCGATGGTCGGCGTGTCCGACTTCGTCGCGAGCGGCCGCATCCGCATCCTGGCCGCCACCACCGCCCAGCGGCATCCCGACTATCCGCAGGTGCCCACCACCGCCGAGCTCGGCTTCAAGGGCTTCGAGGACTATGCGCAGCCGATCGGCTTCATCGCGCCCGCGGGCCTGCCCGCGCCCATCGCGGCCAAGCTCGACACCGCCATCGCCGCGGCGCTCGCCAAGCCGGCCATGCAGGCCAGGCTCAAGTCGTTGGGCGCCGAGGTCAAGCATCTCGGGCCGGCCGCGTACCGCCAGTGGCTCGGCGAGGACCGGGCTCGCTGGGCCCAACTGATCCAGAGCGCCGGCATCAAGGGCGAGTGAGCGTCCCGCCTCAGGTCCCGCGCACCGCCGACCACATCAGCCGCAGCCCCAGCAGCCCCATCACGCCGCCGGCCGCGCGGTCGATCCAGGTCTTGTAGCGCAGGTAGGCCGAGCGCGGCGCCGCCGACGACAGCGCGAGCGCGACGATGGCGTACCAGCCGGTCTCGATGCAGAAGATCACGGCCGGCACCGCGAGCGCCAGCACCAGCGGCACCTCGCGCGGCAGGAAGGCCGCGAAGATGCTCGCGTAGACCACGGCCGTCTTCGGGTTGCTGACCTGCGTGGCCAGCCCGAGCAGGAAGGTGCGCTTGCCGCGGCCGCCCGATGCGGCGGGCGTGCCCGCCTCCGGCGCCATCGCGAGCGGCTGCCGCGCGCCGCGCCAGATGCGGATGCCGAGGTAGACCAGGTAGGCGCCGCCGAAGCCCTTGATCGCGAGGTAGAGCGCCGGCACCGCGAGGAACGCGGCCTGCAGCCCCGCGAGCGCCGCGATCGCGAACACCAGCCCGCCCGCGCCCATGCCGAGCGCGGCCGCGAGGCCGTCGGCACGGGAGGCCACGGCCGTGCGCGCCACCATCACGAAGCTCGGGCCCGGGCTCATCGCGCCCACGGCCATGGCGCCGGCGATGCCGAGCAGGGAAAGGGTGGTGTCCATCATCGGAAGTGCTCTCTTTCGGAATTCATTGCTGCACGTTCACCGCCTCGACCTGCACCAGCAGCTTCACCTTGTTCTCGAAGCCGAAGTTCAGCCCCCAGGTGATGCCCCAGTCGCTGCGCTCGACGGTGGTCTCGAAGTCGCCGCCGCAGACCTGGCGGTTGATCAGCGGGCTCAGGTAGCAGTTGAAGCGCACGGCCTTGAGAGTGACGGGTTTGGTCTGCCCCATCAGCGTGAGCGTGCCGGGCACCTCGGCCACCTTGTCGCCGCTGAAGGCGATGCGCTCGGCGACGAAGCGGCCGGTGGGGAATTCGGCGACGTTGAAGAAGTCCTTGCTCTGCACGTGCCGGTTCAGCAGGTCGACGCCGGTGTTGATCGAGCTGATGTCCATGGTGATGTCGACCTTGCCGCTGGTGCCGGCGGCATCGATCTGCACGCTGCCGTCCTTGGTGCTGAAGCGGCCGCGGTTGGTGGTGGTGCCGTAGTGGCCCATCTCGTACATGACGAAGGTGTGGGTCGGGTCGACCACGTAGCTGGCACCCTTGACCGGGCCGCCCGCGGGCTTGGCCGCGACGGGCGGGGCGGTGTATTCCTGCGCGGCGGCAAGGCCGGACGCGGCGAGCGCGAAGCCCAGCAGGGCGGCGGGAAGCAGTGTCTTGTTCTTCATGGCGGGTGCTGCGTGCGGGGGAGTGTGTGGGGTCAGGGCGCGCCGAGGCCGTCGACGACGAGCTTGAAGCGCACCTGCACGTCGTTGGCGATCACCGAGGTGTCGGTCCATTCGCCGTCGCCGACCTTGTAGTCGATGCGCTGCAGCACGAAGCTGCCGCTGGCCACCGATTGGCCGTTGGCGGCCGGCGCGATCGTCACGGGCACGGTCAGCGGCCTGGCGATGCCCTTGAGCGTGAGCTTGCCGGCCATCTCGAAGCGGCCGTCGCCGAGCGCCTTGATGGCCGTGGTCTGGAAGCCGGCCTGCGGGAAATGCGCGGCATCGAACCATGGCGCCTTGGGCAGCTCGGCATCGGTCATCGGGATGCCGAAGGCCGCGCTCGCGGTGTCGATCTGCAGCGCCACGCTGCCGCCCTCGGGCTTCTTCGGGTCGAAGGCGATGCGCGCGTCGAACTTCTTGAACGAACCCTCGACCGGCACGCCCATCTGCTTGCTCACGAACACGATCTGGCTTTTCTCGGGCACCAGCCGCGCGGGCGGTGGCTCGGCATGGGCCGCTGGAAGGAGGAGCGTGGCGAGCGCCAGCGCGCCATGCCAGCGGTGAAGAAGGGAGGTCATGCGTTGGGTTTCCTGGAAGTCGACGACGGCCCGGGCCACATGCGCCGCAGCAGGCCGTCGCGCGCGATCCACTGGTGCTTGACGACGGCCGCGACATGCAGCACCGAGACGGCGGCCAGCAGGTAGGCGCCGGCCCGGTGCAGCGGCTGCAGCCACTGCTCGGCGAGCGCGCGGTCCACGGGCACGAAATCGGGCAGCGGCAGCACGCCGAACCACACCACCGGCACGCCCAGCGCCGAACTCTGGGCCCAGCCCAGCAGCGGCACGGCGAAGAACAGCAGGTACATCAGGCGGTGGCTGATCGTGCGGCCCGTGCGCTGCCAGCGCGGCATGGCGGCCAGCACGAAGTCGGGCACGCCGGGCGGCGGATGGCCGAGGCGCCACAGCAGGCGCACGGCGGACAGCAGCAGGATCGCGATGCCGGTCCACTTGTGCCAGCTGTAGAAGCGCACGCGCTGCGGCGAGAACGGCAGCCCGGTCATGTACAGGCCCAGCCCGAGCGCGCCGAGGATCAGCAGCGCCAGCAGCCAGTGCAGCCCGATCGCGACCGGCGTGTAGCGGGCCGCCTTCAGTTCGGCGAGGGTCGGCGGGGAGGAGGCGGTGGGCATCGGCGGGCGGGCCGGCATCGGGGATGGCGCGCAGCATAGCTCGGAACGCCGCGCCCGGTGGTACCGCTCCTACTGCGGCGGCGCCTGCTGCGCGCGCCGCAGCAGCGCATGCAGCTCGGCCGGCTGCACCGGCTTGCGCAGCGCATGCCAGCCGCGCTCGTTGGCCAGCCGCTGCGTGGCCTCGTCGATGTCGGCCGACACCAGCGAGATGGCCAGCGCGGGCTTGAGCTGCTGCAGCCGGGTGGCCAGCGCGATGCCGTCGAGCGCGCCCGGCAGCCGGATGTCGCACAGCGCGAGGTCGAGCGCCTGCAGGTCGGCCAGCGCCAGCGCCTCGGCGGCGCTGCCGTAGACGCGCGGCTGCGCGCCCCACTGGCGCAGCAGCGACTGCAGGCTGTCGGCGACCACGGCGTTGTCCTCGACCACCAGCACCGCGAGGCCGGGGCGCAGCGCGGGCGCGGCCTCGGGCGGCGGCTTCAGGGCGGTCGGTGCCAGCGGCGCCGCGTCGGCGGGCGCGGCCGCGAGCTCGAAGGCGAACACCGAGCCGCGGCCGGGCGCCGAGCGCAGCACCACCTCGATGCCGAGCTGGGTCGCGAGCCGCCGCACGATCGCCAGCCCCAGGCCGTGGCCGCGCTGCAGGTTGCGCTCGACGTTGCCGATCTGCTCGAAGTCGCCGAACACGCGCTCGTGCGCCTCGGGCGCGATGCCGATGCCGCTGTCGCGCACCTCGACGCGCCAGGCGGCTCCGCCTTCGCCCTCACCCTCGCGCCGGCGCGCGCGCACCGCCAGCAGCACGCGGCCCGCGGGCGTGAACTTGACGGCGTTGTCGACCAGGTTGGCGAGCACGCGGCGCAGCGAGACCGCGTCGCTCCAGGCCACCGCGTCGCTCGGGCAGCGCACCAGCACGCGGCGTTCGCCGGCCTGGCGCGCGAGTTCGTGCAGCAGCGGCGCCAGCGCGACCGCGGCCGGGCGCAGCGGGTCGGCCGCGGCCTCGATGCGGCCGATCTCCAGCAATTGGTTGGTGAGTCCTTCCAGCGCCTGCTGGGCGCGTGCCAGCGAGCCCACCGTGTGCTGCACCGCCATCGTGTCGGCGCCTTCGCGCAGCTGCTGGCGCAGCACCTCGGCCTGCAGGCCGATGGCCATCACCGGCTGGCGCAGGTCGTGGTTGGCGGCCGAGAAGAAGCGCAGCCGCTCGGCCTGGGCCTGCTCGGAGGCGCGCAGGCCGGCCAGCGCCTGCTCGCGCAGGGTGCGCTCGTTGAGGCGCAGGCCGATGTTCTCCTCGAGCTGGCGCGAGCGCTCGGCCACCAGCTTCCACATCATGGCGGTGAGGCCGGCGCCGATGACGGCGACCGCGATCATCATCGGCGGCCCGAGCCAGATGCCCATCACGATGATCGGCGCCAGCAGCAGGGTGATCGCGAGCTGCGTGGCCGGCGTGTAGAACGAGACCGAGAAGGCGGCCGACAGCGTCATGCCCATCACGATCACGCCCAGCAGCAGCTGCAGCTCGATGCGCGAGGGGTCGAACAGCAGCACGCCGGCCGCGCCGTGCGCCAGCTCCCAGATGCCGGTGCGCAGCACGTGCACGCGCTGGGCGCGGCGCAGGCTGTCGGGCGTGAAGGGCTCGGGCAGGCGCTGCGGCACGAAGGCGCGCATCACCGTCACCAGCGTGATCAGGCCCAGCCAGGCCAGCGACAGCGGCAGCGAGAACTGCCAGGCGAACAGCGCCGCGATGCCGCAGTTCAGCAGGTACTGCACCGCCAGGATCGGCCCGATCGGCTGCACCGAGATGCGCAGCACCTCGCACTGGATGGCGAAGCCGTCGTCCCGCGCGGCCCCTGGCGCTTCGGGGTTTCCGCCGGCGCTGGCGGGGCGGGCGGCGGGCGCCGCGGAGTCGTGCAGGGGCTTCATGGACCGGACCACTATAGGCAAGCAGGGCGACACAGCGACAATGGCAATCCCGTAGCCGGCCGTCGACCAAGCGAACTTCCGTGAATGATCTCTCCCTTTTCCTGCCTTGCGCCGCCGGCGTCGAGGAGTTTCTCGCGCAGGAGGTGCATGCGCTCACCGGCCGTGCCGGCGACGACCTGCTGATGCTGCGCGGCGGCGTGCGGGTGCGCGCCGACTGGCGCGAGGTGCTGCAGCTCAACCTGCACTGCCGCCTCGCGCAGCGCGTGCTGGTCGAGCTGGCCCAGGGCCTGTACCGCAACGAGAACGACCTCTACGGGCTGGCCAGCGGCGTGGCCTGGGAGATCTGGTTCACGCCCAGGCAGACCTTCAAGATCGAGACCACGGCCCAGCACAGCCCGCTGCAGAGCCTGAACTTCGCCACCCTGCGCATCAAGGACGCGATCGCCGACCGCTTCCGTGCCCGGGCCGGCGGCGTGCGCCCCAGCATCGAGACCCAGTGGCCCGACTGCCGCGTGTTCGCGCACCTGACCACCGACACCTGCACCCTCTACATCGACACCTCGGGCGAGCCGCTGTTCAAGCGCGGCTGGCGCCAGGACAAGGGCGACGCGCCGCTGAAGGAAACCCTGGCCGCCGCCATGCTGGCCGCCAGCGGCTGGTGGAACCCCGAGACCGGCGAGGTCGCCGACAAGCCGCTGTACGACCCCTGCTGCGGCAGCGGCACCATCGCCATCGAGGCGGCCCAGATCGCGCTCGGCATCCCGGCCGGCTGGCTGCGCCGCTTCGGCTTCGAGAAGCTGCTGCCGTTCCAGCCCCACGTGTGGGCCGCGGTGCGCGCCGCCTCCGAGCCGCCGGCGGCCGAAGCGGGCGCCGCGCCGCGCATCTTCGGTTCCGACGTCTCGCACCGCATGGTCGATTTCGCGCAGCGCAACGCCGAGCGCGCGGGCGTGGACCAGGCGATTGAGTTCCGCGGGGGCGACGCGCTGCAGCGCATGCCGCCCGCCGAGGCCGGCCTGATCGTGCTGAACCCGCCCTACGGCGAGCGCATAGGCATCGGCGGCGTGGCGCGCAGCGGCGCGCGCGAGACCGCGCAGGTGGCGGCACCCGCCGAGGGCGAGGCGGAGGGCGACGGCGGCGAATTCTTCCCGCAGCTCGCGAGCCACTGGAAGAAGAACTACCCGGGCTGGACCGCCTGGGTGCTCACGCCCGACCTCAAGCTGCCCAAGCGCATGCGCCTGAAGGAATCGCGCCGCGTGCCGATGTGGAACGGCCCGATCGAGTGCCGGCTGTTCCGCTTCGACATGGTCGCGGGTTCGGCGCGGGGCTAGCGGCTTCATGCGCGTGTCCGCAGACAGCCCGGCGCTGCCCGCGCCGCCATCGATCGTCATCGACACCAACATCGCGCTCGACCTGCTGGTGTTCGAGGACCCGGCCTGGGCCCCGCTGGCCGCCGTGCTCGCGGCCGGTGAACTGCGCTGGGTCGCCACCGAGCCGATGCGCGGCGAGCTCGCGCGCGTGCTGCGCTATCCGCTGATCGCGCGCCGCATGGCGCAGCGCGCGCTCGAGCTGCCGGCCGTGCTGGCCGATTTCGATGCGCGCGCGCGGCTGGTGGAGGGCGTGCCGAAGCGCGCGCCCTACGTCTGCAGCGACCCCGACGACCAGATGTTCGTCGACCTCGCGGTGGCGCACCGCGCGCGGCTGCTCAGCAAGGACAAGGCGGTGCTCTCGATGCGCAAGCGGCTGGGCACGCTCGGGGTGGCGGTGCAGGCGGCCTTCGAGCCGCTGCCGTAGCCGGCTGGCGCTCAGGCGCCGTGCCAGCGCCCGAGCAGCCGTGCCACGGCGCGCACGCGCTGCGTGTCGCGGCCCCAGCGCCGGCTCGCGGGCAGCTTCTGCGCCCACTTCATGCGCCGCGCCGCGTTCGCGATGCGCTCGCGCACGTCGGCGTTCACGTCGGCCAGCGCCGCATGCCAGTGCTGGCCGGCGGCGTCGGGCGCGGCGGCCTCGAGCATCATGGCCGTGGAATGCAGGTAGCTGAGCCAGTCGCGCGCCTGGCATTCGGCCAGCGTCATCACCTCCGAGGGGTCGTCCTCGAAGTCGATGTAGCCGATCACGCCGTCGGGGCACTGCACCAGGTTGCGGTCGAAGGCCTGGCTCAGGTGCTGGCCGTGCGCATGCACGGTGGCGATCGCCGCCAGCCCTTCGCGCCAGACCGCGAGCAGCGCGGCCGGGCCGGCGGTGGCGGCCTGGTCGAGCCGCTCCTGCAGCACCACGGTGCCGCGGCCGCTGGCGCCCAGGTCGGAGATCAGCAGGCCGTCGGCCTGCTCGGCCAGCACCCGGGGCACGCGCAGGCCGGCCGCGGCCAGTTGGCGCAGCCGGCGCGCCTCGGTCGCGATGGCGGCCTCGCCGCCGGGGTTGGGCACCGGCTTGATGATGTCCAGCCGCGCCATGCGCGCCACCGCGGCCATCACCCGGTAGCCCCACTTGCCGTGGCGCGGGCCGGCCTTCTTGAGCCACACGCGCTCGTCGCCGAAGCGGTGGCTGGCCACGTTCTTGGCCTGGCGCGGCAGGGTGGTGCGCAGGAAGGCCGCGTAGTCGCCCGGCGCGGGCGGGGAGGGGATCGCATCCAGCGGGGCCGGGCCCGAGGCCACGCCCTTGCGCATCGAAAGGCGCGCGCCGGCGCCGCCACGTCGCAGCGGATTCATGCGGCCAGCGCGAGCCCCTGGGATGCGGCGGGAGCGCTCTGCATGCCCTGCATTCCCTGTGTCAGGGGTTGGAAACTGTCGGCACTGGCCAGCGGCCAGTAGGTGCGGAACACGTTGTGCTGCTCGTCGAGCGGGCCCAGCAGCGCGCCCGGCTGCACCTGCATCACCAGGTTGCTCAGCAGGCGCACCTCGGTGTCGGAGATGCGGCGCACGATGTGGTGGGCGGTGATCTGCTGCGGATGGTCGAGGCCGGCGGCCTGCACCAGCTCCTGCAGCGCATGCAGCGTGCTGCGGTGGAAGTTGCGCACGCGCTCGGCCTTGGTCGGCACCACCAGCGCCTGCTGGCGCACCGGGTCCTGCGTGGTCACGCCGGTCGGGCAGTGGCCGGTGTGGCAGCTCTGCGCCTGGATGCAGCCCAGCGCCATCATGAAGCCGCGCCCCGCGTTGCACCAGTCGGCGCCCAGCGCCATCATGCGCGCCAGGTCGAAGGCGGTGATGACCTTGCCGGCGCAGCCCAGCTTGATGCGGTGGCGCAGGTTCACGCCCAGCAGCGTGTTGTGCACCAGCAGCAGGCCTTCCTGCAGCGGCGCGCCCACGTGGTCGCTGAACTCGACCGGCGCCGCGCCGGTGCCGCCCTCGGCGCCGTCGACCACGATGAAGTCGGGCGTGATGCCGGTGGCCTGCATCGCCTTGACGATGCCGAACCATTCCCAGGGATGGCCGAGGCAGAACTTGAAGCCGGTGGGCTTGCCGCCCGAGAGCTCGCGCAGCCGGGCCACGAAATGCATCATCTCGGTCGGCGTGGAGAAGGCGCTGTGCGAGGAGGGCGAGATGCAGTCCACGCCGATCGGCACGCCGCGCGCGGCCGCGATCTCGGGCGTGACCTTGGGTGCCGGCAGCACGCCGCCGTGGCCGGGCTTGGCGCCCTGGCTCAGCTTGATCTCGATCATCTTCACCTGCGGGTCGCGCGCATTGGCGATGAAGCGTTCCTCGCTGAAGGTGCCGTCCTCGTTGCGGCAGCCGAAGTAGCCCGAGCCGATCTCCCAGATCAGGTCGCCGCCGTGCACCCGGTGGTGCTGCGAGATCGAGCCCTCGCCGGTGTCGTGCGCGAAGCCGCCGCTCTTGGCGCCCTGGTTGAGCGCGAGGATGGCATTGGCCGAGAGCGCGCCGAAGCTCATGGCCGAGATGTTGAACACGCTGGCGCTATAGGGCTGCGTGCAGACCTGGGCCGGGTTGGCATCGGCCGGCTGCGGCGTGCCGCCGATCACGATGCGGAAGTCGTGGTTGGCGAGTTTCGTCGGCTGCATCGAGTGGTTGATCCACTCGTAGCCCGCGATGGTCACGTTGAGCTGGGTGCCGAAGGGACGGTTGTCGGGCTCGCCCTTGGCGCGCTGGTAGACCAGCGAGCGCTGGGCGCGCGAGAAGGGCGCGGCCTCGGCGTCGCTCTCGATGAAGTACTGGCGGATCTCGGGCCGGATGAATTCCAGCAGAAAACGCAGGTGCCCGATCACCGGGTAGTTGCGCAGGATCGCGTGCCGGGTCTGCCGCAGGTCGTGCACGCCGGTGCCCGCGAGCACCGCGAACACCACCAGCGCGAGCCAGGCGAACCAGAGATGGGGGGAGGCCAGGACGAAGGCCAGGCTGGCCGCGAAACCGGCCACGCACAGGGCGAAGGCGGTGTAGCGGACCGGAAACGGAGTGATCGTGGGCATGGTTGTGAGGGGCTGCCGGAGCCTGCTGCATCATAGAGGGCTGCTTCGAACTTGCCATGACGACCACCCCACCCGACTCCGCCGGCACGAATCCGGCCCCCACCCCCGACCTGCAACCCCTCGGTCCCGACGACTTCGACGCCCTCGACCGGGCGCTCGACGCGATGCGCGAGCACGACGAGGAAATCCCCCAATGGGAGTTCTGCGAGGGCTTCCTGGCAGCGCTGGTTTGTACCCGCCGCGTCATCGAGCCCGCGGAGTACTGGCCCGTGCTACTGGGCGACGACTTCGTGCCGGCCCAGCAGATGGAATTCGTCTGGCACTGGAAGCGCCGCTGGCGCGAGATCGAGGTCGGCCTCGATGCCGACGTCGAGACGCTCGAGGACGAGCGCAGCTGGCAGCCCGAGGTGCTCGACACCCGCGGCGCCGTCGCCGCGCTGCCGCCCGAGGAGCGCGCCGAGATGGAGGGCGAGGCGCTGCCCTCGTTCGCCCAGGTCTGGGCGCTGGGCTTCATGTACGCGGTCGAGAACTGGCCCGAGGACTGGACCCCGCCGCGCGACAAGGAGGCGGCCCAGATGCTCGACGACGCGCTCGAGAACATCGTCGTGCTGACCGAGGACGACAAGGCCAAGCCGGTGCTCTCGATGTACGACGAGAACGGCCCGCCCAGCGTGAGCCAGCAGCGGCTGGACGACTTCGGCGCCGCCATCTGGGCCGTGTACGACCTGCGCCAGCTCTGGAAGAGCCTGGGCCCCAAGGTCGAGACCCTCCGCAAGGAAGCCACGCCGGGCCGCAACGACCCCTGCCCCTGCGGCAGCGGCAAGAAGTACAAGAAGTGCCACGGTGCCGGCTGAGGGCGCCAGTACCGCTTCACCACCGGCCGCGGCGCTGAGCGCGCGTGCGGCCTGGGCCATGGTGCTCGCGTTGTGCGCGGGCGTGGCGCTGAGCCAGGCCTTCCGCACCGTCGGCGCCATCATGGCCAGCCCGCTGCAGGCCGAGTTCGGCCTGTCGCCGCAGGCGCTGGGCATCTTCTCGGGCGCCTTCCATTTCGCCTTCGGCGCGATGCAGCTGTTCATGGGCATCGGCATCGACCTGCACGGCGTGCGGCGCACCGTGCTGGTGGCCTTCCCGGTCGCGATCGCGGGCGCGCTGCTGTCGGCCCTGTCCTCGAACTACCTGGTGCTGGTGCTGGCCCAGGCGCTGATCGGCGTGGGCTGCGCGCCGGCCTTCCTGGTCTGCACCGTCTTCATCGCGCGCCACTTCCCCGCCGAGCGCTTCGCCACCGTTTCCGGCCTGGTGCTGGCGATCGGCGGCCTGGGCATGCTGGTCACGGGCACGCCGCTGGCCTGGCTGGTGCAGGCGCATTCCTGGCGCGCCGGCTTCATGCTGCTGGCGCTGGCGGCCGCACTGGCCTGGCTCGCGATCTGGCACTGGGTGCGCGAGCCCGCGGCGGCCGTGCCGGCGCGGCGCGAGTCGGTGCCCGAGGCGATCCGCCAGTTCGGCGCGCTGCTGATGCTGCGCCACACGCTGGGCATCGTGGTGCTGGGCGGCGTGACCTACGCCGCCTTCATCTCGCTGCGCGGGCTCTGGCTCGGGCCGCTGATGATCGAGCGGCACGGCTTCTCGCTGGTGCAGAGCGGCAACGTCGCGCTCGCGGTGTCGGTGATCTCGCTGGTCGGCGCGCCGCTGTTCGGCCGGCTCGACAGCACCGATCCCGCCGCGCGGCGCCGCCGCATCGTGCTCTGGGCGCTGGCCTACACGGGCCTGTTCGCGCTGATCGCGTTCGTGCACTCGGCCTGGCTCGATATCGCCGGCATGCTGCTGATCGGCCTGCTCTCGGGCTTCATCGTCTGGCAGTACGCCGACGTGCGCGGCGCCTACCCGGCGGCGCTCACGGGCCGCGCGATGGCGGTCTTCACCATGGCGATGTTCATGGGCGTGGCGCTGATGCAGTGGGGCACGGGCGTCGCCGCCTCGGTGGCGGCGGCGCACGGCGGCGATCCGCTCACGGCCGTGCTGGCGACCATCGCCGTGCTGCTGCTGGCGGGCATCGCGGCCTTCGCCTGGCTGCCGGCGCCGACCGCGAAGCCGCGTTCCTAGATCTTGAACGCGCGCTGGATGTCCGGCCGCACCAGGTCGGCGTACTCGCGGTGCTTGCGGATGTAGCCCGCGATGAACTGGCACACCGGGATCACGTGCAGGCCGCGCGCGCGGGCCTCGTCGAGCACGTGCTTCGCGATCTTCGAGCCCAGGCCCTTGCCCTCGTGCGCGGGCATCACCTCGGTGTGGGTGAACATGATCGCGTCGGTCAGCAGGTTGTATTCGGCCAGCGCGGCGAGCTCGCCGCCGATGCGGGCCTCGTAGCGGTGCTCGGCCTCGTTGTTCGAGAGGATCGGGGCGTTGTCGTCGGTGCTCATGGGGTTCCTTGCAAGGGTGGTGTTCAGGCGGGCCGGCTCGCGAGGTACCTGGCGAGGTTGGCGGCGGCGGTGGCGCGCACCTTGTTGCGCAGCATCGGCGACCAGCCCAGCAGCAGCCCCGGCGTGCCCAGCGCCTGGCGCGACCAGGTCCAGAACGGGAAGCTGTCGCGGTGGGTGGCGATCAGGCCCTCGGGCGTGAAGCCGAAGCGCGCGTCGATGCTGTTGTCGACCAGGCGGCCGGTGGCGCTGAAGCGGTAGTGGGCGTCCCAGTGGGCGCTGCCGCCGCGCTCGTCGGCGCGCACGTCGCGATGGCTGAGGTGCCAGACGTCCGCGCCCTTGGCCTTCGTGGCCTCGCACAGCATGCGCCACATGCCGCCGACCTCGCGCCGCCCGCGCAGCGAGAAGGCCTCGTCGTCGAACACCGCGTCGGGTGCGTAGCAGGCTTCCATGGTGGCGGCGTCGAGCTGGGCGAACGCGCCGTAGAAGCGCTCGATGGTCTGCGCGTTGGTGGTGGCTGTCATGGGGCCTCGGGCGCCGGGAGCGCGGTGGTTGTGGAGCGGGTCAGAGCGCGGCCGGAAGGGTGCGCACCAGGAAATCATAGACCGCGCGGATGCGCCGGTCGGTGCGGACCTCGCGGTGCACCGCCAGCCACACCGGCAGCGCGGGCAGCTTGAGCGCGGGCAGCACGCGCACCACCTCGGGGTCGCTGCGCGCGAGCGATTCGGCCACGAAGCCGATGCCCATGCCGTGGCGCAGCGCCTCCCAGTAGACGCTGACGTCGTCGGTGCGAAAGCAGAAGTCCTCGCGCTGCAGCGGCGCGCCCAGCTCGGCCGAGCTGCGCAGGATGCTCTCGTCGCGGTCGTAGCCCAGCAGGTCGTGCCGCAGCAGGTCGGTCCAGTGGCGCGGCGTGCCGCGCCGGCGCAGGTAGTCGCGCTGCGCGAAGGCGCCGAGCGCGAAGCGGCCCACGCGCCGCGCCACCAGGCTCGCGGTTTCGGGCCGGGTCATGCGCAGCGCGATGTCGGCCTCGCGCCGCAGCAGGTTGCTGACCTCGTTGCTGGCCACCAGCTCGATCTGGATCTCGGGCAGCTCCAGCCGCATGCGCGCCAGGATCGCCGGCAGCAGGTGGCGCGCCGCCGCCTGGCTGGCCGACAGCCGCACCGTGCCCGCGGTGGCGGCATTGGCACCGGCCACGCCGCGCGACAGCGCCAGTGCGCCGTTCTCCATGACGCGCGCCGACTCGGCCAGCTGCGTGGCCATGGCGGTGGGAAGCAGGCCCTGGCCGGTGCGCTCGAACAGCACCACGCCGAGCTGCGACTCGAGCTCGGCGATGTGCCGCCCCAGCGTCGGCTGGCTCGCGTTGAGCAGGCGCGAGGCGGCCAGCAGGCTGCCGCTGTCGAGCGCCGCGAGGAAGGAGCGGATCAGTCGCCAGTCGAAATCGAGGTCGGTGCCGCGCCGCATGGGGTATTCAATTCTGAATATCTGTTGTCAATGGTTGTCTAATTGTGAAGTCAATCTTGACTTCCGATAATCCCCGGCATGGACGAGCGAAGAAACTTTGTCCGGCTGCTGGGAGGCGGTGTGGTGTTGGCCGCGGGCGCCGCGGCACTGGCCACCTGGTGGCTGCACGACGACATGCCGGCGGCGGCCCTGGAGATCTGGAACGGTCCGGGCGACGAGCCCGACGTGCGCCGGCGCGCGATCGCCTATGCTGTGACCGCGCCCTCGGCCTACAACCACCAGCCCTGGCGCGTGGACCTGCGCGAGCCCGATGCGATCGTCCTGTACTGCGACCGCGAGCGCCTGCTGCCCGAGACCGACCCCTTCGGCCGCCAGGTGGTGATCGGCCAGGGCGCCTTCCTCGAGCTGCTGGTGATGGCGCTGGCCCAGCAGGGCGTGGCGGCCAGCGTGCAGCTGTGGCCGCAGGGCGAACTGCCCGCCGACCCGCGGCAGTGGGGCCACCTGCCGGTGGCGCGGCTGCGGCTCGCGGGCGGCGGCACGCCCGATCCGCTGTTCTCCCAGGTGCTGCGCCGGCGCACGCCCAAGCAGCGCTTCGACACCGCGCGCCCGGTCTCGGCCGAGCTGCTGCAGGGCGTGACCGCGGCGGTGCCCAACGGCGGCTCGCTGCGCGCCGACGGCACGGTCGAGATGGCGCGCGTGCTGCCGCTGCGCCGGCTCTGCCTGGCCGCGGCGCGGGTGGAGATCACCACGCCCAACACCGCGCGCGAGAACCTGCGGCTGCTGCGCGTGGGGCCCGAGGAGATCCTCGCGCACCGCGACGGCTTCTCGCTCAACGATCCGGCGCTGCGCGTGGCCGTGGCGCTGGGCCGCTTCGACCGCGAGGTGCCGGCGCGCGAGGGCAGCCGCGCCTTCGAGCGCACGCTGGCGCTGTATGCCGACCAGGCCAGCACGGCCATGGGTTTCACCTGGATCAGCACCGCGGGCAACAGCCGCACCGACCAGCTCAACGCCGGCCGCGCCTACCTGCGCCAGCAGCTGCGCGCCACCGACCTCGGGCTGGGCATGCACCCGATGAGCCAGCCGCTCGAGGAGTTCGCGGAGATGGCTGCGCACCACGCTGCGGCGCACGAGATGCTGCTGGGCCTGCCGCCGCCGCGCGACGCGCGCAGCCGCACGCTGCAGCTGCTGTGCCGGATCGGCTATCCGATGGCGTTGGTGCCGCCCGCGCCGCGCCGGCCGCTGGGCGAGTTCGCGCTGGCCTGATCAGGCCGCGTTCGGGGATTCGAGCAGTTGCACCAGCGTGTGCAGCGCATGCCGCACCGTGGCCGCGCGCACCGTGGCGCGGTCGCCGTCGAAGCGGCGCCGCTCGGTGCGCACCTGGCCGTCGACCGACCAGCCGAACCACACGGTGCCGACCGGCTTGTCGGGCGTGCCGCCGGTGGGGCCGGCGATGCCGGTGACCGCCACCGCGACGCGCGCCGGCGCCGAATGCGCGATCGCGCCCTGCGCCATCGCGCGCGCCACCGGCTCGCTGACCGCGCCATGCGCCTCGACCAGCGCGGCGTCCACGCCCAGCAGCTCGGTCTTGGCCGCGTTGGAGTAGGTCACGAAGCCGCGCTCGAACCAGGCGCTGGAGCCCGCGAGCTCGGTGCAGGCGGCGCCGATCAGGCCGCCGGTGCAGCTCTCGGCGGTGGCCAGCAGCCAGCCCTTCTTCAGCAGCAGGCCCGCCAGGGCCTCCACCAGCTCGGGCGTGTCGAGGTCCTGCGATGAAGGGGGCGGGAAGGAGGATTCCATGGGTCGGGGTCTCACCAGGCGCGCCAGAGCGCGATCACCAGCAGCGAGCAGAAGGCCGCCACCAGGTCGTCGAGCATGATGCCGAAGCCGGCGTGCCACCAGCGCACCTGCGCGGCATCGCGCTGCTTGAACAGGCCGTCGGCCCAGGCCACGGGGCCCGGCTTGGCGGCATCGAAGAAGCGGAACAGGGCGAAGGCGACGATCTGCGCCCACAGGCCGGCCGGCGTCACCAGCCACAGCACGATCCAGAACGCGACCACCTCGTCCCACACCACCGCGCCGGGGTCGGCCAGGTTCATGTCGCGTGCCGTCAGCGTGCAGGCCCACCAGCCCAGCGGCAGCGAGACCCCGATGATCCAGCCAATGGCGGCCGGCGACAGCCAGTGCTGCATCACCGAGAACGCGGCCCAGGCCCACAGCGTGCCCACGGTACCGGGCGCGAAGCGCGACAGGCCGGAACCCAGGCCCAGCCCGATGAAGTGCGCCGGATGCGAGAACAGGAAGCGCGCGCTCGGGCGGCGGATGGAGGGCGGGGGCATGGCGCCGGAAGTGGGCATCGGACGGGCGGGATCGGAGACGGGAACGGCGGCGTGCATCAGCCGGGAGTGTCGCGCATCTTGCCGCAGCGGGTGCCGGCGGGGCGCGCGGTGCGCCGTCTTCGATTTTATTTATCAAAGCGATTGCTTGTTTAATTCGAGATGGCGGCCTAGTATCCGGGCACCTTCAGATCCGGGCCCGGGCACTGCGCCATCGGGCCGACGCTTCCACCATGGCCTCTTCCTCCTCTCCCGCCCTCGACCGCTCCCGCGCCGACCCGCCGGCCACCGCCGGCTGGGGCGAACTCTTCAGCGGCCGCAACGGCTGGCGCGCGCTCGCGCTGACCGGCGGCGTCGCGCTGCATGCGGTCAACGTCCACATCGTGACCACCGTGCTGCCCTCGGTGGTGCGCGAGATCGGCGGGCTCGACTGGTACGCCTGGAGCACCACGCTGTTCGTGCTCGGCTCGATCCTCGGCGCGGCGCTGTCGGTGCGCCTGCTCGCGGTGCTGGGCCCGCGCGGCGCCTGCCTCGCGGCGCTGGCGGTGTTCAGCGCCGGCTCCATCGGCTGCGCGCTCGCGCCGGCCATGCCGTGGATGCTGGCCGGCCGCACGGTGCAGGGCCTGGGCGGCGGGCTGCTGGCGGCGCTGAGCTACGGCCTGATCCAGCTGGTGTTCGCGCCGCGGCTGTGGCCGCGCGCGGTGGCGCTGGTGTCGGGCATGTGGGGCGTGGCCACGCTGTGCGGGCCGGCGGCGGGCGGGCTGTTCGCGCAGGGCGGCCACTGGCGCTGGGCCTTCTGGACCCTGCTGCCGGTGGCGGCCGCGCAGGCGCTGCTGGTGACGCTGCAGCTGCGCCCCGCGGCCGGCGTGCGCCACGAGCGCCCCGCCACCGCGCCGCGCATCGCGCTGCCGCAGATCGCGCTGCTGCTGGCCTCGGTGCTGGTGATCGCGGCCAGCGAGTTCGGCGCCTCGCTGCCGGTGCAGGCCGCGGGCGTCGCGCTGGGGCTGGCGCTCGGCATCGCCGCCACCCGCGTCGACCGCGCCTCGGCCGTGCGGCTGCTGCCCACGGGCGCCTATTCGATCGCCGCGCCGCTGGGCGCGATCTACGCCAGCGTGGCGCTGCTGCTGATCGGCACCACCACCGAGATCTTCGTGCCCTATTTCCTGCAGCTGCTGCACGGCCACACGCCGCTCGCGGCCGGCTACCTCACGGCCGCGATGGCCGGCGGCTGGAGCGTGGGCTCGCTGCTCTCGTCGGGACGCAGCGGCGCCGGTGCCGACCGCATGCTGCGCGCCGGTCCCGTGGTCTGCACACTGGGCCTGGCGGCGCTGGCCGTGCTGCTGCCCGCGCCGGGGCATCTGCCGGCCGGGCTGGAGACGCTGGCCGTCGCGCTGGCGCTGGCGGCCGTGGGGCTCGGCGTGGGCATCGGCTGGCCGCACCTGCTGACGCGCGTGATGTCGCGCGCGCCGGCCGGCGAGGAAGGCCTGGCCTCGGCCTCGATCACCACGGTGCAGCTCTACGGCATGGCGGTCGGCGCCGCGGTGGCCGGGCTGGTGGCGAACGCGGCCGGGCTCACGCAGCCGGGCGGCGTCGAGGGTGCGCGCTCGGCGGCCGTGTGGCTGTTCGCGAGCTTCGCGATCGCGCCGGCGCTGGTGGTGCTGCTGGCGCGGCGCGTGGTGTCGGCCACGCGCGAGGCCTAGACGCTAGGCCAGCACCCCTTCCCACGGCAGCGCGCGCTTGGTCGCGCGCTCGCGCTGCGGCTCGCCGCGCAGCCGCGCCACCAGCGCATACACGTCGGCCGGGATGTAGGCGCCGCGCCAGGCCACGTGCTGGTCGGCGCGGCACAGCACCAGCCGGTGCGCGTAGGCCGGCGGCACCACGGCGGCATCGATGTCGAGCACCGTGAGCGGCATGCGGTAGGTGTCGGCCGCGCGTTCCAGCGCGCGCACGTCGGCGCTGCGGTCGAAGCGCAGCAGCGTGTAGCCCGGGCCGAAGGCGTCATACAGCGAGCGGCCGTCGGCCAGCCAGAAGTGCGGCGCGCGGCAGCCCGGTACGGTCGAGGCCGTGAAGGCGCCCATCGAATAGACCGGCGGCACGTGCTCGCCGTCGGGCACGATGATCGGCGAGCCGGTGTAGAAGTAGCCGAAGTTCAGGCCCGCGCAGCAGAACTGCTGCACGTTGAGTTCGTAGGCCTCCTGCCCGATGTCGGCGCGCAGCGCATCGCCCTCGGGGCCGGGCGCCTCGATGTTCGGAGGCACCGCGCGGCGCGCGCGGATCATCTTCTGCGCATGGTCCATCGCGAACTGCGAGACCTGCTCGGTGATCGGCAGCCGCTCGGCCTCGTAGGCGTCGAGGATGCCCTCGTCGGCCCAGCCCTGCACGCTGGCCGCGAGCAGCCACGAGAGGTTGAGCGCGTCGGCGATGCCGGCGTTCATGCCGTAGCCCGCGTAGGGCACCCACAGGTGGGCGGCGTCGCCCGCGAGGAACACGCGGCCGTTGCGGAAGCGGTCGGCCACCAGGCGGCGGCCCACCCAGTCCTCCTTGCTGAGGATCTCGTACTCGAAATCGGGACCGACGCCGAGGATCTCGCGCAGCGAGCGGTCGCGGTCCACCGAATCGAACTCGGGCTCCTCGGCGTTGAGGTGGTTGTGGACCAGCCAGGTCTCGTGGCCGTCGATGGCGAACATGGTGCCGCAGCGGCGCGGGTTCATCGCGTAGTAGGACCACGCGGGCTTGCCCGGGATCAGCGCGCGCAGGCCGGGCGCGCGGATGCAGGTCGACTGCACGCGCTGGATCACCGCCGTGCCCTCGAGCTTCGCGCCCATCTGCTTGCGCACCGCCGAGCTGCCGCCGTCGCAGCCCACCATGTAGCGCCCGCGCAGGCTGCGCGTCACGCCGCTGTCGAGGTCGGTGGCGATCGCCGTCACGCCCTCGGCGTCCTGCGTGAAGCCACCGACCTGCGTGCGGTTGAGCAGGGTCACGCCGGGCAGCGCGGCCGTGTGGCGCAGCAGGATCGGCTCGAGGTAGATCTGGTTGATGCGGTGCGGCGGCTCGGGCGTGGGCCACCAGGCATCGGGGCCCTCGGTCTCGGTGTAGCGGTCGCGCCGGCAGGGAATCGGGATGCGCGCGAGCTCGATGCCGGTCACGCTGGTGCGGAACACCACGTCGTTCGGATGGTCGGGCGGCAGGCCCGCGTCGCGCAGCTTCTGCGCCACGCCCAGGCGGCGGAACTGCTCCATGGTGCGCGACGCCACATGGTTGCATTTCACGTTCGGCGGCTCGGCGAAGCCGCGCGTCTCGCAGACGATCGTGCTGACGCCGCGCGAGGCCAGGTCCATCGCGAGCGAGAGGCCCACCGGGCCGGCGCCGACGATCAGCACGTCGGCCTGGAGATCGAGGTCGTTCTTCATGCGCACGGGGTCTATTCGAGCTTGATGTTGGCGGTGCGGATCACCTGCGCCCACTTGCGGGTCTCCGCGCGGATGTAGGCATCGAAGGCTTCGCTCGACCCTGGCGCGGGTTCCACGCCGAGGTTGCGCATCGCGGCCTTGATCTGTTCGTCGCCGAGCGCCGCGTTGATCTCGGCATTGAGCCGCGCGACCACCGGCGCCGGCGTGGCCGCGGGCGCCACCACGCCGAACCAGCCGGTCGAGTCGTAGCCGGGCAGGCCGGCCTCGGCCACCGTCGGCACCTCGGGCAGCATCGGCAGCCGCGCGGGGCTGGTGACGGCGAAGGCAATCAGCTTGCCGGCCTTGATCTGCTGCAGCGCCGAGGGCAGGTCGACCACCGCGAGCGGCACCTGTCCCGCGAGCGCGTCGAGCGCGGCCGGACCCGAGCCGCGGTAGGGCACCTCGACCAGCTTGACCTCGGCCATCTGCGCGAACAGCGCGGCCGACAGGTGCATCGCCGTGCCGTTGCCGCCATGGCCGATCGACAGCCCGCCGGGCTGCGTCTTCGCGAGCGCGATCAGCTCGCGCTGGTTGCGCGCCGCGATCGAGGGATGGCCCACGATCACGAACGGGATCGCGGCCAGCATGCCCACGGGCTTGAAGTCCTTGAGCGGATCGAAGGGCATCTGCGCATAGAGGCTCGCGTTGGCCGCGAGCGCGCCCGCCGCGCCCACGCCCAGCGTGTAGCCGTCGCCCGGGGCCTTGGCCACCAGCGTGAGGCCGACGTTGCCGCCCGCGCCCGGCCGGTTGTCGACCACCACCGGCTGGCCCAGCTTCTCGTTGAGCCGCGGCACCAGCATGCGCACCACCGCGTCGGCGCTGCCGCCGGGCGGGAAGGTCACGACCACGCGGATCGGCTTGTCGGGAAAGGCGCCCGCGGCGGGTGCCTGCGCGAAGGTGGGTCCGCCGGACAGCGCGGCGGCCGCGGCCAGCAGCAATTGCCTGCGCAGCGGTTGTGTCGCGCCGCGGGCGATCGTTGCGGTCATCGGTACTCCTTGAATGTTCATGTCTGTTCTGCGTCCGATTGAACGATGGGCGGATTCATTCGTAAATCAAGAAATTCAGAACCAAATATCATGTTTCCTGATGAAAGCGAACTTCAGTCCTACGATCCGCCAGCTGCGCGCCTTCCTCGCCGTCTACCAGCTGCGGCAGCTCAGCGCCGCGGCGCAACGGCTGTTCGTCACGCAGTCGGCCGTGAGCATGCTGCTGCGCCAGCTCGAGGACGGATTGGGCACGCGGCTGTTCGACCGCACCACGCGCTCGCTCAAGCCGACGGCCGCCGCGCAGGAGATGCTGCCCGCGGCCGAGCGCATCCTGCGCGACGTCGATGCGCTCGCGGCCGGCTTCCGCGACCTCGCCACGCTCGAGCGCGGCCGCGTCTCGATCGCGATCACGCCGACGCTGGCCTCGTTCCTGCTGCCCGAGGCGATCGGAGAGTTCCAGCGGCAGCATCCCAAGGTGCGCGTGGTGGTCAGCGACTGCGCGCCCGACCAGTTCATCGCGCGCATCCTCGGCGAGCACGTGGACTTCGGCATCGGCACGCCCGAGCGGCCCGGCGCCGAGGTCGAGACGCAGCGCCTCTTGCGCGACCATCTCGCGCTGGTGTGCCGCAGCGACCATCCGCTGGCGCAGGCGCGCGTGGTGCGCTGGACCGACCTCGGCCGCCATCCGGTGATCACGGTGCGGCCCGGCTATGGCGTGCGCCCGTTGATCGACGGCACCGCCAGCGATGCGGGCGTGGCGCTCGAGGTCGCGCACGAGGTGTCCTTTCTCTCGACCGCGCTGTGGATGACCGCCTGCGGCATGGGCCCGTCGATCATGCCCTCGGCCTTCGCGCGCGCGGCGGGCGATCCCGCGCTGGTCATCAAGCTGCTGAGCGCGCCGCGCGTCTCGCGCGACATCTCGGTGGTCACCAAGCGCGGCCACACGCTGTCGGAGGCGGCGCGCCAGTTCATCGACGTGCTCAAGCGCACGCTGTGAGGCGGACTGGCGTTCAGGCGAAGTGATCGAAGGAGCCGAAGCGCTGCGCCACCGGCGCGCCCGCGGCATCGACGAAACGCAGGCCGCTCTCGGCATCGATGCGCCCGATGCGCGTGACCGGCGTCGCGCTGTCGCGGCCGGCCTGTTCCACCGCCGCGCGCGCCGAGGCCGGCGCGGTGAACACCAGTTCGTAGTCGTCGCCGCCCGAGATCGCCATCGCGCGCAGCGTGTCGCGTTCCAGCCCCGCGGCGGCGGCCGAGCCGTCGGCCACGGCCGCGATGCAATGCATCGCCGCGTCGACGTCGAGCGTCGCGCCCACGCGGCTCGCGCGCAGGATGTGGCCGAGGTCGCCCGCGAGGCCGTCGCTCACGTCGGCCGCCGCGCTCGCGATGCCGCGCAGCGCCTGGCCCAGCGCCACGCGCGGCGCGGGCTGCTCCATGCGGGCGCGCGTGCGCTCGAACAGCGGGCCCGGCAGCGACAGCGTGCCGCGGAAGTTCTCGAGCGCGAGCCGCGCATCGCCGAGCGTGCCGCTGGTCCACAGCTCGTCGCCCGCGCGTGCGCCCGAGCGCAGCAGCGCCGCGCCGGCCGGCACTTCGCCGAACACGGTGATGCAGATGTTGAGCGGGCCGCGCGTGGTGTCGCCGCCCACCAGCTCGCAGCCGTGTTCGTCGGCCAGCGCGAACAGGCCGCGCGAGAAGCCTTCGAGCCAGCCTTCGTCCACGCCCGGCAGCGCCAGCGCGAGCGTGAAGGCCAGCGGCTTCGCACCGCAGGCCGCGAGATCGCTGAGGTTGACCGCCAGCGCCTTGTGGCCGAGCCGCGCCGGATCGACGGTCGAGAGGAAGTGCCGGCCCTCGACCAGCATGTCCGAGGAGACCGCGAGCTGCATGCCCGGCGCGGGCGCGAGCAGCGCGCAGTCGTCGCCCACGCCCAGCGGCGAGCGTGTGGCGGGGCGCTGGAAGTAGCGCTGGATCAGGTCGAATTCACCCATGCGCCGAGCATAAGCGGGGAAAGGCATGCGCCGATGGCCGACACGCGGCGCCGCCGCGATGCATTAGATTGGCGGACTGTCCGAGGAGATCCGCCGAATGCCCGATACCCTGACCCTGTCCGCGACCGAACGCGTCGGCGAAGCCATGCGCCGCTCGCTCCCGCTGCTGCCCGGCGAGGCGCGCGGCACGGTCGAGGCGATGCTGCAGCCCGAGGCGCTGGCGATCGTCGCCGGCACGCTGGTGGTGTGGGCCGGCTCGCATTTCTTCGGCGTGGGCGAGGTGGTCGACATCATCCTGCTGGTGGTCGGCTTCGCGGCGCTCGGCATGTCGGTGTTCTCGGGCGCGGGCGAGCTGTCGGAATTCACCACCAAGGCCGTCAACGGCCGCACCAGCGCCGACCTCGACGAGGCGGCCGGCCACTTCGCGAAGGCCGTGATGCTGCTGGGAATCTCCGCGATCCAGGCGATGCTATTGCGCGGCGCCGCCAAGCCCGTGGTCCAGCGCGGCATGCCGCGCGTCGAACCGCTGCCCGACGTGGGCACGCCGCCGCCGGCCGGCAACGGGTTGTCGTTGAGCCGGCCGCGCTCGCTGCCCGGCGGCGAACTCGGCGGCACCACCATGTACGGCGAGATCGCGGTCTCGCGCGCCCAGAGCCTCAGCGAGCAGAAGGTCACGCTGTTCCACGAGCTCGTGCACCGCTACTTCTCGCCGCGCACCGGCCCGCTGCGGCAGCTGCGCGCGCAGTTCCGCTGGAACGCCTATTCGAAGTCCTCGCTGCTGCGCTACCTCGAGGAGGCGATGGCCGAGGGCTATGGCCAGCTGCGGGTGCACGGCCTGTCGCAGGCGCTCGGCGCCTACCGTTTCCCGATCCAGTTCGGCTACGTCACCGTGTCGCAGATGCGCGCCGAGGGCATGGCCATCGGCACCATCTCGCTGGGCGGCACCCTGTTCTGGGTCGGCGTGAGCGACGGGCCGATGCCCACGCATCCCCGCATGCCGCAGGCGCTGCCGCTGCCGCTGCTGCCCGCGCAGGCCCCGGCCCAACCGTCCTCGCCGCGGCTGCAGCCCGCGCCCGCGCGATGATCGACGAAGCCACCGCCATCGGCGTCGCGCGCCGCATCGCGCTGCAGCAGGGCTGGGCCTTCGTGGAGCCGGTGCAGGCGCGGCTGCGCAAGCCCTGGTTCTTCTCGAAGCAGTCCGCGCGCTGGGAGATCGAGAGCAATGCCGTCGCCTTCGGCGCGCGCGCGCGCTTCGTGATCGATGCCGAGGACGGCACGGTGCTCGAGAAGGGCTACGTGCCGCGCTGAGGCGTCCGCTACGTCGCCCCGCGAAAGCGCAGCGACGCCTGCCGCACCACCTCGGCCAGCAGCCGCTCGCGCCCCTGCCGCTCGCGCAGCCAGCGCGCGTCGTTGCGGTTGGTCTCGACGCTGGTGCGCAGCTCGCCCAGCGCCTGCGTGGCGTTGAGCGCCTCGCTGTGCCATTCGAGCTGGGTCATGGTCATCAGGATGTGGTCGCGCAGCGGCATGTGCTGGCCGCTGGCCGGGTCGACGTAGACCGCGTCGAGGCCGAAGCGGCAGGCCTGGAAGCGGTTGTAGGTGTAGACCAGGTAGTCGTCCTCGCTGGGCTCGAAGGGCTGCTCCTGCAGGAACCAGGCGGCCAGCGACTGCACATAGCCCGCGAGCGCGGCGGCGCGCGCCACGGTCAGCGGGGTGTCGAAGACGCGGATCTCGATGGTGCCGAACTCGGGCTTGGGCCGGATGTCCCAGTAGAAGTCCTTCATGCTGCGCACGACGCCGGTGCGGGTCATGCGCTCGAAGTAGGCCTCGAATTCCTTCCAGCTCGTGGTGAAGGGCGCGCGGCCCGACAGCGGGAACGCGAACACCGAGTTCAGCCGCGCCGAGTCGAACTGCGTGTCCTGCCCCTGCACGAAGGGCGAGGAGGCCGACAGCGCGATGAAGTGCGGGATGTAGCGCGACATGCGGTGCAGCATCAAGAGCGCCGAGTCGGCATCGGGGCAGCCGATGTGCACGTGCTGGCCGAAGATGGTGAACTGCTTGCTCAGGTAGCCGTAGAGCTCCGACAGCTCGCGAAAGCGCGGCTTGTCGTAGATGCGCCGCTCGTGCCATTGCTGGAACGCATGCGTGCCGCCGCCCACCACCGCGATGTTGAGCTTGTCGGCGTTCTTGATCAGCGCGTCGCGGATCGGCGTGAGCTGCGCGATCACGTCCTGCGCCGAATGGCAGATGCCGGTCGAGATCTCGATCATGCTCGAGGTCATCTCGGGCACCACGCTGCCGGGCAGCGGCGTCTGCGCCATCAGCCGCAGCATGTCTTCCGCATACGGCGCGAGGTCGTAGTCGTGCGTGTTCACGAGCTGCAGCTCGAGCTCGACGCCGAGCGACAGCGCCTCCGACTTGTTGAAGGGCTCGAGCTTGACGGCGCGGCTCGCGGGATCGGCCGGCAGCGGCGACGAGCGCACGTCGTCGCTGTCCGGGTCGATCGCGGGGCTCGGGGGAGTGGTCGTGTTGCTGCTCATCGCTGCGTGTCCTCGGCGGTGCTGCTGAAGGCCTCGGGCGCCCAGGGCACCGAACTCTCGCCCACCGCATGGATCGCGACCGTGGCGAGCACCGCGCCCAGCAGCTCCATCAGCAGGATCGAGGGCAGCGCGACCTGGGTGATCATGGTGCCGAGCAGTGGCGAGGCGGTGGCGAAATTGGAGGCGATCAGGAGCGCGATCGAGGACAGCGGCGACATCGCGCAGCCGACCCAGAAGGCCTGCTTCCAGCTCGCGCCGCTGCCGGGGTTGGCGATCGCCACGCCGGCGATCTTGGCGACCATGCGCACGGCGATCAGCGCCAGCACCACGCTGGCCACGGGCAGCGTCCAGTCGGCCTGCGCGGCGACGATCGACACCAGCACGAACATCAGCATGGTGAGCAGCGAGGCCGCGGTGCCGAGCTGGCGCTGCCAGGCCCAGGGCTTGGGATTCAGGGTCTTGAGCAGCACGCCGCCGATCAGCGCGGCCAGGGGCGCGGAGCCGCCGATGTGCGCCGTGACGGCGGCGCCGGCCGCGATCAGCGCCAGCAGCAGCAGCGAGGTGTTCTCGCTGGTCGGGCTCATCACGCGCAGCGCGGTGCGCAGCGCCAGCGCCATCAGCGCGCCGACCACGAAGGACAGGCCCAGCACCACCGCGATCGGGTAGAGCTTCTGCAGCATGGTCTGCGGCGCGCGCTCGATCAGGCCGGCCTGCGCATAGCCGAGCGCGAGCGCATAGAAGGTGTTGAGCGTGGCCAGCGTCATCGCGCGCTCGGTCACCGGGCCGGCGGCGCGGGTGTCCATGATCACGCGGCTGAGCACCGCGGGGGAGGCGACGATCGCCATCAGCGCGAGCGGGTTGGCCACCGGGTCGGGCAGGCCCAGCAGGCGCAGCACCCAGAACACGCCGAAGTAGGTCAGCGTGGCCTCGAGCAGGCTCTGCACCAGCACCATCGGGTTGTGGCGGAACCAGCGCAGCGGCAGCCGGCCGCCGGCCTCGAACAGCACCACGGCCACGCCGAGCTCGAGCAGGAACAGGCTGATGCCGCGCAGCGGCCAGATCGCGCCCTCGAAGCCGGCGAAGCCGACGATGGTGCCCACGATCGAATAGCCGACCACCTTGGGCATGCCCATGTAGCGGCGCACCAGGTGGCCGGAGGCGGCGGCCGCGGCCAGCAGCAGCGACCACAGCACGGTGGGAAGGCCGGCCGACGGGCGGGCCCATTCGGACCAGAAGCCCATCAGGTCGGCGGTGAGACTCGTCAGATTCATGCGGGTAGGAAGAAGCTCATGGGCCGGCTGCGCCAGCGCGCCCGCAGCGCGCCGCGGATGCGGGCGCGGTCGGCGAGGCTCACGCTGTGCGCGCGCAGCGCCAGCCGGAATGCGAAATAGAAGCTCACGCTCACATTGAGCGCACCGATCACCGGGATCGCCGCCACCGCCCACCACAGCAGCGGCTGCTGCAGCACCGGCAGGCCGAGCGACACCACGGCCGCGCCGATCTGGCCGGCCGACAGCGTCACGTGCCGCACGTCGAGGCCGAGCCCGAAGAAGCCCGCGACCGCTGGCAGCAGTCCGAGCATCAGGCCCAGCGAAATGTTGGCGGCGAAACCGGAGATGTGGGTGCGCATGAAGTCGGCCCATCGACGGGCCCGGGCGGCGCCCAGGACGGCGCCGATGCGGGGGTTGTACCGCATGGCGGAGTCCAGCCGATGCAGGACAAAGGCGTTTTCTGCCCAGCCCGCGATCAGGCTGGAGGCGAACAGCAGCACGCCGGTGAAGGCCGCGAACAGCGCGGTGGGACCCGCGAGCGACAGCGACTGCAGCACGGCGGCCGCATGCGCGGCATCGAGCAGCGGCTGGTGCAGCGCGAGCCGCCAGGCGATGGCGAGCGCGGCCACCGCCGGCACCACCACCAGCACGTTGCCCAGCACCGCCGCCACCTGCGAGCGCACCAGGTTGGCGACCTCGTCGACGAATTCGTCGAGGCCGCTGTCGGCGCGGATCTCGCGCAGCCGCGCGGCCAGCGCCGGCGCCGTCATGGCCGGCTGCTTGGTGGCGAGCGTGAGGTGCAGCAGCTGGATCGCGACGAAGCTGGCGGCGTACATCACGCCCGAGCCCAGGCCGCTCCAGAAGGCCGACAGGCCCAGCGCATAGATGCCGAACTTCGCGAGCACCGTGAGCGAGGTCAGCGCGCCGCCGCCCGCGGCCTTGCGCACCATCTGCCGGTAGCTCGCGCGGTCGCGCGTGATGTAGTGCTCGCCGGTCTCGGCGCTGCGCTCGGTGACCTTGGCCGCGAGCATCGACGAGTTCGAGGCGATCAGCGCGCGGATGCTGTTGCGCTCGCTGCCGGCCTGCACCAGCCGGCCGACCAGCCGCGCGATGCTGACCGCGGGCGTGGGCGACATCAGGCCGTCGAGCAGCTCGCGGATGCGCAGCACCCGCTCGCGCATCTGGCGCACGCGGAACACCAGGCCGACCGAGATGCCGTTGTCTTCCAGGTGCGCGTAGACCGAGGCGGCGCTCGCGCGGCAGGCATCGAGCCGGTCGCGGAACGCGACGAAGGCCGCCTGCACCGCGGCCTCGTCGCGCGGGCGGTCCTCGAACAGCCGCTCGCGCAGTTCGTCGAGCTCGGCCATCAGCGCATGGAAGGGCCGGCTCTCCTCGGTGCTGCGCATGCGCAGCCGCAGCTCGGACGAGAAGCCCGCGGCCACCAGCTGGCTCGCGCAGTAGGTGATGGCATCCATCAGCGTGGCGCGCCAGCGCGGCACGGTGGTGCCGTCGTCGGCCGCTTCATCGGCCAGCAGCGCGCCGATGCGCACCAGCTGCGGCGCCTCGAGCAGCGCGATCCAGCGCGCATCGAAATCGCCCGGCAGCACCATGCGGAACAGCTCCGAGGCATCGGTGGTCTCGGGCGTACCCGGCAGGATCTTGCGGCGCAGCCGCTCGTTGAACTCGCTGAGGAAGGCGGTGCGCGGCGCGAAGCCGTAGTCGGCCAAAAGCGTCGACAGGTCGACGTCGCGCGTGAAGGCACGCCACCAGGCGCGCACGCGCTCGCGCAGCTCGGGCCGTGCCTCGATGGCGTCGAGCAGCAGCTGCACGCGGCCCATGGCCGCCTGCGGCGAGGCACGGTCGCCGCGCAGCCAGTCGAACAGGTCGATGAGCCAGATGTGGCGCCGAGCCACGTCGGCGGAAGGATCGAGGCCGGCGAGCAGCCCCTGCAGGTCGCGCGAAGCGGCAGCCATGGGAGGAGGGAATCGAGAAGGGAAGAGGAGGGCGATGCCGCAGCGGGAGAAATTCCGTGCGGGTGCCCGAGCGGGAAAGGCTAGTGCAGCACGCGCGAGACCGGCGCGCCGCCGATGTCGGCCTCGAGCACAAACATCGGGATCGGCACGTCGAAGCGCTCGCCGTCCTCGGTCACCACGAGGTAGCTGCCATGCATGGTGCCGCTCGCGGCCTGCAGCCGGCAGCCGCTGGTATAGCGGAAGCTCTCGCCCGGCGCCAAGAGCGGCTGCTGGCCGATCACGCCCAGGCCCTTGACCTCCTGCGCATGCCCCGAGGCGTCGTTGATCAGCCAGTGCCGCGCGATCACCTGGGCACCGGTCGAGCCGGTGTTGGTGATCGTGATGGTGTAGGCGAAGGTGTAGATGCCTTCCTTCGGCGAGGACTGGTCGGCGAGGTAGCGCGGCTCGACCTCGATGGAAAGGGGGCTGTGTGACATGCGCGCGATGGTAACTGCTGGTTTTTGGCGCGGGGAGAGCTTCCCGGTGCCGGGCCGGCTTTCTTGCAGGATTGGCGAAGAACAGATAATCTGGTCGGTATGACCAGAATTTCACTTCCAGGCCATTGGCCGCTGCAGGACGCCAAGGCGCGCTTCAGCGAACTGGTGCGCCGCGTCCACAGCGAGGGGCCGCAGCACGTCACGGTCCACGGGCGCGACGAGGTCGTGGTGATCGCAGCCGAGGACTTCCAGCGCTTGCAGGGCGCGCGCACGGGCCAGGCCCTGGTCGACGTGCTGCAGGCCTCGCCGCATCGGGACATCGAGCTGTCGGTCGGCGCTTCCGAAGCCTCACCGGTGCGCAGCGTCGAGCTGTGAATGCCGTGAGCGCCATGAGCGCGATGAGCGGCTTCCTGCTCGACACCAACGTGCTGTCCGAGCTGCGGCGCCCGCGTCCCGAGCCCCGGGTGGTCGCCTTCGTCGGCGCGCAGCCGCTCGAAAGCCTGTTCGTCAGCACCGTCACCTTCGCGGAGATCCGCTTCGGCATCGAGCTGGTGGCCGACATCCACAAGCGCGCCCAGCTCAACGACTGGCTGCAGCTGCAACTGCGGCCGATGTTCGGCTACCGCGTGCTGCCGGTCAGCGAGGACGTGATGTTCAAGTGGCGGCTGATGGTCGAGCAGGGCCGCAAGGCCGGGCGCACCTTCTCGCAGCCCGACCTGATCATCGCCGCCACCGCCGCGCAGCATGGCCTCGCGGTGGTCTCGCGCGACGCGGCCGGCTATGCCGGCACCGGCGTGGCGCTGGTCGATCCCTGGCAGGCATAGAAGAAGTCCGGGAGCTCCGCTGCGCCTTTGGCCGGCTGCGACAATCGCCGCCCATGACCTTCCGCATCGCCCCCTCCATCCTTTCCGCCGACTTCGCCCAGCTCGGCCAAGAGCTCTCGGACGTGATCGCCGCGGGTGCGGACTGGATCCATTTCGACGTGATGGACAACCACTACGTGCCGAACCTGACCTTCGGTCCGATGATCTGCCAGGCGCTCAAGCCGCATGCCAAGACGGCCGACGGCACGCCGGTGCCGATCGACGTGCACCTGATGGTGCAGCCGGTCGACGCCCTCGCGGCCTCGTTCGCGCAGGCCGGGGCCGACTACATCAGCTTCCATCCCGACGCCACGCCGCACGTGCACCGCAGCATCCAGGCGATCCGCGCGGCCGGCTGCAAGCCGGGGCTGGTGTTCAACCCGGCGCGCGGGCTCGAGGTGCTCGACTGGGTGATCGACGACATCGACCTGATCCTGATCATGAGCGTCAACCCCGGCTTCGGCGGCCAGAGCTTCATCGACTCGGCGCTGCGCAAGATCGAACAGGCGCGCAAGCGCATCGAGCAGAGCGGGCGCGACATCCGCCTCGAGGTCGACGGCGGCATCAAGGCCGACAACATCGCGCGCGTGGCCTCGGCCGGCGCCGACACCTTCGTGGCCGGCAGCGCGATCTTCAACGCCAAGGACTATGGCGCGGTGATCTCGCAGATGCGCACGCAACTGGCGGGCGTGGCCGCCGCCTGAGCGGCAGCAGGCCTTCGAATCAGCGCTTGGCCTGCTCGCCGACCTTGTCGGCGCGCAGCCCCTGGTCGGTGTCGACCAGGCCGCGCTCCACATCGTCATGCGCGCGGCGGCCACGCTCGGTCGGCTTGCCGTCGCGGGTCTGCTGGCTGTCCGAGGACTGGTCGCGTTCGTGCGGCAGCCGCGGCGACGACTCGCCGCCCTGTTCGATCTTGGTCTTGCCGCCGCCCGCGTCCTTCTGCGGGTCGGCGGGCTGCTTGCGGGTCGGGGTGCTGTCCTTGGCCATGAAGGCTCCTTCGGTCGTTGGTGGGCACCAGCTTGCGGGGCCGTCCGCGCGGGGCCGGTAGGACAGCCCAGGGCACGGCTGTAGGCTGCGTGTCGATCGCGGCCGTGGCCTCGTGGCCGCGAGGGTCGGTGCTATGAAAAGCGAAGCATCTTTGCACCTGTCAAGAGGCCTCCTCATAATCCCCGCATGGCTTCCTCTCCCTTCGACGCCGTCGCGCACGACAGCATCCGCCTCCACGCCTTCGCCTCCCTGAACCCCGGCCCCCGGCTGCTCGTGATGGGCGGCGTGCATGGCGACGAGACCAGCGGCACCGCCGGCATCGAGCGGGTGCTGGCCGAGTTCGCGGCGGGCGAGCTCGCGCTGCTGCGCGGCGAGCTCACGCTGGTGCCGGTGGCCAATCCGCTGGCGCGCCGGCGCCTGCAGCGCGAGGGCGAGCGCAACCTCAACCGGCTGTTCAAGCCCGCGGCCGAGCCGGCCGACTACGAGGCCCGCGTGACCAACGTGCTGGCGCCCGTGATCGCGCGCCACGAGGTGCTGCTCGACCTGCATTCGTTCCAGAGCGCGGGCGAGGCCTTCGCGATGATCGGCCCGCGCGACAACACCGGCACGCTCGAGCCCTTCGCGCGCGCCGCCGAGGAAGGCCAGCTCGCGCTGCACCTGGGCACGCCGATCGTGGTCGAGGGCTGGCTCGACATCTATGCCGCGGGCCTCGCGCAGCGCGGCGCCGCGGTCGACGAGGCCGCCATCGACTTCGGCCGCGGCACCAACGAATACATCCGCAGCTGCGGCGGCTACGGCGTCACGCTCGAATGCGGCCAGCACCAGGATCCGCTGGCGCCCGAGGTGGCCTGGCGCGCGATCCGCCGCACGCTGGCGCTGCTGGGCATGGCGGCGCTGCCGCCGGGTCTGTCGGCCGGGCCCGACGTGCCGCCGCGCCTGCTGCGCCTGGCCAGCGTGACCGACCGGCTGCATGCCGACGACCGCTTCGCGCGCGACTGGGCCACCTTCGATCCGGTGCGCCGCGGCGAGCTCATCGGCACGCGGCACGACGGCACGCCCGTGACCGCGCCCGACGACGGCTGCATCGTGTTTCCCAACGCGCTCGCGCTGCCGGACACCGAGTGGTTCTACTTCGCGCGGCCCAGCGAACGGCGGCTCGACGGCACGGCCTGAGCGCCAGGGATACACGGCGCGCCGTCGCGTTCCTACATCCGCCGCTCCAGGCGAGCATGACCATGGCGGACCAAGGAAACGAACCATGGCCGCTGCTCGCAAGCAATCCACGCCGCGCATCACCCATGCCGACCGCCTCGTCGACGCGCAGAGCGGCATCACCAAGGGCGAGCTCGCCGCCTACTACGCGCGCGTCGCGCCGCTGATGCTGCCCCACCTGCGCGGCCGGCCGGTGGCGCTGGTGCGCGCGCCCGACGGCATCGCGGGCGAGCTGTTCTTCCAGAAGCATGCGCAGCACGGCGAGATGGCCGGCGTGGGCCTGCTCGACCCGGCGCTCGATCCCGGCCACGAGCCGCTGCTGCAGATCGACGTGGCCGAGGGCCTGCTCGGCGCGGCGCAGTTCAACGTGGTGGAGTTCCACACCTGGAACGCGCTCTCGCGCGCCTTCGGCCAGCCCGACCGCATGACCTTCGACCTCGACCCCGGCGAGGGCGTCGAGTGGCCTCGCATGCAGGAGGCCGCGCTGCTGGTGCGCACCCTGCTCGACGAGCTCGGCCTGCCGTCCTTCCTCAAGACCAGCGGCGGCAAGGGCCTGCACGTGGTGGTGCCGATCCGGCGCACGCATGGCTGGGACGAGGTCAAGGGCTTCTCGCAGGCCATCGTGCAGCAGCTCGCGCGCAGCGTGCCCGAGCGCATCGTCGCCAAGAGCGGGCCGCGCAACCGCGTCGGCAAGATCTTCGCCGACTACCTGCGCAACGGCTTCGGCGCCACCACCATCAGCGCCTGGTCGGCACGCGCGCGGCCGGGCCTGGGCGTGTCGGTGCCGCTGGACTGGGACGAGCTGTTCGAGGTCGACGGCTCCGACCACTGGACCGTGGCGACCATCGTCGAGCGGCTCGAGATCGGCAACGCGCCCTGGGCCGCGATGGAGCGCAGCCGCAAGGGGCTCGGCGACGCGATGCGCAGGCTCGGCTACCTGGTGGACTGAGCCTCCCGCCCCGCGCGGGCAAGCCGATTCCGATCGCACGACACCACATCGAATTCATCGATGTGTAACTCCCATTTCATCGATTGGGCAAATGAACGGGTACTCCTAAAGTCCCCGTCCACGAGCCACCCACGATGAAATGCGGCGCTTCCCGCGGCGCCGGCCGGAGACAAAGAACACCATGGAGCGATCCTTCGCCGAAGAAGTCAAGCGCCTCTCGCTGGGCGCGAACGAGGAATTCCACGGCGAGGGCATCCTGGCCGTCACCAAGGCCCTGCTGCAATCGGGCGTGAGCTACATCGGCGGCTACCAGGGCGCGCCGGTCTCGCACCTGATCGACGTGCTCGGCGATGCGCGCGAGCTGCTCGACGAGCTCGGCATCTACTTCGAGAACAGCGCCTCCGAGGCCGGCGCGGCCGCGATGCTCGGCGCCTCCATCAACTACCCGGTGCGCGGCGCCGTCACGTGGAAGTCCACGGTCGGCACCAACGTCGCGTCCGACGCGCTGTCCAACCTCGCCTCGGCCGGCGTGCTGGGCGGCGCGCTGGTGATCCTCGGCGAGGACTACGGCGAGGGCTCGAGCATCATCCAGGAGCGCACCCACGCCTTCGCGATGAAGTCGCAGATGTGGCTGCTCGATCCGCGGCCCAACCTGGGCTCGATCGTCGACGCGGTGGAGCACGGCTTCGAGCTGTCCGAGGCGAGCCAGACGCCCGTCATGCTGCAGCTGCGCATCCGCGCCTGCCACGTGCACGGCAGCTTCGTCTGCAAGGACAACCGCGCGCCGGCCATCTCCACGCGCGAGGCCATTTCACAGCCGCGCTTCGACTTCGCCAACATCAACCTGCCGCCCTCGATCTATGCGCAGGAGCGCATGAAGATCGAGTCGCGCTGGCCGGCCGCGCTGGCCTACATCCGCGACGCGCGGCTCAACGAGCGCTTCGACGGCGACTGCGCCGACGTCGGCCTGGTGCTGCCGGGCGGCCTCTACAACGGCACCCTGCGCGCGCTGCAGCAACTCGGCCTGGCCGATGCCTTCGGCAACAGCCGCATTCCGCTGCAGGTGCTCAACGTGGTCTACCCGATGGTGCCCGACGAGCTCATCGACTTCTGCCGCGGCAAGCGCGCGGTGCTGATGGTGGAAGAGGGCCAGCCCAACTACATGGAGGACGCGCTGCACGCGATGCTGCGCAAGGCCGGCTGCGACACGCGGCTGCACGGCAAGGACATCTTCCCGATGGCCGGCGAGTACACCGGCGAGGTGCTGGTGCGCGGCCTGGCCGAGTTCATCCGCCAGGCGCGGCCCGAAGCGCTCGGCGACCAGGGCGCCGTGCAGGTCGCCGACAGCGCCGCGCCGCTGGCCGCGCTCAAGCCGCGCGCGGTCGAGGCGCTGGGCGTGCCCGTGCCGAGCCGGCCGCCGGGCTTCTGCATCGGTTGCCCCGAGCGCCCGGTGTTCGCCGCCATCAAGCTGATGCAGAAGGAACTCGGCAGCGTGCACGTCAGCGCCGACATCGGCTGCCACACCTTCGGCACCCTGCCGCCGTTCAACACCGGCAGCACGGTGCTCGGCTACGGCCTGGGCCTCGCGAGCTCCTCGGGCATCGCGCCGCTGATGGGCAACCGGGTCGTCAGCATCATGGGCGACGGCGGCTTCTGGCACAACGGCTTCACCAGCGGCGTGGTCAACGCGGTCTACAACGGCCAGGACTCGGTGCTCGTGATCCTGAAGAACGGCTACACCTCGGCCACCGGCACGCAGGCCATTCCCTCCTCGCCCACGCAGCCCGCGGCCAAGCCGCTGACCTTGGACATCGAGGCCGCGCTCAAGGGCGTGGGCGTGGGCTGGGTGCGCAAGGTGCGCAGCTACAGCGTGGCCGAGATGCGCGACACGCTGCAGGAGGCGATGACCACCGAGGAGGGCGGCCTCAAGGTCATCATCGCCGACGGCGAATGCCAGCTCGAGCGCCAGCGCCGCATCAAGCCCGTCACGGCCGCGAAGCTCAAGCGCGGCGAGCGCGTGGTGCGCACGCGCTTCGGCATCGACGACGACGTCTGCACCGGCGACCACTCGTGCATCCGGTTGTCGGGCTGCCCGTCGCTCACCATCAAGCCCAACCCGAGCGCGCTGCGCACCGATCCCGTGGCCACCGTCAACCAGGGCTGCGTGGGCTGCGGCCTGTGCGGCGAGAACGCGCACGCCGCGATCCTCTGCCCCTCGTTCTACAAGGCCGAGATCGTGCAGAACGCCGGCACCTGGGAGCGCCTGCTGCACCGGCTGCGCAGCGGCGTCATCGGCCTCATGGCCGGCAAGGCGCGCGACCGCGCGGAGGCGCTGGCGGCATGAACCACGACGCCTTCGAAGACGCACCGCGCATCGTGACCGTACTGGTCGCCGCCATGGGCGGCGAGGGCGGCGGCGTGCTGGCCGACTGGCTGATCGCCGCGGCCGCGGCCCAGGGCTTCCCGGTGCAGAGCACCTCGGTGCCCGGCGTGGCGCAGCGCACCGGCGCCACCAACTACTACATCGAGATCTACCCGGTCGAGGCCGCGCGGCTCGGCGGCGCGCGCCCGGTGTTCTCGCTCACGCCGAGTCCGGGCGACGTCGACATCGTCGCCGCCTCCGAGCTGATGGAGGCGGGACGCGTGCTGCAGGGCGGCTTCGTGCATCCGCGGCGCACCACGCTGGTGGCCTCGACGCACCGCGAGTTCGCGGTGGCCGAGAAATCCGCCATGGGCGATGGCCGCTACGACGGCCGGCGCGTGAGCGAGGCCGCGCGCGAACTCGCGCGGCACAGCCACCTGTTCGACATGCGCGCGCTGGCCTGGCGCCACGGCACGGTGATCAACACCGTGATGTTCGGCGCCATGGCCGGCAGCGGCGCGCTGCCGTTCTCGCGCGAGGCCTGCGAGCAGGCGATCCGCGCCTCGGGCAAGGCGGTGGAGGCCAGCCTCAAGGGTTTCGCGGCGGGCTTCGAGCAGGTGGCTCGTCCTGCGCCGGAGGCCACCGCCAGTGCCGCTGTGGCGCCGCCGCGCACGCCCATCGACCCGCGCATCGCCGCCATGCCCGAGCCGCTGCACGAACTGCTGGGCCATGGCCTGCAGCAGGTGCTCGACTACCAGGACGCGCGCTACGGCGCGCTCTACCTGCAGCGCGTCGACGCGGTGCTCGCGCTCGAGCGGCCCTTCGGCGGCGAGCTGCCCGTGACGCGCGAGACCGCGCGCCATCTCGCGCTGTGGATGAGCTACGAGGACGTGATCCGCGTGGCCGACCTCAAGACCCGCGGCGAGCGGCTGCAACGCGTGCGCGAGGAGGTGGGCGCGCGCCAGGGCGAGCCGCTGCGCCTGACCGAATACCTGAAGCCCGGCCTCGACGAGGTCTGTTCGCTGCTGCCGCCGCGCGCCTCGGCCTGGCTGCGCCGGCGCCTGGCCCACAAGGCGCACCGGCTCAACGTGGGCCTGCACATGCGCACCGACACCGTGCTGGGCTTCGCGCTGCTGTGCGGCCTGCGCTCGCTGCGCGTGCTGCGCCGCGCGGGCGCGCGCTACGCGATCGAGCAGGCCATGATCGAGCGCTGGCTCGACACCGTGCGCGCCGCGCTCGCGCTGAGCCCGCGCCTGGCCTACGAGATCGCGCTGTGCGGCAACCTGGTCAAGGGCTACGGCGAGACCAGCGAGCGCGGCCACCGCAACCTCGGCGCGGTGCTCGACGACATGCAGGCCCAGTTCGCCGCGCCCCCCGGCGATGCCGCCGCGCTCGCGCAGGCGGCCGAGCGCGTGCGCGCCGCGCGCGAAGCCGCGCTGGCCGACCCCGAGGGCCGCACCCTGGCGCGCGCGCTGGGCCTGCCGCCGCCCGCGCCGCGCGTCCACCCCATCCACATCGTGCGGCGAAAGCCGGCGCGCTGAGGGTCCGCATCCCTTCCCCCAAAGAGAACGACGACAGGAGACAAGACGATGAGAAACAGCAAGCCTTCCACTTTCCTCGGCCGCCGCGCCGTCAACGCGCTGCTGGCCGGCGCGCTGCTGCTGCCGCTGGCCGCGCAGGTCCATGCGGCCGGGCCGATCAAGATCGGCGCCGTGGTCTCGGCCACCGGCCCGGCCTCCTTCCTCGGCGATCCGCAGCAGAAGACGCTCGAGATGTACGTGCGCAAGATCAACGCGGCCGGCGGCGTGCTCGGCCGCAAGCTCGAGCTGGTGCTCTACGACGACGCCAGCGACGCGAACAAGGCCAACGCCTTCACGCGCCGCCTGATCATGCAGGACGAGGTCGACGCGATCCTCGGCGCCTCCACCACCGGCTCCACCATGGCGATGGTGCCGCAGGCCGAGGCCGCGAAGATGCCACTGATCTCGCTGGCCGCCGCCTCGGTCATCGTCGAGCCGGTCAAGCCCTACGTGTTCAAGATGCCGCACTCCGACCGCATGGCGGCCGAGAAGGTGCTCGGCGAGATGAAGAAGCGCGGCTTCACGCAGTTCGCGCTGCTGTCGGACACCGGCGGCTTCGGCAAGTCGGGCCGCACCGAGACGCTCAAGCTCGCCGAGTCGCTGGGACTGAAGGTGGTGGAGGACCAGACCTACGGCGAGAAGGACACCGACGTCACGCCGCAGCTCACGCGCATCAAGTCCTCGGGCGCGCAGGCCGTGTTCGTGTTCGGCACCGGCCAGGCGCCGGCCATCATCGCGCGCAACCACCAGCAGCTCGCGATGAAGCAGCCGCTCTACACCTCGCACGGCCAGGCCTCGACCGAGTTCATCCGCATCGCGGGCAAGTCCTCCGAGGGCATCCGCATGCCTTCGCCCGCGCTGCTGATCGCCCAGGCGCTGCCCGATGCCGATCCGCAGAAGAAGGTCAGCGTGTCGTACGCGAAGGACTACGAGTCGACCGCGAAGATGGACGTGTCGACCTTCGGCGGCTATGCGCACGACGCGCTGTACCTGCTGATCGACGCGATCCAGCGCGCCGGCGGCACCGACAAGCAGAAGCTGCGCGACGCCATCGAGGCCACCAAGGACTTCGTCGGCGTGAGCGGCATCTACCGCATGTCGGCCACCGACCACATGGGCCTGGACGTGTCCGCGTTCCGCATGGTCGAGATCAAGGACGGCAAGTTCGTGGAAGTCCGCTGAGTTCGCGCGCGTCACCGGAGAGCGCATGAAGCTCAATGCGAACGATCACCGCCGGCATGCCCGCCGGCGGCTGCCGCGCTTCGTCTTCGACTATGTCGACGGCGGCGCGGAGACCGAGGACTGCCTGCGGCGCAACGAAGCCGACCTGGCCGCGCTGCACCTGGTGCCCACCGCGCTGCGCGACACCCGCCATGCCGACCCCGGCATCACGGTGTTCGGCCGGCGCTGGGCCGCGCCGCTGGGCGTGGCGCCCGTGGGCTTCTCGGGCCTGGTGCGCCCGCATGGCGACACCCTGCTGGCCTGCGCGGCCGCGGCCACCGGCGTGCCGCACGTGCTGTCGACGCCGTCGAACGACCGGCTCGAGGCGGTGCGCGAGGCCGCGCTGCGGCGCGACCCCGAGGCGCTGCAATGGATGCAGCTCTACGTGATGGGCGATCGCGCCATCGCCGAGCAACTGGTGCGCCGCGCGCGCGCCGCCGGCTATTCGGCGCTGGTGCTGACGGTCGACGCGGCGGTGAGCGGCCTGCGCGAGCGCGACGTGCGCAACGGCTTTCGGCTGCCGTTCCGCTTCACGCCCTCGACCCTGCTCGACCTCGCGCTGCATCCGCGCTGGTCGCTCGCGATGGCGATGCAGGGCCGCTCGCCCTCGTTCGTCAACCTGGCCGAGGCCGACGACGGCGCCACCTCGGCCCAGCTGCAGGCCGCGCTGCTGTCGCGCACCATGGACCGCACCCTGGCCTGGGAACACCTGGCCTGGCTGCGCCGGCTGTGGGACGGCCCGCTGCTGGTCAAGGGCCTGCTGCATCCGGGCGATGCCGCGCTGGCCGTGCGCCACGGCGCCGACGGCATCGTGGTGTCGAACCACGGCGGGCGCCAGCTCGACGCGGCGCCCTCGACCATCTCGGTGCTGCCGCGCATGGTCGATGCCGTGGCCGGGCGCATCCCGGTGTTCGTCGACGGCGGTTTCCGCCGCGGCAGCGACGTGGTCAAGGCGCTGGCCGCCGGCGCCACCGCGGCCTTCGTCGGCCGCGCCGCGGTCTGGGGCATGGCCTGCGACGGCGAGGCGGGCGCGCGCGGCGTGCTGGCCGGCCTGGTCGACGACATCGCCCGCACCCTGGTGCTGCTGGGCGCCGACCGCGTGGACGAGGTCGCGCCCCACCACCTGCTCGCCAACCTTCCCTTCCCCGGCACAGCCGGGCTTTCCCACGCCGGAGCACGCCATGGCTGACTTCATGCAATTCGTCTTCTCGGGACTCACCACCGGCGCGATCTACGCGCTGGCCGCGCTGGGCTTCTCGCTGATCTACAACGCCAGCGGCGTCATCAACTTCGCGCAGGGCGACTTCCTCATGCTCGGCGCCATGATCACGGCCGCGCTGCTCGGCGCCAGCCTGCCCTACGGCGTGGCCGTGGCCGGCGGCGTGCTGGCCACGGTGGTGGCGGGCCTGCTGCTGTACCGGCTGGCGATCAAGCCCGCGGGCGAGGCCAGCGTGGTGTCGCTGATCATCATCACCATCGGCGCCTCGATCTTCATCCAGGGCGTGGTGCAGATCGTGCTCGGCAAGAACCAGCAGACCCTGCCGGCCTTCAGCGGCGACGCGGCGCTGTCGATCCTCGGCGCCTACGTGCTGCCGCAGAGCCTGTGGGTGCTGGGCACGGCCGCGCTGCTGGTGGCGCTGTGCTTCGCCTTCTTCCGCTTCACCATGGTGGGCAAGGCCATGCTCGCGGTGGCGGCCAACGCGCTGGCCGCGCGCGCGGTCGGCATCCCGACCTCGCGCGTGCTGCAGCTCTCGTTCGGCCTGTCGGCGCTGCTGGGCGCCGTGGCCGGCGTGGTGGCCGCGCCGATCACCACCACGGTCTACGACATCGGCCTGATGCTGGGCATGAAGGGCTTCGTCGCGGCCACGCTGGGCGGGCTCGGCAGCGCGGGCGGCGCGGTGGTCGGCGGCCTGATCGTCGGCCTGCTCGAGGCGCTGATGGCGGGCTATGTCTCCTCGGCCTACAAGGACGCCGTGCCCTTCGTGCTGATCGTGTTCATCCTGCTGGTCATGCCGCACGGCCTGTTCGGTAGCAAGGCAGCGGAGCGCGTATGAAGGCGTCCTCGCGGGCGCTGCTGCGTCCCTCCCTGCTGCTGCTGGCCCTGGTGCTGGCGCTGCTGCCGCTGGCCATGCCCAACAACTACGTGATCGACGTCGCGGTGCGCATCGCGCTGGCGGCCATCGCCGCCATCGGGCTCAACCTGCTGATGGGCTTCGCGGGCCAGATCAGCATCGGCCACGCGGCCTTCGTCGCCATCGGCGCCTACGGCAGCGGCATCGTCACGGCGCGCTTCGGCTGGCCCGCGCTGCCGGCCATCTGCGCCGCGGCCGTGGGCGCGGCGCTGGTGGCCTGGCTGATCGCCAAGCCGATCCTGCGCCTCAAGGGCCATTCGCTGACCATGGCCACGCTTGGGCTGGGCGTGATCGTCAACATCGTGCTGATCAACGAGGTCGACTGGACCGGCGGCCCCGACGGCATGCCGGTGCCGCCGCTGGCGGTGGCCGGCTTCGCCTTCGCCAAGGTGCTGCACTGGTATGCGCTGGCGGCGGTGCTGCTGTGGCTCGCGGTGCTGCTGTCGCTCAACCTCTACGAGTCGCCGGCCGGGCGCGCGCTGCGCGGGCTCAACGGCTCCGAGGTGGCGGCGCGCGTGATGGGCGTGGACGTGGCGCGCTTCAAGGTGCGCGCCTTCGTGGTGTCGGCCGTGTTCGCCGCGGTCTCGGGCAGCCTCACGGCGCACTACCTGGGCTTCATCAGTCCCTCGCTGGCGGCCTTCACGCATTCGGTGGAGCTCGCGACCATGGTGGTGCTCGGCGGCATGGCCTCGACCTTCGGCGCGCTGCTCGGCGCCGCGCTGCTGACCGCGCTGCCGCAGCTGCTGGGCGGCCTGCACGGCTACGAGATGGTGTTCTTCGGCCTGGTGCTGATGCTCACCATGATGTTCCTGCCCAAGGGGCTGGTGCCCACGCTCGCGCTGCGGCTGCGCAGGAAGGGCTGAGCCATGCTCGAAGTGAAGAACCTGAGCAAGTCCTTCGGCGGCGTGCACGCCATGCAGGACGTGAGCTTCAGCGTGCGCGGCGGCTCGGTGCATTCGGTGATCGGGCCCAACGGCGCCGGCAAGACCACGCTGTTCAACCTGATCAGCGGCGTCTACGAGCCCACGCGCGGCGAGATCCTGCTCGACGGCGAGAACGTGGCGGGCATGGCGCCCGACCGGCTCGCGCGGCGCGGCATGAGCCGCACCTTCCAGAACCTGCAGGTGTGCATGAACATGACGGCCTGCGAGAACGTGATGCTCGGCGCGCACCTGCACACGCGCAGCTCGTTGCTGGGCGGCATGACCGGCGCCACGCGCCGTGCCGACGCCGCGCTGCGCGAGGAGGCGCTGCGGCTGATCGACTACGTGGGCGTGGGCCGCCATGCGCATGCCCATGCCACGCAGCTCTCGTTCGGCCTGCTCAAGCGGCTCGAGATCGCGCGCGCCCTCGCGAGCCGGCCGCGCATCCTGCTGCTCGACGAGCCGGCCGCGGGCCTCAACGACACCGAGACCCACGAGATCACCGAACTGATCCGCAGCATCGCCGCCTCGGGCGTGACGGTGCTGCTGGTGGAGCACGACATGAAGCTGGTGATGAACATCTCCGACCACCTGCTGGTGCTCGACTACGGCCGCAAGCTCGCCGAGGGCACCGCCGCCGAGGTGCGCGCCAACCCGCAGGTGATCGCGGCCTACCTCGGCACCGAGGCGGAGGCCTGCGCATGAGCGGCATCGCACTGGAAGTCAGCGGTCTGCGCGCCGGCTACGGCCGCATCGAGGCGCTGCACGGCATCGACCTGCAGGTCGGCGCGGGCGAGCTGGTGGCGCTGGTCGGCGCCAACGGCGCGGGCAAGACCACCTTGCTGCGCGCGGTCTCCGGCCTGATCCGCGGCGGCGCCGGCAGCGTGCGCCTGTTCGGCCGCGAGATCGCGCGCGACAGCGCCGACGCGCGCGTGCGCGCCGGCCTGGCGCAGGTGCTCGAGGGCCGCCAGGTGTTCGGCCCGCTGTCGGTGCAGGACAACCTGCTGCTCGGCGGCTACACGCGCGCCGAGCGCCGCGCGCAGCGGCTGGACGAGATGTACGCGCTGTTCCCGGTGCTCGGCGAGAAGCGCCTGCTGGCGGCCGGCACGCTCTCGGGCGGCCAGCAGCAGATGCTGGCGATCGCACGCGCGCTGATGTGCGAGCCGCGCATGCTGCTGCTCGATGAGCCCTCGATGGGGCTGGCGCCGCTGCTGGTGAAGGAGATCTTCGGCGTCATCGCGCGGCTCAAGTCGCGCGGCATCCCGATCCTGCTGGTGGAGCAGAACGCGCATGCCGCGCTCTCGGTGGCCGACCGCGGCTACGTGCTCGAGACCGGCGCCATCGCGCTCGGCGGGCCGGCCGCGCAGCTGCTCGGCGACGAGCGCGTGAAGGCCGCCTACCTGGGCCTGTGAGGAACGACGCACGCATGAACTCCCTTCCCGACACCGGCCTGCGCGTGGCCGACGTGCAGGCGCGCTGCGTCAACGTGCCGCTCGAGCATCCGGTGCGCACCAGCGTGGGCGTGGTGGCGACCGCGCCGCTGGTGCTGGTCGACCTGCACGCCGACGACGGCACCGTCGGCCATGCCTACCTGTTCACCTACACGCCGCTCGCGCTGCGCGCCACGCGGCGCATGGTGCTGACTCTGGGCAGCGTGCTCAAGGACCAGCCGCTGGCCCCCTTCGACCTCGACCGGCTGCTGGCGCAGCGGCTGCGCCTTTTGGGCCGCACCGGCATCGCGCTGATGGCCGGCGCCGGGCTGGACATGGCGGCCTGGGACGCGCTGGCCCAGGCGCGCGGCGTGCCGCTGGTCGAGCTGCTGGGCGGCACGCGCCGCGCCATCGCGGCCTACGACAGCCACAGCATGGACGGCCTCGCACTCGGCACGCGGCGCGCCGCGCTCGCGGTGGCGCAGGGCTTTCGCGCCATCAAGACCAAGATCGGCCATGCCACGCTGGCCGAGGACCTCGAGGTGGTGCGCGCGCTGCGCGCCGTCGTCGGCGACCGCGTCGAGCTGCTGGTGGACTACAACCAGGGCCTGAGCGTGCCCGAGGCGGTGCGCCGCATCCGCGCGCTCGAGGCCGAGGGCGTCGGCTGGGTCGAGGAGCCCACCTTGCAGGAGGACTACGCGGGCCACGCGCGCATTCGCGAACGCGTGGCGCTGCCGCTGCAGATGGGCGAGAACTGGTGCGGGCCCGACGAGATGGCCAAGGCGCTGCAGGCCGGCGCCTGCGACCTCGCGATGCCCGATGCGATGAAGATCGGCGGCGTGACCGGCTGGCTGCGCGCCGCCGTGCTGGCGCAGGCGCACGGCGTGCCGATGTCGAGCCATATCTTCCAGGAGGTCAGCGTGCACCTGATGGCGGTGACGCCGACGGCCCACCTGCTCGAGCGCATGGACCTGGCGGCGCCGGTGCTGGCGCGGCCGCTCGCCTTCGAGGACGGCATGGCGACCGCGCCGGCCGAGCCCGGCACCGGCATCGCGTGGGACGAGGAGGCCGTGCGGCGCTATCTGGTCTAGAGCTTGCCGAGCGTGCGCACGATCTCGTCGACCAGCCAGCGGTGCGCCGCGCTGTACTCGTGGCGCGCATGCCAGTGCGCCTGCACCTGGAAGTCGGGCAGCGGCACGGGCAGCGGCAGCGCCTTGAGCCCGCCCTGGCGCACGTAAAGGTCGGCCACGCGCGAGGGCAGCAGCACCAGCAGGTCGCTCTGCGACAGCAGCTGCGGCAGCACGGTGAACTGCGGCACGCGCGCCACGATGTTGCGGTTGATGCCGCGCTCGGCCAGCATGTCCTCGATCAGGAAGTGGCCCGAGCGCGGCGACGACACCATCACGTGGCGCGCCGCCGAGAAGGCCGCAAGGCTCATGCGCTCGCCGATGCTCGGATGGCTGGCCGACATCAGGCACACGTAGTGCTCGCGGAACAGCAGCGCGCCGTGCATCGGCGAACCCAGCGAGGGGATGTTGCCGACCGCCATGTCCAGGCGCCCGGTCGACAGCTCCTCGCCCAGCGTGTCGGAGATCTGCGCGATCTCGATCTCGATGCGCGGCGCCACCTCCTGGAAGCGGCGCAGCAGCGGCGGCACGAAGTACAGCACGCCGATGTCCGACATCGCGAGCCGGAAGCGCCGCGTCGAGCGCAGCGGGTCGAAGCTGGCGTTCTGCTCGAGCGTGCCCTCGACCATGGTCAGTGCCTCGCGGAAGCGCTGGAACAGCTGCTCGGCCATGCCCGTGGGCACCAGGCCGTCGCTGCCGCGCGAGAACAGGCGGTCGAGGTAGACCTTGCGCAGCTTCGCCAGCGCGTAGCTCACGGTCGACTGCGTGACGTCGAGCCGCTCGGCCGCATGGGTCACGCTGCGGGTTTCGTAGATCGCGACGAACACGCGAACGAGGTTCAGGTCGAGGTGGCTCATGCGCGGCTTGCGGTTCGTGGGGCGGCGCCTGAATGTGCCACAAGGCCGGCCCCGCGGGCCGCCCGGCGCTAGCGCTCTTCTTCGGTCGTCACGTCGAAGCGCGCCAGCGTGTGCGCGCCGAACATCATCGTGATCGGCACGTCGGCCGCGTCGCGCCCGCGCGCCACCGTCACGCGGCCGATGCGGCGCTGGTTGTGGCGCGCGTCGAAGGTGTGCCAGCGGTCGCCGAGGTAGACCTCGAACCAGGCGCTGAAGTCCATCGGCGAGCGCACCGGCGGCACGCCGATGTCGCCGAGGTAGCCGGTCACGTAGCGCGCCGGGATGTTCATGCAGCGGCACAGCGTGATCGCCAGATGCGCGAAGTCGCGGCACACGCCGGTGCCCTCGCGCAGGCCCTGTGCGGCGGTGCGCGTGGAGCGCGCATTGGCGTAGTCGAAGCGCAGGTGGCCGTGCACGAAATCCGAGATCGCCTGCACGCGCGACCAGCCCGGCGCCACGGTGCCGAAGCGGTCCCAGGCGAACTGCAGCAGCTCGCTGTCGACCTCGCAGTAGCGGCTGGGCAGCAGGAAGGCCAGCGTTTCCACCGGCAGCGCGGCGGGGTCGTGCTCGACGGCGCCGCGGTCCACCGGGTCGGGCGTGCCCGGGTCGGCGATCACGGCCTGGTTGCGCAGCCGCACGTTGGTCACGCCCGCGGGGATCTGCACGCGCGCGCAGGCGTTGCCGAAGGCGTCGAAGTAGTGATCGGTGAACAGCGGCGGCTCGACCGTGAGCTGCTCGCCGCCGCCGCGCAGGTCCGCCACGCGCGACGGATGGACCTGCAGCATGTAGACCAGCGCGGTGGGCGCGATGGGGGCCGTGGCGAGCGCGAGCTCGATGTCGTAGCCGATCCGGATGAGCATGGGTTCTTTCGCGGGGGAGATTCCCCAACGCCGATCTTGGGGCCTGCGACCGATGCGCGCGCGGGGTCAACGCGCGCATCGGTCGTAGGCCGTCGCGCTGTCGGTGCCTTCCTACCGCAGGGGCGCCCGCTCTCCCACAGACGGGGGCGGGGCGCCACTACGGGTTTTGCGCGGTGCCGACCCTACGCTTCGTTTCCGCTCGTATCCGAAGCCAGGCAGGGAGATGTCGCAAGTCCTGGCCAGCGATCTTTCGACAGGTCGTACGGGCGCGTTCAACCGGTCTGCTGGAGGGAATCATGGAGTTTTCGTCGCTGTTCGACTCGTTCGCCACCAACTGGGGCGACGAGATCCTGATCTGGTCCGTTGCCGCCGTCGCCGGCTGCATCTGCCTGGTCGCCGTGGTGAATGTGCTGGACATGCTTCTCGACAACGGCGGCGCCGGATGAGCCTGAGCTCCCTTCACGACACCTTGAAAGCCCCTCGATGACGCCACAGAACAAGGCCGCCGCCCGGCGCGCCAAGCCCGCCAAGACTTCCAAAGCGGGGGACGCCAGCGATGCCAAGCAGCAGCAGCTCGAGGGCTTCACGCTCGACCACGGGGCCGAGCTGACGACCAACCAGGGCCTGCGGATCCCCGACAACCACAACTCGCTGAAGGCCGGACGGCGCGGACCCACGCTGCTCGAGGACTTCATCCTGCGCGAGAAGATCACGCACTTCGACCACGAGCGCATCCCCGAGCGGGTGGTGCATGCGCGCGGCGAGGCGGCGCACGGCTACTTCCAGGTCTACAAGTCGATGTCGCAGTTCACCAGCGCCGACTTCCTGCAGGACCCCGAGGCGAAGACGCCGGTGTTCGTGCGCTTCTCCACCGTGGCCGGCTCGCGCGGCTCGGCCGACACCGTGCGCGACGTGCGTGGCTTCGCCGTCAAGTTCTACACCCGCGAAGGCAACTACGACCTGGTGGGCAACAACGTGCCGGTGTTCTTCATCCAGGACGCGATGAAGTTCCCCGACCTGATCCACGCCGTGAAGCCCGAGCCGCACCACGAGATGCCGCAGGCCGCGAGCGCGCACGACACCTTCTGGGACTTCGCCTCGCTGATGCCCGAGACCACCCACATGCTGATGTGGGCCATGAGCGACCGCGCGATCCCGCGCAGCCTGCGCATGATGGAAGGCTTCGGCGTCCACACCTTCCGCCTGGTCAATGCGCGCGGCGAGAGCCACTTCGTCAAGTTCCACTGGAAGCCCAAGCTCGGCATCCACGGCCTGGCCTGGGACGAGGCGCAGAAGATCGCGGGCAAGGACCCCGACTTCCACCGCCGCGACCTCTGGGAGGCGATCGAGAACGGCGACTTCCCCGAATGGGAACTCGGCGTGCAGATGATCCCCGAGGGCAAGGAAGGCACGCTGGGCTTCGACCTGCTCGACCCCACCAAGCTGATCCCCGAGGAGATGGTGCCGGTGCAGAAGATCGGCCGCATGGTGCTCAACCGCAACCCCGACAACTTCTTCGCCGAGACCGAGCAGGTGGCGTTCCACCCGGGCCACCTGGTGCCGGGCATCGACTTCACCAACGACCCGCTGCTGCAGGGGCGGCTGTTCTCCTACACCGACACGCAGATCTCGCGGCTGGGCGGCGCCAACTTCCACGAGCTGCCGATCAACAAGGGAGTGTGCCCGTTCCACAACTTCCAGCGCGACGGCATGCACCGCCAGACCATCGCGCGCGGCCAGGTCGCCTACGAGCCCAACACCCTGGGCACGGGCGCCGAGTTCCGCGTCGACGGCGACAGCGCCGGCTTCCAGAGCTATCCCGATGCCGACTACGAGGCGCCCAAGCTGCGCCGCCGCAGCCACACCTTCGACGACCACTTCACGCAGGCGCGCCTGTTCTTCGAGAGCCAGAGCGCGCCCGAGAAGGAGCACATCGTCGCGGCCTTCCGCTTCGAGCTGTCGAAGGTGGAGGTGCCGGCGATCCGCCAGCGCATGGTCGACAACCTCGCGCACGTCGACGAGAAGCTGGCGCGCCGCGTGGCCGAGCCGCTGGGCATCGGCGAGCCCGATGCGCGCGCGGCGGCCGGGCGCGCGGGCTTCCGCGAGCACCGCATCCACCTGCCGATCGAGGAATCGCCCGCGCTCAGCATGGCGGGCACCGGCGACGGCTCGATCCGCACCCGCAAGATCGCGATCCTCGTGGCCGACGGCATCGACTCGGCCTCGCTCAAGCCGATCCGCGAGGCGCTCGAACAGGCCGGCGCCCAATGCAAGGTCGTGGGCCCGCGCCTGGGTTCGGTGGTCAGCGGCTCCAAGCGCCAGGTCGACACCGACGCCACCTTCGCCAACATGCCCTCGGTGATGTTCGACGCGGTGCTGGTGCCCGCGGGTGCCGAGGGCGCGCGCGCGCTCGCCGCCAGCGGCGACGCGGTGCACTTCGTGCTCGAGGCCTTCAAGCACTGCAAGGCCGTGTGCACGGTGGGCGAGGGCGTGCAACTGCTTTCCACCCTCGGCATCGCCGCCGACACGCCGGCCGACAGCCTGCCGCCGGGCGTGGTGGTGGCGGCCACGCCGGTCACCAACCTCGGCGACGCCAGCGCCGCGCAGCAGATCGCGCAGGACTTCGTGGCCGCGATCGCGAAGCACCGGCACTGGGACCGGCCGAACATCGACGCCGTGCCGGCCTGAGCCCGCTCAGACCCGTGCCGAACGCCGCAGCTGCTTGAGCAGCAGGCCCAGGTACGGGTTCGGGTCGGCCTCGCGGTAGCCCAGGTGCAGCGCCGACACGGCGCTCTTCTCGCGCAGCCGCTGGTAGACCACGCCCTCGAGCCGGATCGACTCGGTGCCGCTGGGCACGATCGCGAGGCCCACGCCGGCCGACACCAGGCCGACGATGGTCGAGGCGTCGCGCGCCTCCTGCACCATGCGCGGGCGGAAGCCCGCCTTCGAGCACAGCTCCTGCACCTTCCAGTACAGCCCGATGCCCGAATGGCGCGGGTAGAGGATCAGCGGCTCGTCGCGCAGGTCGGCGATGCGCACCGGGGCCTGGCTCAGCGGATGGGTGGCCGGCACCGCCACCATCAGCGGCGCCTGGTACCAGGCCTCGATCGCGATGCCCGCGGGGATCGGCACGTTGGGATGGCGCAGGATGCCGAGGTCGAGCCGGTGGCCGTGCACCGCGTCGAGCTGGTCGAGCGAGGTCATCTCGTGCAGCGCCAGCGCGATGCGCGGATGCGCGGCCTGGAACTCGCGGATCGCGGCCGGCAGCGTGGCCGACAGCATCGACGAGGCGGTGTAGCCCAGCGCGATCTTGCCGATGCCGCCCGTGGCCGCGTCGCGCGCCTCGCCCTTGGCCGATTCGACCGACGCGAGGATCGCCTGCGCGCGCTCGAGGAAGTGGCGCCCGGCCTGCGTGAGATGCACGCGGCGCTTGTCGCGATCGAGCAGGCGCACCTGCAGCTCCTCCTCGAGCAGGCGGATCTGCGTGCTCAGCGGCGGCTGCGCCATGTGCAGCCGCTGCGCCGCGCGCGTGAAGTTCAGCTCCTCCGCCACCGCCACGAAATAGCGCAGATGCCGTAGTTCCATCGATATCTCCTGCGTATGGAAATCTGTGACCAATCAGTATTTCCAAATATAAGGCCAACTGCCTACAGTCGCCGCCATGGAGACAAGAGACACCCCTTCGCCGGCCTCCGCCGGCAGCACCAGCCCCGTGATGCAGCGGCTCGCCCGCCGCCAATGGGTGGCCGCGCTCGGCGTGCGCCATGCGCGCGGCGCCGAGATCGCGCGGCTGGCCAAGGCCAGCGGCCACCATGCGATCTGGGTCGACCTCGAGCACAGCGCGATGCCGATCGACGCGGCCGGCGCGATCTGCGCCACCGCGCTCGACATCGGCCTGGTGCCCTTCGTGCGCGTGCCGGAACGCGAATACGGCGTGATCGGCCGGCTGCTCGACGCGGGCGCGGCCGGCATCATCGTGCCGCGCGTGGAAACGGCCGAACAGGCGGCCGACGTGGTCGCGGCCTGCCGCTTTCCGCCCGAGGGCCATCGCTCGGCCATCGCCGCGCTGCCCGCCTTCGGCTACCGCCGGCTGCCGGCCGCCGAACTGCGCGAACGCGCCAACCGCTCGACCGTGGTCAAGCTGCTGATCGAGAGCCCGCGCGGCATCGAGAACATCGAGGCCATCGCGCGCGTGCCGGGCGTCGATCTGCTGGCGATCGGCAGCAACGACCTCGGCGCCGAGATGAACCTCGCGGGTGGCCCCGCCGTGCATCCGCTGCTGCGCGAGGCGCACGACGCCGCGCTCGCGGCCTGCGCGCGCGCCGGCAAGCCGCTGGCCATCGGCGGCGTGGCCGACATCGCCTACGTGGCCGACTGCATCCGCCGCGGCGCCGCGCCCTTCCTCATGACCGGCATCGACACCGACCTGCTGCTCGCCGTGCTGCACGAGCGCGTGGCGCAGGCGCTCGATTCGGTGCGGCCGCTCGACGGCGCCGTGCTGCTCGACTGAGCTTCTTCGAATTTCCGATCCGACTTTTTCCATGACCGACCAGATCCTCGTTTCCAAGCCGATGCGCGATGCGCAGACCCTGACCCGCGCCGCCTTCGAGGTGCCCGCCGGTGCCTGCGACGCGCACGTGCACGTGTTCGGCCCCGAGGCGCGCTACCCGCGCGTGCCCGCGCCGCACTACACGCTGCCCGACGGCGACCTGCCGCAGCTGCGCGCCGCGCTCGGCGTGCTCGGCCTCGAGCGCTTCGTGATCGTGCAGCCCAGCTTCTACGGCACCGACAACCGCTGCATGCTCGATGCGCTCGATATCGCGGGCGATGCCGCGCGCGGCGTCGCGATGGTCGAGGACGGCACCTCGGCGGAGGAACTCGCCGCGATGCATGCGCGCGGCGTGCGCGCGCTGCGGCTCGACCTGTTCCTGCGCTCGGGCCTGCCCACGGCCGAACTGCAGCGCTTCATCGCGCGCAGCGTGGAGCGCACGCGCGCGCTCGGCTGGCATGTCCAGTTCTACACGCCGGGCTGGGTGGTGCGCGACCTGATCCCCTTCCTGCCCGAGATCGAGAGCGACTTCGTGATCGACCACATGGGCTACATGCTCGAGAGCGACGGCCTCACGCGCGCCGACTTCGACCGCCTGCTGCGCGCGGTGCACGACGGCCGCGGCTGGTTCAAGCTCTCGGGCCCGTACCGGCTCGCCAAGGACGGCAACTACGAGCGGCTGCGCCCGCTCGCGCAGGCCATCGTCGAGGCGGTGCCCGAGCGCGTGATCTGGGGCAGCGACTGGCCGCACATTCCCGAGGGCGGGCGCGACACCGGCGAGCTGCTGAACCTGCTGGGCGACTGGATCCCCGATGCCGCCGCGCGCCGGCGCATCCTGGCCGACAACCCGGCGCGGCTGTTCGGGTTCTGAGACCATGGATGCTTCCACGATCGAAAGCCCGGCCATGCAACTGAACTGCATCCAGGAACTCGCCACCACCGGCGCGCGCGCGGTGGCCGGCTTCGTCCACGGCGGCACGCGCTACCTCGCGGTGCCGCAGCTGGCGCGCGACGTCGAGGGCCAGCCCGCGAAGATGACGCTGGGCGACAGCGACCTCGAGATGCTCGTCTACCGCTGGGAGGATGGGCGCTTCGTGCCGCATGCCAGCCTGCCGGTGCCCGGCGGCGAGGACGCCGAGTTCTTCCGCATCGGCGAGCGCGCCTTCCTCGCCACCGCGAGCCTGCGCAGCGGGCGCGATCCCTACACGCTGGCCGTGCCGTCGACGATCTTCGAGCTGGTCGACGGCCGCTTCGAGCCCTTCCAGCGCATCGACGGCTTCGCGGCCAAGCAGTGGCACCACTTCGCGATCGGCGAGCGCCACTTCCTCGCGCTCGCGCAGGGCGTGACCCTGCCGGGCGAGCAGCCTGCGCAACCGGTGTCGTCGTGCCTCCTCGAATGGGACGGCGCGCGCTTCGTGCCGTTCCAGGACGTGCCCTCGGCCTGGGGCTACAACTGGGCCTTCTTCGAGGTCGGCGGCGAGCGGTTGCTGGCCCATGCCGACCATGCCGTGCCCTCGCTGCTGCTGCGGTGGAACGGCGAGCGCTTCGAGCTGTTCCAGCAGCTCGATGGCCGCAGCGGCCGCGCCTTCTGCTTCTTCGAGACCCAGGGCCAGGCCTGGCTGGCCTTCGCCAACCTGCATGGCGACACGCTGCTGTACCGCTGGCAGGACGGCGGCTTCGCGGTGCAGCAGGTGCTCGCGGGCCCGGGCGGGCGCGAGTTCGCCTGGCGCGGCGACGCCGAGGGCGGGCACCTGGTGCTCGTCAACTTCCTGCACGGCACGCGCGAGGCGCCGATCCCCGAGCTCGAGTCGATCGTGTTCCGCATGGACGACGGCCGGCTGGTCGAGGCCGCGCGCTTCGCGACCTCGGGCGGCACCGACGCCGCCTTCTTCGAGGCCGACGGCGCGCTGCATCTGGCGGTGGCCAACAGCCTGAGCGCCGCGGTCCGCTTCGCGACGCCCAGCCGCATCTACCGCGTCGACGGCCTCGGCGCCTCCATCACCGGCTGATCCGCCATGGCCACCTACGCACCCCACGAAAGCCCCGAGCTGGTCCGCCTGTTCGAGACCTACACGGCCGGGCCCACGAGCATCGGCGCCACGCTGAGCGCGCGCACCGCCGCGGCCAGCGCGCACGATCCGCTGATCGTCGCGACCAGCACCGACATCGTGCTGTTCCCCGGCGGCGGCCGGCCGCCCGAGATCGAGGGCTTCCGCATGTCGACGCGCGGCTTCAAGGAGCTCGCGGGCATCTCGCACCACGGGCCCGCGGTGGCCTCGCTGCTGCGGCTGCGCGAGCTCGATCCCGAGGGCGAGCTCTGGCGCGCCGAGACGCAACGCCTGATCGACAGCACGCGCGCCGCGCGCGCCGCCAACTCCGAGGCGCTGTGGCGCGACACCGTCGCGGTGCCGGCCTACCGCGGCCGCGAGGCGCGCATCGCGCAGCTGGTCGACTACTCGTGCGCGCTGACCGAGCGCTACCTCGAGCGCGCGCTGCGCGAGCCCGACAGCTTCACCGCCGCCGACATGCGCGAGCACTACATCGAGGCGCGCGGCGATGCCGTGGGCGCCACGGTGCCGATGAACGCCGTGATGATCGCCACCTTCTTCCTGGTCGGCATGGACACCGGCCACCGCGTGATCGGCTGGTTCGACCGCCATGCGATCGACTGGTCGCGCGCCATGGTGCTGATCGTCGGCCGCCAGGGCCGGCCCACGGCCGGCGTGACCTGGACCACCAACTCGGTCGCCGCGATGATCCTCGCCGCTTCGGGCCAGCGGCTCGCGCTCGACCGGCTCTACATCGCGCCGCACGGCCCGAGCTTCAAGGTGGCCGAGCTGCCCGACCTCGCGGCGGTGCGCGCCTTCGAGGAGCCGCTGCGCCAGATCTGGGCCCACACGCGCACCGTGAGCGAACTCGGGCCGCTGATGTACGAGGGCTATCCGCGCTTCGAGCCCGGCGCCGCGGGGCGGCCCCGCATCGATGCGCAGACCGAGTCGGTCGGCGAGATGCCCGCGATCGCGAGTCCCGACGACTGGTTCGCGCTCAACACGCGGCTGCGCGTGGTGCTCGAGGATCCGCGGCAACTGCTCTCGGGCTGCGTGGTCGACTACGCGGTCGACCAGTTGCGCGCCAACGGCAACGACCCCGCGCGGCTGGTGGTGCCGGGGCTGGACAACGTGAGCTATCCACCGCTGGCGCCGCACGCCGGCGGTTGAGCGGACGTGGCGGCCGGTGACGGCACGCCGGAGGCGGGACGACAAAAGAAGAAGCGCCAGACAGCAGGCATGCCGGCGGCCGCGCCGCGTGCATTCGATCCATAGAAAAGAGAACGGAGACAAGACACCATGAGAAAGCTCGCAACCCTGTGGGGCGCCGCCCTCGCACTGACGCTGGCCAGCGCCGGCGCGCAGGCGCAGTCCGGCGCCTGGCCCCAGCGCCCGATCCGGATCATCACGCCCACGCCGGCCGGCGTGGGCTCGGACGTGTTCGCGCGCGCCTACGCCGAGCGGCTCGGCCAGATGCTCAAGACACCGGTGGTGGTCGAGAACCGCCCCGGCGCGCTCGCGGCCATCGGCACCGACGCGGTCGCCAAGGCCGCGCCCGACGGCTACACCATCCTGTTCTCGACCAGCAACCCGTTCACCATGACGCCGTTCCTGCTGTCGAAGCTGCCCTACAACCCGCAGACCGACCTGGTGCCGGTCACGCAGGCGCTCAAGGGCGGTTCGTTCATCGTCGCCAATCCCTCGGTGCCCGCGAAGAACCTGGTGGAGCTGGTGGCGCTCGCGAAGAAGGACCCGGGCCGCGTGAGCTTCGCCTCCTACGGCTCGGGCAGCACCGCGCACCTGGGCTTCGAGCTGTTGCAGGACGCCGCGGGCATCGAGCTGCTGCACGTGCCCTACAAGCAGAGCGCCATGCCCGACGTGATCGCGGGCCAGGTGATGCTGGGCTTCGAGCCGCCGATCTCGGCGCTGCCCAACATCCGCGCGGGCCGCGTCAAGCCCATCGCCTACACCGGCAGCCAGCGCAGCGCCGCGCTGCCCGACGTGCCCACGCTGGCCGAGCGCTATCCGGGGCTGGAGGTGTTCACCTGGCTGGGCTTCTGGCTGCCCGCGAAGACGCCGCCCGAGATCGTCGACCGCTTCAACCGCGAGATCCGCGCGGCCACGCAGTCGCCCGAGATGCAGCGGCTGATCGCCGAGGCCGGGCTCGAGCCGATGGGCACCACGCCCGAGGAGACGCGCGCCATCGTGCGGCGCGAGGCCGAGGCGATGGGCAAGCTCATCAAGGCCAAGAACATCCGCATCGACTGAGCGCCGGGGCCGGGCTTCGCCCCGCGCCACCTCGCAACCTTTTCCATTTCGACCGTGCCGCGCCGGCCCGAGGGCCGCAGCGCCGGCTTTCGCTCGCCCATTTTTCGGAAGACACCCATGCGCAACATCCCCTTCGCGTTCCGCGCCGTCCTGGCCGCCCTGTTCCTTTCGTCCCTGCCGCTGCTCTCGCAGGCCCAGTCGAGCGTGCAGGTCTTCGGCACCGTCGACCTCAACTTCACCTACAGCAAGGCCGGCGGCAAGAGCGTGCGCGCCATGGACCAGGGCGGCAACATCTTCCCGAGCCGGCTGGGCTTTCGCGGCAGCGAGGACCTGGGGGGAGGGCTGGTCGCGAGCTTCTGGCTCGAGTCGGCGCTGCTGCCCGACACCGGCGAGTACCAGGGCGTCTACTGGCACCGGCGCTCCACGATGAGCCTGTCGAGCCGCACCTGGGGCGAGCTGCGGCTGGGCCGCGACTACGTGCCCACCTTCTGGAACGTCTCGCAGTTCTCGCCCTTCGGCACGGTGGGCGTGGGCGGCTCGGCCGCGATGGTCGAGGGCTGGCCCATGGGCCTGGGCGGCGCGCGCACGCTGGTGCGGGTCGACAACTCGGTCGGCTACTTCCTGCCGCGCGACCTCGGCGGCTTCTACGGCCAGGCGATGTACGCGATGCCCGAGGGCGCCGAAGGCATGCGCTACGCGGGCGCTCGCCTGGGCTATGCCAACGGCCCGCTCGACATCGCGGCCGCCTACGGCCGCACGCCGGTGGCCAACGGGCAGGTCTACCGCACCGCGACCGTGGGCGGCACCTACGACTTCGGGCCGGTGAAGCTCTATGCCAACTACCACCGCCACCAGACGTACAACGACCGCCAGGTGCACCTGATGGTGGGCGCGAGCATGCCGGTGGGGCCGGGTGTCATCAAGCTGTCGGCCGCGCGTGCCAATCGCAGCGGCCTCGGCCTCGATGCCGACGACGCGACCCAGTTCGCGGTCGGCTACGTGCACTGGCTCAGCAAGCGCACGGCGGTCTACACGGCCTATTCGCGCATCCGCAACCGCGGCAACGCGGCCTACGTGGTGGCCGATTCCTCGCCGGCCGGCTCGCCGGGCATGCCCTCGAGCGGGCTGCAGTTCGGCATCTCGCACAACTTCTGAGACCCTTGCGTGACGCCTCCCATAGTCCATTTGCGCTAGACCGTATTGCGAATAGGCGGGGGTAGGGGCCGTCCCTAGACTTTCCCCACGAGGCCAGAACGGCGCGCACTTCCGCGGCGTCGATGCCCGCCAAGGCGGGCATGCCGGCCGCGCGCGGGGGTCCAATGGCGAGGTTTTCGAGAATGGGATGGGCGCTGGGATGGGCCGGCGTGGTGCTGCTGACGCAGCTGTCGCCGGCGCAGGCGCAGGAAGGCCCGAGCGCCGAGGCCGCGGCCAGCAAGATGGAGCAGGCCCGGCTCGCCGACACCGACACGCTGCTGGCGCTGACCAGCGAAGGCGCGGTGCTCTACGGCCAGGACAACGTCAAGCTCTCGGGCTACCAGTACTGCAGCCAGGCGGTGGCGCTGGCCGAGTCGGGCGAGTTCCGCCAGAGCGTGCGCGCCGCGAGCAAGGCGCTGCACCTGGCCAACACCACCAATGACCCGAACCTGCGCGCGATGGCCAACCGCGACCTGGCCATCGTCTACAGCTATTCGGGCCAGCTCGAGAAGGCCGAGCAGTTCGCCCGCGAGGCGCTCAAGAGCGAGGCGCGCGATCCCAAGCTGGTGGTGGGACCGTCGCAGAAGGTGATCGGCGACGTGCGCACGCGCCGCGGCGACTACGAGGGTGCGATCCTCAGCTACGACGAGGCGCTGGCCAACAGCTCGCCGCGCTATGCGCCGCTGGTGCAGGCCTCGCTGGTCAATGCGCTGATCGAATCGGGCACGCCGCCCAACACGCAGCGCGCGCGCGAGCTGTTCGGCACGCTGCCGCAACCGAAGGACGCACCGCTGGCCGCGCAGCTCGACCGCACGCGCGCCCGGCTGCTGCTGGCCGAGAACAAGCCCGCCGAGGCGCGCGACCTCTATCGCGCGCTGGCCGCGCGCCAGGTCGGCGCCGACAGCGGCTACTACCAGCTCTGGGCCTGGGACGGCGTGGCACGCAGCGAGGTGGCGCTGGGCCAGAAGCAGGCCGCGGCCGAGGCCGTGGGCCGCGCGCTCGAGGGCGTGGACAAGGTGCGCGCGAAGTTCCGCAGCGAAGAATTCAAGATGGGGCTGTTCTCCGATTTGCAGTCGGTGTTCGAGCGCGGCGTGTCCATCTACAGCGACGCGGGCGACAGCGCCCGCGCCTTCGAGGTCAGCGAGCACAGCCGCTCGCGCGCGCTGCTCGACGCGGTGCGCGGGCGCGCCAAGCTCAGCGAGCAGGCCTCGGCCACGGTGGACCTCGCGACGCTGCAGCGCACGCTGGCGCCCGACGAGCGCGTGGTGCAGTTCCATTCGCTGCCCGACCGGCTGATGGTGTGGGTGGTGAGCCCCGCGGGCATCGAGAGCAAGACGATCCCGGTCAAGCGCGAGGAGCTGACCGAGCTGGTCGAGACTTTCCGCAACACCATCGTGCGCGGCCGCCGCACCGCGATCACCAACGCCGACAAGCTCGGCGCCGCGCTGCTCGGCCCGCTGAACCTGCAGGCCGGCCAGCGGCTGGTGATCGTGCCGCACGGCCCGCTGCACTACCTGCCGTTCCAGGCGCTGCGGCTGAACGGCCGCTACGTGATCGAGACGCATCCGGTGGCGGTGGCGCCCTCGATCAGCATCGCGGTGCAGCTCGCGCAGCGCACGCCGCGCGTGAACGCCACGCTCACGGCTTTCGGCAATCCGCGCATCGAGGACAAGTACGACCTGCCGGGTGCCGAGAGCGAGGTCAAGCAGCTCGCGCAGTACTTCCCGAGCAACAGCGTCTACATGGGCGCGGCCGCCACCAAGACGCAGTTCCGCGACGTGGCCGCGCGCTCGCCGCTGATGCACGTGGCGGCGCATGCGGAGGCCGACGAGGTCGATCCGCTGTACTCGCGCATCCTGCTGGCCAACGAGGGCGGCAAGCAGAATTTCCTCGAGGCGCACGAGATCCTCGAGATGCCGATGCAGGGCACGGCCCTGGTGACGCTGTCGGCCTGCGAGTCGGGCCTGGGCCGCATCGCGCAGGGCGACGAGGTGCTGGGTTTCACGCGCTCCTTCCTCTCCGCGGGCAGCTCGAGCCTGATCGCCTCGCTGTGGCCGGTGTCGGATGACGCAACGGCCGTGCTGATGAGCACGCTCTACGGCGAACTCGCGAAGGGCCGCGACCTGCAGAAGGCAATGCAGGCGGGGCAGCTCGCGGTGCTCAAGGATCCCAAGATGTCGCATCCCTTCTTCTGGGCGCCGTTCAATCTGATCGGCAACTGGCGTCTGACCGTTGGGAGTTGAGATGTCTCGTGTTGCTCTCTTGCATTGCTGTTCGGGGCGGGCTCACGCCGACGGGGTACTCCCCTCCGCGAATGTCCCCCGGCCTGCGGCCTCCTCCTTGATTTCGCTGCGGGGAGTACCCCATCGACGTGAGCCTGGACGCGGCCGTAGAACCGGCTGCACAACGACTGCGCCCACGTGCACAGGGCAGTGGGTGCTTCCCGCAGCGAAATTAAGGAGGAGCCCGAAGGGCGGGGGACATTCGCGGAGGGAAGTACCCGCTGTCCTGTGCACGCGCCCCGAACAGATCGCCCCCCCAAAAAACCAGCAACCCGCAAGAAACAAAGCGGTGGAGCCCTGAAATGCGCGCCCTTCAACGCTCTACACCGATAGCCCTCGCCGTCTCCGCCCTGTTCGGCGCCGCCTTGCTCGTGGCCGCCCAGCGTGCCCATGCCACCGAGGCCGAGGAGACCGCCTTGCTGCCCACGCAGGACCCCTGCGGCAGCTGCAACCGACCCATGGCCCAGGCCACCGGCGGTGTCGCGCCGCAGACCTTGCCCGCGCCGTCGCGCAACACCTCCGCCACCGGTGCCTTCAAGCTCAACGACCTGCGCCTCAATGGCGTGAAGGCGCTGAGCAACGAGGAGCTGCAGTCGATCACCACGCCCTATATCGGCCGCGACGTCACGCTGGCCGACCTCGAGGAACTCGCGAAGGCGATCACCGCGCGCTACAAGGAGCGCGGCTACTTCCTCGCGCAGGCCGTGGTGCCCGTGCAGACCGTGCGCGACGGCATCGTCGAGATCAGCGTGATCGAGGGCCGGCTGGGCCGCGTCGACGTGCTGGTGGCGCCCGAGGCACCGATGACCGAAGCGCGCGTGCGCGGCTTCCTCGCGCCGCTGCAGCCGGGCGAGGCCGTCAACGCGCCCGCCTACGAACGCGCCATGCTGCTGCTGTCGGACCAGCCCGGCGTGAAGGTCTCGTCGGCCTTGCAGGAAGGCACGCAGCCCGGCACCACCGATCTGTCGGTCGAGGTCGCGGCCGCGCCGCGCTGGGCCTTCACCGCCGAGGGCGACAACCACGGCACCAAGGAATCGGGCCGCTACCGGCTCGGCGGCACCGTGCGCTGGCTCAGCCCCTTCGGCATCGGCGACAACCTCGATGCGCGCGTCATGGTGTCCGACAGCAATGCGCTGCAGTACGGCCGCATCGCCTACGAGGCGCCGATCGGCACCAGCGGCCTGCGCGCCGGCATGGGCCTGGCGCGCGTGAGCTACGACCTCGGCGGCCAGTTCTCCGACCTCGACGCGCAGGGCCGCGCCGACGTGCTCGATTTTTCGCTCAACTATCCGCTGATCCGCCAGCGCCAGCAGAACCTGTTCCTGCGGCTGACCGCCGACCTCAAGGACCTCAAGGACGAGATCCGCGTCGTCGACTACGACGTGAAGAAGCGCGTGCGCGGCATCGGCCTGGGCTGGGCCTGGGAGCGGCGCGACGACGTCTTCGGCGGCGGCTACTGGGCCAGCACCGGCACCCTGTACCACGGCTCGCTGTCGATCCGCGACCCGCAGACCCTCGCGGCCGACCAGGCCTTCGGCGGCCGCCACACCGAGGGCGGTTTCACCAAGATGAGCTTCCAGCTCTCGCGGCTGCAGTCGATCGTGCCGCGCCATTCGCTCTACCTCGCCATCGGCGGCCAGTGGGCCAGCAAGAACCTCGATGCTTCGGAGAAGCTCGCGCTCGGCGGCGCGCGCGCCGTGCGTGCCTACCCCTCGGGCGAACTGCTGGCCGACCAGGGCGTGATCGGCACCGTCGAATGGCGCTGGTCGGTCAACGAGGAGTTCACGCCCTTCGTGTTCTACGACGCGGCGCGCGGCAAGCTCGCGCGCCATCCCTCGCCCTTCGACGGCGAGAACTCGCACAGCCTGCGCGGTTACGGCATCGGCATGAGCTGGTCGCGCCCCGGCAATTTCTCGATCAATGCGACGCTGGCCTGGCGTGACGGCACACCGCGGGCACAGACCGACGGCGGCGGCCACAACCCGCGGCTGTACGTCCAGGTTCAAAAGGCGTTCTGACCATGAAGCAACGCACGTCTCCTCTTCTTCGCGCCACCGCGCGCCGCCTGCGGCTGCGGCCGGTCGCGTTCTCGCTGCTCTGCGCGGGCGCCGTGCCCGCGATGGCGCAGGTGCTGCCCACGGGCTTCCTGCCCTCGGCGCTGCCGGGCAACATGGTCTCGATGACCCAGGCCGGCAACATCATGAGCATCGTGCAGGGCAGCCAGCGCGGCATCGTCAACTGGACCACGTTCTCGATCGGCGCCAAGAACATCGTCAACATCCAGCAGCCCAACGCCTCGGCGATTTTGCTCAACCGCGTCACCGGCAACGAGCTCTCGACCATCGCGGGCCAGCTCAATGCCAACGGCCGCGTGTTCCTCATCAACCCCAACGGCGTGATGTTCGGCTCCGGTGCCAGCGTCAATGTCGGCGGCCTCGTGGCCTCGACGCTGGGCCTGACCACCAGCGACGCGAACTTCCTCGGTGGCACGACCAACTTCAGCTTCGAGCGGCTGAACGCCAATGCCAAGACGGTGGTGAACGAAGGCGGCATCACGGCCACCGGCGGCCCCGTGGTGCTGATGGGCGCGGGCGTGAGCAACACCGGCACCATCACGGCCGACGGCCAGACCGTGGCGCTGGTCTCGGGCCGCAAGATCACCTTCGACCTCGCGGGCGACGGCCTCACCAACATCGCGATCGCATCCGACTCGATGGCGACCAATGCCTCGGTCGGCAACACGGGCACCGTGCAGGCCGACGGCGGCAAGGTCGTGATGGTGGGCCAGTCGACCACCCTCGGCGAGCTGGTGGTGAACCAGGCCGGCGTGGTGCGCGCGCGTTCGCTCGGCACGAAGAACGGCGAGATCGTGCTCGGCGGCGGCGCCGACAACGAGGTGCGCGTGGGCGGCACGCTCGACGCGACCTCCACCGGCACGGCGGTCGGTGGCCGCATCTCGGTGGCCGCGGGCAATGTGCGCGTGATGGATGGCGCGCTGGTCGACGCGAGCGGCGATGCAGGCGGTGGTTCGGTGCAACTCAAGGCGCTGAGCGGGTTGTCGATCGCATCGGCGCCGCCCGCCGCGCTGCTGGGATCGGGTGCCGTGGTGCGTGCCGATGGCCGCACCGGCAATGCCGCGGGCGGCGAGATCCGCATCGAGCAAGCCAGCTACGCCTCGCTGCCGGGCACCGGCAGCGAGGCGCCGCCGGCCACCCGGCTCGGCCTGCACCTGTCGGGCACGCTGTCGGCCAAGGGAGCGGGCTCGGGCGCGGGCGGCAACATCACCACCAGCGCCGATGCGATCCAGGTCGGCAACGACCTCGCGCTGTCGGCCGCGGGCGGTGCGAACGGTGGCGCCAACGGCAAGTGGACGCTGAATTCCAACAAGCAGATCGTGGTGACGCCCGAGGCGCCGAACTACGACCCCGGCAGCTTTCCCAGCGCCGGCGGCATGGCCTCGAGCCCGATCAGCTCGCAGGCGCTGGGCCGCGCGCTCGGCCAGGGCACCGACGTCACGCTCGCGAGCAACGCAGCCAATGCCGAGGGCGGGCAGGAGCGCTTCGGCGTGCTGTTCGACACCGCGGCCCAGGTGGTCAAGAGCGAGGGCGGCAATGCCTCGCTGCGCGTGGACTCGGCCACCGGCATCGCGATGCTCGACCGTTCGACCCTCCAGTCGACGAGCGGCGCGTTGAACGTGGACTTCAATGTCGATGCCAACGGCACGGTGCCGGGCGCCGGCAACACCCCGATCGTGACCTCCGAAGGCGAGGGTGCCGCCCAGATCCAGATGACGAACGCGCGCATCGAGACCAACGGCGGCAACGTGCGCTTCTACGGGCAGGGCGATGCTGCCAACGGCCGCGCCATCGGCTATGCCTCCGAGTTCGGCGATTCGGGCGTGGGCGCCGGCATCGAGTTGCGCAACAGCCGCATCTCGACCTGCGGCGTCGATGCCGCCAGCTGCGCCCAGGGCGGCGTCATCAACCTGCGCGGCGAGGGCCGCACGCTGTTTTCGAGTTCCACGCTCAACGGCAGCTCGGGCGTGCTGATCTCCAGCTCCGAGCTGATCACCGGCAGCGGCGCCATCACCGTCGACGGCGTCGGCGGGCTGGCCGCCAAGGGCGTGGAGATCGGGCGCGAGGCCGGCAGCGTCCCGGGCCCTCGCAGCCGCATCGCCTCCACCGGCGGGGACATCGTGCTGCGCGGCAGCACGCGCGGATGGATCACCGGCGATGCCGTGGGGCGGCTGCGCTTCAACGTCGCGGGCGCGGGCGTGCAGGCCAACGGCGTCGACATCGCCACCGGCGGCAACGTGCGCGTGGAAGGCCAGGGCGCCGACCTCGGAACGCTGCTGGGCACCGACGAATTCGCCAAGCTCTCGGCCTCGGCCACCATCAATGCCTCGCATGGCGTGCTGATCGGCGATACCGGCATCACGGCCGGCCAGGGCCGGCGCATCGACATCGTCGGCACCGCCGGCAGCGCGGGCGTGACCTACGACTTCAACGGCGTGCCGACCCCGCCGCCGGCCGGCATCGACGAAGGCGTCACGCCCGCGGCGGTGTGGATCCGTGCCAGCGGCGCCGGCCAGGGCCTGCGTGCCGAGGGCGGCCAGATCAACATCGTCGGTGGCAACGGCGACGTGCTGCTGCAGCGCGGCGCCCAGCCCGATGCGCTGCTGAGCACCGCGAGCGGCACCGTGGCCGGCGGCTCCATTGCCGTCACCGGCCGCAACATCTACGGCGGCGGCCTCGCGGGCGCCACCGGCACGCTGGCCGACGCGAGCGGCGCGGGCACCGGCGGCGACATCCGCTTCGAATCGACGGTGAGCGACAAGACCGGCGGCATGCTCGCGCTGGCCTCGGGCATGGGCTTGCTCGCGGACAGCGCCTCGGCCAGCGGCAACGGCGGCAACATCCGGCTGCTCGCGGGCAACGGCCTGCGCGCGCACGGCACGCTGTCGGCGCGCGGCGGCAGCACGGGCGGCAACGGCGGCTTCATCGAGACCTCGGGCACGCAGCTCGACCTGACCGGCATCCGCGTCAACGCGGGCGCGCCGGCCGGCACCGCGGGGCAGTGGCTGATCGATCCCTATGCGGTCTCGATCGTCAATGGCGCGGCGGCCGGCACGCTGCCGACCAATCCCTTCGACGCGGTCGCCACCTCGACCATCCAGGACGGCGACATCAATGCCGCGCTCAACGGCGGCGCGAGCGTGAAGATCACCACCGGCACCGGCGGGCCCGGCGCGGGCAGCATCTCGCTCGCGAACAACGTGCTGATCGACTACACCGCCGCCTTCGGTCCGCTGAGCTTCGAGCTGGCCTCGGGCAACAGCATCCAGGGCGGCCTGGGCACGGTGATCCGTTCGTCGGGCAAGGGCGGTCCGCTCACCGTGCTGTTCAACGCGGGCGTCAATCCCGACGGCACGCCTTCCGGCAGCAACGGCTCGATCAACTACAACGGCACCATCGCCACGCGCGGCGGCAGCGTCACGATGAACGCGCGCGGCGACGGCAGCCCCACCAGCGGCTTCATCCAGATGAATGGCGCCTCGGTGCAGACCGATGGCGGCGCGGTCACGCTCTACAGCGGCCAGCCCGGCGCACCCACCGGCTACGTCACGCTGGTCGACAGCCAGATCGACACCCGCGTGGGCCAGACCGATGCCGGCGCGGGCGGCGCGGTGCAGATCGCCGGCGGCAACGTGACGCTGGCGGGCGCGCAGATCGCGACGTCGACCGGCAACGTCGACATCCGCGGCAGCTCGGCCGACTGGAACAGCGGCGTGGTCATCACCGACGGCCGCACGCCCTCGACCATCTCGACCACCACCGGCAACGTCACGGTGCAGGGCGTGGCGCGGCGCCAGGCCTCGTCGACCTTCGCGGCGGCGCACGGCGTGCTGGTCAACGGCGGCAGCAGCATCACCACCGGCAGCGGCAACATCGCGCTGCGCGGCTACAACTTCAACAACGACACCACGGTGCCCGCGGCCACGCCCGATTCGGGCGTGCGGCTGGAGAACGGCGCGCGCATCGTCACCACCGGCGGCGGCGACATCGAGATCACGGGCCGTTCGCAGAACGGCGGCACCGGCGTCTCGATCGAGGCCGGCGGCTCGCCGAGCCTGCCCGGCACGGCGCCCGTGGTGCAGGGCAGCCGCAACGTGGTGCTGCGCGCGGTCAACGACGGCAGCACCGACGCGATCGTGATCGGCACGCCGGTCAGCGCGGCCAACGCGATCAACCTGCGGCCCGGCGGCATGGACGCCAACTTCGCAGTGTCGGACAGCACCAATGCGCCGATCGTGCTCGGCGGCGCGGGCACCGGCGGCTACTCGGTCTCGAGCGCCGAGTTCGCGCGCCTCAGTGCACCCACCATCGTGGCGGGCAGCGCCACCCATGCGGCCGACATCACGGTGGCCGGCGCCATCGCCACGCCGGGCGCGCTCACCCTGCAGAACGACGCGGGCGGCAACATCGCGGTCAACGGCACGGTCAGCGCCTCGCAGCTGGGCCTGCTGTCCGACGGGCGCATCACGCAGTCGGCCGCGGGCGCGATCACCGCCACCGGGCTGCTCGCGCGCTCGAGCGGCGCGAGCGTGGACCTGCAGAACCCCGCGAACAACGTCGCCACCGTGAGCGGCGGCGCCGAGGGCGGCTTCGCCTACGTCGATGCGAACGCGGTGACCATCGGGACGCTGAGCGTCAACGGCTTCAACGCGGCGACCAACCAGCTCGCGCCCACGGCGACCCCATCGATGTCGGCCGGCACCGTGTTCGTGCGCACGCTCGCGGGCGACCTCACGCTGGGCACCAACGTCAATGCGAGCACCAGCGCCGACCTGGTGGCGGCGGCGCGCTTCCAGAACCCCGGTGCCTTCACCATCGGCGCCGGCACCTGGCGCGTCTGGGCCGACACCTGGATCGGCGAGACGCGCGGCGGCCTCGCGGGCTCGGGCCCGCTGCCCAACCTCTACCACTGCGCCTACCTGGGCCTGTGCACGGTGACGGTGCCGGCCACCGACAACCACTTCATCTACGCGCAGCAGCCGACCGCGATCGTGACCGTGGGCAATGCCGCGCGCCAGGAGGGCGCGCCCAACCCCAGCTTCACCTACAGCGTCAGCGGGCTGATCCTCGGCGACAACGCCTCGAGCTTCAGCGGCACGCCGGGCACCAGCGCGAACACCGCGAGCCCGCCGGGCAACTACCCGATCGATGGCGCCTTCGCCTCGGCGGCCGGCTATGCGGTGCAGGTGGTGCCGGGCAACCTGCGCGTCGATCCGGGACCGCCGCCACCGCCCGCGCCCCCACCGCCGCCGGTGGCGCCGCCACCCCCGCCGCCCTTCGTGTTCTTCGAGCGGCCCGAGCTGCCCTCGGTGGACGTGGTGCGCGACCAGCCCTCGACCTACCTCTACGACCGCAACATCGGCCAGGCGCCGATCTGCGTGGCGACCGGGCCGCTGGACGGCGACCGCGCGGCGCAGGGCGGCGACGTGCTGGCGCGCGAATGGTCGCGCGTGCGTTCGCGGCCGAACCTGCTGAGCTGCGTGAACACCGAGCGGCGCAACGGCTGCGCCGACTTCTAGGGTCAGCGCGTCGGGCGCGCCGTGATGACGAACAGCTGCGCCATCAGGTCGGCCAGCAGCCGCAGCTGCGGGTCGTCGGTCAGCGCCGCGTGGCGGTAGCCGGCCACATGGGCCTCGAGCCCGTCGATCGGACCGGCGAAGAACAGCCGCCGCAGCGCGCCGCCGAGCGCGTCGTTCTCCGCCGCGCGCGGCCGGTCGTCGATGGTGCTGTGCGCATGGCTCTCGAGCCGCGGCGTGGCGAGGAAGGGCGCGAGCACCGCGGCGCGCAGGCGGCCCTCGGCCACCCAGCGGTTCAAGGCCATGTCGAAGGCCTGCGCGGGGCCCTCGGCCAGCGCCTCGCGCAGCAGCGGCGGCAAGGCGCGCAAGCCCTTCGGCGTGGCGAGGTAGGCGACCGCGCCCCAGTTGTAGAGACCGCGCGCATCGAGCACCTCGATGCCGGCGATCGCATCGCGCGGCGCGGCGGGATCGGCGGGCAGCTGCTTCTTCAGCGCCTGCCACAGCGCGAGCAGGCCGGGGGCCGAGGTGTAGGGCAGGCATTCGAGGAACACCAGGTCCCAGTCGGCCAGCTGCGCGAGCGCCTCGGGTCGCAGCAGTGGCGGCAGCGCGCGGCTCAGCAATGCGTCATCCTCGAGCACCATGAAGAAGCCGTCGGGCGGCGCGCCCTCGAGCGCGCGCGCGTGCGAGAGAAAGCAGGCGCGCTCGCCGGCACTGATCGCGGCATCGGGGCCCGGCACTGGCAGCGTGGCCGCGTCGATTGCCTCGAAGCGCGCCACGCCCTCGATGCCGAGCGCGCGCAGCTGCGCTTCCATCGCCGTGCGGCGATCGCCACTGCGTTGCAGATTGATGAAGCAACCGTTCATGATGCGGGGATGAAGCAGGTCCCGCCATTGTCTCCCTTGTCTCGCGCCATCGCGCCGATTTCCGGAGGGCGGACCGCATGATGCTCAGCGTGGTGCTGCCGTTCTATCGCAAGCTCGCCGAGTTCGAACGCGTGGCCGCGCTCAACGCGCCGTACTGGTCGCGCCCCGGCATCGAGGTCGTGATCGCGCTCGACGAACCGGCCGAGGAACAGGGCCTGCTGCAACTGCTCGCGCGCTTCGAGACGGTGTGCTGGCGCGTGGTCGTCAACGACCGGCCACATGGCTGGCGCCCGCCCTGCCGCGCCATCAACGTCGGCGTGCGCCATGCGCGTGGCCGCTTCGTGCTCGTGCATTCGCCCGAGTCGGCCTATGTGGACGACGGGCCCGCGCTGGCGCTGCAGGCCGCGCTGTCGGTCGAGCGCGGCGTGGTGCTGGGCCGCGTGGGCTTCGCGCGCTTCGACGCGATCGACGGACCGCTGGCTCCGCTGTTCGCGCGCCAGGTGCCCGAGGCGCTGTTCCTGCGCACCTTCTATGGCTCGTTGTGCGGCCCGCGCGAGGCCTTCGAGGCGGTCGGCGGCTACGACGAGTCCTTCGCCGGCTGGGGCGGCGACGACGACGATTTCCGCGTGCGGCTCGAGATGGCGGGCTGGCGGCTTTCGGCGTGCGCCGAACTGAAGCTGCTGCACCTGTCGTTCGAGACGCGCGACGGTGCCGAGCAGTTCGATCCCGACAACGACTGGCGCAAGTGCACGCCCGCGCAGGCGCGTGCGAACGGCGAGGACTGGGGGCGCGACTTCGCGCGCATCGCCCGCGACGATCCGGCACCGGCCGATGCCGGGGCCGTGCCCGCGTGGGGGCATTCCGCGCCCGTGTTCGCGATGGGCTCGCGCCGCCAGTGCGAACTCTGCGCGCGCATGCTGCATCACGAGCCGGCGCCGCACTACTTCTGCCCGCGCTGCAGCGCCGAGCCGCCGAAGCCGCTGGCCTCGAGGCTGCGCATCGTCTGCCTGCTGCAGCTGCGCAACGAGGCGCGGCTGCTCGAGGGCTGCCTCGACCACCTGCGCGACCATGTCGACGGCTTCATCGCGCTCGACGACGGCTCGACCGACGACACCGCGCGGATCCTGCGACGCGAGCCCAAGCTGCTCGAACTGCTGTCGAACTCGCCGGGCGGCGACTGGAACGAAACGCGGAACAGGCGCCGGCTGCTCGAATGCGCGCAGCGCCATGGCGCGGGCTGGGTGCTGGTCTGCGATGCCGACGAGCGCTACGAGAGCCTGTTCCTGCGGCACCTCGGCGCCATCGTCGATTCGCTGTCCGACACGCCACTGAGTTGCCTCTCGCTCGCGGTGCGCGAACTCTGGGACGCGCCCGACCGCTTCCGCGACGACGGCCCCTGGGGCGCCAAGTCGCGCGTGTGCCTGTTCCGGCTGCCGCGCGAGATCGCCTTCGACGCGGCGCCCGCGCTGCACGGGCCCTGGTATCCCGATGCGGTCGCGCAGCATGGCCGGATGTTCCGCAGCTACTTCCGGCTCTACCACCTGCGCATGATCCGGCGCGAGGACCGCATCGCGCGGCGCGACCGCTATCGGCAACTCGATCCCGGGCACCGCTGGCAGGCCATCGGTTACGACTACCTGGCCGAGGAAGGGCCGGGACTGCGGCTCGAGAAGATCGCGCCCGATCGCGGCTACGACCTGGAGACCTTGCCGGCCGATCTGCGTCAGGCCGACGGCCCGGCGCTGGCCGCGAGCGAGCGCGCGTAGTCGCCGCGGTAGGTGCGCGTGCCGGTGTGCGTGAGGCGCGAGCGCGTGTCGACGAAGACCTGGCCGCCGATCGATTGCCAGCGGCGGCAGAAGGCGAAGTCCTCGCTGAGGTAGCGGCCGTTGCCGGGCTCGGCCCAGACATCGAAGAAGCGGTGGTGCGGCCAGGCCGCGGCCGTCTCGTCCTCCATGCGGTCGGGCGTGTAGCGCAGCTCGGGCAGGGCCTGCGCGAGCCGTTCGAACACAGAGCGCTCGATCAGCATGAAGCCGGTGGGCGCATCGAGCACCTCGACGAAGCCGTCGGCATCGATGCGGCCGGCGACCTCGGGCCCCGTGAGGTTGACCGGGAACACCGCGTGCCGCGCCTCGAAGTCCTCGCGCGTGCTGCCCGCGGGCAGCGGCTGCGCGAGGCCGGCGCGCGGCCAGCCGTCGTTCTTCTGCGGATAGGCGCCGGCCACCACCGCGCGGCCGGCCAGCAGCAGGCGCAGCGCGGCCTCGGGCTCGAAGCCGATGTCGGCATCGATCCAGAACAGGTGGGTCCAGCGGCTGTCGGCCATGAACTCGGCCACCAGCCGGTTGCGCGCGCGCGGGATCAGGCTGTCGCCGTCGAGGAAGCGCGTCTGCATCGGGAAGCCGTGGCGCCACGCGAGGTTGACCAGCCCGAGCAGGCTGCGCACGTAGTCGCTGGTCATCGCGCCGCTGTAGCTGGGCGTGGCGATGAAGGGGCGGATGTCTTTCAGGGCGTCGATGGGCAGCATCGTGGTGGAGCAATGGGCGTGTTCATGCGGGCTGCGCATGCCGCCGCGTCGACAGCAGCGCCCGAAGCTTCGCCGGTGCCACCGGCTTCGTCAACAGCGTCGCGCCGCTGTGGCGCAGCCGTTGCAGCGCATCGGGCCCGGTGGCGCCCGAGACCAGCACCGCGAGCGCCTCGGGCTGCAGCCGCTTGGCGGCGTCGATCACGTCCATGCCGTCGGTGTCGCCGGGCAGCTGCAGGTCGCACAGCACGGCGTCGTAGGGAATGTCGCCGGTGCCCAGCCGCGCGATCGCCTCGGCGCCGGTGGCCACGCATTCGACCTGGCAGCCCCACTGCTCGAGCAGCGCGCGGCTGCCGTCGAGGATCGCCGGGTCGTCGTCCACCACCAGGCAGCGCAGGCCCGCGAGCGGCGCGGGCGCGGGCGGTGCCGGCTGCGGCGGCGCGATGTCGGCGGCATTGGCCGCGGGCAGGGTCAGTGCGAAGGTGCTGCCGGCGCCGAGCGCCGAGCGCAGCGCGATGCGCGTGCCCAGCAGGGTGGCGATGCGCGCGCAGATCGCGAGGCCGAGGCCGAAGCCGCGGCGGCGGTCGCGCTCGGTGTTCGCCACCTGGTAGAACTCCTCGAAGATGCGCTGCTGGTGGATCGGCGCGATGCCCACGCCGTCGTCGCGCACCTCGATGCGCACGCCGCGCCCGCCGTCGGGGCCGTTGCGCGCGCGGCGCGCGGCCACCAGCACGGTGCCGCCCGCGGGCGCATGGCGCAGCGCATTGGTCACGAGGTTGCCGACGATGCGCTTGAGCAGCGCCGCGTCGCTGCGCACCGCGAGGCCGCGGTCGCTCCAGCGCAGCCGCACGCGCAGCTCGGTGGCGGTGGCCGCATGCTGGGCGTCGAGCTGGTCGAACAGCGCGGCCAGCGAGACCTTGGCGATGGCCGGCGTGAGCACCTGCGCATCGAGCCGCGAGATCTCGAGCAGGTCGTCGAGCAGCACGCCCATGAACTCGGTGCTCTCCTGCAGCCGCAGCACGGCCGGGCGCTGCGCCTCGCTCGCGCCGGGCAGCAGGCCGTCGATGAACAGGCCCATGGCATGTAGCGGCTGGCGCAGGTCGTGGCTGGCCGCGGCCAGGAAGCGCGCGCGCGACAGCGCGGCCTGCTCGGCCTCGGCCATGCGCTGCAGCGCGACCGCGGTGGCCTCGCGCACGCGCTCCTCGCTGACCTGGCGGTTGTGCTGCAGCCGCTCGGCCAGGCGGTCGATGTCGTGCGCCAGCATGGCCAGCTCGTGCGTGCCGCGCGAGCCGCCCTCGACCACGCCGCAGCGCATCTCGAAATGGCCGGCCTCGAGCGCCGCCACGGTGCGCGACACGCGGCGCAGCGGCCGCGCCACCGTGCGCGCCATGTGGCGCACCGAGGCCCAGGCCGCGAGCAGCGCCACCATCGCGATGCCGATGCCCGCGAGCAGCGAGCGCGTGCGTTCGCGCGAATAGGCGGTGGTGTCGCGGAAGGTCTGGACCAGGCCGACCGGCGTCTCGCCCGCGGCGGTCGAGCCCGCGGGCGCGAAGGCGCTGGCGCGCGAGGCCTCGCGCAGCGTGACCGGCGCGGTGAACATGCGCAGCTGCGCGAGCGAGCCGGCCTTGGGCCCGGCCGTCACGTAGACGCCGGCGCTGTTGCTGATCTCCACGCGCATCACCTGGCCGCCGCGCAGCGCGGCATTGGCCACGTTCTGCAGCGCGGGCAGGTCGCCGGCATAGAGGCTCAGGTCGGACATCGCCGCCACCTGGCGCGCCACCGCCTGGCCCTCGGCGTCGAAGGCGGCCTCCAGCGTCTGCAGCCGGTTGTGCGTGAACCAGGCGGTGAGCGCGAGCGCCACCGCCACGCAGGGCACCACGCCGAGGCGGAACAGGTCGCGCTGCAGGTTGCCGCGCACCACCAGCGCGCCGGCGGCCAGGCCCGGCGTGGGTGCTTCGGCCGGCGCCGTGGCCGGGCTGGGGTCCGCGCCCTCGGGCGGCCGGGTGGCGCTCATCGCGTGACGGTGAGGCGCTCCGTCAGTTCGCGTTCCTCGGGCAGCCGCAGCCCGAGCCCGCGCGCGACGGTGGGGTTGATGCGCACGGTGGCGGGCGTCGCGGCCTCCACCAGCGGATTGCCGCCGCCGCCCGCGCTGCCGCTGCTCGCGACCTTCTGCGCCAGCAGCCGCGCCTGCTGCGCGAGCTGCGTGGGCGTGGAGACCGCGGCCGCGAGGCCGCCCGAACGCACCAGGCCTTCGCTGGCGCCGAACACCGGCAGGCCGGCGCCGGCACCGGCGCGCAGCACCGACAGCGTGGCGGCCTGGTTGTCGCCGATCAGGTCGGGCAGCACCATCAGCGCATCGCTGCGCGGCACCACGGCACGCAGCGCGGTGGCGAGCGAGCGCGCGTCCGGCGCGTATTCCACCTGCAGGTCCCAGCCGCCGCCGGGCTGGGCCTGCGCGGCGCGCTGCAGGTCGCGCACCAGCGGTTCGGATTCGGGCGTGGCGACCACGCCGATGCGGTGGCGCTGCGCCGGCAGCACCGCGCCCACCAGCGCGAGCTGGTCGGCCATGGCCGGGTCGCGCAGCAGCACGCCGACGCGGCGGTCGGCGCGGCGCAGCGCGGGGCTGGTGCGCAGGCCTTCGTAGTCGAGCCGGCTCAGCATCGCGAGCACCAGCGGTTCCTGGCCCGGGCGCTCGATGGCGGCGCGCGCGGCCACCGCGCCCACCGCCATGGTCAGCGAGCCGCCCTCGGCGCTCGAGATCGAGGACCGCATGCTGCGCGTGCGCACGCCGACGTTGACGTCGCCGGGCTCGACCGCCGCTGTGTCGGGCACGCCGGACGAACCGGGCGCGAGCCGCACCAGCTCGAAGCGGCTCGCGGGGTCCAGCCCCTGGCGCAGCTGCTGCACGAACTCGGCATGCGCGGCGAGGTCGTCGCCCATCAGCACCGTGAAGCCGGCGGCCGGGCACAGCGCGGCGCCCAGCAGCGCGGCGCAGGCCAGCCACGCGCGGGCGGCACCGCGCAGCAACCGGGTCGTGCAGTGGATCGGGGGAGAGGTTTTCGCGGCGACGGACATGAAGGCTTCTGCCACAAGGGGCGATGGCTCAATGTACGGAAGGGCCCTGCTTCGCGCGATAAGGCGGAGGGCTTATGCCCGCGGCGCGCACCCTGCGGGGCTGTGAGGAAGTTCACGTGCCGACGGCCGCTTGGCCTATCTCCGATGGCGTATCGCCACCGAAGACCGTTGCCAGGAACGCCTTCTCAGGCCTGCACGGCCTGCATCGCGGCCGTGCGCTGCGCCAGGATCGCCTGGCGCAGCACGCGCGGCGACACCGGCTTGTAGAGCACGGTGATGCCCGCGCTCTGCACCTCGCGCAGGCGATCGGGCTTGGTCTCGCCGGTGACCAGCAGGCGCGCGGTGCCGGTGCCGATGCCGCGCGGATGACGCTCGAGCGCGGCGATCACGTCGAGGCCGTTGTCGCCGCCCTGCAGCAGCAGGTCGCTGACCACCACGTCGGGCGGCACGGGCCAGGTGTCGGCCATGGCGAGCGCCTCGGCACGGGTCTGCGCGGCCAGCACCGAGGCGCCCCAGTTCGACAGCACCACGGTCAGGCCTTCGAGGATGGTGCGCTCGTCGTCGATCACCAGGATGCGCAGGCCCTCGAGGCAGCGCTCGTCGTTCTCGGGCACGTGCGGCGCGGTCACGGCCGGCGCGGGCAGCGCGGCCGGCGCCGAGCGCACCAGCACCCGCACGCAGGTGCCCTTGTTGAGGCGCGAGCTCAGCTCCACGCGCGTGTTGAGCAGCTCGGCCAGCCGCTGCACCGTGGCCAGGCCCAGGCCCATGCCGCGCGTGCCGCGCGAGGCCTGGCGGCCCGAGGGCTCGACCTGGTAGAACTCCTCGAACACCCGCGCCTGGTGCTGCTGCGCGATGCCCACGCCGGTGTCGACCACGTCGATGCGCACGCCGCGGCCGCGCTTGCGCGCACCGATCAGCACGCCGCCCTCGAGCGTGTGGCGCAGCGAGTTCGACACCAGGTTGTTGAGGATGCGCGACAGCATCACGTAGTCGCAGCGCACCCACAGGTCGGTCTTGCGCGCCACCAGCCGCAGCCCCTGCTGCTCGGCCACCGGGCGGAAGTTGCGGCTGATCTCGTCGAACAGCCGGTCGAGCGGGAAGTCGACCCACTGCGGCTGCAGCACGCCGGCGTCGAGCTGCGAGAGGTTCAGCAGCTCGGAGAACAGCCGGTCGAGCGAGTCCACGCATTCGCGGATGTGGCCGATGCGCTGCAGCCGTAGCGGATCGGTCTCGCCGTTGGCCAGGCCGTCGGAAAACAGCGTGAGCGCATGCAGCGGCTGGCGCAGGTCGTGGCTGGCGGCGGCGAGCAGGCGGGTCTTGGCCTGGCTCGCGACCTCGAGCTGCTGGTTCTTGCGCGCCAGCTCGGCCGTGGCCTCGGTGATGCGGCTCTGCAGCAGCCGGTGGCTCTCGGCCAGTGCGCGCGCGGCCTCGTTGAAGCCGCGCTGCAGGTGCTGCACTTCGGAGGTGCCCTCGATCGTCACGCTCGCGGCCTCGCCGGCGCCGAGCCGGTCGACCGCCTTGCCGAGCGCGCGGATCGGCTCGCTGATGCGGCGCGCCGCCCACCAGCCGGCCAGGCCCACGCCGACCAGGCTGGCGCCGAGCACCAGCACCACGTTGAGCCAGACCGAGCGGCGCGCGTTCTGCACCGCGCCGAGGCTGATCTCGACCATCACCTTGCCGCTGGTGCGGCCGTCGTCGCCCACGATCGGCACCACCACCTGCAGGCCCTCGCCGCGCGCGCGGTCCATGGTCTCGGAGTTGGCCACGATCTCGCCGTCGTCCGACCAGATCTGCACCTGCTGCACGTGCGGCTGGTAGGTGCCCGACTGCGCGGTGCGCTGCAGCGCGCGCCGGTCCATGCGCACGATCGGCGCCTGCGCCACCGTGGCCACCTGCAGCGCCACCGTCTGCGCATTGGCGCGCATCAGCTCGGTGAGGTTGTCCAGGTGCTGGCGCGTGAGCACCGTGATCGCCACCAGCGTCGCCGCCATGGCCGGCAGCATCGCCAGCAGGATCAGCTGCTGCGCGAAGGTGAGCCGCGCCAGGCCGCGGACGACGGCGAAGTTCCAGTTCATGGACGCGGGAAATGCATGGCGGCCGAGCCTACGGAGGCCTTGCAGGGCAGGGAAGACGGGAAAAACATCACGAAAACTGCTTCTGGTTGATATCTAATGGCGTCCGCTTCGCCATGTTAGACCGGCCGGTTCGTCACGGCCTCTCTCGTCCGTCCAAATATGCCGGCTTTCCTGCGCTGTTCCCAAGGCCTCTCCGAGCCCACCGGTATCCGTCGGCCTCGCTGGTCGCGCTGGCTGGCGGCGGCGCTGCTGGGTGCCTCGCTGCCGTTCGCGGCGCTGGCGCAGACCCCGGCCCCGCCTTCGCTGCCCTCGCTCTCGACCATTCCCCCCTCGACCCAGTCCACGCCGGCCCAGACCGTCAAGGGCGGCTTCACGGCCGCCGGCGGCCATGGCGCCGAGGCCGCGCCGATGCGCTTCGGCATCCTGCCGCTGGGCGGCGCCTTCGAATCGCGCAGCGACTGGGATCCGCTTTTGGCCGAGCTCAGCCGCGCGCTCGGCCGGCCGGTGGCGGTGCTCTCGGTCAATTCGTACGAGGCGCTCGAGCAGGCGATCCAGCGCGACGACGTCGACATGGCCTTCCTGTCGGGCAAGATGGCGCTCGACGCCGTGAGCCAGCGCCGCATGAAGGTGGTGGCGCAGGTGGTGCGGCACGACGGCCTGCCCGGCTACCGCGCGCTGCTGCTGGCGCGCAAGGCGCCGCCGTTCAACACGCTGGCGGGCCTCTTGGCCGACCCCGAGCGCTGGCGCCTCGCGCGCGGCGAGAAGCAGTCGGTGTCGGGCTTCATCGTGCCGCAGCTGCAATTCTTCCTGCCCAACCACATCGCCATGGAGACCCGCTTCGCGAGCGAGGTGGTGGGCACGCACCAGGTCACGGCGCTGGCCGTGGCCAACAACGAGGCCGACGTCGCCACCAACAACACGGCCGACTTCGAGCGCTTCAAGCTGCGCTTCCCGGCCGAGGCCGGCCGGCTGCAGGTGCTGTGGGAGTCGGAGCTGATCCCGCATGCGCAGATCGTGATGCGGCGCGACTATCCACCCGAGCTGCGCCAGCGCGTGCAGGCCTTCCTCGTGGCCTACGGTCGCGCCAAGGGGCCGCGCGGCGATGCCGAGCGCGTGGTGCTGAAGTCGCTGCACGACCTCGCGGGCTTCGTGCCGGCCGACAACAGCTCGCTGCTGCCCGCGGCCAAGCTGGCCTACCAGCTCGCGACCCAGAACGCCAAGACCGCGCAATGGGTCAACGACGCCGCGCGCCAGGCCCGCCTGCAGCGGCTGGACAGCGGCTATGCCGAGCAGGTCGGCGTGCTGAAGGACGTCTCGCCTTGATCGCCTGGCTGCGTGCCGCGTGGCTGGCGGTGCTGGCCGTGGCGGCCTGCGCCGCGGTGCCGGCCGCGCAGGCCACGCAGCCGGAGCCCGTCAAGGCGATCCGCTTCGGCGTGCTGCCGCTGGGCGGCGCGGTCGAGTCGCGCGCGCTGTGGACGCCGCTGCTGGCCGACCTCGGCCGTTCCATCGGCGTGCCGGTGAGCGCCTACTCGGTGTCCTCGTACGAGGAGCTCGACCGCGCCATCGGCCGCGACGAGATCGACATGGCCTTCCTGTCGGCCAAGATGGCGCTCGATGCCGTGACCCAGGGCCGCATGAAGGTGATCGCGCAGATCGCGCGCCGTCCCGGCATGCCCGAGCACCGCGCCGTGCTGCTGATGCGCAAGGCGCCGCCCTTCAACAGCCTCGAGGCGCTGCTCGCCAAACCCGAGTCATGGCGGCTCGCGCGCGGCGACAGCCGCTCGGTGACCGGCTTCCAGGTGCCGCAGAGCGAGCTGTTCCTGCCCCACCACATCGCGATGGAGACGCGCTTTCGCAGCGAGATCGTCGACACCCACCAGGCCACCGCGCTGGCCGTGGCCAATGGCGATGCCGACGTCGCCACCAACAACAGCACCGACTTCGAGCGCTTCCGCGAGCAGTTCCCGGTCGAGGCCGAGCGGCTGCAGGTGGTGTGGGAATCGCAGCCGCCGCCGGGCGCGCCGATGGTGGTGCGGCGCGGCTGGCCGCCCGAGTTCCAGGCCCGGCTGCAGTCCTTCCTGACCAACTACGGCCAGGGCAAGGGGCCGCGCGCCGATGCCGAGCGCGAGGTGCTCAAGACCTTGCGCGCCGGCTTCGGCTATGCGGCGGCCGACGACAGCGCGCTGCTGCCGCAGGCCCGGCTCGACCGCCAGCTCGGCCGCCAGCGCGCGATGGCCGCGCAGTGGGTCAACGATGCCGCGCGCGAGCAGCGGCTGCAGCGCATCGAGAAGGTCTACGCCGACCAGGTGCGCATGCTCGGCGGCACGCCCGCGCGCTGACGCGCTTGGGCCGCGCGTCCGTTCCGCGGCGCCATCCCCAACGCTTTCGGGCCCGCATCGGGCCCGCGTCTACTCCCTTCGCCGTACGTCCTCGCGCGCCGCCTATGCCGTTAGCTAGGCCTTAAGGCGGATTTGCCCACGACTTCGCGCGCCGGAAACTCACCGCTTCTTACAGGCAGCCCTTGCCGTTGACGGAGTGCGAGCGGATGAGTTGGCGAACAAAAGTGGTCTGGAGCGAGGGGATGCTGCTGCAGCCCCAGCACCTGCAGCAGAGCGAACGACATGCCGATCACGCGCGGCACGTGCTGCTGCGCTCCACCACGCCCTATGCCTGGGGCTTCGCCGAACTGGAGATCGACCAGGCCGCGCTGACGCTGGGCAAGCTGGCGCTGGTGCGCGCGGTGGGCGTGTTCGGCGACGGCACGGTGTTCGACATGCCGGCGGTCGATCCGCTGCCCGAACCGATCGACATCCCCCAGACCATGCGCGACGAGGCCGTGGTGCTGGCGCTGCCGCTGCGCCGCGCCGGGGCGCGCGAGGCCGATGCCGAGGAGTACGAGGAGCTGGTGCGCCACCGCGTGCTCGAGTCCGACGTGCCCGACTCCAACACCGCGGGCGAGCGCACCGCGATGCTGCAGCTGGGCCAGCTCCACACGCGGCTGATGCGCGCCAGCGAGGCCACCGATGCCTGGACCACGCTGGGCGTGGCGCGCGTGGTCGAGCGCCGCGTCGACAACCAGGTGCAGCTCGAGCGCGCGATGCTGCCGCCGCTGCTCGACGTGGCGGGCCACGCGGTGATCCGCGCCTGGCTCGACGAGCTGCTGGGCCTGCTGCGCCAGCGCGGCGAGGCGCTGGCCGGGCGCATGACCCAGGGCGGCACCGGCGGCGTGGCCGAGATCGCCGACTTCATGCTGCTGCAGACCGTGAACCGCAACGAGGCGGTGTTCGCGCATCTCGCGAAGAGCGCGATGCTGCATCCGCAGCGCTTCTTCGAGCAGGCGCTGGGCCTGGCCGGCGACCTCGCGAGCTTCCGCGACTCGCGCCGCGTGGCGCGCTTCGGCCCCTACATCCACGACGACCTCGCGCTGAGCTTCCGGCCGCTGATGGACGACCTGCGCCGCAGCCTGTCGATGGTGCTCGAGCAGTCGGCGATCCGCATCGACCTGCACGACCGCAAGCATGGCGTGCGCGTGGCGGTGATCAGCGACGTCGAGCTGCAGCGCAACGCGGTCTTCGTGCTCGCGGTCAACGCCCACATGCCCAGCGAGGCACTGCGCGCGCGCTTCCCGACGCAGGTCAAGATCGGCCCGGTCGAGCGCATCCGCGACCTCGTCAACCTCGCGCTGCCGGGCGTCACGCTGACGCCGATGCCGGTGGCGCCGCGCCAGATCCCGTTCCATGCGGGCGCGAACTACTTCGAGCTCGAGACCCGCAACAGCGACCTCTGGCGCCAGCTCGAGCAGTCGGGCGGCGTCGCGATGCACATCGCGGGCGACTTCCCGGGCCTCGACCTCGCGTTCTGGGCGATCCGTGGCTAGCCATCGGCACAGGACGGAAAAACCATGACCACACCCGACCCCTTCGCCGCCTTCGAGTCCGAGCGCACGGTCATCAAGCCCAAGCCGCGCACGCCGGCCAATGCGCCGGCGGCCTCGGCCGCGCCGGCGCCTTTCTTTCCCGCCACCGATCCCACGCCGGTGGCCGACCTCGGCGAGCTCGGCCTGCTCAATCCGCTGGTGTCGGCGGCCGGCAAGCTGCTGGTGCTGATCGGCAAGCTGCGCAACCTGGTGCAGCCGCCCAACGTGCCGGCGCTGCGCGCCTCGACCGCCGAGGCCGTCAACCAGTTCGACCAGAACGCGCGCCGCGCGGGCGTGAGCAACGAATCGGTGCTGGCCGCGCGCTACGTGCTGTGCACCGCGCTCGACGAGGCGGTGGCCAACACGCCCTGGGGCGTGCAGGCCGGCTGGAACAAGCAGAGCCTGCTGGTGCAGTTCCACAACGAGACCTGGGGCGGCGAGAAGGTGTTCCAGCTGCTGGCCAAGCTCGCGCAGGACGTGCCCACGCACCGCCAGCTGCTCGAGCTGATCTACAGCGTGCTGGCGCTCGGCTTCGAGGGCCGCTACCGCGTGGTCGACAACGGCCGCGCGCAGCTCGACTCGGTGCGCCAGCGGCTGGCCGACCTGATCGCCAAGGACCGCCCCGCGGTCGAGCCCGAGCTCTCGCCGCACTGGCGCGGGCAGGGCGCGGGCACGGTGCGGCTGCGCGAGTCGCTGCCGCTGTGGGTGTTCGCGGCCGGCTTCGCGCTGCTGCTCGCGCTGGCCTGGTTCGGCCTGCGGCTCACGCTCAACTACCGCTCCGACACGACCTACTCGGCCGTGTCTAGCCTGCGCGTGCCCAACATCCAGATCGCGCCGCCGGCCGCGCCGGCCAAGACGCCGAGGCTCGCGCGCTTCCTCGAGCCCGAGATCAAGCAGGGCCTGGTCACCGTGACCGACGAGGCCGACCGCAGCGTGGTGCGGCTGCGCGGCGACTCCTTCTTCAGCTCGGGCAGCGCCGACCCGATGGCGCAATCGCTGCCGGTGCTGCGCCGCATCGGCCAGGCGCTGGCCGAGGTCAAGGGCGAGGTGCTGATCACCGGCCACTCCGACAACCAGCCGATCCGCTCGCTGCGCTATCCGTCGAACTGGCACCTGTCGGCCGCGCGCGCCGACGCCGTCAAGGGCGCGCTGTCGACGCTGGTCGATCCGGCGCGCATGCGTTCCGACGGCAAGGCCGATGCCGAGCCGGTCGCGCCCAACGACTCGCCCGCCAACCGCGCGCGCAACCGCCGCGTCGAGGTGGTGCTGCTGACCGAGCCCGAGCGCCTGGCGTCGGCGTCCGCCGCCGCGCCGCCTGCGCCGTCGCCCGCCACGGGAGCGACCAAATGATCAAGAAAATCTTCGGCTTCCTGTTCAGCCCGCTGCTGCTGACGCTGCTCGCGCTGATCGTCGTCGCGCTGCTGATCTGGTGGATCGGCCCGCTGGTGAAGATCGGCGCGCTGGCGCCGCTCGAGAGCGAGACCACCCGCGCCATCGTCATCGGCGTGATCGTGCTGCTGGTGCTGCTGCGCGCCATCTACCGTCGCTGGCGCGCGCGCCGCGCCAGCCAGCACCTGACCGACGGCCTGATGAAGGCGCCCGCGGCCAAGGCCGGCACGCCGGTGGCCGGCGAGCAGCAGATCCTCGACACGCGCTTCAACGAGGCCGTGGCCACGCTCAAGCAGATGAAGCTGCACGCGGCCGGCAAGAAGCCCGGCTGGCGCGACTGGCTCTCGATCTCGGGCGGCAGCTACCTCTACGACCTGCCCTGGTACGTGTTCATCGGCGCGCCGGGCGCGGGCAAGACCACCGCGCTGGTCAACTCGGGCCTGTCGTTCCCGCTGGCCGAGAAGTTCGGCCCCGGCGCCATCCGCGGCGTGGGCGGCACGCGCAACTGCGACTGGTGGTTCACCGACGAGGCCGTGCTGATCGACACCGCGGGCCGCTACACCACGCAGGACAGCCACCAGTCGGAGGACAAGAACGCGTGGGAAGGCTTCCTCGGCCTGCTCAAGAAGGTGCGCCCGCGCCGGCCGCTCAACGGCGTGTTCCTCACCGTCAGCGTCGGCGACCTGCTGAGCCAGGGCCCGGAGGCGCGCTCGCAGCTCGCGGCCTCGATCCGCGCGCGCCTGCTCGAGCTCGACGGCAAGCTCACGACGCGGCTGCCGGTCTACGTGCTGGTCACCAAGAGCGACCTGCTGTACGGCTTCACCGACTACTTCGACGACCTCGGCAAGGAGCAGCGCGCGCAGGTGTTCGGCTTCACCCTGCCGCCCGAGGAGAACCAGCAGGTCGACGAGAAGGGCCTGTCGACCGCGTTCCAGCGCGAGTTCGCGCTGCTGCACCACCGCGTCAACGACGGCCTGATCGCGCGCATGCAGCGCGAGACCGACGGCACGCGGCGTGCCGCGATCTTCGGCTTCCCGGCGCAGTTCGGCTCCATCGGCCCGCTGCTGTCGGACCTGCTCGACCAGGTCTTCACCGGCTCGCGCTTCACCCAGCCGCCGTGGGTGCGCGGCGTGTACTTCACCAGCGGCACGCAGGAAGGCAGCCCGATCGACCGCGTGATGGGCAGCCTGTCGCGCAGCTTCGGCATCGAGCGCGCGATGCTCGCGCCGCAGAAGTCGAGCGGGCGCAGCTACTTCCTCACCACGCTGCTGCGCGAGGTGGTGTTCCCCGAGCAGCGCCTGGCCGGCGCCGACGTCAAGCTCGAGCGCCGCCGCCACACGCTGCGCTTCGCGGCCGTGGCCGCGATGACGCTGCTCACGGTGGGCCTGCTCGCGGCCTGGGGCTACAGCACGCTGCGCAACATGGACTACCTGAAGTCGGTCGAGGCGCGCGTCGAGCCGGCCAAGCAGAACCTGGCCGCGTTGCCGGCGCGGGTGCAGAACCTGGTCGAGGTGGCGCCGGTGCTGCAGAACCTGCGCGACATCTGGCGCACGCCCGAGAACCGCCTGGGCGACGAGCCGCTGGCCATGACCCTGGGCCTCTACCAGGGCGACAAGCTCGATGCCGCCGCCATGCTGGTGCACCAGCGCGCGCTCAACGAGGCCTTCCTGCCGCAGATCGCCAAGCGGCTCGAGGACCAGCTGCGCACCGCGCAGAAGGACAACCTCGAGTACACCTACGAGGCGCTCAAGAGCTACCTGATGCTCTACCAGCCCGAGCACTTCGATCCCGAGGCGCTCAAGGCCTGGATCACGCTCGACTGGTCGCGCAGCCTCGACCGCGGCATTCCCGAGGACCAGCGCAAGCAGCTCGAGGACCAGCTCGACGTGCTGATCGCGCAGGGCCCGCCGCGCTCGCCGCTCAAGGTGGACGAGAACCTGGTGCGCAGCGTGCGCGCCGTGCTCGCGAGCTATCCGCTCGAGCAGCGCGTGTTCAGCCGCCTGAAGCGCCAGCGCGCCTCGCGCGACATCCCGGCCTTCAGCGTGGCGCAGGCCACCGGTCCTTCGGGCCCGCTGGTGTTCGAGCGCATCAGCGGCAAGCCGCTGACCGAGGGCGTGCCCGGCATGTTCACCTACGACGGCTACCACAAGCGCTTCCAGAACGAGGTGGTGGTGCTGACCGGCCTGCTCGCGCAGGAGGACCCGTGGGTGCTGGGCCAGGACCGCAGCACCGCCGACCGGCTGCGCGACGCGGCCGCGCTCGGCGAGCTCACCGACCGCGTGCGCCGGCTCTACCTGGCCGAGTACGTCAAGCAGTGGGAGGCGCTGCTGGCCGACGTGCGGCTGATCCGCGTCACCGGCCTCGACAAGAACATCGAGACCGCGCGCATCCTCTCGGGCGTGGATTCGCCGCTCGCGAACTTCCTGCGCGCCGTGGTCAAGCAGACCACGCTGATCCCCGCCGCCGACGCCAACAAGGACGTGGTGAGCAAGGCCTCGGAGACCGTGCGCAACACGCGCAAGGGCCTGGAAGACCTGTTCGGCGGCGACCCCGGCCGCCAGGTCGCGCCGGGCAAGCGCATCGAGAGCATCGTCGACGACCGCTTCGAATCGCTGCGCCGCCTCGTCACCGCCGGCGGCCCGAACCAGCCGGCGCCGATCGACGACGCGCTCAAGCTGTTCAACGAGGTCTACGTCTACCTCAACGCCGTCGACACCGCGGTCAAGGGCCGCACCTCGCCGCCGCCCGGCGACGTGGCCGGCAAGCTCAAGTCCGATGCCGGCCGCCTGCCCGAGCCGGTGCGCAGCATGATCGAGAACCTGAGCCAGACCGGCGCCACGCAGGCCCAGGTGGCCGAGCGCGGCAACCTGAGCCAGGACCTGCGCCCCGTGGCCGAGTTCTGCGCGCGCGCCATCGCGGGCCGCTATCCCTTCGTGCAGAGCAGCAAGCGCGACGTGCTGCCCGAGGACTTCGGCCAGATGTTCGGCGCCGGCGGCCTGATGGACGACTTCTTCCAGAAGCGGCTGGCTGCCCTGGTCGACACCAGCACGCGGCCGTGGCGCTACAAGCCCGTGGCCGAGCGCGGCGCCATCACCACGCAGGCGCTGGCGCAGTTCGAGCGCGCGGCGCGCATCAAGGAGATCTTCTTCCGCGGCGGCGGGCGCGGTCCGTCGATGCGGCTCGATTTCAAGCCGGTGGAGATGGACGCGAGCATCACGCAGTTCATCCTCGACGTCGACGGCCAGCTCGTGAAGTACGCGCACGGCCCCGTGGTGCCGATGGCGGTGCAGTGGCCCGGCCCGAAGGGCAGCAACCAGGTGCGCGTGCAGGTGAGCCCGCCCTCGGCCACGGGCAGCTCGGGCTCGGCGGTCGATGGGCCGTGGGCGCTGTTCCGCACGCTCGACGACGGGCAGCTCGAGGCCGGCGACGCGCCCGAGAAGTTCTTCATCACCTTCCAGGTCGGCAACCGGCGCACCCGCTTCGAGGTGACGACCAACAGCGTGCAGCACCCGATCCGGCTGAAGGAACTGCGCGAGTTCTCGTGCCCGGAGGGCTTGTGAACCTCGCCTCGTCCCCGTTGTTCGCTTCCACGCAATTGCCGGGATGGTTCGGCAAGTTGCCGGGGATGGGGGACTTCGCGCATCGCCGGCTGCCCGAATCGTTTCGGGAGGTGTGGGATGCGTGGCTGCAGCGCGGGCTCGCCCGGTTGCGGGATCGGCATGCGGACTGGACATCGCACTACCTCGAGGCGCCGGTGTGGTGCTTCGTGCTCGGGCCTCGGGTGGCGGGGGAGCGGGGGTGGATCGGGGTGTTGATGCCATCGGTCGATGGGGTGGGGCGGTACTTTCCTTTCACCGTGGCTGTGGAGTTGGAAGACCCGCTGCTCTCTGAGCTCGAGGGGGCTGCGTTGGTGGCTGCCTTGCGGTGGTGGGGGGTGGCTACGCAGGCTGCTTTGGAAGGGTTGGAGCTGGATCTGGATGCGGCTCGGTTTGATGCTGCGTTGGGTCGGTTGTTTGATGCTGCCGTTGCGGATGCTTCGTCTTCTGAGGGTGCGTTGGCTTTGCCTTTGGAAGGGGCCTCTTTGTGGATTGGGGATCCTTCTGTTGAAAGCGGGCTGCGGATGGTTTGCGTTGGGCTGCCAATGGATTTGCAGTTCGAGGCGCTGTTTCTTGGGGGAGGGGAGTGAGCTTTGTCTTCCTCTGATTGTTTTTTTGAGGGTGTCGGCCGGGAATTCGCCCCGGCGGGCGAGTCACTTTCTTTTGCTTCGCCAAAAGAAAGTAACCAAAGAAAAGGCGACCC
>NZ_JBWKPN010000022.1:0-143117 GCF_059418265.1 Variovorax sp. GW821-FHT09B05
CTTTTCTTTGGTTACTTTCTTTTGGCGAAGCAAAAGAAAGTGACTCGCCCGCCGGGGCGAGTCCCGGCCAACAGCCTCAGCAAGAGAAAGCCTCAACCATCGTGCTGAACCCAGGAACGCCGTACCCCCTAGGCGCCACAGCAACCCAAGCAGGCGTCAACTTCGCCCTGGCAGCACCAGTAGCCGAAAAGGTGGAACTCTGCCTCTTCGACCCCACAGGCACCCACGAACAGCAAAGACTCTCGCTCCCCGAGTTCACAGACGGCATCTGGCACGGCCAACTCCCCAGCGCCCGCCCCGACCTCGTCTACGCCTACCGCGTCCACGGCCCCTGGTCCCCAAGCCAAGGCCACCGCTTCAACCCCTCGAAGCTGCTGCTAGACCCCTACGCCCGCGAGATCGTCGGAAGCTACGACGGCAGCGACCTCTTCCACGGCCACACCGCCGCCGACCCGACGCAGCGCGACACACGGGACAACGCCAGCATCGCCCTCAAGGCCCGCGTGGTGCCCGCACCAACCCATCCGAACCCAGGCCACGCCCGCATCCCCCCCACAGACCGAGTGATCTGCGAACTCCACGTCCGCGGCCACACGAAGCTGCACCCCGCCGTCCCCGCCCCCCTGCGCGGCAGCTACGCCGCCCTCGCCGAGCCGGCCGTGCTCGACCACCTGCAGCGCCTGGGCGTCACCACGCTGAGCCTGATGCCGGTGCAGCACCGCGCCGACGAGGAGCGGCTGCTCGCGATGGGCCTCACGAACTACTGGGGCTACAACACCATCGGCTGGTTTGCGCCCGAGGCGCGCTACTGGAGCGGCCGCCCCGGCACCACGCCGGCCGGCGAGTTCCGCGCGCTGGCCGACGCGGTGCATGCGCGCGGCATGGAGCTGGTGATCGACGTGGTCTACAACCACAGCGCCGAGAGCGACGAGCTCGGCCCCACGCTGTCGCTGCGCGGCATCGACAACGCCCTCTACTACCACCTGCGCGCCGACGACCGCGCGCGCTACGAGAACTGGGCCGGCACGGGCAACTGCCTGAACCTCGGCGAACCGCGCGTGCTGCAACTCGTGATGGACAGCCTGCGCTTCTGGGCCGGCGAGATGGGCGTGGACGGCTTCCGCTTCGACCTCGCGCCGGTGCTGGGCCGCGCCACGGCCACGGGCTTCGATCCGCGCGCGCCCTTCTTCGCGGCCATCGCGCAGGACCCGCTGCTGTCGCGCACGCTGCTGATCGCCGAGCCCTGGGACATCGGGCCGGGCGGCTACCGGCTCGGCGAATTCCCGCCGGGATGGCTCGAATGGAACGACCGCTTTCGCGACACGCAGCGCGGCTTCTGGCTGCGCCAGGACCGCGAGGGGCGCGCGGGCCTCGGCGACTTCGCGCACCGCTTCACGGCCTCGAGCGCGCAGTTCGCGCACGAGGGTCGCTCGCCCGCCGCGAGCGTGAACTTCGTGACCGCGCACGACGGCTTCACCCTGCGCGACCTGCTGAGCTACGACACGCGCCACAACGAGGCCAACGGCGAGAACAACCGCGACGGCCATGGCCACAACCTGAGCCGCAACTGCGGCGTGGAAGGCCCGAGCGACGATCCCGCGGTACGGGCCGAACGGCTGCGGCTCTCGCGCGCGCTGCTGGCCGCGCTGATGCTGTCGCAGGGCACGCCGATGCTTCTGGCCGGCGACGAGATTGGCCACACGCAGCAGGGCAACAACAACGCCTACTGCCAGGACAACGAGACCACCTGGCTGCACTGGGTCGGCAGCACCGACCCGGCCGGCGAGCCGGCGCGGCTGAGCGCCTTCGTGGCGCGGCTGGCCGCGCTGCGACGCGCGGCACCGGTGCTGCGCAGCACGCGCTGGTGGCCGGCCGATCCCGCGCCGGGCACGGCCGGCATCCGCTGGCTGCGGCCCGACGGCACGCCGATGCAGCCGCCGGACTGGGAAGGCGGCACGGCCCTTGCAATCCTGTTCGGCAGCCTGGAGGCAGGCACCGCCAAGGAGACACCGACATCGACCACCACCCCAGCTACACCGAAGGCAGCGCCGGTCTGGTTGCTGCTCGTGAACGCGGGCGCGCAGGCGCAGCCGTTCCGCCTGCCGCCCGGCGCCTGGCATGGCGTCCTCGCCAGCGACCCCGCCATCGACCCGGGCCCCGAGCCCTCGGCCGTGACCGTTGCCGAGGTCGCGATACCGCCCTCGAGCCTCTGGATTGCAAGAACGTAGGAGCCTGCGCCGCGCAGCGGTGCTAGTGTGCAAGGGCCCGAGCGGGCACAGGCACACACAGAAACTCTGACGACACACGAACGAACGGAGACACAGGATGGATCACAAGACACCCGCGGCCGCCCCCGGCACGCCGCTGCAATCGCACCAGCTCGTGCGCCGCACCATCGCGCTGGTACTGGCCGGCGGACGCGGCTCCCGGCTCAAGCAGCTGACCGACCGGCGCGCCAAGCCGGCCGTGTATTTCGGCGGCAAGTTCCGCATCATCGATTTCGCGCTCTCCAACTGCCTCAACTCGGGCATCCGCCGCATGGCGGTGGTCACGCAGTACAAGTCGCATTCGCTGATGCGCCACCTGCAGCGCGGCTGGAGCTTCCTGCGCGCCGAGCTCAACGAGATGGTCGACGTGCTGCCCGCGCAGCAGCGCATGGGCGACGAGCACTGGTACCGCGGCACGGCCGACGCGGTCTACCAGAACCTCGACATCATCCAGACCCGCTCCACGCCGCACGACTACGTGGTGGTGCTCGCGGGCGACCACATCTACAAGATGGACTACTCGATCATGGTCAAGGACCATGCCGAGAGCGGCGCCGGCTGCACCGTGGGCTGCATCGAGGTGCCGCGCATGGAGGCCACGGCCTTCGGCGTGATGGCGATCGACGACAACCGCCGCATCACCAACTTCCTCGAGAAGCCGGCCGACCCGCCCGCGATGCCGGGCCACCCCGACGTGGCGCTGGCCAGCATGGGCATCTACGTGTTCGATTCGGCCTACCTCTACAAGCTGCTCGAGGAAGACAGCCGCGACCCGAACTCCAGCCACGACTTCGGCAAGGACATCATCCCGCGCGCGGTGGCCGAGGGCCGGGCGCTCGCGCATCCCTTCGGCATGTCCTGCGTCACGCGGGCCTCGCGCGGGCCGGGCGCCAAGGCCTACTGGCGCGACGTGGGCACGATTGATGCATTCTGGGCAGCGAACCTCGACCTCGCGTCGATCACCCCGGAGCTGGACATCTATGACACCGACTGGCCCATCTGGACCTACCAGCGGCAGCTGCCTCCGGCCAAGTTCGTGCTCGACCGCGATGGCCGCCACGGCATGACGGTCAACACCATCGTCTCGGGCGGCTGCATCGTCTCGGGCTCGCAGGTCAGCAGCTCGGTGCTGTTCTCGGGTGTGCGCATCCACTCGTTCTGCACCGTCCACGAAGCGGTGCTGCTGCCCGACGTGGAGGTCGGGCGCGGCTGCCGGCTCAGCCGCGTGGTGATCGACCGCGCCTGCGTGATCCCCGACGAGATGGTGATCGGCGAGGACGCCGAGGCCGATGCCGCGCGCTTCGAGCGCACGGAAACGGGCGTGGTGCTGGTCACGCGCGAAATGCTCAAGCGGCTGGCGGAGCGCTCCGCGGCGCCCGCCGCCTGATGCCGCCGATGAGAGTCCTCCAGGTCAGCGCCGAACTCTTTCCCCTGCTCAAGACCGGCGGCCTGGCCGACGTCGCCGGCGCGCTGCCGCTCGCGCTGATGGCCGCGGGCCAGGACGCGCGCGTGCTGCTGCCGGGCTTCCCGGCCATCGTGGCGGGCGTGCGCGGGCTCGCGCCGGTCGCCGCTTTTTCGGCGCCCTGGGGCGAGCGCTTCGGGCTGCTGCAGGGGCGCATCGAGATCGACGGCGCGCCGCCGATCCCGGCCTACGTGGTCGATGCGCCCGCGCTGTTCGACCGGCCCGGCAATCCCTATGAAGACGCCAACCGCCAGCCCTACGGCGACAACCACCGGCGCTTCGCGCTGCTGGGCTGGGCCGCGGCGCAGCTCGCGCAGGGGCTCGATCCGACCTGGCAGCCCGAGGTGGTCCATGCGCACGACTGGCACGCGGGGCTCGCGCCGGCCTACATGGCCTTCGCGCGCGGTGCCGACGGGCCGCGCGTGGGCAGCGTCTTCACGGTCCACAACCTCGCCTACCAGGGCCTGTTCGCGCCCTGGCACTTCCCCGAGCTCGGCCTGCCGGCACCGGCCTTCCAGATGAACGGGCTCGAATACCACGGCCAGCTCTCGTTCATGAAGGGCGGGCTCGCCTATGCCGACCGGCTCACCACCGTGAGCCCGACCTACGCGCGCGAGATCCAGACGCCCGACCAGGGCTGCGGCCTCGACGGCCTGCTGCGCCAGCGCGGCGGCGTGCTCGACGGCATCCTCAACGCGGTCGACGACCAGGTCTGGAACCCGGCCGCCGACCCGGCGCTGGTGCAGGGCTACCAGACGCCCGAGGGCCGCCACATGGCGGGCAAGGCGCGCTGCAAGTCCGTGCTGCAGCACCAGCTCGGGCTGGCCGCGCGGCCCGACGCGCCGCTGTTCATCCTCGTGAGCCGGCTCACCGAGCAGAAGGGGCTGCGCCTGGTGCTGCAGGGCCTCGACGCGCTGCTCGCGCAGGGCGGCCAGCTCGCGCTGCTGGGCAGCGGCGAGGCCTGGCTGGAAGACGCCTTCCGCCAGCGCGCGGCCGCCACGCCCGACGCGGTCAGCGTCACCATCGGCTACAACGAGACGCTCGCGCACCAGCTCTTCGGCGCGGGCGACGTGACCCTGGTGCCCTCGCTGTTCGAGCCCTGCGGCCTGACGCAGATGTACGGCCTCAAGTACGGCAGCCTGCCGCTGGTGCGCCGCGTCGGCGGGCTGGCCGACACGGTGGTCGACTGCTCGCTCGAGGACATGGCCAGCGGCGAGGCCACCGGCTTCGTGTTCGACCGTTTCGACTCGGCGGACTACGATCGCGCGGTGCGCCGCGCCTTCGCGCTCTACCAGCGCGCCCCCGACTGGCGGCGCGTGCGCGGCCATGCGATGCGGCGCCCCGCCGACTGGGCCACCGCGGCCGCGCAGTACGTGGCCGTGTACCGGCAGGCGCTGGCCGCGGCCCAGGCACCGACGCCCCTGCCTCACTGAAGAAGGCCCGGGGCATCCGTTCAACCCGCACACAAGACACACCCACCATGACGATCGAAGACTTCGCCTACGACCATCCCGACCGCGATGTCGCGGCCTTCAAGCGCGCCGTGGCCAACAAGCTGATCTACGCGGTCGGCAAGGACCCCGTGGCCGCGAGCCAGGACGACTGGCTCTACGCCACCGCGCTCGCGGTGCGCGACCAGCTGGTGGAGCGCTGGATGGCGACCACGCGCGCCAACTACGCGCAGGACCTCAAGCGCGTGTACTACCTGTCGATGGAGTTCCTGATCGGGCGCACCTTCACCAACGCGCTGCTCGCGGTCGACCTCCACGCCACCGTGCGCGACGCGCTGGCCGATTTCGGCGTCGACATGGAGGCGCTGTCCGAGCGCGAGCCCGACGCAGCGCTGGGCAACGGCGGCCTCGGCCGGCTCGCAGCCTGCTTCCTCGACTCGATGGCCACGCTCGGCGTGCCGGGCATGGGCTACGGCATCCGCTACGAATACGGCATGTTCCGCCAGCGCATCGTCGACGGCCAGCAGGTGGAGACGCCCGACTACTGGCTCACGCGCGGCAACCCCTGGGAATTCAAGCGGCCCGAGGTCAACTACCGCGTGCGCTTCGGCGGCCGCGTGCAGAAGCGCGAAGGCACCAACGCGCCCTACGGCGCGGCCGACTGGGTCGACACCCACGACGTGCGCGCCGTGGCCTACGACACCATCATCCCGGGCTACGGCACGCAAGCCACCAACACGCTGCGGCTGTGGTCGGCGCGCGCCACCGAGGAGATCGACCTCTCGGCCTTCAACCGTGGCAACTACATGGCGGCGGTGGAGAGCAAGAACCACTCGGAGAACGTCTCGCGCGTGCTCTATCCCGACGACTCCACGCCCTCGGGCCGCGAGCTGCGGCTGCACCAGGAGTACTTCTTCTGCAGCGCCAGCGTGCAGGACCTGCTGCGGCGCTACCTGCGCAACCACACCAGCTTCGACCGGCTCTCGGAGAAGGTCAGCATCCACCTCAACGACACCCACCCGGTGCTCGCGGTGCCCGAGCTGATGCGCCTGCTGCTCGACGAGCACGGCCTGCCCTGGGACACGGCCTGGGCCCACACGCAGAAGGTGTTCAGCTACACCAACCACACGCTGATGCACGAGGCGCTCGAGACCTGGCCGGTCGAGATGCTCGGGCGCATCCTGCCGCGCCACCTGCAGATCATCTACGACATCAACGCGCGCTTCCTCGCCACCGTGACGCAGACGCACGGCAACGACGTCGAGCTGATGCGCCGCCTCTCGCTGGTCGACGAGGCCGGCGAGCGCCGCGTGCGCATGGCCTACGTGGCGGTGCTCGCGAGCCACTCGATCAACGGCGTGTCGGGGCTGCACTCGGAGCTGATGAAGCAGTCGATCTTCGCGGACTTCGCGAAGATCTTTCCCGAGCGCTTCAACAACAAGACCAACGGCGTCACGCCGCGGCGCTGGCTCGCGCAGGCCAACCCGCCGCTGGCCGCGCTGCTCGACCAGCGGCTGGGCAAGGGCTGGCGGCGCGACCTCTCGCAGCTCGAGGCGCTGCGGCCGATGGCGGCGCAGCCGCCCTTCGTGCGCGCCTTCCGCCACGCCAAGCGCGAGAACAAGCTGCGGCTGGCCAACTGGATCGAGCAGCACATGAACATCGTGGTCGACACCGACGCGATGTTCGACGTGCAGGTCAAGCGCATCCACGAGTACAAGCGCCAGCTGCTCAACGTGCTGCACGTGATCGCGCGCTACCACCGCATCCTCGACGCCCAGGCCGCGGGCGGCAGCGTCGACATCGTGCCGCGCGTGGTCGTGTTCGCGGGCAAGGCGGCCTCGGCCTACGTGATGGCCAAGCAGGTGATCCGGCTGATCAACGACGTGGCCGCGACCATCAACGCCGACGCGCGCGTGGGCAAGCTGCTGAAGGTGGTGTTCCTGCCGAACTACAGCGTGAGCCTGGCCGAGATCATCATGCCGGCGGCCGACCTGTCGGAGCAGATCTCCACCGCCGGCACCGAAGCCTCGGGCACCGGCAACATGAAGTTCGCGCTCAACGGCGCGCTGACCATCGGCACGCTCGACGGCGCCAACGTCGAGATGCGCGAGAACGTCGGGCCCGAGAACATCTTCATCTTCGGCAACACCACGCCCGAGGTGGCCGAGATCCGCGCGCGCGGCTACCAGCCGCGCGACATCTACGACGGGAACGAGGAGCTGCGGCGCGTGCTCGACGCGATCCGCGACGGCGCCTTCTCCGCGGCCGAACCCGCGCGCTACCAGGGCATCTACGACGCGCTCGTGAACTGGGGCGACCACTACCTGCTCTTGGCCGACTACGCGAGCTACGTCGCGAAGCAGGCCGAGGTCGATGCTCTCTACCGCGACGCCGACGCCTGGACGCGCACCGCGATCCTCAACGTGGCGGGCATGGGTGCCTTCTCGTCGGACCGCACGATCGCCCAGTACGCGCACGACATCTGGCAGACCAAGCCGGTGGTGCTGGGCTGAGCCCGGCGCCAGCCGGCGTCAGCGCGGCGGCGTCGGCGGCGGCGCCTCGGTGACGAAGCCGATCCGGCTCAGGCCCGCCTTGTTGGCGATGCCCATCAGCGCCACCACGCGGCCGTAGGGCACGGTCTGGTCGGCGCGCAGCTGGACCTCGGTGTCCTTGCTGTCGGCGGCGGCCTTCTCGAGGCGGGCCGCGAGTTCCTCGTCGGTCACGGGCTGGTCGTTGAGGAAGGCCTTGCCCGCCGGGTCGACCGACAGGCTCACGAACTTCGGCGTGTCGTTGGGCTGGCCGGCATCGGTCTGCGGCAGGTCGAGCTTGATCGAGCTGGCCATCAGCGGCGCCGTGATGATGAAGATCACCAGCAGCACCAGCATCACGTCGACCAGCGGCGTGACGTTGATGTCGGACAGCGGCCGCTGGCCGCCGGCACCGGTGGCACGGCCGCCGCCGGCGGAGCTGCTGCCGAGCGAGGTGCGTCCGAAGGCCATGGGGGCGAAGCGGTTCAGACCGGCATCGGCCGCGCGGGCGGCGGCGGGGCCGGCACCGCCGCGGGCGCTTCGCCGAAGCTGCCGAGCAGGTCGTGGGCGAAGCCTTCGAGCTCGGCCTCGACGCGGCCGATGACGCGGCCGAAGACGTTGTAGGCCAGCACGGCCGGGATCGCCACCGCGAGGCCGAAGGCGGTCATCACGAGTGCCTCGCCGACGGGTCCGGCCACCTTGTCGATGGTGAAGCCGCCGGCCTGGCCCGCGATGCCCACGAGCGCGCCGTAGATGCCCCAGACCGTGCCGAGCAGGCCGACGAAGGGCGCCGTGGCGCCGACCGTGGCGAGCAGGATCTGCCCGGCCTGCAGCCGGCGCAGCGCGCCGTGCAGCGCCTCGCGCAGCACGCGCGTGAGGCGCTGGTTGCGGTCGCCCGCGGCGCCGAGGGTGGCGACGTCGCGGTCTTGCGTGGCCGCGGCCTGGCGCAGCGCCGCGACCGTGGGCAGCACCAGCGCCGAACGGTCGAAGGCCTGCAGCCGCTGTTCGGCTTCAGCGAGGCTGGTCGACTGCCAGAAGGCCGCGATGCTGCGAAGCACGTCGCGCGTGCCGCCGCGCAGCAGCCAGCCCTTCCAGAGGATCACGACCCAGCTCGAAATCGACATCGCGAGCAGCAGCGCGGCCACCGAGCGGCTGACGCCGTCGCCGTGGGTCAGCAGTTCGAGGACGCTCATCGTCGGGGATGGCGGAGGAAGGCCGGGCTCAGCGCAGGCCGAGCACGTCGAACATGTCGAACAGGCCGGCGCGCTGGTCGGCCAGGAAGCGCACCGCGCGCAGGCTGCCCTGCGCGTAGTTGGCGCGGCTCGAGGACTTGTGGGCGATCTCGATGCGCTCGCCGGTGCCGGCGAACAGCACCGTGTGGTCGCCGACGATGTCGCCGCCGCGCACGGTGGCGAAGCCGATGGTCGATGGGTCGCGCTCGCCGGTCACGCCTTCGCGGCCGTAGACCGCGCATTCCTTGAGGTCGCGGCCCAGCGCATCGGCGATCACCTCGCCCATCTTGAGCGCGGTGCCCGAAGGGGCGTCGATCTTGTGGCGGTGGTGGGCTTCGACGATCTCGATGTCGTAGCCGGTGGACAGCGCCTTGGCCGCCATTTCGAGCAGCTTGAAGGTGACGTTGACGCCCACGCTCATGTTGGGCGCCATGACGATCGCGATGTCCTTGGCGATCTCGGCGATCTCGGCCTTCTGCGCATCGCTGAAGCCGGTGGTGCCGATCACGGCCTGCACGCCGAGTTCGCGGCAGACGGCGAGATGCGCCATCGTGCCCTCGGGGCGAGTGAAGTCGATCAGCACCTGGGCGTCCTGCAGGCCCGCGCGCAGGTCGGCGGCGATGGCCACGCCGCTGGCGAAGCCGAGGAAGGCGCCCGCGTCGCTGCCGATGGCGGGGCTGGCGGCCACGTCGAGCGCGCCGGCCAGGCGGCAGTCGGGGGTGTTGCGAACCGCCTCGATCAGCATGCGGCCCATGCGGCCCGACGCGCCGGCGACGGCAACCCGGCGCGCGGCCGGCGTGGAGGAGGTGGTGGTGTTGGAGTCGGTCACGCGGATTCGGGCTTGCTTGCCGTCGGAGGACGGTAGGGACGATGGGTGGGGAAACCGCGCCGCCCCGCCAAGCCAGGTTCGGCGCGCCGGCCGGGCGCCGCTTTTAGCGCGCGGCCTCGAGCGGCGGGTAGGCGGCCGGCAGCGGGGGCAGCGTGGCGGGCGCCTTGCTCTCGGTGTCGGTGGCTTTCCGGTCGCCCTTGGGGTCGAACTTCTTGAGTTCTTCTTCCGTGGCCTCGAGCGGCGGCACCTTGCCGGTCTTCTTGCGGGTGTCGAGCGTGGCGACGAATTCTTCCTCGCTCGGCATCTCGCCGCCTTCCCAGCGCTCGAGCTGCTCGCCGTTGAAGAAGACGGTGAAGCGGCGTTCCTGCGGCTCCACGCCCTGGCGCCGGATCGTGAAGACGTAGTCCCAGCGGTTCGAATGGAAGATGTCGGTGAGCAGCGAGGTGCCGAGGATCTCGCGCACCTGCTGGCGCGACATGCCCGTCTTGAGCGCCGCGACCTGTTCCTTGGACACGAAGTTGCCCTGGACCACCTCGACCTTGTAGGGGGTGACGGCCGACAGCGCGCCACGCGAGCGCTCGCTGAAACCGCTGCAGGCACCGAGGCCCAGGGTGACGGCAACGGCCGCAGCCAGCAGCCAGGGACGGCGTTGGAAAATGGCAGGCATTGGGGGAAAAGGGGGTAGCGATATGATCGGCCATTGTAGCGGCTGGCCCCTCCGGGGCCTTTGGCTGCCCAGGGCGCAGGAACCATCATGGCCAACATCGACGAACTCAAGAACACCGGCCTCAAGGCCACCCTGCCGCGGCTGAAGATTCTGGAAATCTTCCAGACCGGCGGCCAACGCCACATGACCGCCGAGGACGTGTTCCGGGTGCTGCTCAACGAGCATTCCGACATCGGCCTGGCCACCGTCTACCGGGTGCTCACCCAGTTCGAGCAGGCCGGCATCCTCGAGCGCAGCCATTTCGAGAGCGGCAAGGCCGTCTACGAACTCAACGAAGGCACGCACCACGACCACCTGATCTGCACCGCCTGCGGCAAGGTCGAGGAGTTCTACGACGCCGAGATCGAGCGCCGCCAGCAGCTGGTGGCCAAGGACAAGGGCTGGATCCTGCAGGACCACGCCATGTCGCTCTACGGCCTGTGCGGCGACTGCGTCAAGAAGCGCTGAGCTAGTCCGCGTCGCGCGCGCTTTCCATCGCCTTGTGGTGGCGCGCCACGAAATCGGCATAGGTGTCGATGCCGCGCAGCTGCAGGATCGAATTGCGCACCGCGGCCTCGACCAGCACGGCGATGTTGCGACCCGCCACCACCTGGATGATGACCTTGCGCACCGGAATGCCCAGCACGTCCTGCGTGAGCGGCGTCGAGGGCATGCGCTCGTAGTCGCGCTCGAAGCTGTCGCGCCGCACCAGGTGCACGATGAGCTTGAGCCGCATCTTCCGCCGTACCGCCGTCTCGCCGAAGATCGCGCGGATGTCGAGCAGGCCGATGCCGCGCACCTCGAGCAGGTTCAGCAGCAGGTCGGGGCAGCGGCCCTCGATGGTGTTCTGGTTGATGCGGTAGAGGTCGACCGCATCGTCGGCCACCAGGCCGTTGCCGCGCGAGATCAGCTCGAGGCCGAGTTCGCTCTTCCCGAGGCCCGACTCGCCCGTGATCATCACGCCCATGCCCAGGATGTCCATGAACACGCCGTGCATCGAGGTGCGCTCGGCGAAGTGCTTGGACAGGTAGGCGCGCAGCAGGTCGATCACGAAGGCCGAGGATTCGCGCGTGGCGAACAGCGGCAGCTGCGCGCGCTCGCAGATCGACAGCAGCTCGTCGGGCGCGGCCTGGCCGTCGGCCAGCACCAGCATCGGCGGCTCGAGCGTGACGATGCGGGCGATGCGCCGCGCGGTGTCCTCGGGGCTGCCGCGCGTCAGGTAGGCGACCTCGCGCGCGCCGAGGATCTGCACGCGGTACGGATGGATGTAGTTGAGGTAGCCGACCAGGTCGGCGGCCGACTGGGCGCGGCTGATGACCTCGGGATCGAACTGGCGTTCGGACGCGCCGAGTCCCGCGAGCCATTCCCAGCGCAGCGAGCCGCGGAACTCCTCGAACATGGCATCGGCGCTGATGACGGTCGGCTTCATGCGTTCAGGGCGCGGCGCGCGGCACCGCTTCGGAAGTGAGGGGGACGGGAAGAAGGGCAGCGCAGCTTAGCAGCAGCCACGCCCCGCGAGCCATGGGCTCAGGCGACTTGCGTGGAGTGCCAGCCGGCGATCAGGCCGTGCAGCGCGGCCGCGTCGGTGCTCGACTTGATCTGCTCGCGCAGGCCGGCATCGCTCAGCAGCTCGGCGATCTCGGACAGGATTTCGAGGTGCTTCTGCGTCGCGGCTTCGGGCACCAGCAGGAAGATCAGCAGGCCGACCGGCTGCTCGTCGGGGGCATCGAAGCCGATCGGGTTCGCGAGCTGGAACACCGCGGCCATCGGGGCCTTGAGGCCCTTGATGCGGCCGTGCGGAATGGCGACGCCATGACCGAGGCCGGTGGAGCCGAGGCGCTCGCGCGCGAAGAGGCTGTCGGTGATCAGGGCGCGGCCCAGCCCGTGAAGGCTTTCGAACAGCAAGCCGGCTTCCTCGAAAGCACGCTTCTTGCTGGTGGCGTCAACGCTCACAAGCACTTGAGCGGGCGGCAGGATGGACGCGAGACGATTCATGGTGGGTCAGAGCGGGGGCGATTATGCACCTGCTTGGTAAAAACCCCCACTCCGCTTATCTACTTTCTGGTTACATGTTGCCCGCAGGCCTCGCTTCCCTCGACAGAGGCCCGTCAAACCCTTGATGGGCAGTCGGAAAAGCCCATGAAAAAGCCGCCCGGAGGCGGCTTCGAGAGTCTCCGGCGCGACAGCCGGAAATCCGCGGGGTCTTACATCAGGCGCTTGGGCGCGCTGTGGTGATGGTCCTGCAGGCGGTCCTTGTGGCGCACCACCTGGCGGTCGAGCTTGTCGACCAGTTCATCGACCGCGGCATAGAGATCAGCGTGGCTCGACTCCGCGAACATGTCATTGCCCTTGACGTGGATGTTGCACTCGGCCCGTTGCCGGCGTTCCTTTTCCTTCTGCTTTTCCACCGTGAGGATCACCTTCACATCGACCACCTGGTCGAAATGTCGGGTGATCCGGTCCAGCTTGCTCGTGACGTAGGTGCGCAAGGCAGGGGTGACGTCGAGGTGATGACCGCTGATCGTCAAATTCATGAATGACCTCCTGGAATTGACGGTTGGGGAAATGACCATCGCTGCGGATACAGCGCGGCCGGCGAAAACGGTTGTGGGGCTGGGAGAAGAAAGGGGGAGAGGGGGAAGAGAGAGGGGGTGCAGGAGAGGAGAAGGTCGATTCACTATGCCCAAGCTGTCACGGTATTGCAATACCGGGAGATGCCCGGATGACGCACCGGCGGACCGCGTCGCATGCTCAGCTATTTCTTCCATAGCAGGCCCCAGCGGCCCCGCAAGCTGCGGGCCGCGTTGCGAAGCCTCGCTGCCGCGCCCATCTTTCGCGGCCACCCGCGCATGACCCTGCTGAAGAAAGGGCCGGGCTTGCTCAGCGCCAGGCGGCGCGCATCCGGTTGCGCAGGTCGATCACCGCGGCCGGCGGCGGCACTGCCGGCGCGCGCGGCGGCGGGGGCGGCCAGGTCTGGGCCTCGAAGCGCGCGAGGTCGGCATCGGGAATGAAGCGGCTGCGGTTGGCATAGAGATGCCGGTCGCCGCGCGCGGCCTGCTGCGGGATGTAGAAGCGCTGCGGCACCAGCAGGTGCAGGTGGTCGCGGGCCCGGGTCATGGCCACGTAGAGCAGGCGCCGCTCCTCCTCGAGCTCCTGCGCGCTCTGCGCCACGTCGGCCGGCATGCAGCCGTCGACCACGTTGAGCACGTGGACCGAATTCCACTCCTGACCCTTGGCCGAATGGATGGTCGAGAGGATCAGGTAGTCCTCGTCGAGCAGCGGCGGCCCCGGCCGGTCGCTGGTGGCCTCGGGCGGATCGAGCGTGAGCTCGGTGAGGAAGCGTTCGCGCGAGGCGTAGCCCGAGGCCATGTGCACCAGCTGCTCGACGTCGCCACGGCGCGTGCCCGCGGTGTCGTCGTAGAGCCGCTCGAGGTGCGGCAGGTACCAGTCCATCGCGATGCCCACGTCGGCCGGCCAGGCCAGCGACGGCGCGCACAGCGCGGCATAGGCCTCGGCGAAGGCTGCCCATTCGACGCGCGCGGCGCTCGGCGGCACGAAGTCGCGCAGGGCGATGGCCGGATCGGCCGCCTGGTCCATCGCGTCGAGCAGCTTCGCGCTGGTGGCCGGACCGATGCCCGGGATCAGCTGCGTGACGCGAAAACCCGCCATGCGCCCGCGCGGGTTCTGCGCGAAACGCAGCACCGCGAGCAGGTCCTTCACGTGCGAGGCCTCGAGGAACTTGAGCCCGCCGTACTTCACGAACGGGATGTTGCGGCGCGCCAGCTCGAGTTCGAGCGGCGCGCTGTGGCTCGAGGTGCGGAACAGCACCGCCTGCGACTTGAGCGCGAGCCCGCCCTCGCGGTGCGCGAGCACCTTGTCGGCCACCCAGCAGGCCTGCTGCGATTCGTCGGGCACGCGCACGATCTGCGGCCGCCCGGCCGAGGGCTTGTCGGTCCACAGCGTCTTGGCATGGCGCTCGGCCGCATGCGCGATGCATGCGTTCGACACGTCGAGGATCGGCTGGGTGGAGCGGTAGTTGCGCTCCAGCGTGACCACGCGCGCCGGCCGCGAGAACTGCGTGGGGAAGTCGAGGATGTTGCGCACCGTCGCGCCGCGGAACGAGTAGATCGACTGCGCGTCGTCGCCCACCACCGTCACGCCCCGGCCGTCGGGCTTGAGCGCGAGCAGGATCGCGGCCTGCAGCAGGTTGGTGTCCTGGTACTCGTCGACCAGCACGTGGTCGAAGCGCGCGCCCAGGTGCTGCGCCAGCGTGGGCTCCTCCATCATGCCGGCCCAGTAGAGCAGCAGGTCGTCGTAGTCGAGCACGTTCTGCTGCTGCTTGGCCTCGACGTAGGCGCCGAACAGCTGCTGCAGCTCGACGCCCCATTCGGCGCACCACGGGAAGGACTGCCTGAGCACCGACTCGAGCGGCGCGCGCGTGTTCACGCAGCGCGAATAGATCGACAGGCAGGTGCCCTTGTGCGGAAAGCGGCGCGCGCTCGACGAGAAACCGAGCTCGTGCCGCGCCAGCCCCATCAGGTCCTCGGCATCGCCGCGGTCGTGGATGGTGAAGTTGTCGTCCAGCCCGATCTGCGCGGCGTACTCGCGCAGCAGCCGCGCGCCGATGCCGTGGAAGGTGCCGGCCCAGGGCAGCGCGGGCGCGGTGTGGGCCTGCAGCCCCAGCACGCGCGCGAGCACCTGGCCGGCGCGCTGCGCCATTTCCTGCGCGGCACGGCGCGAGAAGGTCAAAAGCAGCAGCCGTTGCGGATCGACCCCGCGCGCGATCAGGTGTGCCACCCGGTGCGCCAGCGTGCTGGTCTTGCCCGAGCCGGCGCCGGCGATGACGAGCAAGGGCCCTGCATCGGCCGCGTCCGGCGCGCCACCAGCCAGCGCCTCCACCCCGTGCTCGACCGCCGCGCGCTGCTCGTCGTTGAGGCTGGCGAGGGCGGCCGCGAGGCGCTCGGCCTGGGTCGCCGGCGGGCTGGAAAAAACGGGGGACACGGCGCTCGGCATGGGCGCCACTCTACTGGATGTTCGTCCAGTCCAGCCAACTCTGCGCTCATTCGCCGATGACATAATCGCGCCTCGCTGCAACTGGAGACCGCATCGTGGAAACCGCCCCGTCTCGGCAGCTTTCAACTCCCGGCTGAGTCCGGCCGACCGGGTCCGGGATTTGAAAGCGCCCCCCTTTCTCGCCCCCCGCCCGTCCGCCCCATCGCCCCAGCCATTTCACGGGAGTGAGCCATGCTCAATATCTTCACGCTCGCCAACGGCCGCCTCGTCCAGGAAGAGATCGAGGCCCTCGAGGAGCTCTCCCGCTTCCAGCCGATCTGGGTCGACCTCGAATCGCCCACGCTCGAGGAGAAGCGCTGGATCAAGCAGTACTACGGCCTCTCGATCCCCGAAGACGCGATGGACGAGGACATCGAGGAATCGGCACGCTTCTATGAAGAGGACAACGGCGAGCTCCACATCCGCAGCGACTTCCTGATCGACGACGACGAAGCCCCGCGCGCGGTGCGCGTCGCCTTCATCCTCAACCAGCACAACACCGACCTGCGCAGCCGCGGCGTGCTGTTCTCGATCCACGACGAGGACGTGCCCGTGTTCCGCCTGTTGCGCATGCGCGCGCGCCGCGCACCGGGGCTGATCGAGGACGCGAAGGAAGTGATGCTCAAGCTCTTCGACGCCGACGCCGAGTACTCGGCCGACTCGCTCGAGAACATCTACGACGAGCTCGAGGCCGCCAGCAAGAAGGTGCTCTCGGGCAACGTCAGCGACGAACTCGCGGGCGAGGTGCTGGGCGCCATCGCGCGCCAGGAAGACCTGAACGGGCGCATCCGCCGCAACGTGATGGACACGCGCCGCGCGGTCAGCTTCATGATGCGCAGCAAGATGCTCAATGCCGAGCAGTTCGAGGAAGCGCGGCAGATCCTGCGCGACATCGAGTCGCTCGACAACCACACGGCCTTCCTGTTCGACAAGATCAACTTCCTGATGGATGCGACCGTCGGTTTCATCAACATCAACCAGAACAAGACGATCAAGATCTTCTCGGTGGCCAGCGTCGCGCTGCTGCCGCCGACCCTGATCGCGAGCATCTACGGCATGAACTTCAAGTTCATGCCCGAGCTCGACTGGGCCATGGGCTATCCCTACGCCATCGTGCTGATGGCCGCGAGCGCGCTGGTGCCGATGTGGTACTTCCGCCGGCGCGGCTGGCTCAAGTAGAAGGCTGGGCGGCGAGCCAGGCGCCGACCAGCGCCAGGCTGTAGCGGCTCGCGACCTCGGCGACGAAGCGCGCGAAGTCGCCATGGGCTTCGTCGTCGGCACGGTCCGAGATCGTGCGCATCGCGGCGAAGGGCACGCCGTAGTCGTGGCACACCTGCGCCACCGCGGCGCCTTCCATCTCCACCGCCAACGCATCGGGCAGCGCGCGGCGCAGCGCCTCGCTTTCGGCCGCGGTCGCGACGAAGCGGTCGCCGCTGATCAGCAGGCCGCGATGCACGGTCGGCGAACGAAGGCCGAACTCGTCGACGGCGCCCTGCCCCACCAAGGCCACGGGATCGCGCAGGGTCTGCTCGGCCACGGCCGCCAGCGCATCGCCGATCGCCGCATCGGCCTTGAAACGCGCCAGGCCCATCAAGGGCACTTCGTATTTCGGAAAGAGCGGCGAGGCGTCCATGTCGTGCTGCAGCAACTCGGTCGCCACGACCACGTCGCCGACTTCGACGCCCGGCGCGAGCCCGCCCGCCACACCGCTGAAGACGATGGCGCGCACGCCGAAGCGCTCGAGCAGCAGCGTGGCCGTCACCGCCGCCGCGACCTTGCCGATGCGCGACAGCACCGCGACCACGGGCTGGCCCTGCAGGTGGCCGACCCAGAAGTCGCGGCCCGCGACGCGCACGCGCTGCTCGTCGGGCATCAGCGCGAGGAGCGCCTTGAGCTCCTCGTGCATCGCCGCGACGATCGCGATGGGTGCGGTGGCCCCCACCGCCTACTTGATGTCCACGCCGTAGAAGGTGTGGCGGCCGAAGGGGCTGAGCTTGAAGTCGATCACTTCCTTGCGCACCGGCTTGAGCTGCACCGCGTGCGCGATGGTGAACCACGGCGCCTGCTCCTTGAAGATGACTTGCGCCTTCTTGTAGAGCGCGTCGCGGTCGGCCTGCTTGGTCGCGCTCTTGGCCTTGACCACGATGTCCTCGTAGGGCTGGTAGCAGAACTTCGAGATGTTGCTGCCGCTCGCCGACTTGGCCGAGGCGCAGCCCAGCAGCGTGTAGAGGAAGTTGTCGGGGTCGCCGTTGTCGCCGGTCCAGCCCAGCATGCCCATCTGGTGCTCGCCGGCCTGCAGCCGCTTGCGGTACTCGCCCCATTCGAAGCTCTTGATCTCGGCCTTGACGTTGATCCTGGCGAGGTCGGCCTGCATCAGTTCGGCGATGCGCTTGGCGTTCGGGTTGTAGGGCCGCTGCACCGGCATGGCCCACAGGTCGGTCGAGAAGCCGTCGGGGAAGCCGGCCTGCGCCAGCAGCTTCTTCGCGGCTTCGGGATCGTAGGGGTCGTCCTTCACCGCGTCGTTGTAGGACCACATGGTCGGCGGGATCGGGTTCTTCGCGGCCACGCCGGTCGAGAGGTAGACGCCATCGATGATCGCCTTCTTGTTGATCGCCATGTTGATGGCCTTGCGCACGCGCACGTCGTCGAAGGGCTTCTTGGTCGTGTTGTACGAGAGGTAGCCGACGTTCAGGCCCGGCTGCTCGAGCACCTGCACGTTCGGGTCCTTGCGGATCGCATCGAGGTCGGCCGGGTTCGGGTAGGGCATGACGTGGCATTCGCCCTTCTGCAGCTTGGCCCAGCGCACCGAGGCGTCGGGCGTGATCGCGAACACCAGGTCGTCGATCTTGGCCTTGCCGCCCCAGTACTGCGGGAAGGCCTTGAAGCGGATGACCGCGTCCTTCTGGTACTGCACGAGGTAGAACGGGCCGGTGCCGATCGGGTCCTGGTCGACCTTCTCGGGCGTGCCGGCCTTGAGCATCGCGATCGCGTACTCCTTCGACTGGATGCCCGCGTACTGCATCGCGAGGTTGGCAAGGAACGGCGCCTCGGCCTGGTTGAGCGTGATCTTCACCGTGTAGTCGTCGATGCGGTCCACCGACTTCAGCAGCTTGGGCATGCCCATGTCGTTGAAGTAGGAGTGGTTCTGGCTCGTGACCTTGAAGAAGGGATCGCTCTCCTTCCACTGGCGATCGATCATGAAGATGAAGTCGTCGGCGTTGAAGTCGCGCGTGGGCTTGAAGCTCTTGCTCGTGGTGTGCCACTTCACGCCCTTGCGCAGGTGGAAGGTATAGACCGTGCCGTCGGCCGAGATGTCCCACTTCTCGGCCAGGCCCGGCACGACCTTGGTGCCGCCGCGCTCGAACTCGACGATGGTGTTGTAGACCTGCGTGGTCACGTCGAACGAGGTGCCGGTGGTGTTCATGCCCGGATAGAAGTTCTCGGGGCTGCCCTCGGAGCAGTAGACCAGCGTCTTGGCCGACACCGCGCCGCAGGCCAGGGTCAGCGCCGCGATCGCCACGGGTGCCAGCAGCGCCAGCCGTCGTGCGCGGCGCGGGAGGAAGGAACGGTTCGTCATGGGAACTCCTTGAGACACGGGTTGGAGAAAACGGAAAGCGGGTTTCAGGGATTCATCGCGACGGGCGCGACGAACGGCGGTGCCGACGGCAGGTCGGCGCGCACCACCGGCGCGCCTTCGAGAAAGCGCTCGGCGTAGTGGCAGGCGACGCGACGCTGGTCGAGCTCGCGCAGCACGGGCCGCTCGTCGCGGCAGCGCTGCGTGACATGCGGGCAGCGCGTGCTGAAGACGCAGCCCGGCGGCGGCGACAGCGGCGACGGCAGCTCGCCCTTGAGCACGATGCGCTGGCTGCTGAGGCCCGGCGTGGAGGCCAGCAGCGCCTGCGTGTAGGGATGCAGCGGGCGCTCGAAGATGCGCGCCTTCGGGCCCTGCTCCACCGCATGGCCGAGGTACATCACGAGCACGTCGTGCGCGATGTGGCGCACCACGCCGAGGTCGTGCGAGATGAACAGGTAGGCCAGGCCGAGCTCGGCCTGCAGGTCGGCCAGCAGGTTCAGCACCTGGGCCTGGATCGAGACGTCGAGCGCCGACACCGGCTCGTCGGCCACCACCAGCCGCGGCTCGAGCATCAGCGCGCGCGCGATCGCGATGCGCTGGCGCTGGCCGCCCGAGAACATGTGCGGATAGCGGTTGGCATGCTCGGGCCGCAGTCCCACGCGCGCGAGCATCTCGCGCGCCTTGGCGGCACGCTCCGCCTTGCCAAGCGTGGTGTTGATGGCGAGCGGATCCTCGAGCACCGCCGCGACCTTCTTGCGCGGATTGAGCGAGCCGTAGGGGTTCTGGAACACCAATTGCACCGCCTGGCGCAGTTCGCGGCGGCGCTCGGACGGCGGGTTCACGGCATCGTGGCCGACCAGCGTGAGCTGGCCCGCCGTCGGCTTCTCGATCAGCGCGACCATGCGCGCGAGCGTCGACTTGCCGCAGCCCGATTCGCCGACCACCGCGAGCGTGCGGCCACGCTCGAGCCGGAACGAGATGTCGCCCACCGCGCGCAGTTGCGCGCTCGGACGGAACAGGCCGCGCCGCACCTCGTAGATGCGCTGCAGGTTCTTCGCCTCGACCACGATCTCCGCGGCGCTCACGATGCGGCCTCCTCGACGCGCGGCAGGCGCGGCCGGTCGCGCTCGATCGCGGCCATGCGCCCCGGTTCGCCGAGCGGGAAGTGGCAGCGCACCTGCGCACCGGGCAGTGCCTCGACGCCGCGCAGCGCCGGGCGCACCTGGCAGGCGCGCGTCGTCACGTAGCCGCAGCGCGGCGCGAACAGGCAGCCCGCGGGCCGGTCGTGCACGCCGGGCACCACGCCCGCGATGGTGGCGAGCCGGCCATCGGGCGGCGCGCGCTCGGGCAGCGCGGCCAGAAGCGCCTCGGTGTAGGGATGCTGCGGCGTCGCGAACAGCCGGTCCACGCGCTGCTGCTCCATCACCTGGCCCGCATACATCACGGCGATGCGTTGCGCCATCTCGCTGACCACGCCCATGTTGTGCGTGATCAGCACCAGCGCCATGCCGCGCTCCTTCTGCAGGTCGCGCAGCAGGTCGAGGATCTGCGCCTGGATCGTGACGTCGAGCGCGGTGGTCGGCTCGTCGGCGATCAGCAGGCGCGGGTTGCAGGCGATCGCCATCGCGATCATCACGCGCTGGTTCATGCCGCCCGAGAGCTGGTGCGGATAGCTCGAGAGGCGCGACGACGCGGCCGGGATGCCGACCTGCTCGAGCAGCTCGGTGGCGCGCTTCCTGGCCGCGCGCCGGTCGAGCCCGAGATGCAGGCGCAGCGTCTCCATCAACTGGAAGCCGATGGTGAAGCAGGGGTTGAGGCTGGTGGTGGGCTCCTGGAAGATCATCGCGACCTCCTTGCCCACCAGCGCGCGGCGCGCCTTGTCGGAGATGCCGAGCAGGTCGCGGCCCGCGAAGCGCATGTGGTCGGCGCGCACGCGGCCCGGGAAGCCGATCAGCCCCATCAGCGCCATCATGGTCACGCTCTTGCCCGAGCCCGACTCGCCGACGATGCCGAGCACCTCGCCCTCCTCGAGCGAGAGGCTCACGCCGTCGACCGCATGCATCACGCCGCCCTGGGTCGGGAATTCGACGTGCAGATCCTGGATGTCGAGCAAAGGCATCGATGCGTTCCCTTGCTTCAGCGCTTGAGCTTCGGATCGAGCGCGTCGCGCAGACCGTCGCCCAGCAGGTTGAAGGCCAGCACCGCCGCGAGGATCGCGAGGCCGGGGAAGGTCACGACCCACCAGGCGCGCAGCACGAACTCGCGCGCATCGGCCAGCATGGTGCCCCACTCGGGCGAGGGCGGCTGCGCGCCGAGGCCGAGGAAGCCGAGCGCTGCCGCGTCGAGGATGGCGGTGGAGATGCCGAGCGAGGCCTGCACGATCAGCGGCGCCGCGCAGTTGGGCAGCACCTCGCGGAACATCAGGCGCAAGGTGCCGGCGCCGCTGACGCGCGCCGCGGTCACGTAGTCGCGCGAAACCTCGGCGATGACGGCCGCGCGCGTGATGCGCACGTAGTGCGGCAGCACGACGATGGCCACGGCGAGCATCGCGTTGATGAGGCCGGGCCCGAGGATGGCCACGATCACGATCGCGAGCAGCAGGCTCGGCAGCGTGAGGATGATGTCCATCAGCCGCATGATCGCGATCTCGAGCACGCCGCGGAAGAAGCCCGCGACCAGGCCGAGCACCACGCCCACCACCACCGAGATCGCGACCACCGCGACGCCGATCGACAGCGACAGGCGCGCGCCGTACATCAGGCGCGAGAGGATGTCGCGGCCGATGGCATCGGTGCCCAGCAGGTAGGTGAGCGAGCCGCCCTGCTGCCAGGCCGGCGGCTGCAGGAACACGGCGCTGTTGGTCTGGTTGGGCGCATGCGGCGCGATCCACGGCGCGAGCAGCGCGACCAGCAGCAGCACGACGATGGTCACGAGGCCGATCACCGCGCCGCGGTTGGCGGAGAACGCGCTCCAGAATTCGCGCCAGGGGCCGGGCGGCACCGTGGCACCGGAGGTGGCGCTGGGAAGGGTGTGGGTCAAGGCCATGGATTCAGCGCCGGATGCGGGGGTTGATGACGCCGTAGGTCAGGTCGACCAGCAGGTTGATCAGCATCACGATGCCGCCGAGCAGCAGCATGCCGCCCTGCAGCACCGGATAGTCGCGCCGGCCGATGGCCTCGATCAGCCACTTGCCGACACCGGGCCACGAGAAGATGGTCTCGGTGAGGATGGCACCGGTGAACAGCACGCCCACCTGCAGGCCGATCACCGTGACGACCGGGATCAGCGCATTGCGCAGCGCATGCAGGCCCACCACGCGAAAGCGCGACAGGCCCTTGGCGCGCGCGGTGCGGATGTAGTCCTCGCCGAGCACCTCGAGCATGGCCGAGCGCGTCATGCGCGCGATCACCGCCAGCGGCACCGTGCCCAGCACCACGGCCGGCAGCACGAGGTGATGCAGCGCCGACCAGAAGGCATCGATCTCGCCGGCGCGCAGTGCATCGAGCAGCAGGAAGCCGGTGTCGGGCTCGACGTAGTACTGCACCGCGATGCGGCCCGAGACCGGCGTCCAGCCGAGTTGCACCGAGAAGAAGAGGATGAGCAGCAGGCCCCACCAGAAGATCGGCATCGAGTAGCCGGTGAGCGAGGTGGCCATCACGCCGTGGTCGAAGATCGAGTTGCGCCGCACCGCCGCGAGGATGCCCGCCGGCAGGCCCAGCACGAGCGCGAACACGATGGCGCAGACCCCGAGTTCGATGGTGGCGGGAAAGAGCGCGAGGAACTCGTTCATCACCGATTCCTGCGTGATCAGCGACTTGCCGAGGTCGCCGTGCAGCACGCGCGCGATGTAGATGCCGTACTGCACGATCACCGGCTTGTCGAGGCCGTAGGCGGTGAGCAGCTCGGCGTGGCGCGCGGGGTCGATCCCGCGCTCGCCGGCCATGGTTTCAATGGGGTCGCCCGGCACCAGCCGGATGAGGAAGAAGGCAAGCAGCGTCATGCCGAAGAAGGTCGGCACCAGCAAGCTCACGCGCGTGAGTAGGAAGCGAAACATCGACCCGCAATATGCAAGATCGATGCCGCGACCCCACCCGGGCCGAACCCTTACTTTTTGGCGTCGCGCAACTCTCTGCGCAGGATCTTTCCGACCGGTGTCTTCGGCAAGTCAGTGCGAAACTCTACGATTCGCGGCTGCTTGTAACCCGTAAGGTTTGCTCTGCAGTATTCGCGCACCTGCGCCTCGGTGAGCGACTCGTCCTTCTTCACGATCACGAGCTTCACGGCCTCGCCGGTCTTCTCGTCGTTCACGCCCACGGCCGCGCATTCGAGCACGCCCGGAATCTGTGCGACCACGTCCTCGATCTCGTTCGGGTACACGTTGAAGCCCGACACCAGGATCATGTCCTTCTTGCGATCGACCACCTTGAAGTAGCCGCGTTCGTCGACCACGCCGATGTCGCCGCTCTTGAAGTAGCCGTCGCTGGTCATGACCTTCGCGGTCTCGTCGGGGCGCTGCCAGTAGCCGGCCATCACCTGCGGTCCCTTGATCGCGATCTCGCCGGGCTCGCCGAGTGCAACCTCGTTGCCGTTGTCGTCGAGCAGCTTGAGCCAGGTGCTCGGCAGCGGCACGCCGATGGTGCCGGTGTAGGCCTTGCTGTCGGTCGGGTTGCAGGTGGTCGAGGGCGAGGTCTCGGACAGGCCGTAGCCTTCGCAGATCGGGCAGCCGGTCTTCTCGAGCCAAAGCTTCGCGACCGCGGCCTGCACCGCCATGCCGCCGCCCACCGAGACCTTGAGATTCGACCAGTCGACGGTGTTGAAGTCGGGATGGTTGGCCAGGCCGTTGAACAGCGTGTTGACCGCGGGGAAGCTGTGGATCGTGTGTTTCGACAGCTCCTTGAGCACCGCGGGCAGGTCGCGCGGATTCGGGATCAGGATCAGCTTGCCGCCCGTGCGCATGCTCAGCATCATGCCGACCGTGAACGCGAAGATGTGATACAGCGGCAGCGCGCACACGCTGGTGGGCTGCTGGCCCGCGGGCACCTTGCGCATCACCGGCTCGTTCCAGGCCTCGGACTGCAGCACGTTGGCGATCACGTTGCGATGCAGCAGCACCGCTCCCTTCGACACGCCCGTGGTGCCGCCGGTGTACTGCAGCACCGCGACGTCGTCGGCGCCAATGGCCGGCGCCTGCAGCGTGCGACCCGCGCCCTGGTCGAGCGCGTCGTTGAAGCGCACCGCGCCCGGCAGGTTGAAGGCCGGCACCAGCTTCTTGACGTTGCGCACCACGTAGTTGACGAGCGCGCCCTTGAGGAAGCCGAGACGGTCGCCCATCGAGGCCAGCACGATGTGCTTGATCGGCGTGGCCGCGATGCACTGCTGCAGCGTGACGCCGAAGTTCTCCATGATGACGATCGCCTTCGCGCCCGAGTCCTTGAGCTGATGCTCGAGCTCGCGCGGCGTGTACAGCGGATTCACGTTCACGAGGATCAGGCCCGCGCGCAGGATGGCGGCCACCGCGATCGGGTACTGCGGGCAGTTGGGCATCATGGCCGCGACGCGGTCGCCCTTGGCGAGGCCCAGGCCCTGCAGGTAGGCCGCGAAGGCCTTGCTGAGCTTGTCGGTCTCGGCATAGCTCACGTCCTTGCCCATGAAGCTGTAGGCCGTGCGGTCGGCGTACTTCGAGAAGCTCTCTTCCATGAGACCGACCAGCGAGGCGTACTGCGATGGGTCGATGTCGGCAGGCACGCCTTGCGGGTAACTGCTGAGCCAGGGACGATCGGTCATGGATGTGTCTCCTCCGGAGTCGGATTGGGATGAAAACGAAAACGGCGCCTGAGCGGCGCCGTAAGGGTTTGCCCGCAGAGCGCGGGCCGGGACGGAACCTCGGCCTATTCGATGGCCTTGCCCATATCTTCCACTACTTTTTTAGCATCACCAAAGACCATCATGGTCTTGTCCATGTAGAACAGCTCATTGTCCAGGCCCGCGTAGCCCGCGGCCATCGAGCGCTTGTTCACGATCACCGTCTTGGCCTTGTAGGCCTCCAGGATCGGCATGCCGTAGATCGGGCTGCCCTTGGTGTGCGCGGCCGGGTTCACCACGTCGTTGGCGCCCAGGATGATCGCCACGTCGGCCTGGCCGAACTCGCCGTTGATGTCCTCCATCTCGAACACCTGGTCGTACGGCACCTCGGCCTCGGCCAACAGCACGTTCATGTGCCCCGGCATGCGCCCGGCCACCGGATGGATCGCGTACTTCACCGTGATGCCCTTCTCGGTGAGCTTGGCCGCGAGCTCCTTGACCGCATGCTGCGCACGCGCCACCGCCAGGCCGTAGCCCGGCACGATCACCACCGTCTCGGCATTGCCCAGCACGAAGGCCGCGTCGTCGGCGCTGCCGCTCTTCACGGGGCGCTGCTCCTTCGCGCCACCCGTGGCCGCCGCAGCGTCGCCGCCGAAGCCGCCCAGGATCACGTTGAAGAACGAGCGGTTCATCGCCTTGCACATGATGTAGCTCAGGATCGCGCCCGAGCTGCCCACGAGGCTGCCCGCCACGATCAGCATCGCGTTGTTCAGGCTGAAGCCGATGCCCGCGGCCGCCCAGCCCGAGTAGCTGTTGAGCATCGACACCACCACCGGCATGTCCGCGCCGCCGATCGGGATGATGATCAGCACGCCCATCACGAAGGCCAGCGCGAGCATCGCGAAGAAGGCGGTCCAGTTCTCGGTCGCCATGAACACCAGCCCCAGGCCCACGGTCGCCAGGCCCAGCACGAGGTTGAGCATGTGCTGGCCCGCGAACTGCACCGGCGCGCCCTGGAACAGGCGGAACTTGTACTTGCCCGAGAGTTTGCCGAAGGCGATCACCGAGCCGCTGAAGGTGATGGCGCCGATGGCCGCGCCCAGGAACAGCTCCAGGCGGTTGCCCGCGGGGATCGGATCGCCCTTGAGCGCGATGTTGAAGGCATGCGGCTCGGCCACGGCGGCCACCGCGATGAACACGGCCGCCAAGCCGATCATGCTGTGCATGAAGGCCACCAGCTCGGGCATCTTGGTCATCTCGACCTTGTTGGCCATGTAGGCACCGAGGCCCCCGCCCACGACCAGCGCGACCAGCACGTAGGCCAGGCCCTCGAGGTTGCCGCTGGCGAGCTTGTAGATCAGCGCGCCGGTGGTCAGCACGGCGATCGCCATGCCGGTCATGCCGAAGACGTTGCCGCGGATCGAGGTGGTGGGATGGCTCAGGCCCTTGAGCGCCTGGATGAAGCAGATGCTGGCCAGCAGGTACAGCAGGGTGACGAGGTTCATGCTCACTTGGAAGCTCCCTCGGCGGCTGCGGCAGCGGGTGCCTTCTTTTCCTTCTTCTTGAACATCTCCAGCATGCGCCGCGTGACCAGGAAGCCGCCGAAGACGTTGACCGCCGCCAGCGCGACGGCCAGCACGCCCATGGTCTTGCCCAGGCCGGTCTCGGTGAGCGCGGCGGCCAGCATGGCGCCCACGATGACGATCGCCGAGATGGCGTTGGTCACGGCCATCAGCGGCGTGTGCAGCGCGGGCGTGACGGTCCACACCACGTGGTAGCCCACGTAGATGGCCAGCACGAAGATGATGAGGTTGATGACGGTGTGAGAGACGATGTCCATGATTTCTTCTCCTCGCGTGTTCGGCGTGTTCGCTTACTTCTTCGTGACCTGGCCGTCCTGCGTGACGCGGCAGGCGGCGACGATGTCGTCCTCGAGGTCGATCTTCAGCGCGCCCTCCTTGGTCAGCACGAGCTTGAGGAAGTCGAGCACGTTGCGCGCGTACAGCGCCGACGCGTCGGCCGCCACCAGCGCGGCGAGGTTCGTCTCGCCGACGATGGTCACGCCGTGCTTGACCACGGTCTTGTCGGCCTCCGAGAGCGGGCAGTTGCCGCCTACCCCGTCCGGACCTTTACCAGCGGCGATGTCGACGATGACCGAACCCGGCTTCATGGACTTGACCATGTCCTCGGTGATGAGGGTCGGCGCGGCACGGCCCGGGATCAGCGCGGTGCTGATGACGACGTCGGCCAGCGCCACGCGCTTGGCGACCTCGGCCTGCTGGCGCGTGAGCCAGCTCGCGGGCATCGGGCGCGCATAGCCGCCCACGCCCTCGGCGGCGTCCTTCTCTTCCTGGGTCTCGTAGGGCACGTCGATGAACTTGCCGCCCAGCGATTCGATCTGCTCCTTGACGCTCGGGCGAACGTCCGAGGCCTCGATGACCGCGCCCAGGCGCTTGGCCGTGGCGATGGCCTGCAGGCCCGCGACGCCCACGCCGAGGATCACGACGCGCGCGGCCTTCACGGTGCCGGCGGCGGTCATCAGCATCGGGAAGAAGCGCTGGTACTTGTCGGCGGCGATCATCACGGCCTTGTAGCCGGCGATGTTGGCCTGGGAGCTGAGCACGTCCATGCTCTGGGCACGGGTGGTGCGCGGAGCGGCTTCGAGCGCGAAGCCGGTGAGACCGGCGGCGGCCACGCGTTGCAGGCCGGCGGCGTCGAAGGGGTTGAGCATGCCCACGAGCACGCTGCCGGACTTGGCGAGCGCGCACTCGGCGTCGCTCGGAGCGCGCACCTTCAGCACGATGTCGGCACCGAAGGCGCCGGCCTGGTCGGTGATCTCGGCACCGGCCGCCTGGTAGGCCGCGTCGGTCACGCTGGCCGCCACGCCCGCGCCGCTCTGCACACGCACCGTGTGCCCCAACGCCACCAGTTTCTTCGCCGTCTCCGGGGTCACGGCCACTCGGGTTTCGCCTGTCGTTGTCTCGGCAGGCACGCCTATCAGCATAGAGTTCTCCTCAGGGCAAGGTGCAGCGCGAAATGCGGGCGAAGCTTACAGCAAGACATTCGGCCCGATCTGTCGCGCAAGGGGCGAAGTATCCATGCTCCAACGTCCGTGGCTGCTGAAAATCTAGCTATCCATTTGATAGCTTATTGGTGATGGATCAGCGGCGCTCCCTCTGGTGCGCTGTAAGGAAACCGGTCTCAGGCGGTACCAGGGCGGCGCCCCACCATGCAGCGCAAAAACAACGCCGCGACGCCTGCACGCACTTCGTGTCATCTAAAGGACAAAGTTGTGCGTGTTTGTAATCATTCTTCGATGAATCCATTTAAAAGATCGCTTCATGTGCATTAGTTGCAGGGCAGATTACTTACCTTAGACGCAGATAGATACACTTCGCCTCACTTGGAGTCGTACACAGAGGCGGCCCATGGGAGGAAGTAAGGGGGTAATAAAAATGCGCATTGCTGTCCTCGACCACGAGGCCCATCAGAGAAAACTGATTCATCAGACCATGGCGTCGCTCGGGCACGAGTGCCATGAGTACGCAGATGGAAAGTCGCTGTTGCATTCGATGCGACGACAGACCTTCGATCTGCTGCTTCTCGACTGGCATCTGCCCGACATCCGCGGCCTCGACGTCGTGAAGACGATCCGCCACGACCTGAAGAGCCGCCTGCCCGTGCTGTTCATCACCGCGCGGCGCGACGACGCCGACATGGTCGCCGGGCTCAATGCGGGGGCCGACGACTTCATGAGCAAGCCGATCCAGGCCACCGAGCTCGAGGCGCGCGTCAACGCCCTGCTGCGGCGCTCGTATCCCGCGCAGCACGAGACCGAGCTGGTCTTCGGCCCCTACCACTTCTACCCGCCCTCGCGAACGCTCAAGGTGCGCGGCATGCCGGTCGAGCTCAAGAACCGCGAGTACGAACTGGCGCTGTTCCTGTTCCAGAACCTCGGCCGCCTGCTGTCGCGCGAGCACCTGCACGAAGCGGTATGGGGCCTGGGCGTCGAGGCGCTCTCGCGCTCGCTCGACACCCATATCTCTCGCCTGCGCACCAAGCTCGACCTGCGGCCGTCCAACGGTTTCCTGCTGCTGGCGATCTACGGGCTCGGCTACCGGCTCGAAACGGTCGAGGCCGGCCAGCTCGGCTCTCGCGGGCCCGAGCTGCGCAGCAGCCCCTGAGCGCTTCGGTGGTCCGCCGCGGCGGACCACCCAACCACCCGACGCTGCGCTCTTGGGGGGAGGCAAACGCAGCCACCGGGTTCTCGCGGCCATCCATCGCCTTCGGCTTCGCGTCCAATACGGGGATGATTCGCGCGGCGGCGTGCCGGCCATGGCCCGGGCCCCGCGCGACCGCCGAAGGAAGCCGTCCCCATGAACACCATCGTCCGCTGGAAACCCAACGTCACCGTCGCCGCGGTGATCGAACGCGAAGGCCGCTTCCTGCTGGTCGAGGAGCACACCGATCAGGGCCTTCGCCTCAACACCCCGGCCGGCCACCTCGATCCCGGCGAATCGCCCGCCGAGGGCTGCGCACGCGAGGCGCTCGAGGAAACCGCCCATGCCTTCACGCCGACCGCCCTGATCGGCATCTACCTCGCGCGCTCGGCCGACGACCCCGACGTGACCTACATGCGCTTCGCCTTCAGCGGCGAGCTCGGCGAACGCGAAGCGGGCCGGGCGCTCGACACCGGCATCGTGCGCACGCTCTGGATGACGGCCGACGAGATCCGCGCCAGCGTGGCACGGCATCGCAGCCCGCTGCTGCTGCAGTGCGTGGAAGACCACCTGGCCGGCCAGCGGCATCCGCTGGACCTGATCCATGTCGACGATTCGGTGCGGCAGCCGCCGCGCTGAAGAGACTCAGACGATGACGCCGCCGCCCAGGCAGCGTTCGCCGTCGTAGAGCACCGCCGACTGGCCCGGCGTCACCGCCCATTGCGTCTCGCCGAAGCGCAGCGCGAAGGCATCGTTGCGCGGTGTGTCATCGCCCTCCACCATCTCGCAGGCCGCGTCGGCCTGCCGATAGCGCGACTTGGCGCCATAGGCGCCCGGCGCCGGCGACTCGCCCGCCACCCAGCTCGCATCGTCGGCACGCAGCGAGGTCGACAGCAGCCAGGGATGGTCGTGGCCCTGCACCACCCACAGCGTGTTGTTCTCGACGTCCTTGCGCGCCACGAACCACGGCGAGTGGTCGCCCGCGCCGCGCTGCGCGCCCTTTTCCTTCACGCCGCCGATGCCCAGCCCCTGGCGCTGGCCCAGCGTGTAGAAGCTCAGGCCCTGGTGCTCGCCGAGCTTGCGGCCGCGGTCGTCCTTGATCGGGCCCGGTTCCTTCGAGATGTAGCGGTTCAAGAACTCGCGGAACGGCCGCTCGCCGATGAAGCAGATGCCGGTCGAGTCCTTCTTCTTCGCGTTCGGCAGGCCGATCTCCTCGGCGATGCGGCGCACCTCGGTCTTGTGCAGCTCGCCGACCGGGAACAGCGTCTTCGACAGCTGTGCCTGGTTCAGGCGGTGCAGGAAATAGCTCTGGTCCTTCGAGGGGTCGAGCCCCTTGAGCAGCTCGTGCCGGCCCGTGGCCTCGTTCAGCCGCACGCGCGCGTAGTGGCCGGTGGCGATCTTCTCGGCGCCCAGGCGCATCGCATGGTCGAGGAAGGCCTTGAACTTGATCTCGGCATTGCACAGCACGTCGGGGTTGGGCGTGCGGCCGGCCTTGTACTCTCGCAGGAACTCGGCGAACACGCGGTCCTTGTAGTCGGCCGCGAAGTTCACGTGCTCGATCTCGATGCCCAGCACGTCGGCCACGCTGGCGGCATCCACGAAGTCGATGTTCGACGAGCAGTACTCGCTGTCGTCGTCGTCTTCCCAGTTCTTCATGAAGATGCCGACCACCTCGTGCCCCTGCTGCTTGAGCAGGTGCGCGGTCACCGCGGAATCCACACCGCCGCTCAGCCCGACCACGATCCGTTGCTTTGCCATAGGGGCGACATTGTCCCAGCCCCGGCGAGGCGGGGTCGGCGTGGGGGAAATCGGGGACGCCTGTTCAGGCGCGCAGGCTGTCCCGGATGCGGGCCAGCAGCTCGTAGGAGCGCAGCCGCGAGGCGTGGTCGAAGACCTGCGAGGTGATCATCAGCTCGTCGGCGCCGGTGCGCTCGATGAAGGCCTCCAGGCCCGCGCGCACGGTGTCGGGCGAGCCCACGGCCGAGCACGACAGCACCGAGTCGAGCAGCGCGTTCTCGGCCGGGCCGACCTTCTGCCGGTAGCCCTCGACCGGCGGCGGCAGCCGGCCGGGCCGGCCGCTGCGCAGGTTGACGAAGGCCTGCTGCCACGAGGTGGCGCGGAACTCGGCCTCGGCGTCGGTGTCGGCCGCGAACACGTTGAAGCCCAGCATCACGTAGGGCTTGGCGAGTTGCGCCGAGGGCTTGAAGGTCTCGCGGTAGATCTGGATCGCCTGCATCATCTGCTGCGGCGCGAAGTGCGAGGCGAAGGCGTAGGGCAGGCCCAGGTGCGCGGCCAGCTGCGCGCCGAAGGTGCTCGAGCCGAGGATCCACACCGGCACTTCGAGCCCCGCGCCCGGCACGGCGCGCACCGCCTGCTGCGGATTCTTCGACATGAAATCCATCAGCTCGATCACGTCCTGCGGGAACTGGTCGGCGTCCGATTCGAGGTTGCGGCGCAATGCGCGCGCGGTGCGCTGGTCGGAGCCGGGGGCGCGGCCCAGGCCCAGGTCGATGCGGCCCGGGTAGAGCGATTCGAGCGTACCGAACTGTTCGGCGATGACCAGCGGCGAATGGTTGGGCAGCATCACGCCGCCGGCGCCGATGCGGATCGTCGAGGTGCCCGCGCCCACATGCGACAGCAGCACCGCGGTGGCCGCGCTGGCAATGCCCGGCATGCCGTGGTGCTCGGCGAGCCAGTAGCGGCGGTAGCCGAGCTTTTCGCCGTGCTGCGCCAACGACAGCGAGTTGCGAAAGGACTGCGCGGCATCGCTGCCTTCGACGATCGGGGAGAGGTCGAGGATCGAGAAATCGGTCATCCGCCGATCATGGCGCGAAGCGCCCGCAAACGCTGGCTGCGGGGCTATTCGGTTTGGTATAGCGTGCCGACGCTCGCGAAGTCTCGGCCGTTCTGCTCCACGTTGACCTGGAACGGCACGCTCTCGCCGGGCGCGATGGCCGGCAGGTTGTCGACCAGCTTGAAGCCGCTGAGCTGCCCGTCGCGGTCGCGCAGGCTGACCCACAGCCGCACCTTGCCGACGATGTTCGTGCCCGGATTGCTGACCTTGCCCGTAACCTGCACGCTCTTGTAGAGGAAGCGCTGGCTGAAGTTGAGCAGCACGCTGCCGGTCTCGGCCTTGGTGCCTGTCACCTGCACCTCGAGCGGCGTGCGCGGACCGGGCAGCGCCGCGCGGCGCATCGGCTTCCATTCGACGCGGGTCTGGGTGATGCGGTCGACATCGCGCGGCTCCAGCAGGATCGGGAAACGCTCGCCCGGGTAGAGGTAGGCCAGGCCCTGGATGGCGGTGGCACCGTCGGCCTTGCTGCCGCCGAAGCGCGAGATCACGCCGCCGGGCGCGATCACCACCGCCTCCTTGCTGCGGTTCACGAGTTCGGTCAGGAACAGCGGCCGCTGGATGTTGCTGCGGCCGGCCACCAGCGGCAGCAGTTCGAGCTCCTTGAGGTCGAAACGCTCGCTGTCGTCGGCCAGCAGGTCCTCGGTGCTCAGGCGCAGGTCGGCATGGAAGACCTCGGGCGCGCCGGTGGTGCGGATCACGCGGTCGGCGCTGCGCACCGCGCTGCGCGAGCCTCCGGCTTCGATGGTGCTGTAGGCAATGCGGTAGTCCCAGGCCGCGACCTGCGCGGCGCGGCCGAAGCGCGCGACGTCGATGTCGATCGCGCTGCGCGCGCCGGGCGCGATGTCGTTGCCCTGTGCATAGCCGCGGCCGAAGCCGATCACGTTGCCGGCATCGTCGTAGAGCGTGGCGAGCGCCTCGACGCCGCCGATGGCCGCGTCCTTGCGCTCGTTGACCACGCGCCCCACCAGCCGCACGCGATCGCCCTGCTGCACCAGCCGCAGGCGCGAGAACGCGAGCCGCGCACCGTCGGCCGAACGGTACGGCGCCGACAGGCGCTGCACCTGCAGTTCCTGGCGCGTGACGTTCTTGCCGCTCGGCAGATCGAACAGCAGCGGCGCGCTCTCGCCGGGTTCGAGCACCGAGATCGGCAGCGACTCGCTGCGTTCCTCGAGCCGTGTCTCGCCGTCGTAGAAGGCGGCCTTGACGCTGGCGCGCTCGAGCGGCTTGCCGGTCTCGTTGCGCGCCACCACCAGCAGCTTGGGCCGCGCCGAACTGCCGCTGCCCACCAGCACCTGGCGCGGCTCGCCGAGCTTGAGGCCGTCGGTGGGAATGTTGCGGTCGACCACCGCGGCGACCGAGGCGCGGCGGCCGCTGTCGGGCGCGTCCTTGCGCGTGAACATCTGCACCACCATCACGAGCAGCGTGATGCCGAACACGGCCGCGACCGCGAAGCCCGCGGTGCGCATCGCCACCTTCTGCCGCGCCGCCTGCTCGTCGGCGAGGCGGCGCGCGGCCGCATCCTTGACCTGGTCGAGCACGCGGTCGAGGCGGTCGGAGATGTCGTCCTCCACCAGCGTGACGGAGCCGCAGTGCTGGCAGGTGAATTCGTTGAGGCCGGTGCGCTTGAGCACGCTGCTGCCGCATTCGCCGCATTTGAGCGTCTGGAGATCGATGGTCATGGAAAGCGCTGGTCGTTGTTATCGTGTTCGTTGAAGTGGCCCGCGCCATCGATCGCTTCGCGCAGTGCGGTGCGCAGGCCGTCGATGTCGCCCGCGCTCACTTCGCGCAGGCCCTGCAGGCCCGCGAGGCCGCAGGCGGTGGAGGCCACCACCGGCACGCCGGCCGCGAGCGCGCGCAGCGCCGCGCGAGGCGCGTGTTCCACATGCGCGGGCAGCACCACCACGCAGGCACCTTCGAGCCAGTCGCCGCGCGGATCGCGGGCCGTGTCCAGCGCGATGCCCTGCCAGAGCGAGGCATCGGCCGATGGCGTGCCGAGCACGCGCAGGCGCCATCCGCTGCCGCGCAGTGCCGCGGCCAGCTCGCGCGCGCCCTTGCGTGCGAGGGCGCTGGCGGGCAGCACGACCAGTGGCGCGCCGTCGTCCGGAGTCCGGTTCGCGCGCGGAGACATACCGGGCAGCACCCATTCGAGCCGCTCGAGCGTGGCTTGCGGCGCCGCGCTGGCCATCGTGGCCGCCACCGCCGCATGCGGCGTGACCACCACGGCTGCACGTGCCAACGCCCGGGCTTCGGCGCGCACCATCGACGGCGCGGCACGAAAGTCGCGCAGCGTGGTGTCGTCGGGCCAGCGCGCAGCGGCCGCATCGAGACGTGCCTCGATCTCGGCCATCGGCAGCGCGCCGGCCAGCACGGTGAACGCGCGTCCGTCGAGCGCGCCGAGGCGCTGCAGATGCGGCAGCAGCGCCTGGTCGACCGCCAGCTGCGTGTGTTCGGGCCGAAGTCGTGCCGCGAAGGCCTGCGCGAGCCAGCGCTGCGCATCGATCACGCCGGCCTGCCGCCGCCCGCCTTCCTGGCGCGCCCACAGGCGGCGCCACAACGCACCGCGAACGCTGGCCAGCCAGGGCCGATGCACCGGTGCCTCGCCGCCGCGCCAATCCGTCATCGGCCGCCAGAACGCCAGCCGCACGGGCGCGCGCTGCATGCGATCGGTGTCGGCATGATGGGCCTCGAGGTAGCGCGCGAACTCGGGCGTCCATGCGTCGAGCAGCACGGCGGTCCGTCCGTGAGCCGCGGCCGGCAGCGCGGGCCGGTGACGGAAGCAATCGTTGCGGTCGCAGCTCAGGCAGCCGCGCGCCACGGGCGGCGATGGCGCATCGGCGCCCACATCGTGCGGCGCACGCCACATCACGCGCGGCGCGACCCGCGGCGCATGCGCGCGGATACGCAGCACCAGCTCGGTGGCCGTGAGCTCGACCTCGAGCCGCCACGCATGGCGCGCGCGCAGCTTGAGGTCGACGTAGTTCCAGAACACGGTCGCGTCCACTGCATCGTCGGGCGCGGCCGCGGCCTGTTCGATGCGCGCGGTGTGGGCATGGCGCTCGACCAGTTCGAGCCCCGCGCGGGCGCCGACCGTGGCCAGTGCATTCGAGAGCTGGCAGAGCCCGCCCGCCAGCGTCGGCACCACGCAGCCGCCGCGCAGCTCGCGGCCCTGCACGAAGCCGCGCCAGGCGCTGGGACGGCCCAGCTGGCGCCAGAAGCTCAGCACCTCGCCCGCGGGAACCTCGATGGCATCGAAGGCACCGCGCGCCACGCGCAGGTTCTGCACCTTGCCGGCGACCAGCGCGAATTCGTCGTCGCGCCCGTCGGTCCACAGCGGACTGCTGAAGCGCGCCAGCACGGGCGCATCGGCCAATGCCTCGGCCACGGGCCAGCGCCGCGCGGAAGGACGCAAGGTTTCGCGCAACCCATGCGCGGTGGCCAGCAACCGGGAGCGCAGCCAGAAATCGATCGCATCGATGCGGCGCGGCGGCTGCCAGGCCTGCACGCTCACGCCGATGGGCCTCGCTTGCGCCACTGGCCGAGGTCGACCTCGATGCGTTCGTCGATGTTGCCGCTCCAGTGCACGACGAAACCGATGCCCTGGAGCAGCGCGGCGATGCGCTGCCCGACCGCGACGGTGTTGGCCTCGCGCCGCGCGATCTCGGGGATCAGGCCGCCGCTGAAGGCCAGGTGCAGCCGGCCGGTGCGCACCGCGCGCTCGAGGTCCTGTGCGTGATAGAAGCAGCAGCCCACGATGCCCGAGGCGTCGCGGCCCGCGGCGCGCCAGGCGTCGCGCACATCGTCCTGGCCATCGGCCAGCGTATTGCCCGCGCGGTGCAGCGCGATGATCTTCTCTTCGCGCAGCTGCGCGAACGCGGTCTCGAGGCGGTCGTATTCGGTCTGCGCGGGCCACTCGGCCTCGGCCACGTGCTTGGCGGCGCAGGCGCGCGCGGTCTCGGCCTTGACCCAGGCCCGGTCATCGGAAGTCAGCTCGTCGGGATCGAGGTACTCGTCGGTGATCATCCATTCGACGTCGGCGTCGTGATGAAAGCCTGACCACACGAGATCGTGGATCCTTTGTCGCGTGTCTTCGGTGTCGAGAGTGAGGGCCATGCGTAATGGGTCAGCCGCGCTCGGCGGCGAGGGTCGTGCTTGCTTTTGTCGTGGCAGAAGCGCCCGTACATTTTCGCGTGCCCGCACCACAATGGCGCTGTAGGCCGAAAGCATGACGTTGTGCGGTCCATCGAGCCGCGAGCAACATCATCGATCATGCATTGCAGCATGGCAATGCGCCATTCGGCGGACGGTGACTCGTGCGATCGGCCGAACGGGAGAACGGAGCGCACCGCGGCGGTGCAACGTTGCAGTGGCTTGCTGCGGTGCGCCAGCGACCGCGCGGGTTCGCGCGCGACGCATGGAAGCCGAAAGGGCTCGACGCGCCTCCTGCAGGTCTGTGCGATTTGTGCGACAGACCCGGCTTCTTGGCCGCATCGACCGCGAAGCACGCGGCATCGGCCGTTAATGCTTTGGATTAACCACCCTCAAGCGAAAGGCCGGCCCCTGCTTTCGCAAGGGCCGGCCTCCGGGTGGCTAAACCTCTCGACTCACCGCGGGGACGAGCCCCGCGATGCGACCGAGTTCTGGGTGCCGATTACAGCGGCAGCGAGTCGCCGCGAGCAGCAGCGCGGGCTTGTGCGCGCACGGCATTGCGGTCCACGGTGCTGGCGATCAGCGGGGCCACGCCCGAAGAGGCGCCTTCGGCGTACGGGTCAGCGCTGTGCGCGGCGGCAACGGCTTCGGCACGCACGGTGGCCAGGTTGGTCTGCGACACGATCACTTGGGCCGGGCCGGCGTTGGCGCCTTCGGCATAGGGATCGGCGCTGCGGGCGGCGATGACGGCTTGGCCGGCGACTTCGGCGCGGCTGACGGCCGAGGTCAGGGGATGCACACCCTCATAGGTTTCTGCATGGGCTGCACCGGCAGCGGCCAGCAGGGAGAGGGCAACGGCGGAGAGGAGCTTCGAGGCGTTCATTTGAGTATTCCTTCAATTCTTGTGACTTGACTTTGGATGATTCGAACCGGTCTTGGGGGGCGCCGTCCGTTAAGGGGGCGGCCACCTCGCTAGTGCCTGTTCACCCAGATCAGTCGCTGCCTTCTACTTGTCTTGGAGCCGGCGGCTGGTCCGTGAGATGAATTGTGCGCCTCGAACCTAGGTAAAAACCCTAGGCAAATGGAACCGCGGCGTTCACGGGAAGGAAACAATCAATCGCCTCCGTCCGACATGGAGGGCCATTCCGCCTGGGGATAGAGTCGCCCCCATGCAGGCGCCTGACCCCACCCTTTCTCTCTCGCCATGGGGCGAGGCCGACGAGGTCTGGGCCCGGCTCGCGGGTGGCTGGACCTTCGAACGCACGATCGAAGGCCAGGCCTCGATGCACGGCACGGCCGTCTTCCGACCCCTGCCGGGCGCGGCGCACGCCACCCTGCACTACCGCGAGGAAGGCCGGCTGCGCCTGCTCGATGGCCGCGCCTTCGATGCGCATCGCGAATACCTGTACCAAGGCCGTCCCGGCGGCTTCGCGGTGCTGTTCGCCGAACAGCCGCCCCGCCTGTTCCACGAGATCGCGCTGCAACCGGGCGATGACGAGGCCAGCGCCTGGATTGGCACCGCCGCGCACCTGTGCGCCGCCGACCTCTACGACAGCCTCTACCGCTTCCTGGCCGACGGCAGCTTCACGCTGCGCCACACCGTGCGCGGCCCGCGCAAGGACTACGTGAGCCTCACGCGCTTCCGCGCCACCACCTGATCAGCGCCCGAGCCGCGCCGCGAGCGCATCGGCCACGCGCTCCGCGGTCTGCAGCGTGCGGATGGTCAGTGGCGCCAGCAGCCGCAGCCCGCCGCCGCGGCCGGCGCGCGCGCGATGCGCGTCGTCGAGCCGCTGCCACTGCACATAGAAGTTCTCGGCGAAACGCAGCGTGAGCCCGAGGCCGAGCGCGATGCGGTCGGTGGGCACGCCCAGGCGGCGCAGCGGATGCATCACCGTCTCGAGCACTGCGAGCAGGTCCTCGAAGCGCGTGGTCAGCGTGAGCATCAGCGCGAGCACCGCGGCGGTGGCGATGCGCAGCGCGCTCGCCACGCCGAGCAGCGTGGTGCCGAGCAGCGCATGGAAGCCGACGATGAGCGCGCAGGCGATCGCGATGCCGAACAGCGTGCGCACCCGGCCCCACGCGGGCCGCCCGAGCGAGGCGAACAGCGCGAGCGCCAGCTCGCAGGCCGCGCCCAGCACAGCAGGCCGGTTGGTCAGCACGAGCGCGGTGCCGCCGGCCGACAGCAGCGCGAGCTTGAGCCACGCCGGCACCGCGTGCATCCAGGTGCGGCGATCGAGGTAGAGGCTACGCATGCGTCAGGTCCATCGCCGCGCGGCGGCGCACGTCCTGCGCATAGGCCTCGCAGACCTCGCGGCCAGGACCGTCGGCCTGCACCCGGCCCTGCGCCAGCCACAGCACGCGCTCGAAGTCGTGCACGTGTTCGAGCACATGCGTCGACACCAGCACCTGCTGGTCGCTCGCGGCGAGCTGCGCCGACAGCCGGGCCTGGCTCAGCAGGTCGAGGCTCGCGAACGGCTCGTCGAGCAGCAGGGTGGCAGGCCGGCTGATCAACAAGGCCAGCAGGCACACCTGCTGGCGCTGGCCCTGGCTCAGTTCGCCGATGGCGCGCTCGGCCCAGGCCGCGAGGCCGCGCCGCGCGAGGAAGTCGCGCGCCTGCCGGCGTGCCTCGGCACGCGATTCGCCGCGCGCCGTGAGGCTGAAGGCCAGCTCCTCGGCCACGGTCGGAAAGATGATCTGGTCGTCGGGGTTCTGGAACATCAGGCCGACGTGCTGCGAGAGCTGGCGGCGATCGGCCACCGTGTCGCAGCCATGCACGCGCACCCGGCCTTCGCCCGGCGGCTCCAGTCCGCTGATCAGCCGGAACAGGCTGCTCTTGCCCGCGCCGTTGTCGCCGATCACGCCGATGCGCGCGTCGCGCAGCTCGAGCGAGAGGCCGTCGAACACGCGCTGTGCGCCGCGCTCCAGCACGACGGATTCGAGACGGATGCCGTGGTCGGCGGAAGAGGGGTCGGTGTGCGGCGGCAAGGGGCCGTCACTGTACCCGACGGCTCATGCCCCCGAAGGACGCTCGGCCCGCACCAGCGGCAGCCAAAGCAGGAAGCGCGTGCCCGCGGCATCCGACTCCCACGCTACGTGGCCCTGCACCGCGAGCGCGCGACGCTGCATGTTCTGCAGGCCGCGGCCACGGCCGCCGGTCAGGGCCTGCTCGACGTCGAAGCCCTGGCCGTTGTCCTCGATGCGCACCCACACGTGCGCGGCGTCCGTGCCGGTCGCCACGCGGATGGTGGTGGCGCGCGTGTGGCGCAGGATGTTGGAGATGCTTTCCTGCACGATGCGCAGCACGTGCAGCGCGCTCGACGGATCGAGCCACGGCAGCGGCGGGATCTCCTGCACCTCCCAGGTCAGCGACACGCCCATGCCCTCGAGCCGCGGGCCGAGCCGGTAGCGCAAGGTGGCGAGCAGCAGCAGCAGGTCGGCATCGATCGGTTCCATCGAATCGATGGTGAGCTTCAGGTCGTCGAGGCAGCCCTGGAGGATCTGCGACACCTTCTGGTCGCTGAGCCGGCCCTCTTCCACCGAGCGGATCGCGCTGATCAGCGACGAGCCCAGCCCGTCGTGCATGTCCTGCATCAGCCGCTGGCGCTCGTCGCTGATGGTCTTCTGCCGCTCGACCTCGCGCAGCCGGCGGTGGCTCAGGTCGAGTTCGCTCTCGCGCGCCTGCAGCCGCTGCGCGAGGCTGGCGTTGACGCGCTCCACCTCGCCGATCGCGTGCACGTAGCGCCGGTACAGCAGGATGCCGAAGACGCTGAAGGTGACGGCATTCGCATAGGCGCCCAGGTACCAACCCTCGGGGCTCACGATGTTGTTCTGCACCATCCAGTCGGTGGCGCCCAGCAGCACGCACGCACCGATGCCGGCCGCCACCAGCCGCCCTTCGGGCGAACGGCGCCAGGCGCTGATGCCGCCCACCAGCCCGACCACCGTGCCCATGGCCGCCGCCACCAGGTAGATCAGCGGCGTGACCTGCGGCGTGTTCGGCAGCAGCGCGATGCCGGGCAGGGTCAGCACGCTGACGAGCAGCGTGATCGTCGTCACGGCCCAGGTCAGCAGCGTGAGCGGCCGGTCGTGCAGCTGCCGCAGCGCGAAGTGCACCACCGCCACCAGCCAGAACAGCGCATTGACCGTGAGCCAGGCGAACCAGTCGTTGGCGATCGGCAGCGCCACGTAGAAGTGCAGCCCGCGCAGGTACGAGGTGGTCGCGAGGTTGAAGAACAGCAGGTAGCCGGTCTCGTGCCGGCGCCACAGCCACACGAACAGCGCGAACACGCCCACCGCCATGAAGGCCGCGCTCAGCATCGCGGGCAGTTCCTGCTGCAGCCACTGGCGCATCTGGTAGCGGCCCTTGAGCGCATCGGCCGGGCCCAGCCACAGCGAGGCGATGCCGACCTGCGCGGCGCGCGTGTGCTCGAGCCGGATCAGGATCTCGGCCGGCCGCGCGGCCGAGCCGTCGTCGCGCTGCTCGAACACCACCCACAGCGGCGTGCGGGTGCTGTTCCACAGCGGCCCCAGCTCCTGCGCGCGATGCACCAGCCGGCCATCGGCATAGACCGCGATCGTGCCGTCGGTCTTCACGCGCGCGCCGTACAGCGCCAGCGGTCCGCGCAGGCCGGGATGGGGCGGCACCTTCAGCCGCAGCCAGGTGATGCGCGTCTCCTTGCCCGGGTTCGAGATCGTGTTGGCGTCGGCCTGGGCCAACAGCGCGATCGGCAGCGCCAGCGGCAGCTCTACCGGCTGCCAGGCATCGGGCAGCGACTGGCTGCCGAAGATCAGCGGTGGCGCCATGAAGCCGTTCGCGCGCTGCACCTGCCAGTCGGCCCGCGTGATGTGCTGCGTCGCGCCCGGCGGGTACTTGCTGCCGGCGTTGTCGCCGAAGAAGGCGCCCATGGCCACCAGCAGCGCCACCGACAGCACGAACACCAGGCAGGCAATCGGCGACGGCAGGCGCGCCCTCGCCCGGGCCAGGGGCCCCTCGCCTTCACGGCGGATGTCGGTGGAAGCGGTTTTGAAGAACAAGGCGCGCCGGGTGCGGAGGATTCGGCGCGAATTGTCGGGCAGAGCCCTGGCGCCGCGCCATGCCGGCGGGGCAAGAGGCGCGTTTGCCCTACATCCGCGGGTTGCGCGGGCCGTCAGTGCATTTCGACGAAGGTCCGGATCGACCCGAGGATGCCCGCCGCATCGAGGCCCTGCAGCGCGAGCAGTTCGCTGCGGTCCCCATGCCCGATGAAGACGTCGGGCAAGCCCAGGCGCAGCACCCGCACGGGCAGCCCCTCCATCGCGATGCGCTCCGCGCAGGCCGCGCCCGCGCCGCCGATGGCCGAGGCCTCCTCGAGCGTGACGAGCACCTCGTGCGTCGCGGCCAGTTCGAGCAGCAGCGCCTCGTCCAGCGGCTTGACGAAGCGCATGTTGGCGACGGTCGCGTCGAGCGCTTCGGCGGCTTCCATCGCGGCGTGGAGCAAGGGGCCGAAGGCGAGCAGCGCCACCCTGGCAGGCCTGTTCCTCACCGAGCTGCGCACGACCACGCCGCGGCCGATCGCCAGGGGCTGGTCCGTGTGAACGCTGTCCTCCGCGGGCACGACGGCCCTCGGGTAGCGCACCGCCGATGGCCCGTCGTGGCCCAGCCCCAGCGCGAGCATGCGCCGGCACTCGTGCCCGTCGGCCGGCGTCATCAGCAGCAGGTTCGGAATGCAGCGCAGCGCTGCGACATCGAAGGCGCCCAGGTGCGTGGCGCCATCGCCGCCCGCGATCCCCGCGCGGTCGATCGCGAACAGCACCGGCAGGTTCTGGAGGCAGACGTCGTGGACGAGCTGGTCGTAGCCGCGCTGGAGGAAGGTCGAATAGATCGCCACGATCGGCCGCATGCCGGCCGCCGCGAGCCCCGCGGCCAGCGTCACCGCATGCTGCTCCGCGATGGCGGCATCCACGAAGCGCGAGGGAAACCGCCGCTCGAAATCGACCAGGCAGGAGCCCTCGCGCATCGCGGGCGTGATCGCGACGACCGTGGGATCGTTCGCCGCGGCATCGCAGACCCATTCGCCGAAGACCTGGCTGAAGGTCGGGCGGCTCGCCGCCTTGGCGACCACGCCCACGGCCAGATCGAAAGGACCGGGGCCGTGGTAGGTGGTCGGGTCCGCCTCAGCCGGTGCGTAGCCCCGGCCTTTTTGCGTGACGACGTGGATGACTTGCGGCGCGCGCGATTGCTTCGCGGCGCGGAACGCGGCCACGAGCGCCTCGACATCGTGGCCGTCGAAGGGACCGGTGTAGCGCAGGCCGAGCAGCTCGAACAACGAGCGGTGGTCGCCGCGAGCGGAAGCGCCGCGCTCGACCAACCCACGCAGATGCTGGTGCAGCGCGCCCAGCGCGGGCGAGATCGACATCCCGTTGTCGTTGAGCACCACGACGAGCGGCAAGGTCGCGAAGCTGCCCGCATGGTTGAGCGCCTCGAAAGTCATCCCCGCCGACAGCGCGCCGTCGCCGACGATCGCGACGGCATGGCGGCCATCGTCCCGCATGCCCATCGCCATGCCCAGCGCCGCCGAGACGGCCGTGCCTGCATGGCCCGCGCCGAAGGGGTCGTAGGGCGACTCGTCCCTCGACGTGAAACCCGACAGGCCACCCACCTTGCGCAGGGTGCCCATGGCCGGGCCGCGGCCCGTGAGGATCTTGTGCGCATAGCACTGGTGGCCGACGTCCCATACCAGCGCATCGCGTGGCGTGTCGAAGGCGTGGTGCAAGGCGAGCGTGAGCTCGACCACGCCGAGGTTCGAGGCGAGATGGCCGCCGGTTCGCGACACGCTGCGCAGCAGCGCGCGTCGGAGATCGGTGGCCACTTCGGCGAGGTCCGCGGGATCGAGGTCGCGCAACTGCGCGGGCGTGGGAAAGCTGGATGACGGGTCGGAGGGCGGCATGGATGCCTTTGGGTTCTCGAGGGGTTGTCTTCGGCCCCGGGCGGGCGCCATGGGCATGGGTACGGATCTGCCACACCAATAGTTGCTATCGCATGCAGATAGATCCGCCGTGATCGAGGTCATGGCGGCGAATCATGGCCAATTCAGCCTTCTTCAACTCACGCATCGCCTCGATCCACGCCAAGCAGGTTACAGCACAACTGATTGCATTTGCAATGAACTGGAGATACATTGCCGTTGCGCATTGCACGATTCATATCCACATAATGAAATTCAATGAGATGCGCAAGATGTTCGAACAACGAACCGCACAACGAAGGAGCAACGAATGAATGACTTGGCGAGCGCGGACGACATCGATCCGCAAGAGACACGCGAATGGCTCGACGCCATGCGCGCCGTGGTGATCCACGAGGGCCGCGACCGGGCCCATTACCTGCTGGACCAGTTGATCGAGCAGGACCACGCGGCCGCGGGCCGCTATGCCGCGCCGCGCACCACGCCCTACGTCAACACCCTGCGCGTCGCCGACCAGCCGGCCTTTCCGGGCGACGTGGGCATCGAGCTGCGGCTCGATGCCTACCTGCGCTGGAACGCGATGGCGCTGGTGCTGCGCGCGGGCAAGCACTCGGGCGTCGGCGGCCACATCGCGACGTATGCCTCGGCCACCACGCTCTACGAGACCGGCTACCGGCACTTCTTCCGCGCCGCCACGCCCGAGTTCCTCGGCGACATGCTCTACATCCAGGGTCATTCCTCGCCCGGCATCTATGCGCGCGCCTACCTCGAGGGGCGCCTGTCGGAGCAGCAGATGGACCGCTTCCGGCGCGAGATCGGCGGCGGCCTCGCCTCCTATCCGCATCCGCGCACGATGCCGGACTTCTGGCAGTTCCCGACCGTCTCGATGGGCCTGGGTCCGCTGATGGCGGCCTACCAGGGGCGCTACATGCGCTACCTCGAGGACCGCGGACTGATCCCGGCGCAGGGCCGCAAGGTCTGGGCCTTCCTCGGCGACGGCGAGCAGGACCAGCCCGAAACCCTGGCCGCGGTCGCGATGGCGGGCCGCGAGAAGCTCGACAACCTGATCTTCGTGGTGAACTGCAACCTGCAGCGCCTCGACGGCCCGGTGCGCGGCAACGCCAAGATCATCCAGGAGCTCGAGAGCGTCTACCGCGGCGCGGGCTGGAACGTGATCAAGGTCGTCTGGGGCAGCGGCTGGGACGAACTGCTGGCGCAGGACCACGACGGCCGGCTGCACCGGCGCATGATGGAATGCGTCGACGGCGAGTACCAGGCCTTCAAGGCGCACGGCGGCGACTATGTGCGCGAACACTTCTTCGGCAAGGACCCCGAGCTGCTCCAGCGCGTCGCGCACCTGAGCGACGCCCAGATCGGCGCCCTCGCCCGCGGCGGCCACGATCCACTGAAGGTGCACGCGGCCTATGCCGCCGCCGTGCGCCACGCGGGCCAGCCGACCGTGATCCTCGCCAAGACGGTGAAGGGCTACGGCATGGGCGCGGCCGGCGAAGCGGCCAACATCAACCACCAGTTGAAGAAGATGGGCGACCCGGCCGTGCGCGCCTTCCGCGACCGCTTCGCGATCCCGGTGCCCGACGAACGGCTCGAGGAGATCCCGTACATCAAGCCCGCGCCCGGCAGCCCCGAAGCCGCCTGCCTCGAGGCCGGCCTGAAGCGCGCCGGCGGGCTCCTGCCGTCACGCTCGCGCGGACCGGGCCCGTTGGCAACGCCCGCGCTCGCGGCCTTCGCGAGCCACCTGCAAAGCAGCGGCGAGCGCGAGTACGCCACCACCATGGCCTTCGTGCGCATCCTCGCGCAACTGCTCAAGGACCCGGTGCTGGGCCCGCGCGTGGTGCCGATCGTGCCCGACGAGTCGCGCACCTTCGGCATGGACGGCATGTTCCGCCAGGTCGGCATCTATTCGCACGTGGGCCAGCTCTACACGCCGCAGGATGCGGACCAGCTGAGCTTCTACAAGGAGGACCGCCAGGGGCAGATCCTGCAGGAAGGCATCAACGAATCGGGCGCGATGTCGTCCTGGATCGCGGCCGCGACCGCGCACAGCACGCACGGCGTCGCCACCATCCCGTTCTACATCTTCTATTCGATGTTCGGCTTCCAGCGCGTGGGTGACCTGGCCTGGGCCGCCGGCGACATCCGCGCGCGCGGCTTCCTGCTGGGCGCGACCTCGGGCCGCACCACGCTCGAGGGCGAAGGCCTGCAGCACGACGACGGCCACAGCCACGTGCTGTCCTCGGTGATCCCGTCCTGCGTGTCCTACGACCCCGCCTACGCGTACGAGATCGCGGTCATCGTGCAGGACGGGCTGCGCAGGATGTACGGCGAGCCGCAGGAGGACGTCTTCTACTACCTCACGCTGCTCAACGAGAAGACCGCGCATCCGGCGATGCCCGAAGGTGCCGAGACAGGCATCGTGAAAGGCATGTACCGCCTGCAGCGGGGCACTCGTGCCGCCGGCGCGCCGCACGTGCAGCTGATGGGCAGCGGCGCGATCCTCTCCGAGGTGATCGCGGCCGCCACGCTGCTGCAGCGCGACTTCGGCGTGAGCGCCGACATCTGGAGCGTGACCAGCTTTTCGGAGCTGCGCCGCGACGGCCTCGAAGCCGAGCGCTGGAACCGCCTGCATCCGGCGCAGGCGCCGCGCGCTTCGTATGTTGCGCAGTGCCTGGCCGGCCAGGACGGCCCGGCGATCGCCGCCACCGACTACATGAAGATCGTGCCCGACCAGATCCGCCCTTTCATCGGGGAGCGCCGCTTCGTGACCCTGGGCACCGACGGCTTCGGCCGCTCCGACACGCGCGAAGCGCTGCGCGCCTTCTTCGAGGTCGACCGCCATCACGTCGCGCTCGCGGCGCTCAAGGCGCTGGCCGACGACGGCGTGGTCGACGCGGAACTGCCGGCGCGGGCCCTGTCGCTCTACGGCATCGACCCCGAGGCCAGGTACGCGGCACTGCCCTAGCGGTGCGCGCCCGGGTGGCGGCCGCGGCGGAGAGAGAATCGAGGCTCACTCCCGAAAGCGCTCTCCACCCGTATGGCAACGCCCCGTTCCACCGCCGTGCGCGGCACCTCCACCTGGGCCTCCTTCATCAGCGCCTATGTGCTGGTGCTCGACTTCATGGAGGACAGCTTCCGCAAGGAAGGCCTGCCGCCGCTGACCTGGTACGACGTGCTGTGGCTGCTCGACGCCTCGCCGAACGGCCGCATGCGCATGCACGAACTCGCGGAGCGCGCGGTCTACAGCCGCAGCTTCATCTCGCGCATCGTCACCACGCTCGAGGCCGAGGGCCTGGTGGTGCGCGAGGTCGACGAGACCGACGGTCGCGGCCGCGTCGCGGTGTTGACCGAGCAGGGCCGCGCGCTGCGCCGCAAGATGTGGCCGCCCTACCAGAAGCTCATCCACGAGATGTTCAACGAGCACATGACGGCTTCGGAGCTCGAGTCGATGGAGCGCGGCCTGCGCCGCGTGATCGCGGGCGCGCACCAGCGCAACCAGGACCTGCGCAGCGCCGCGGCGCTGCCCGCCGCCGAACCCCGAACCACCCGCAAGCGCTCGCGTTCGCGCTCGACCACCCAGCGCTCGGGCGCGTAGCTCAGGCGGACGAAGGCCAGCCCGACAGGAATCGCGGCGGCACGGCCTCCGTCAGCCAGACCCCGTTCTCCGCGCGATGGAAGGCATGGCCCAGCGCCTGCATTCCGCCCGCATCGACGCGCAGCACATGCGCCTTGCCATGGCGCTGCCCGACCTGCACGGCGGTCGCCTCGTCGGCCGACAGGTGCACATGCTGCCGCGTGCCGGGCCGCAGGCCTTCGGCCCGGATCGATGCGAGGAAGCGCGTGGCCGTGCCGTGGAACAGCACGGCCGGCGCCACTGCCGGCTCGAAGCTGCGGCGGACCTGCGGCGTCGAATGGCCCTGCAGCGCGCGGATGCAGCGGCCGTCGGCCGACAGCGCGTAGCGCTTCTTCGCGCCCACCTCGACCGCATCGACCGCCTGCACGACCTGCGCATGCGTGAGCACGCGGCCCGCGGCCACTGCGCCGGCCACCAGCGCATCGATCTCGGCCCAGCCCTCGGCATCGAGCGCGAGGCCGATCGATTCGGGCGCATGCCGCAGCACGTAGGCGATGAACCGGCTCGCGTCCTCGGGCGTCATGCGTTCTTCCAGTGATCGGCCTGCGCGAGCAGCGCATTCCACAGGCGCTGCGCATGCTCGGACGGCGGACGGTCGGCCGCGCGGAACAGGTGGTACTCGAGCGGCGGATAGCCCTGCAGCGGCACCGCCACCAGGCCCTTGGGAATGCGGCAGCAGGCATTCACCACCGCCAGCCCGAAGCCCAGTTGGGCGAAGCGCAGCATCAGTTCCCAGCCATCGGCCTCGAGCGAGGGCTGCCACGACACCGACTCGGCCTGCAACAGCCGGCCGAGCAGTTCGCGGTGCGGCCGGCCCGCGGGCGGCACGATCAGCTGCGCGCCCTGCAGGTCGCGCAGGCGCACCGAACGGCGCGAGGCCAGCGCATGCGCGCGCGGCAGCACCAGCACCTGGCCGACGACCGTGAGCCGCACCGCATGCAGATCGGCCGGCACGGCGCCCAGCGGCGCGATGCCCAGTTGCGCCTGGCCCGCTCGCACCGCCTGCACCGAGGCGTCGCGGTTGCGCGTGAGCAATTGCAGGTGCGGCGAGGCACCCGGCCCCGAGAACTGCGACAGCGCCTTGCCGAGCAGGTAGAGGTACGCGCCCTCGCCGGCCGCGAGGCTGACCACCGCCTGCTCCTGCCCCTGCGCGAGCCCCTTCACGAAGCGCTGGTTGAGCAGCAGCAGCTCGCGCGCATGGCGCGCCACCTGCTCGCCCGCGTTCGTGAGCTGCAGCGCGCTGCCCACGCGCAGGTAGAGCTTGGCGTCGAGCTGCTCCGAGAGCTTGCGCACCTTTGCATGCAGCGCCGGCTGGCTGATGTGCAGCAGGCGCGCCGACTCGCTGAAGTTCAGCGTGTCGGCGAACACGGCGAAGGATTGCAGCGCGTCGAGGTTGGTGCGGGGGATGTCCACCTATCCATTCTATGGATAGCCCATCGCATATCGGTAGTTCCTGGTGATGGCCTTCGTTCCTACGATCCACCGCACACACAAAAGAAAGGAACACGACATGAAGAACGCATCGCAACATCTCCCGCGCCTGGGCATCGACATCGGCCGCGTGCTGATCGCGGCCGAACGGGCCGACGGCGGCGACACCGCCTTCATCGGCGGCTCGCTGCGGGACGCGCTCGACACGCCGCCCTACGAAGGCATGTTCGAGGCCGTCGCGCCGCTGGTCGATCGCTTCGAGGGCCGCGTCTGGCTGGTGTCGAAGTGCGGACCGAGCGTGCAGGCCAAGAGCCGCGCCTGGCTCGCGCACCACCGCTTCTTCGAACGCACGGGCATGGCGCCCGGCAACCTGCGTTTCTGCCTGCAGCGTCCGCAGAAGGCCGACCACTGCCGCGAACTGGGCATCACGCATTTCATCGACGACCGCAGCGACGTGCTGGGCCATCTCGAAGGCATCGTGCCGAAGCGCTACCTGTTCGGCCCGCAGGCCAAACCCGTGACCGTGGCCGGCCTGGTGCCGCTGCCCGCATGGCGCGATGCGGCGGCGCTGGTGCGTTGATTCAGGCGTCGAGCTCGGGGTAGCGCCGGAAGATGCCTTCCTCGTTGAAGGCGATGCGGCGCGGGCTCTGCAGGTACGCCTGCACGCTCTGGCGACGCCGGACGTTGGCATGCAGCTTCGCCACCGCCGGCGTCTTCGCGAGCGCGTGCGCGGTGGCCTTGGGAAAGGCGTACTGCAGTCCGTCGACCAGCTGGAACAGCGAGAGGTCGGCATAGGTCAGCACGTCGCCCACCAGGTGCAGGTCGCCCGAGGGATTGCGCTGCAACACGCGCTCGAACCAGTTCAGGAACTTCGGGATGCGCTGCTCGCGGAAGCCCTTCGCACGCGCCAGCGCGGCATCGCGCTGGTCCTCGTAGTAGTCGCCGGTCGAAAGCGGATGGTGCGTGTCGTGCGCCTCGGCCACCGCGTCGGCGATGGTGAGCTGCAGCTGGTGCGTCCACAGGCCGTCCGATTCGCCGACGCCGGCCAGGCCCAGGCGCGGCCCCAGGTAGAGCAGGATCGCGGCGGTCTGGCCGACGACGATGTCGCCGTCGACGAGGAAGGGCGGTGCGAACGGCGGCCGCGTCTGCAGGGGATCGGCAAGCCGGCGGCCAAGGGCGCTTTCACCGCCGCCCTGGTCTTCGCGCTCGCGCGCCACGTCGACATAGTCGGCACCGGCGGCCTCGAGCGCGAGCCGCACGAATTCGCCGCGGCCCTGGATGGTGGGCCAGTAGTGGAGTTGGTAAGGCATGCGGCCATGGTGGCAGGCCCGGCGCGGCGCCGCAACCGCCGGCGCCCAACTGTCGAACTTCGATGACAAGCAGGCGCGCGTTTCGCGAACCGGATCAGCGCAGCAGCATGCCCAGCAGCACCGCCACCAGCAGCGCGAGGTAGCCCCAGGCATGCACGCGATCGGGCAGGCGGCCGATCAGCGGCGCGGCGGCGCGCACGCCCAGCAGCGATCCGGCGACCAGCGCGGCGAAGGCCGGCAGGTCGACGTAGCCGAGGTGCCAGCCCTCGAGCGCCGCGCCCGAGCGCCAGGCCAGCGCCATGTAGGTGGCGGTGCCGGCCAGCGCGATGGGCAGCGACAACGGGTTGGCCATGGCGGTGGCGCGCGTCATGTCGATGCCGCGGCGGCGCATTAGCGGCACGGTCATCACGCTGCCGCCCACGCCGAGGAAGGCCGCGATCAGGCCGATGACGAAGCTGCCCGCGGTGGCGATGCCGCGCGAGAGCGGCGCGATGGCCGCCGTCGCCGTGGCACGGCGCACGATGAAGCCCGGCCGCAGCAGGCAGTCGAGGATGGTGACACCCAGGTAGACGATGAAGGCCAGCCGCACGAACCCACCATCGGCCTGCACCGCGGCCGCGGCACCGACGATGGCGCCGAGGCCGATGAAGCCCAGCAGCGGCCGGATCAACGGCCAGTCGATGGTGCCGGCGCGCTGGTGGCGCCGCGTGGCGAGCAGCGCGCTCACGATCATCACGCAGGTCGAGGTCGCCACCGCGATGTGCATGGCCGCGCGGCCGGTGTCGCTGTGCTCGCCATGCGCGAGCAGCAGCACACGGTAGAGCAGCGGCACCACGACGAAACCACCGCCGAAACCGAACAGCACGGTGGTGACGCCCGCGAGGCCACCGAAGACCGCGAGCACGAGATAGATCCACACGAGAGGCACTCCAGGAGAACGAAGACAGGCCTCGACGATAGGCCGGCACCCCGCGGCGCGCCCGCGCAAGCCGGACAATGATGTTCTCGTTCCGGCCAACCCTTTCTTCCCCCATGCGCAACGTCCCCATCGATACCGTCGACGCCATCGCCCGCCCGGTGCTCGCGATCGGCACCGATTACCCGCCGGGCCAGCTGCTGCCCACGCACAGCCATCGGCGCGCGCAGTTCCTCTACGGCGCCACCGGCGTGATGGAGGTCGGCACCGACGACGGCGCCTGGGTGGTGCCGCCGCAGCGCGGCGTATGGATACCGGCCGGCCAGCCGCACCGCGTGCGCATGCTGGGCGTGAGCACGCGCAGCCTCTACATCGAACCGCGCGAGGCGCCGCGCCATGGCCGCCAGTGCGAGGTGCTCGAGATGTCGCCGCTGCTGCGCCAGTTGCTGATGGCGGCCGTCGAGGTGCCCGCCGAGTACGAGCGCCAGGGCCGCGACGGCCTGCTGATGCGCCTCGCGCTGCACGAGCTGGCGCGCGCCGAGGCGCTGCCGCTGCACCTGCCGCTGCCGCGCGAGCCGGCGCTGGCCGCGTTGTGCCTGGACTTCCTGCGCGCGCCCGACATCCACGCCACGCCGGCGCAATGGGCCGCGCGGCTGCATGTGAGCGAACGCACCTTCAGCCGCCGCTTCGGCCGCGAGACCGGCATGGCCTTCGGCCAGTGGCGCCAGCGCGCCTGCGTGCTGCTGGCGCTGTCGCGATTAGCGGCCGGCGAGCCCGTGACGACGGTGGCGCTGGACCTGGGCTACGACAGCCCCGCCGCGTTCTCGACCATGTTCCGACGCACGCTGGGCCGCCCGCCCTCGCACTTCGCCGACGCCGGGCCTTAAAGCTCCATGCGGTAGCCCACGCTGTAGATCGACTTGATCCAGTCTTCCGAACCACCGGCCTCGGCGAGCTTGCGGCGCAGGTTCTTGACGTGGCTGTCGATGGTGCGGTCGGTCACGACGCGCCGGTCGTCGTAGATGCGGCCCAGCAGTTGGTCGCGCGAGAAGGCACGGCCCAGCGCCCCATGCAGCACGGCCAGCAGGCGGAACTCGACCGGCGTGAGATCGAGCTCGCGGCCGCGCACGCTGGCGCGGCCCGTGGCCTCGACCACCAGCAGCGGGGCCTGCGCCGACGCGGCCGCGGGCCTGGCACTCGCGGCCCGATGCCGCCGCAGCACCGCGCCCACGCGCGCCACCACCTCGCGCGGGCTGAAGGGCTTGCACACGTAGTCGTCGGCGCCGATCTCCAGCCCCAGCAGGCGGTCGACCTCCTCGACGCGTGCCGTGACCATGATCACCGGCACCGCGCCGAGGCGCCGCAGGTCGCGGCAGATCTCCACACCGTCGCGCCCGGGCAGCATCAGGTCGAGCAGCACCAGGTCGGGCCGCTGCGCGTGGAAGGCCGGCAGCGCGGCGTTGCCGTCGGCGACCCAGTGGTGCGTGTAGCCAGCCGCCGCGAGGTAGTCGCCGAGCACGGCCGCCAGCCGCGGCTCGTCCTCGACGACGAGCACATGGCCCAGGGTCGGAAGGCCAGTGCTCATTGAAAGACCTTCGTGCTTCGCACTGCGGTGCGAGCTTGCTTGGGGCGGCCCGGCGCGGCGCTCATGCGTCGATCCCCGGCAGGTCGATGACGATGCGCAGCCCGCCGAACGGCGAGGCCTGGGCCTGGATGCGGCCCTCGTGCGCCTCGACGATGTTGCGGCAGATCGCCAGGCCCAGCCCGCTGCCGCCGCTGGCGCGGTTGCGCGAGCCCTCGACGCGGTAGAAGCGCTCGAACAGCTTCTCGAGCTTGTCGCTCGGCACGCCGGGCGCGCTGTCTTCCACCACGATGCGCACGCCGCTCTCGTGACGATCGGCGCGCACCTGCACCACGCCGCCGCGGTCGGTGTAGCGCAGCGAGTTCTCGAGCAGGTTCGCCGCCAGCTGCTGCAACCGCCGCTCGTCGCCGCTGATGGACAGCGGTGCCTGCGCGATCCATACCCGCAGCTCGAGCCCCTCCGCTTCGAGCCGGCCCTGCATGCTGCCGACCGCCGCGCGCAGCACGGTGGCAACGTCGATCGGCGTGCGCCGGTAGGTCATCGCGCCGATGTCGGTCAGCGAGAGGTCGTGCAGGTCGTCGACCAGCTTGCCCAGCCGGCCGACCTCCGCATGCATCGCATCGACCGACTGCGCGGTGGTCGAACGGATGCCGTCCTGGATCGCCTCGAGCTCGGCGCGCAGCACCGCCAGCGGCGTGCGCAGCTCGTGCGAGATGTCGGCCATGAAGGTGCGGCGCGCGCGCTCGGTGTGCTCCAGCGTCTGCGCCATGCGGTTGAAGTCCTTCGCGAGATGGCCGAGCTCGTCGTTCGAGCCGACCTCGATGCGCGAGGCGTAGTCGCCGGCGGCCAGCCGCTGCGTGGCGCCGGCCATGCCGCGCACCCGCCGCAGCAGCGCGCGCGACAGCACGAAGGTCAGCAGCGCCGCCACCGCGATCGAGCCCAGGCCGATCAGCGTCAGGGCCTTGAACTGCCGCTCGAGAAAGCGCGCGTCGTCCTTGGGCAGCACGTCCTCGAAGGGCACCATCGCCACCCAGCCCACGATGCGCCCGTCGACCGTCACCGGCAGCCGGATCGAGTCCGGCCCGACCGAGGGATTGCCGACCACGCGGCGCAGTTGCGCGTCGAGCAGGCCGATGCGCGCGAGGGCGCCGGTCTGGTCGGACGAGGCGAGCTGCGGCGCCGGATCGACGCCGGGCTCGCGCGCGATCGGCAGCACCAGTTCCATCCAGTTGCGGAAGTCCTGCCGCAGGAACTGCCAGTCGCCATGCGCCGCGTAGGCCGCGGCCACGCGCGGCAGCATCTCCTCGACATGCGCGCGGCCCTGCTGGTTGAGGTAGCCGAGGAAGCCGCGCGCGAACACGAAACGCATGGCGCCGGCCTGAACCACCACCACGGCGGCGCAAGCCACCAGCAGGAAGAAGAAGAGCTTGGTCCGGATGCCGATTCTCATGATGGATGCCGATGATGCCGCGCGGGCCGATGGCACGGGCGGCCCTGCGGCGATTGGCTGCGCGACGGACCGCAAAAGCAAGCAAGGCCATGTCGGGGGTACGATCTTCACAGTTGCTCCACATTGCACTCGCAAGATGGCGACCTCGGAACCGGATTCCCCTCCCATGTCTTCCCATCTCGCAGTGCACGCCCGTGCGCGCCAGGCCTCGCGCGCGTCGCGGGCCCTCCTTTCCCTCCTGGGTGCCTGCGCGCTCGCGGCCTGCGGGGTGTCTGCCCCCGACAAGGCCCGGCCGCCCATGGCGCTCGCGCCAGCGGCGCCGGTTGCCCCGGCCGTGCAGCGCGCGCCCGAGGCGCCGCCCCAGGTCGCCGCCGCGCCCGCCACGCCGGCGGCCCCTGCCGCCGCGGCCGCGCCCAATTGCAGCGTCGTGCTCTATGGTGACTCGATCCTGCACGGCGGCTACGGCGGCAACCAGCGGCTGGCCGAACCGCCGGCCGCCGCGCTCAAGCGGCTGCGGCCGCGCTACACCATCGACGACCGCACCGCCAATGGCGAGACGGCCACCACGCGCGCGGCGAGCTTCGCGAGCGAGAAGCGCGAGGCGCGGTTCGTGGTCATCGGCCACGGCATCAACGACGCGGCGCTGTCGCTGCCGGTGGAAGCGCCGCTGCGCAGCATGATCGCCACCGCGATGCGCGAGGGCCGGGTCGTGATCGTCACGGGGCTGTCGCGCCAGCGCATTGCGGTGCCGGGCCGCGACAAGTACGACGCGGCCATCCGCAAGGTGGCGCAGGACACCGGCGCGGGCTTCGCGGACTGGGGCGCGGAAGAGTTCAGGGCCAGCGAGATGGCCGACATCCTGCATCCGGCGGGCGCCTATTCGCAGCGGCTGTCGATGCGCATCGTGCAGACGCTCGACCGGCTGGCGCCGGATTGCCGGGTCTGAGGCGCGGGCGATCCGCCTTCGCCCGATGACCGCCCCATGAAAAAGGCCGGAAGCCCCTTGGAGCTTCCGGCCTTTTTGCCGTGTGTCTGGTCCCGCCGCCAGGAATCGAACCTGGATCTCAGCCTTCGGAGGGCCGAATTCTATCCGTTGAAATACAGCGAGAAATGGGTTTCCGGTGAAACCGAAGCCTCGCATTATCGCCTATCACGCGGCCGCTGTTTCGGCTTCGTGCACGGCCGCGCCATTCGCCCCCGTCTGCCGCGCGAAACCGAGGCCCGCGAGGTACACGCGGAAGGTGCGCCGGCCCGTGGGCACGAGGTCGAAGGCCGCGGGATCGAGCAGCCAGTTCTGGATCAGTCCGCTGATCAGCGCATGCAGCCCCTGCGCCGCCACGCTGCCGGGCACCGGCAGCTTGATGCGGGCGCGCCGCGCGGCCAGCCGCAGGGCCTTCTCGAAATCGACCACGCAGGCGTTGCGCGCATCGAGGTGACGCTGCTGCACCGAGGCCATGTCGTGGGTGTATTCGACCTTGTGGGTCGCCACGTCGAACACGCGGCGCACCTGCGGGTCGGTGGTCATGAGGGTCAGCGCATGCACCATGCCCTCCTCGATCTCGGCCAGCGGGTCGTCATGGCTCAAGGCCGCGGCCTTGGGCGGCGCCTCCAGCGGAAGAATGACCCGCTCCATCATCGCGTTGAAGAGATCGGCCTTGTCCTTGAAATGCCAATAGATCGCGCCCCGCGTCGCCCCGGCCTGCTGCGCGATCTGCTGCAGCGTGGTCTGGGAGACCCCTTGCGCCTGAAACAGCAACTCCGCGGCATCGAGCAGTCGATTCCGCGTCGCCAGTGCTTCTTCCTTCGTACGACGTGCCACCAAGTCTCCTGATTTGTAAAGGCAACGCCCTTTGCATATCGTGGGGCCATTGCGTGGATGTCACTATACATCCATGAATGTATGTAAACTGTCGCCCTTCCCGATGGCCCACCTGGCCGTGCTGGCTTTCCGGCGCGGCCGCAAAAATCGCCGTCTCCCGTCTTCGCTTCAAAGGAATCGCATGCCTCTCCTGCATGTTTCGCGCCCATCGTTTCTTTCGCCGCGCCTCGCGACCGTGGCTGCCGTCGTGTTGCTGGTCATCGCGGGTTGTTCGAAGAGCGACGCGCCAGCCGGCGCCGGTGCTGCCGGTGGTGGTGGCGGCGGCCATCCCGCCCCCGAAGTGGGCGTGATCGTCGCGGCGCCGGGCGATGTCGGCCTGGTGACCGAACTGCCGGGCCGCCTCGAGGCCTCGCGCGTCGCCCAGGTGCGCGCCCGTGCCGCCGGCATCCTGCTGAAGCGCGAGTTCCGCGAAGGCAGCGACGTGAAGGCCGGCCAGCTGCTGTTCCGCATCGACCCGGCACCGCTGGTGGCCGCCACGCAGAACGCGCAGGCCGCGCTGGCCCGCTCCGAAGCCAATGCCGCGCAGGCCAAGGCCCTGGCCGACCGCTACAAGCCGCTGGTCGAGGCCAATGCGGTGAGCAAGCAGGAATACGTCAACGCGGTGGCTTCGCAGAAGACCGCCGAGGCCGACGTGGCCGCCAGCCGCGCCGCGCTGCAGACCGCGAAGATCAACCAGGGCTACGCCGACGTGACCTCGCCGATCTCGGGCCGCATCGGCCGCGCGCTGGTGACCGAAGGCGCGCTGGTCGGCCAGGGCGATGCCACCGAGCTGGCCGTGGTGCAGCAGATCAATCCGCTGTACGTGAACTTCACGCAGTCGGCCTCCGACGTGCTGAAGCTGCGCCGCGCGGTCGCCGCGGGCCAGTACAAGCGCGCCAGCGGCGAAGACGCGGCCAGCATCCGCCTGGTGCTCGAGGACGGCACCGACTACGGTCAGGACGGCAAGCTGCTGTTCTCCGACCTCACGGTCGACGCCACCACCGGCCAGGTCACGCTGCGCGCCGAGATCCCCAACCCCAAGGGCGAACTGCTGCCCGGCCTCTACGTGCGCGTGAAGCTCGAGCAGGCGCAGGTCAGCAACGCGATCACGGTGCCGCAGCAGGCGGTCACGCGCACCCAGCAGGGTGACCACCTGACGGTGGTGGGCGCGGACGGCAAGCTGAGCCAGCGCACGGTGAAGATCAGCGCCGCCAAGGACAACCAGTGGGTGGTGCTCGAAGGCCTGAAGGCCGGCGAACAGGTGATGGTCGACGGCTTCCAGCGCCTGCAGATGATGCCGCCGGGCACGCCCGTGAAGGCCGTCCCGTGGACGAAACCGAATCCCAACGGTGCGGCGCCCGCCGCCGCGCCGGCAGCCTCTGGCGCGGCACCCGCCCCCCAGAAGGCAGCCTCGGCTCCGGCCGAGAAGAAGTAATCAAGGAGCGCGCCCGCAATGGCCAAATTCTTCATCGATCGACCCATCTTCGCGTGGGTGATCGCACTGTTCGTCATCGTTCTCGGCGGCGTGTCCATCACGCAGTTGCCGATCGCCCAATACCCGCCGGTGGCGCCGCCCGCCATCGTGATCAACGTGGCCTATCCGGGTGCCTCGGCCCAGACGCTCGAGGACAGCGTGCTGTCCGTCATCGAGCGCGAAATGAACGGCTCGCCCGGCCTGATCTACATGGAATCGGTGGCGCAGGCCGACGGTACCGGAGCGATCACCATCAGCTTCGAGCCCGGCACCAATGAAGACCTCGCGCAGGTCGACGTGCAGAACCGGCTCTCGCGCGCCACGCCGCGGCTGCCATCGGCCGTGACGCAACAGGGCGTGCAGGTCGACAAGTCGCGCGACAACTTCCTGCTGTTCGCGCTGCTCTCGTCGGACAACCCCGACGTCGACCCGGTGGCGCTCGGCGACTACGTCGCACGCAACATCGTGCCCGAGCTGCAGCGCATCGAGGGCGTGGGCAAGGTTCAGCTGTTCGGTTCCGAGAATGCGATGCGCATCTGGATCGATCCGGCCAAGCTGCAGGGCTTCAACCTGTCGCCGTCCGACGTCAACACCGCGATCCGCGCCCAGAACGCCCAGGTGGCCTCGGGCACGCTCGGCGACCTGCCGAACGTGCCGGGCCAGGCCATCGCCGCCACGGTGACGGTCAACGGCCAGCTCACCAGCGTCGAGCAGTTCCGCGAGATCGTGCTGCGCGCCAACACCGACGGCTCGACCGTGCGCCTGAAGGACGTGGCGCGCGTCGAACTCGGCGGCCAGAGCTATGCCACCTCGGCGCGCCTGAACGGCGTGCCCGCGGTGGGCGTCGGCGTGCAGCCCACGCCGACCGGCAACGCGCTGCGCTCGGCCAAGGCCGTGCGCGCGAAGATGGTCGAGCTCGAACGCTACTTCCCCAAGGGCGTGAAATGGGACATCCCCTACGACAGCTCGCGCTTCGTGCAGATCTCGATCACCGAAGTGGTGAAGACGCTGTTCGAGGCCGTCGCGCTGGTGTTCCTCGTGATGTTCCTGTTCCTGCAGAACTGGCGCTACACGATCATCCCGACCATCGTGGTGCCGATCGCGCTGCTCGGTACCTTCGCCACCCTGCTCGCTTTGGGCTTCTCGATCAACGTGCTGACCATGTTCGGCATGGTGCTGGTGATCGGCATCGTGGTGGACGATGCGATCGTGGTGGTGGAGAACGTCGAACGCATCATGAGCGAGGAAGGGCTGTCGCCGCTGGAAGCCACGCGCAAGGCGATGCAGCAGATCTCGGGCGCCATCATCGGCGTGACCGTGGTGCTGATCTCGGTGTTCGTGCCGCTGGCCTTCTTCGCGGGTTCGACCGGCAACATCTACCGCCAGTTCTCGGCGGTGATGGTGGCCTCGATCGGCTTCTCGGCCTTCATGGCGCTGTCGCTCACGCCGGCGCTGTGCGCCACGCTGCTCAAGCCGGTGGAAGCCGGCCACCACCACGAGAAGCGCGGCTTCTTCGGCTGGTTCAACCGCGGCTTCTCGCGCACCGCCAAGGGCTATGAAAGCGTCGTCGCGCGCATCCTGCGCCGCGCCGCGCGCTACCTGATCATCTACGCGGCGATCATCGGCGCGGTGGTGTACTTCTACACGCACCTGCCGAGTTCGTTCCTGCCGCAGGAAGACCAGGGCAACATCATCGTGAACGTGCAGCTGCCGCCGGGCGCGACGCAGGAGCGTGCGCTGTCGGTGATGCAGCAGGTCGAGGGCTTCATCATGAAGCAGCCCGAAGTGCAGAGCATCGTGAGCGTGATGGGCTTCAGCTTCTCGGGCCAGGGCCAGAACGCGGGCCTCGCCTTCGTGACGCTCAAGGACTGGGAGGAGCGCAAGGACCCGGGCAACTCGGCCAGCGCGCTCGCCGGCCGGGCCTTCGGCGCGCTCTCGGGCATCCGCGACGCCTTCATCTATCCGCTGAGCCCGCCGCCGATTCCCGAACTGGGCAACGCCAGCGGCTTCAGCTTCCGGCTGCAGGACCGCTCGGGCGCGGGCCACGAGGCGCTCGTCAACGCGCGCAACCAGCTGCTGGGCATGGCCTCGCAGAGCAAGATCCTGTCGCAGGTCCGTCCCGACGGCCTGGAAGACGCACCGCAGTTGCAGATCGACATCGACCGCGACAAAGCGAACGCCCTGGGCGTGAGCTTCGACGCGATCAATGGCGCGCTGTCGACCGCGCTGGGTTCGAGCTACATCAACGACTTCCCGAACCGCGGCCGCCTGCAGCGCGTGGTGGTGCAGGCCGACGCCCCGGCGCGGATGCAGCCCGAGGACATGCTCAAGCTCAATGCGACCAACGCACAGGGCCAGCCGGTGCCGCTGGGCGCGTTCGCGACCACCAAGTGGGTCACCGGCGCGACGCAGACGGTGCGCTACAACGGCTATCCCGCGATGCGCATCAGCGGCGACGCGGCGGCCGGCTACAGCACCGGTGCCGCGATGGCCGAGATGGAAAAGCTCGCCTCGCAGCTGCCGCAAGGCTTCGGCTTCGAGTGGACCGGCCAGTCGCGCGAGGAAAAGCTCGCCGGCTCGCAGGCCATGATCCTCTACGGCTTCGCGATCCTGGCGGTGTTCCTCTGCCTGGCCGCGCTGTACGAGAGCTGGTCGATCCCGCTGTCGGTGATCCTGGTGGTGCCGCTGGGCGTGATCGGCGTGCTGCTCGCGACGCTGCTGCGTTCGTACTCGAACGACGTGTACTTCCAGGTGGGCCTGATCACGATCATCGGCCTGTCGGCGAAGAACGCGATCCTGATCATCGAGTTCGCCAAGGACCTGCAGGCGCAGGGCCGCGGCGTGATCGAGTCGGCGCTCGAGGCCGCGCACCTGCGGTTCCGGCCGATCATCATGACCTCGCTGGCCTTCGGCCTCGGCGTGGTGCCGCTGTTCACGGCCTCGGGTGCCGGCTCGGCGAGCCAGCGCGCGATCGGCACCGGCGTGCTCGGCGGCATGGTGACGGGCACCCTGCTCGCGGTGATCTTCGTGCCGGTCTTCTTCGTGGTGGTGCGCACGCTGTTCAAGGGCAGCGCGCGCCAGCACGAGGCCGACAAGCGGCATGCGCAAGCCGCCGGCATCTCGGAGGAAAAACATGAATCTCAATAACAAACTGATTCCCACCGCGCTGGCGGCCACGCTGCTGCTGGCCGGCTGCTCGATGATCCCCACCTACGAGCGCCCCGCGGCGCCGGTGCCCACCACCTACCCGGGCGATCCGGCGCAGCCGGCCGGGCCGGCGGCGTCCGCCATGCCCTGGCAGGACTTCTTCACCGACCCGCGCCTGGCGGGCCTGATCCAGACCGCGCTGGCCAACAACCGCGACCTGCGCGTCTCGGTGCTCAACATCGAGCAGGCGCGCGCGCAGTTCCAGATCCAGCGCGCGGACCTGTTCCCCGCGCTGGGCCTGTCGGGCAACGGCTCGCGCTCGAGCCCCAACCCGTACCAGGCGATCGACAGCAGCCAGGGCAGCGTGACGTCGCAGTACTCGGTCAACCTCGGCATCACCGCCTGGGAGATCGACTTCTTCGGCCGCATCCGCGCGCTGAAGGACCAGGCGCTGGCGCAGTACCTCGCGACCGACGAAACGCGCAAGGCCGCGCAGATCAGCCTGATCGCCGCGGTCGCCAACGGCTGGCTCACGGTGCTGGCCGACGACGAGCTGCTCGAGATCACGCGCCAGACCTTGAGCACGCGCGAGGAATCGGTGCGGCTGACCAAGCTGCGCTTCGACAACGGCGTGTCGTCCGAGCTCGACTTCCAGGCCGCCAACTCGCTGGCCGAGACCGCGCGCGCCGCCTATGCGCAGCAGCTGCGCACGCGCCAGCAGGACGAGAACGCACTCGCGCTGCTGCTGGGTGCACCGGTGCCGGCCAGCGCCTTCGCGGGCGCCAAGGGCCTGGGCGGCATCCGCCCGATCCCCGACGTGCCCGCGGGCCTGCCCTCCGACCTGCTGGCCGAGCGGCCCGACATCCGCGCGGCCGAGCAGCAGCTGATCGGCGCCAACGCCAACATCGGCGCGGCGCGCGCGAACTTCTTCCCGCGCGTCTCGCTGACCACCTCGATCGGCACCGCGAGCAGCGAGTTCTCGAACCTGTTCGACCGCGGCACCAAGGCCTGGAGCTTCGCGCCCACGGTCACGCTGCCGCTGTTCGACGCGGGCCGCAACATCGCGGGCCTCGACTCGGCCAAGGCCGGGCGCGAGATCGCGGTGGCGCAGTACGAGAAGTCGATCCAGACCGCGTTCCGCGAAGTGGCCGATGCGCTCGCGGGCCGCGCCACCTTCGGCGAGCAGGCGCGCGCGCAGCGGGCGCAGGCCGATGCCGAGGCGGTGCGCTTCAAGCTCTCGGACCTGCGCTACCGCAACGGCGTGGCCAGCGCGCTCGACCTGCTCGACGCACAGCGTTCGCTGTTCACGGCGCAGCAGTCGGCCGTGACCACGCAGCTGCAGCTGCTGCAGAACCAGGTCACGCTGTACAAGACGCTGGGCGGCGGCTGGGCCTCGCGCGACGCGGCCGCGGCCGGCACCGCGACGAGCGGCGCGAGCGGTGGCGCGGCACCCGCGGCCACGACCGGCGCGGCCGAAACGCCGCCCGCCGTCGTCATCCGCCGCAAGGGCTGAAGCCGCCTCGACGGTTGTTTGCGCGCAAATCCGCGCACGCTCATGCGACCGGCCCTTCGCCTTGCGGCGAAGGGCCTCTCTATAATCGTCGGTTGATTCGAAAAACGCCCCCCGACGAGCCCCCGATTTTGAGGACGCCATGAGCGCAGACCCGCATTACCAGGCCACCGAAGAAGCCCACACCGGTCCGATCAAGAATCCCAAGCAACTGCTGCTGGCGGTCTTTTTCTCCTTCCTCGCACCCATCTTCATCATCGTGGGCCTCGTGGCCTACGTGGTGTCCGGCAACAAGCCGGCAGGTACCGCCGAGGGCGACAACATGGCGCTCTATGGCGTCACCCAGGAAGCCCGCGACCGCGAGGTCGGCGAGCGCCTGAAGAAGATCGGCGCGATCGAGATCCGCGATGCCAACCGCCCGCTGGCGGCCGGCGAAGCGGTGTTCAAGGCCCAGTGCGTCGCCTGCCACGGCGCGCCCGGCATTCCCGGCGCACCGCATCTGAACGACGCGGCCGCCTGGGGCCCACGCATCGGCCAGGGCTACGCCACGCTGCTCGAGCATGCGCTCAAGGGCAAGGGCGCGATGCCGGCCCAGGGCGGCGGCGACTTCGAGGACCTCGAGATCGGCCGTGCCGTGGTCTACATGGCCAATGCCGGCGGCGCCAAGTTCCCGGTGCCCGAGCGTCCGGCGGCGGCAGCCCCGGCCGATGGCGCTTCGGCCGCCGCGGCACCCGCGGCTTCGGGCGCGGCGCCGGCGGCTCCCGCAGCCAGCGCCAGCAAGTAATTCGGAAGAGGACCGCGGCCCGCGCGCCGCGTCCGCCCAGCAAAAAGCCGGCTTCGCGCCGGCTTTTTCGTCTTCGCTCGCTACGTTTTAGATAGCAATTCAGGCTTGCGTGGCATGGCGCTCGGCCGGGCTCAGCACATGCCCGAAGCGCGCCGGCAGTTCCGCCGCCGTCACCGTCTCGGGCGTCCACAGCCCCTGCTCGATCGCATCGGCCGCCAGGCCCACGTCCTGCGTGTGAACCAATCCCAGCCCGAGGTCCGCCGACAGATAGAGGTGCCCGTGCTCGTCGAGCAGGCAGCCCCTGACCTCGACGGCCTGCCCCGTGTGCGCCGTCACCGCGAAGCCCATCTCGGCGATGCGCCAGACCAGCGGCGCCGCCTCCAGCTCCACGTAGACGCGCTGCGGCCCGTTCTGGAAGAACCACTGGCCGTCGTCGTCGTGTTCGTAGTTGCGGTGGATGAAGTCGATCAGCTTGTCGTGCCGCAGCATCGAGCCCTTGGCGGCCGGAAACGGCCCCTGGGCCTGGGTGCGGTCGTCGCGCATGTACCAGTTGCCGCGCGCGTCGAGGCCGAGCCAGCCGTAGCAGTGCGGAACGTTGGGCCACTTGGCCAGGGCCTGTCTGACGATGTCGTCCATGGCCTCATTGTCCCCGCGCGGCGGCGCGCACCGCGTCGGCCGGCACGCCGGCCTGGCGGCAGAGCCAGCGCCCGACCTGCTCGGGCATGCCGCGCACATGGCCCGGCGGCCGCCCCATCGGAAAGCCCACGTGGCCGCCGTGCGCGGGCTGCCACAGCGTGACGTGGCGGCCGACCTCGCCGGGCCGCGGCAGGCTGGCCGCGGGAATGAAGGGATCGTTGCGCGCGTTGACCGCCAGCGCGGGCACGCGGATCGCGCCCAGGTGCGGCTTGGCCGAGCCGCGCCGCCAGTAGTCGTCCGCATCGACGAAGCCGTGCAGCGGCGCGGTGAAGACGTCGTCGAAGGTCCGCAGGTCGCGCGCGGCCGCGAGCCGGGCGCCATCGAACAGCCCCGGGAACTGCGCCAGCTTGGCCAGCGCCTTGGGCTTCATGGTCGCGAGGAACATGCGGGTGTAGACCAGCCGGTTGAAGCCGCGGCCGATGGCATCGCCGCCCGCCGCGAGATCGAGCGGCGAGCACACCGAGGCCACCGCGCTCACCACCTGCGAGGCGCTCTCGCCGGCCTCGCCGGCCCAGCGCATCAGCGCATTGCCGCCGAGCGAGACGCCAGCCGCGAGCACCGGCGCGCCGTCCTTGCGGCTCGCGCGCATGCGCGCCAGGATCCAGCCGATCTCCTCGAAGTCGCCCGAGTGGTAGGCGCGCGGCGCGAGGTTCATCTCGCCGCTGCAGCCGCGGAAATGCGGCACGGCGAAGTCCATGCCGCGCGCGGCGGCGAAGTCGGCGAAGGCCTCGGCATAGTGGCTGCGCGAGGAGCCCTCGAGGCCGTGGAACAGCACCAGCAAGGGCCGGCCGCCCGACCCGCCCCGCGAACCGGGCGCATCGGCGAAATCCACGTCGACGAAGTCGCCGTCGGGCGCGGTCCAGCGCTCGCGCCGGTAGACCGGCGCCGCGCCCTCGAAGCGGCGCGCATAGAGCGCGCCCCAGATCGTCTGCAGGTTGCCGCCGGGCAGCCAGCGTGGCGCCAGATAGTCCATCGCGGACGGCGAGGACAAGTCGGAAGGACCGGAGGGAAAGGAGGAAGGAAGGAACGCGGACATCGAACGAAGGAAGAGAACGCCCGGCGCTCAGTGCAGCATCTGCGGCAGCTCGTTCGCGTCGTCGGGCTCGCGCGCGCTGCCCGGGCTCGCATGGTGCGCCACCATGCGCCAGCCCTGCGCGGTCTTGTGATAGACGTTGGTCGCCAGCACGAAGGCATGACGCGGTCCCTCGACCGTGAGCACCTCGATGCGCTCGAGCACGTTGTGGACCGCGCTCGCGATCGAGTCGATCTTGCGCACGTGCGCGGGCGTGGCGTGGATCGCGCCGTTGCCGAACATCTGCTCGAAGGCCGAGCGGATCGCCGCCGTGCCCACCAGCCGCGGGCCGCCCGGATGGACGCAGAACACCTCGTCCTCGTCGGCCCAGCAGGCCATCAGCGCGTCGATGTCGCCGCGCTGCAGCGCCTCGTAGAAGGCGGCCTCGATGTCGTCGGCGGTGCCGCCGATGGCCGCGGCGGTGCGGAGTGGGGACTTGGGCATGGACGTGATTCTGCCGCGCCGTGCGTGACGCGGGCACTGCACTGCTTTGGCACGGCGCGCACCGTGCCGCCGCAGCCTCGGGCGATCGACCGCTCCACTTTGGACCATTTGGACAAAACAAAAGCTTTGAAAATCATCAAGCCATTGATTTGAAAGGATTTTTTCGACTGGCACGCCGCATGCAAGGAGCCTCGCCATCCCGCAACCGGAGCCCTTCCATGAACGTCGGCATCTTCATTCCCATCGGCAACAACGGCTGGCTGCTGTCCGAGAACGCCCCGCAGTACAAGCCCAGCTTCGAGCTCAACAAGGCGATCACGCTGAAGGCCGAGCACTACGGCGTCGACTTCGCGCTGTCGATGATCAAGCTGCGCGGCTTCGGCGGCAGGACGGAGTTCTGGGACCACAACCTCGAGTCCTTCACGCTCATGGCCGGGCTCGCGGCCGTCACCACGAAGATCAAGCTGTTCGCCACCGCGGCCTCGCTGGTCATGCCGCCGGCCATCGTCGCGCGCATGGCCTCGACCATCGACTCGATCTCCAACGGCCGCTTCGGCCTCAACCTCGTCACCGGCTGGCAGCGCCCCGAGTACTCGCAGATGGGCATGTGGCCCGGCGACCAGTTCTTCGGCACGCGCTACGAATACCTGTCCGAATACATCCAGGTGCTGCGCGACCTCTGGGGCACGGGCCGCTCCGACTTCAAGGGCGCGCACTTCCAGATGGACGACTGCCGCCTGAGCCCGCGCCCGCAGGCCGACATGAAGGTGATCTGCGCCGGCCAGAGCGACGCCGGCATGGCGTTCTCCGCCAGGTACGCCGACTACAACTTCTGCTTCGGCAAGGGCGTGAACACGCCGCGCGCCTTCGCGCCCGCGGCCGAGAAGCTGATCGAGGCCAGCGCCGCCACGGGCCGCCACGTCACCAGCTACGTGCTGATGATGGTGATCGCCGACGAGACCGACGAGGCCGCGCGCGCCAAGTGGGAGCACTACAAGGCCGGCGCCGACAGCGAGGCCATCGCCTGGCTCGGCGCGCAGGGCGCGGCCGACACCAAATCGGGCGCCGACACCAACGTGCGGCAGATGGCCGACCCGACCTCGGCCGTGAACATCAACATGGGCACGCTCGTGGGCTCCTACGAGACCGTGGCGCGCCTGCTCGACGAGGTGGCCGAGGTGCCCGGCACCGAGGGCGTGCTGCTGACCTTCGACGACTTCCTCGCGGGCGTCGAGGCCTTCGGCGAGCGCATCCAGCCGCTGATGAAGAGCCGCGCGCACGTGCCGAGCCCGGTGCCCTCGCGCATCGAACCCGAACGCCTCGCGGCCTGACCCGGAGCACGCCATGAACGCACCGGCCCGCAACGCCACCCTCACCTCGACCACGCCCGTCGGCGCGCCGCGCGCCGCGGGCGCACCCGCCCCGCTGATCCTGCCCGCGCGCCCCGAGCCGCTCGCGCTGCATGCGAGCGACACCGCGCTCGTCGTGGTCGACATGCAGAACGCCTATGCCTCGCTCGGCGGCTACGTCGATTCGGCCGGCTTCGACATCTCGGGTGCGCAGGGCACCATCGCCGGCATCGTGCGCGCCATCGCCGCGGCGCGCGCGGCCGGCCTGCTGGTCGTATTCCTGCAGAACGGCTGGGACGCCGGCTATGTCGAGGCCGGCGGCCCCGGCTCGCCCAACTGGCACAAGTCGAACGCGCTCAAGACCATGCGCGCGCGGCCCGAGCTGCAGGGCCGCTTCCTCGCCAAGGGCGGCTGGGACTACGAGCTCATCGACGAGATGAAGCCGCAGCCCGGCGACATCGTCGTGCCCAAGACACGCTACAGCGGCTTCTTCAACAGCACGCTCGACAGCACGCTGCGCTCGCGCGGCATTCGCCACCTCGTGTTCACCGGCATCGCGACCAACGTCTGCGTGGAATCCACGCTGCGCGACGCCTTCCACCTCGAGTACTTCGCCGTGATGCTCGAGGACGCCACGCACGAGCTCGGCGGGCCCGCGATCCAGCAGGCCTCGGTCTACAACGTCGAGACCTTCTTCGGCTGGGTTTCCTCGGTCGACCACTTCTGCCGCAGCTTCGCGCCGGCCGCGCTGCCGCAACCTGCCCCGGCCGAAACGGCCACCGCCTGATCCCCTTTTCTCCAGGAGCCTTCCCATGCCCAAGCAAGCCATCATCCCGCCCGGCACCGGCGTGCCGCTCGCCCCCTACGTGCCCGGCACGCTCGCCGACGGCGTGCTCTACGTCTCGGGCACGCTGCCCTTCGACAAGGACAACAACGTGGTCCACCTCGGCGACGCCGCCGCGCAGGCGCGCCATGTGCTCGCCACCATCCAGGGCGTGGTCGAGGCCGCGGGCGGCACCATGGACGACGTGACCTTCAACCAGATCATGATCAAGGACTGGGCCGATTACGCGAAGATCAACGCGGTCTATGCCGAGTTCTTCCCCGGTACCAAGCCGGCGCGCTTCTGCATCCAGTGCGGCCTGGTGAAGCCCGACGCGCTGATCGAGATCGCCTCGATCGCGCACGTGGGCCGCAAGGCCTGAGCTCGATGAGCACCCTGCACTACGAGGTGCATGGCCCTTCGGATGCCGCGGCCACCGTGCTGCTGTCGTCGGGCCTCGGCGGCTCGGCCGGCTTCTGGCAGCCGCAGCTCGGCGCGCTGATCGCCGCCGGCCACCGCGTCATCGTCTACGACCAGCGCGGCACCGGCCGCAGCCCCGCCGCGTTGCCCGAGGCCTATGCGATCGCCGACATGGCGCGCGATGTGCTCGAGATCCTCGATGCCACGCACACCGCGCAGTGCCACTTCGCGGGCCACGCGCTCGGCGGCCTCGTGGGCCTGCAGCTGGCGCTCGACGCACCCGCGCGCATCGCGAGCCTGGTGCTCGTCAACGCGTGGGCCCGCCCCAATCCGCATTCGGCGCGCTGCTTCGATGCGCGGCTCGCGTTGCTCGGCGCCTGCGGCGCGCGCGCCTATGTCGAGGCGCAGCCGATCTTCCTGTACCCCGCGGCCTGGGCCGCCGAGCATGCGCAGCGCGTGGCCGACGAGGTCGACCATGCCTTCGCGCACTTTCCGGGCGAAGCCAACATGCGCGCGCGCATCGGCGCGCTGCGCGCCTTCGACGTGGCCGCGCGCCTCGGCGAGATCGCCGCGCCCGCGCTGATCGCGGCCGCCAAGGACGACGTGCTCGTGCCCTGGACCTGCTCGCAGCACCTGGCCGACGGCCTGCGCGACGTCACGCTCGACTTCGTCGCGCATGGCGGCCATGCCCACAGCGTGACCGAGGCCGCGGCCTTCAACCGCGGCCTGCTCGATTTCCTCTCGCGGGTCGCCGCACCCGCCGCCATCGCATGACCACTTCCACTTCGCTCGACGACGCGGCGCTCGCGCTGCTCTTCACCGCCGCGCGCAGCCACAACGGCTGGACCGGCGAACCGGTGTCCGACGCGCAGCTGCGGCAACTGCATGCGCTCGCCAGCCTCGGCCCGACCTCGGCCAACTGCTCGCCCGCGCGCTTCGTGTTCGTGCGCACGCCCGAAGGCAAGGCAAGGCTCGCGCCCGCGCTGTCCAAGGGCAACCTCGAGAAGACGATGAGCGCGCCCGTCACCGTCATCGCCGCCTGGGATCGCAGGTTCTACGACCGGTTGCCCACGCTGTTCCCGCATGCCGATGCACGCAGCTGGTTCACCGGCAGCCCCGAGGCCGCGCACGAGACGGCCTTCCGCAATGCCAGCCTGCAGGCCGGCTACCTGCTGCTGGCGGCGCGCGCGCTCGGGCTCGACGCGGGCCCGATGTCGGGCTTCGACAAGGCCAAGGTCGACGCCGCCTTCTTCGAAGGCAGCGACTGGACCGTCAACTTCCTCATCAACCTCGGCCACGGCGACGCGTCGAAGCTGTTCGGGCGCCTGCCGCGCCTGGGCTTCGACGAGGCCTGCGTGCTGGCCTGAAAGCCCTCGGCATGCAACACGCCATGGCCTGCGCTCCGATGCCCGCCGGTTTGCCATCCGGCCTGCAGAAAGCCGACTACCGCAACGCGATGGCGCGACTCGGCGCGGCCGTCAACATCATCACCACCGACGGTCCCGCGGGCCGCGCCGGCTTCACGGCCTCGGCCGTCTGCAGCGTGACCGACGAGCCGCCGACCCTGCTCGTGTGCCTCAACCGCTCGGCCTCGGTGTACCCGGCCTTCAAGGCCAACGGCGTGCTGTGCGTGAACGTGCTCGCCGCGGGCCACCAGTCGCTGTCCGCGCTGTTCGGCGGCCGCACGCCGATGGACGAGCGCTTCGCCGCCGGCCGCTGGCGCCGCGATGCCACCGGCTCGCCGATGCTCGAGGACGCGGCCGTCTCCTTCGACTGCCGCGTGATGCACGCCACCAGCGCGGGCACGCACGACGTGCTGTTCTGCGAAGCCGTGGCCATCGCCATCGGCGGCGCGGCGCAGGGGCTGATCTACTTCGATCGGCGTTATCACGAGATCGCGGCGCCGCCGCACTGAAGCCGCGAACTCAACGCGGCTCGATGCCCTGCAGCACGATGCGCTGCACGTTCTCCACGGTGCGCTCGAAGAAGCCCTCGTCTTCCAGCGTGTGACCCGACAGCGCCTGCACCTGCACGCCGAAGTCGGCGTAGTGCTGCGTGATCGCCCACAGCGCGAAGATCAGGTGCGGCGGATCGACCGGCGCGAGCTTGCCGGCCTCGACCCAGGCGCGGATCACTTCGGATTTCTTCTCCACCAGCGTGCGCAGCTCGCGATCGAGCTCGTCGCGCAGCAGCGGCGCGCCCTGGATCATCTCGAGGCAGAACAGGCGCGAGGCATCGGGCCGGTCGCGCGAGATCACGAGCTTGCGGCGGATGTAGTCGCCGATCGCCTCGCGCGGATCCTGCTCGGCGCTGAAGCCGCGCAGCGGCTCGAGCCACAGCGCGAGCAGGTCGCGCAGCACGTTGACGTAGAGCTCTTCCTTGTTCGCAAAGTAGTAGAGCAGGTTGCTCTTCGACACGTCGGCGCGCGCGGCCACCTGGTCGATCGAGGTGCCGTGCAGCCCGAAGCGCGAGAACAGCCCGAGCGCCGCACCCAGGATCGCGCTGCGCTTGTTCTCGATCTGGCGCAGCCGCCGGTTCACCGCCGACGCGCTGCGCACGGCGGGCTTGCGGCTCGGCTTCTCGCTGTGGCTGGCCGCGGCCAGCGCCTTGGTCTTCGGCATCTTCCCTCGCTCTTTCTGTCTTCGTCGGTCGTTGGTTCGGAACGCGCACCACTGTAAGGCCGCGATGCATCGCACCGCGTCGCGCCGGTGTTGACCAGGCCTCGGCGCGCACCATGCTGACGCGACGAAAGCGATTTGTCCATTTGGTCCAACTGGCACAGACGTTGCATGGCGAAAGGCATGCCAAGCCCATGGAGCCATTCGCCATGACCCTGCTGTCCGTTCCCATCATCGATCTCGCGCCGTACTTCGCCGGCACCGCCGAAGGCAAGGCCGAGGTCGCGCACAAAGTCGACGAAGCCTGCCGCAGCATCGGCTTCCTCGTGATCACCAACCACGGCATCGCACCCGAGCTGATCGAACGCGTGGCCTCGCTGTCGCGGCGCTTCTTCGAGCTGCCCCTGGCCGAGAAGCGCAAGGTCGACCGCCCGCGCGAGGACGCGGTGCGCGGCTACAGCGCGGTCGGCGAGGAAGGCCTCTCGTACAGCCTCGAGGAAGCGGCACCGGGCGACCTCAAGGAGTCGTTCTCGATCGGCCCCTCGAACGTGCCCGACGACGACTACCACCGCGGTCCCGCCGCAGGCCCGCACTTCGAGCCCAACAGCTGGCCGCCGATCGAGGGCTTCCGCGAAGCCTACGAGGGCTACTTCGAGGCGATGAGCGATCTCTCGCGCTCGCTGATGCGCGTGTTCGCGCTCGGCCTCGCGCTGCCCGAGCGCTTCTTCGACGACAAGATCGACCGCCACATCAGCATGTTCCGCGTGCTGAGCTATCCGCCGCAGCGCGAGCAGCCGCTGCCGGGCCAACTGCGCGCGGGCGCGCACAGCGACTACGGCAGCCTCACCATCGTGCTGCCCGACGACAAGGGCCTGCAGGTGTTCAACAAGGCCGGCCAGTGGGTCGACGTGCCGCAGGTCGAGGGCGGCCTGGTCGTCAACATCGCCGACCTGATGATGCAGTGGACCAACGACCAGTGGGTGTCGACGCTGCACCGCGTGATCAACCCGCCCTTCGAGGTGGCGAGCACCAACCGCCGGCAGTCGCTGGTGTTCTTCCACCAGCCCAACTACGACGCGATGGTCGAGTGCCTGCCGAGCTGCCTCGCGCCCGGCGAACAACCGAAGTACGCGCCGATCTCCTCGGGCGACCACCTGACCTCGAAGTTCGTCAAGCAGACGACCTTCGGCGGCACCAAGGTGACGGCGTAGAGCACATGGCCCACCTGTCCTACGTCAACGTCTTCGCGAAGGACGTGGTCGCGCTCAGCGGCTTCTACCAGCGCGTGTTCGGCTTCCCCGAGATCGAGGCGATCCGATCGCCGATCTTCCGCGGCCTCGACACCGGCAAGTCGAGCCTGGGCTTCAACGCGCTCGATGTCTACGAACTGCTGCAGCTCGCCGAGTTCGCCGACACGCGCGGCGTGAAGTTCCTGCTCAACATCGACGTCGACAGCCAGGACGAGGTCGACCGGATGGTGCCGATCGCGCTCGAGGCCGGCGCCACGCTCGTCAAGGCGCCCTACCGCACCTACTACGACTGGTACCAGTCGGTGCTGCTCGATCCCGAGGGCAACGTGTTCCGCATCAACTTCATGCTGTGACGCGCCCGCGGCCTCCTCGCGCCTGCTCGCTCTCCTTCTTCTTCCCGGCCCCTTCCGCCATGCCTCTCTCGAAAGGTTGCTCCATGCCGCGCACTCCCGTTTCCTGCCTCGCCCTGACCTTCGCGGCGGGCGCAGCGTCCCTCGCGGCGCTGCCCGCGGCCGCCGCCGATGGCTTCACGCTCAAGGACAAGCCCAAGATCGCGATGCTCTACTTCGGCCCCAAGAACGACGGCGGCTGGACCCAGGCCTTCGACGAAGCGCGCGTGAAGATCGAGAAGGAACTCGGCCAGAAGATCCAGTTCGTCGAGAACGTGCCCGAGGACGCCTCGGCCATCAAGCCCGCGGCCGAGAAGTTCATCCAGCGCGGCGCCAACATCGTCATCGGCACGGCCTTCGGCTACTCCGACAGCTTCAAGGACCTGGCCGCCAAGTACCCCGACGTCGCCTTCCTCAACGGCTCGGGCACCACCAACGGCCGCAACCTCGAATCCTTCTACGGCCGCACCTACGAGAGCCAGTACCTGTGCGGCATGGCCGCGGGCGCGGCTTCCAAGAGCGGCAAGCTGGGCTTCGTCGCGGCCAATCCCTTCGGCGTGGTGAACTGGACCATCAACGCCTTCGCGCTCGGCGCGCAGAAGATGAACCCCAACGCCACCGTCAACGTGATCTACACCGGCGCGTGGAACGACCCCGTGAAGGAACGCGCGGCCGCCGCCGCGCTGATCGACCAGGGCGCCGACGTGATCGGCCAGCACGTCGACAGCCCCACGCCGCAGATCGTCGCGCAGGAGCGTGGCGTCTACGGCACCGGCCACCACCGCGACCTGCGCCAGTTCGCGCCCAAGGCCACGCTGTGCTCCTCGGTCTGGGTGTGGGACCGCTTCCTGACGCCCGAGCTCAAGAAGGTCATGGCCGGCAACTGGAAACCCGCCGAGTACGGCGCCTTCATTTCGATGAAGGACGGCGGCACCGACATCGCGGGCTTCGGCCCGGCCGTGCCCAAGGACAAGGCCGCGCTGATCACCGCGGAGCGCGACGCGCTCATGAAGGGCAAGCAGATCTACGCCGGCCCGCTGGCCGACCGCGACGGCAAGGAGCGCGTGGCCAAGGGCGCCGTGCTGTCCGATGCCGACCTCTGGAAGATGGACTGGTTCGTCAAGGGCGTGGTCACGCAGAAGTAGGCCGCGAGGAGTTCCGCCCCCATGCCCAACGCGCTCGAACTCACCGGCATCCGCAAATCCTTCGACGGCTTCGCGGCGCTGACCGACGCGCACTTCGCCGCGCGCTGGGGCGAGGTGCATGCGCTGCTCGGCGAGAACGGCGCGGGCAAGTCCTCGCTGATGAACATCGCGGCCGGCCTCTATGCGCCCGAGGCGGGCCAGCTGCTGGTCGACGACAACGCGGTGCGCTTCGCCGGTCCGCGCGATGCGGCGCGCCAGCGCATCGGCATGGTCCACCAGCATTTCAAGCTGGTGCGGCCCTTCACCGTGGCGCAGAACATCCTGCTGACCGCCCCGCCTTCGGCCGAGTTCCGAAGCCATGGCGAGCGGCTGCGCGACATCGCGCGCGACATCCGCAACAAGGCCTCGGCGCTGGGCTTCGACATCGACCCGATGCGCCGCGTCGACACGCTCTCGATCGCCGAGCAGCAGCGCGTGGAGATCCTCAAGGTGCTGCTCGCGGGCGCGCGCATCCTGATCCTCGACGAGCCCACCGCCGTGCTGACCGACCAGGAGGCCGCGCGGCTGCTGCAGACCGTGCAGGGGCTCGCGCGCGGCGGCGCCGCGGTGGTGCTGGTCACGCACAAGATGGCCGACGTGAAGACCTATGCCGACCGCGTGACCGTCATGCGTGGCGGCCGCACCGTGGCCACGCTGCGCCCGCAGGATGCGTCGGTCGCCGAACTCGTGAAGCTCACGGTGGGCGAGGCGGTCGCGGCCTCGGCCTTCCGGCTCGCGCCCTCGGCGCGCGGCGCGGTGCGCCTGTCGGTGCGCGGCCTGCGCACCCCCGCCTCGCCCGAGGGGCGCCGCGTGCTCGACGGCGTCGACCTCGCGCTGCACGCGGGCGAGATCTACGGCCTGGCCGGCGTCGGCGGCAACGGCCAGGGCGAGCTGGCCGGCGCGATCCTCGGCCTGCCGGGCGAGGCCGTCGAGGGCGAGATCCGGCTCGAGGGCCATGGCGACCTGAAGGCGATGGCCGCTTCGGCGCGGCGCGGGCTCGGCATCGCGGCGATCCCGGCCGACCGCTACGGGCTCGCGCTCGCGGGCGGGCTGTCGGTGGCCGAGAACTACGCCATCGGCCGCGTGCACACGGGCCGCTACGGCCCGGTGTGGCGGCTGCGGCGCGGCCGCATCCAGGCCGACACGCAGGAGGCGGTGCGCGCCTTCGACGTGCAGGGCGTGCGCTCGGTGGCGCAGAAGGCCGCGCTGCTGTCGGGCGGCAACGCACAGAAGCTGGTGCTGGCGCGCGAGTTCGGCAAGTCGCCCGCGCTGGTGCTCGCGCACAGCCCGAGCCGCGGGCTCGACGTGCGCGCCAGCGCCGAGGTGCATGCGCGGCTGCGCGCCGCGCGCGACGGCGGCGCCGCGGTGCTGCTGATCAGCGAGGACCTCGACGAGGTGCTACAGCTGGCCGACCGCGTGGGCGTGATGACGCGCGGCCGCATCGCGGGCGAGTTCGCGCAGCCGGCCGACCGCCAGGCCATCGGACAGGCGATGGTGGACCATGGCTGAAGCCGCGCTCGCCCCCGACACCGCGCGCGGCACGGCACCGCACCGCGTGCAGCCGCTGGCACGCCGCCGCTACGCGCTCGAGATCCGCCAGCACATGGCCTGGCGCTGGCAGGCGCTGATCCTCGCGGCCGCGCTGGCCGCGGGCTTCGCGATCTCGGCCGCGATCCTCGTGGCCGCGGGCGTGCCGGCCGACGAGCTCGCCAACGAGTTCGTGACCCAGACCTTCCTCGACGGCCAGAACTTCCGCGCCGTGCTGTTCCAGGCCGCGCCGATGATCCTGGTCGGCCTCGCGGGCTCGCTGGCCTTTCGCGCGCGCTTCTGGAACCTCGGGCTCGAGGGCCAGATGATCTGGGGCGCCATCGGCGCGACCGCCGTCTCGATCTGGCAGCTCGGCCCCGAGCCGCTGCGCCTGCCGCTGATGTTCGCGGCCGCCATCGGCTGCGGCCTGCTGTGGGTGCTCGGGCCCGCCTGGCTCAAGCTCAGGCTGGGCGTGAACGAGATCATCTCGACCTTGATGCTCAACTACATGGCGGCCAACTTCCTGCTGCACCTGGTCTACGGCGCCTGGAAGGATCCGAAGGACAGCTTCCCCTACTCGCCGCAGTTCCGCGCCTTCGAGCGGCTGCCCGAGCTCGGGGCCGGCATCGGCAGCGCGATCCTGCTCGCGGGCATCGTCGCGCTGCTGGCCTGGTGGCTGGTGGGCGTGAGCCGCGCGGGCCTGTACCTGCGCTTCGTCGATGCCAACCCGCGCGTGGCGCATGCCAACGGCGTGCCGGTGCGGCGCACGATCTACGGCGCGGTGCTGCTGTCGGGCGCGATGGCCGGGCTCGCGGGCTTCGCGGTCGCCGCGGGCCAGGAGGGCCGGCTCACGCAGGCCTTCTACCAGGGCTACGGCTTCTCGGGCATCCTGATCGCCTTCCTCGCGCGCAACAACCCGCTCGCGGCCACGGTGGTGGCGCTGCTGGTGGCGACGCTGTTCGTCACCGGGCGCAGCCTGCAGGTGTTCTACCAGGTGCCGTTCTCGATGGTGCAGCTGATCCAGGCCATCATCGTGGTGTGCGTCGCCTCGAGCGACTTCTTCATCCGCCACCGGCTGCGCCGCGTCGGCACGGAGACCGCGCCATGAACGGCGGCGTGATCCTCAACTGGCTCGCGAGCACGCCCGACTTCGCGGTGCCCTATGCGCTGGCCGCCCTCGGCCTGATCCTCAGCGAACGCGCGGGCGTGCTCTCGCTCGGCGCCGAGGGGCTGATGCTGGTGGGCGCGCTGGCCGGCATCGGCGCGCAGATCGCGATCGGCCAGCCCGCGGTGTCGCTGGCGCTCGCGATGCTGGCGGCGGCCACGGTGTCGGTGCTGTTCGCGGTCATGGTGATCTGGCTGCGCGTGAACCAGGTGATCGCCGGGTTGGCGCTGGTGTTCTTCTGCCAGGGGCTCACGGCGCTGGTCGGCAGCCTGGCCGGGTGGACCAACCATGCCACCGAGGGCATCGGCGCGATGGGGCTGTGGCCGCTGTCGCTGCTGCCGGGCGTGGGCCGGCTGTTCGAGCAGAACGCGATGGTGTGGCTCACGCTGCCGCTGTTCGGCGCGGTGGCCTGGTTCTTCGCGCGCACCGCCACCGGCCTGCGGCTGCGCGCCGTGGGCGAGAACCCGCAGGCGGCCGACGCGGCCGGCATCCGCGTGCCGGCCTGGCGCTTCGCGGCGGTGCTCGCGGGCTCGGCGCTGGTGGGCCTGGCGGGCGCCTACATCTCGGTGGTCAGCACCAAGCTGTGGATCGCGGGCATGACCGGCGGGCGCGGCTGGATCGCGGTGGGCCTGGTGATCTTCGCGCGCTGGTCGCCGTGGAAGGCGCTGGTGGGCGCGCTGCTGTTCGGCTGCATCGAGGCGCTGATCCCGCAGCTGGCGGCGGCCGGCGTTCGGCTGCCGCAGTACTTCGTGATGATGACGCCCTACGCGGTGACGCTCGGCGTGATGGTCTGGGTGGCGCTGTCGCGGCGCGGCGCCGACGAGGAGCCCGGCGCCCTCGGCCAGGCCTATGTGCGGGAGGAAAGAAGATGACGCTGAAGGCCTGGGTCTACGACGAGCCGCGCGAGCTCGAGGCGGCGCGCTTCGCCGACTACCTCGATCCGAAGACCACCACGGTGGTCTCGATCGACATGCACCGCGGCCACCTCGACGACGATCCCGCCTGCCCCTGCCCGGCGCCTCGCGCGCGCGAGGTGGTGGCGCCGATCGACGGCTTCCACGACGAAGCGCGCGCGCTCGGCGTGCGCATCGTGCATGTGAAGTCGGTGCTGCGGCCCGACGGCAGCGACGACCTGCGCGGCATTCCGGCCGCCTGGCGACGCACCTTCCCGCTGCACGTGGGCGAGATCCCGAACGCCGACGCGCATGCCCTCGAGGGCTCGAAGTGGACCGAGTGGGTCACGCGCGTGGAACCCGGCGACCTGCGCGTGGACAGCAAGCGGCGCCTCTCGGCCTTCTATCCCACCGACCTCGACTTCCTGCTGCGCAACCAGCGCATCGAGACCGTCGTGCTCGACGGCGGCTTCACCGACTGCTGCGTGCTCAACACCGCCTTCGACGCCAACAACCACAACTACCGCGTGATCGTGCTGCGCGACCTGGTGCGCGGCACCGACACGCGGCTCGAGAGCGCGGCGCTCGCGATGGTGTCGCTGCACCTCGGGCTGGTGATGGAATCGCGGGAGCTGCTGCGCCAGTGGCGCGGCTGAGCGGCTAGGCCGCCTCGGCCGGCGCGCCGAGCCACTCGCGCGCCACCGCCTGCATCGCCCCGGGCTGCGCCGCGCGCCACACCACCTCGGGCGCCGCGATGTGCACGCCCGGCGGCGCGATGCGCAGCGCGAGGTCGACCAGTTCGGCCAGCTTCGAGGGCCGCACCGGCTGCTCGCTGCTGGGCACCATGTAGCTCAACGTTCCGAGCATCCAGGCCGCCAGCCGCTCGGGGCGGCTCGCGCGCTGCGCCGCGGCCGGCTTGCGCGCCGAGCGCAGGATCAGCAGCCGCTCGAAGCCGCAGGCCACCACGGCCTGCTCGTCGAGGTTCGCGAGACCGCGCTTGAGCGCCTCGGGCAGCCGGCCCTGGTCGTGCGGCTGCACGATGACGAGAGTCTGCACGCCGCAGGCGCGCAACCAGCGCGCGAGCGCCGGCAGCTGCTCCGGGTCGGGCAGCCACAGCGCGCGCTCGCGGCCGTGGTACAGGCGCGGCGCGTCGAAGGCCACGATCGCGGCCTGGGCCGAGGTCGGCGGCCACTGCTCGATGGGCAGCGGCGGGCACAGGCAGGACTCGACGCCGGGCAGCCCGTCGTGCATGGGCTCGCTCACCAGCACGCGCACATGGGCGTGGCGGTGGCTGCCCGCGAGGCGGTGCAGCAGGTCCTGCCCCAGCGCGCCGGTGGCGCCGGCAATGAGCAGCGTGCCGAAGGCGGCGGAGGCGTCGGGGATGGGCACCGCCGGGCGGTTCGCGCCGCGCAGGGCTTGAAGCGGATCGAGGGACATAGGAGCACCTATGCTAACTTCGGCCCCATTCTGTGGAGGTAATGCAAATGATGATGAAGCGCTGGCTCCTGATCCTCGCGGCGGTCCTGTCCCTGAGCGGATGCGGCTACAACCAGTTCCAGTCGCTCGACGAGGCCAGCAAGTCGGCCTGGAGCGAGGTGCTCAACCAGTACCAGCGGCGCGCCGACCTCGTGCCCAACATCGTCGCCACCGTGAAGGGCGAAGCGGCCTTCGAGCAGGACACGCTGACCAAGGTGATCGAGGCGCGCGCCAAGGCCACTTCGATCCAGGTCACGCCCGAGACGCTCAACAACCCCGAGGCCTTCAACAAGTTCCAGCAGGCCCAGGGCGAGCTCTCCTCGGCGCTGTCGCGGCTGATGGTGGTGTCGGAGCGCTACCCCGACCTCAAGGCCAACCAGTCGTTCCGCGACCTGCGCGTGACGCTCGAGGGCACCGAGAACCGCATCACCGTGGCGCGCAACCGCTACATCGAGAGCGTGCAGGAGTACAACGTGCTCGCGCGCAGCTTCCCGACCAACCTCACGGCCAAGGTCTTCGGCTACGCGCCCAAGCCCAACTTCTCGGTGCAGAACGAAGCCCAGATCTCGGTGCCGCCGACGGTCGACTTCGGCGCGCCGAAGAAGTAAGGCAAAGCTGCGCCGATGGCCGCAGCCCTGATCCGCCGCCTGCTGGCCGCGTTCCTTGCCGTGGCGCTCGGCTGGGCCGCGCTGCCGGCCTTCGCGCAGGCGCCGCTGCCGGTGCCCGCGCTCACGGCGCGCGTGATCGACCAGACCGGCACGCTCGACGCCGCACAACGCGCCGGCCTCGAGACCAAGCTCGCCGCCTTCGAGCAGCGCAAGGGCTCGCAGATCGCGGTGCTGATGGTGCCGACCACCCAGCCCGAGGACATCGAGAGCTACACCCAGCGCGTGGGCGATGCCTGGAAGATCGGCCGCAAGGGCGTGGGCGACGGCCTGCTCGTGATCGTCGCCAAGGACGACCGCCGGATGCGCATCGCGCCCGCCAAGGCGCTCGAGGGCGCGGTGCCCGACCTCGCGGCGGCGCGCATCGTCGACGAGGAGATGAAGCCGCGCTTTCGCAACGGCGACTTCGCGGGCGGCATCAACGCCGCGGTCGACCGGCTGATCGGCCTGGTCGACGGCGAGCCGCTGCCCGAGCCCGCGCGCGACGGCGGCGGCGGCAGCAGCCAGGGCTTCGACTGGGAGAACCTCGCGATCTTCCTGTTCGTCGGCGTCTTCATCGGCGCGCCGATCGTGCGCGCGATCCTCGGCAAGACCCTGGGCTCGGTGGTCATGGGCGGCGGCATCGGCGTGGTCGCGTTCTTCCTCACCACCAGCCTCGTGATCGCGGTGCTCGCGGGCATGGTCGCGCTCGTGGTCTCGCTGGCCTCGGGCCTCGCACGCTTCGGCGGTGGCGGCTGGAGCAGCGGGGGCGGCGGCGGTGGCTGGAGCGGCGGCGGAGGTGGCGGCTGGGGCGGCGGCGGTGGCCGCAGCGGGGGCGGAGGCGGCGGCTTCAGCTCGGGCGGCGGCGGCAATTTCGGCGGCGGCGGCGCCTCGGGAGACTGGTGAGCATGGCAACCCTCTTCTCAAGACTCGGCCGCATGTGGCGTCATCGCTGGATCGACGAAGCCGCGGTGCGCCGCGTGCTGCCGGCCGACGCGCTCGCGCGGCTGGCCGCGCGCGTGGGCGCGAGCGAGCGGCGCCACAGCGGCGAGATCCGCATCTGCATCGAGGCCGGCCTGCCGATGTCCTACCTGCGCCGCGAGGCGCCGGCGCGGCAGCGCGCGGTCACGCTGTTCGGCAAGCTGCGCGTGTGGGACACCGAGCACAACAACGGCGTTCTGATCTACCTGCTCTTGGCCGAGCACGCGATCGAGATCGTGGCCGACCGCGGCATCGATGCGCGGGTGAGCGACGACGACTGGCGCGCGATGGCACAGCGCATGGGCGCGGCCTTTCGCGAGGGCCGCTTCGAGGACGGGCTCACGCAGGCGCTCGAGGAGATGTCGGCGCTGCTGGTCGAGCACTTCCCGCTGCGCGACGACGAACCCGACCGCAACGAGCTGCCCGACGAACCCGTGGTGCTCTGAGCCGCTTGCTCAATCGGCCGCGGGCAGTGCCCACACGGCCGATCCGCCCACCGCATAGAAGCGCCGCCCCGGCGCCGACTCCATGGTCCAGCCGCCCGTGAACTCGCCGAAGGCGGGCAGCACGGCCTGACCTTGCCCTGGTGCTTGCCCTTGCCCTTCCTCGTGCACGAAGCACGGCAGCCGCACGCTGTCGCGCCCCGGCCCGTGCAGCCGGCGCGCCGGGTGCAGGTGCCCCGCGAGCACGAAGTGCGTGGGATGCGCCTGCGGATGGTGGCAGCAGGCGAAGGGGCCGAGCAGCCAGGGCTCGTCGACCACCTCGATGCGAAGCGCGGGCGGCGGATCGCCCGCGCGGCTGTCGTGGTTGCCGCGCACCAGCGTCATCGCGAGCGCCGCATGCTGCTCGCGCCATTCCCGCACCACGGGCAGCACCGCGCGCGCGGGCGCCGCATGCAGGAAGTCGCCGAGGAACACCAGGCGCCGTGGCGCATGGCGCGCGATCAGCAGGTCGAGCCGCGCGAGGTTCTCGAGCGTGGTGCCGCCCGGCACCGGCAGGCCCAGCGCGCGGAAGGTGGCGGCCTTGCCCAGGTGCAGGTCGGCGACGAACAGCGCCTGCCCGGCCGGCCACCAGAGCGCGCGCTCGGGCAGCAACTGCACCGCTTCGCCCGCCCATTGGAGAGGCAGCGGCGTCGAGGCGGAAGAAGAAGAGGAAAGGGAACGCATCGCCGACCAGTGTCGCAAAAGCACCGGGCGGTCGCGTCCGACTTGCAATTCGCCCGCGCCGCCCCTAGCTTTGCCGGATGACCGAATCGCCCACGCTGCACATCGTCTGCCCGCACTGCCACACCACCAACCGGGTGCGCGAGGCCCAACTGGCCAGCGCGCCCGACTGCGGCAACTGCCACAAGCCGCTGTTCGGCGCCCACTCGGCCGCGCTGTCCGACGTGGCGAGCTTCGACCGCCACATCGCGCGCAACGAGATCCCGGTGCTGGTCGACTTCTGGGCCCCGTGGTGCGGCCCGTGCCGCCAGATGGCGCCGGCCTACGAGCAGGCCGCGGCGCAGCTCGAGCCGCGCGTGCGCGTCGCCAAGGTCGACACCGAGGCCGTGCCCGCGCTGGCCGCGCGCTTCAACATCCGCAGCATTCCGACCCTGGCGCTGTTCAAGGGCGGCCGCGAGGTCGCGCGGCAGGCCGGCGCGATGGGCGCGGCCGACATCGTGCGCTGGGCCAGGGCCCACGGCGCCGGCTGAAGCGTCAAGGCCGCCGCCGGCGTTCGCGCCGCGGCGCCGGCGGCCGGGCGGCGCCCTCCTGCCCGAAGGCCAGCGTGCTTCGCACGCGCTCCGCACCGCCCGCGGTCACGGCCCCGCCGGCCGCCTTCTCGAGCTGCTCGACCATGCGCGCGATGCGGTCGGCCACGTTCTCGTTCGACAGCTTCTCGCGGAACAGCTCGACCATCAGCGGAAACGAGAACGGCGTCGGCCGCTCGAGCGCGCGCAGCACCAGCTGCTGCGTGCCCATGCGCGCGAGGCTGGCGGCGAGGCGGCCGATCTCGAGCTCCTGCGACAGCAGCTCGCGCTCGGCCTGCGCGAGCAGCGCGTTGTCGGGGTCGTACTTGCGAAACACCTCCCAGAACAGCGAGGACGAGGCCTGCAGCTGGCGGCTGCTGCGCTTCTCGCCCGGATAGCCCTGGAAGATCAGCCCCGACACGCGCGCGATCTCGCGAAAGCGCCGCTGCGCGAGCTCGCCCGCGTTGAGCGAGGCCAGCACCTCGTGCAGCAGTGCCTCGTGCGCCTCTGCCGCGTCGCCCGCCGGCATGCCGAGCACCTCGGGCAGCCGCGCGGGCCAGTCGACCTCGCTCGCGCTCAGCAGTTCGAAGCCGTAGTCGTTGACCGCGATCGAGAAGGTGCGCGCCTCGTGCTGCGCCACGCGCCAGGCCAGCAGGCTCGCGAGCCCCAGGTGCACGTGGCGGCCCGCGAACGGATAGAGGAACAGGTGCCAGCCCTCGCGCGTCTTCAGCGTCTCGGCCAGCAGCGTTCGCGGCGTGGGCAATGCCGACCACCGCTGCTGCAGCTCGAGCAGCGGCCGCACGCAGCGCAGCTCGGGCGACTCCCACAGGCCCTGGTCGGCCAGCGCGAGCTGCTGCACCACCGCGTCGGCCAGCGTGTTCGACAGCGGCATGCGCCCGCCATTCCAGCGCGGCACCGCGGGCCGCTGGCCGCTGGCGCGCCGCACCCAGGCCGTCATGTCGTGGATGCGCACCAGCTCGAGCAGCCGGCCGCCGAACAGGAAGCAGTCGCCGGGCTTCATGCGCGCGACGAAGCCCTCCTCCACGCTGCCGATCTTCGCGCCGCCGAGGTACTGCACCGCCATGCTCGCGTCGCTCACGATGGTGCCGATGTTCATGCGGTGGCGCCGCGCGAGCCGCGCATCGGGCACGCGCCACAAGCCGTCGGCATCGGGCACCACGCGCTTGTAGTCGGGATAGGCCGCGAGCGAGGCGCCGCCCTGCGCGACGAAGTCCAGGCACCAGGCCCAGTGCTCGCGCGTGAGCCCGGCATAGGCGGCGGTGCCGCGCACCTCCTCGTAGAGATCGTCGGGCACGAAGCCGCCGCCGAGCGCCACGGTCACGAGGTGCTGCACCAGCACGTCGAGCGGCTGGTCGGGCGAATGGCGCGCCTCGATGTGCCCCTCGGCGATCGCGGCGCGCGCCGCCGCGCCCTCGACCATCTCGATGCTGTGCGTGGGCACGAGCGTGATGCGCGAGGGCCGGCCCGGCGCATGGCCCGAGCGGCCCGCGCGCTGCAGCAGCCGCGCCACGCCCTTGGGCGAGCCGATCTGCAGCACGCGCTCCACCGGCAGGAAGTCGACGCCCAGGTCCAGGCTCGAGGTGCAGACCACGGCCTTGAGCTCGCCGCTCTTCAGGCCCAGCTCGACCCACTCGCGCACCTCGCGGTCGAGCGAGCCGTGGTGCAGCGCGATGGTGCCGGCCCATTCGGGCCGCGCCTCGAGCATCGCCTGGTACCAGATCTCCGACTGCGAGCGCGTGTTGGTGAAGACCAGCGTGGTGCTGCTGGCCGCGATCTCCTCGAGCACCTGCGGCAGCATCGTGAGGCCCAGGTGGCCGCCCCAGGGAAAGCGCTCGGCGCGGCCCGGCAGCAGCGAATCGATGACCAGCTTCTTCGGCACCTGGCCCTGCACCAGCACGCCGTCCTCGTGGCCCAGCAGCGCATGCATCGCCTCGTGCAGGTTGCCGAGCGTGGCCGACATGCCCCAGACCGCGAGCCCCGCGTTCCAGCGCCGAAGCCGCGCGAGCGCGAGCTGCACCTGCACGCCGCGCTTGTTGCCGAGCAGCTCGTGCCACTCGTCGACCACCACCATCCTCACCTGGCCCAGCACCTCGCTGGCATCGGCGCGCGCGAGCAGCAGCGACAGGCTCTCGGGCGTGGTGACCAGCACCGTGGGCAGGCGCGTGTTCTGCGCGCTGCGCTCGGCCGAGGAGGTGTCGCCGCTGCGCGCGCCTGCGCTCCAGGGCTGCACGCCGGCACCGAGCGCTTCCAGCGGCTGCTGGAGCGCGCGCAGCGTGTCGGCCGCGAGCGCGCGCATCGGCGTGAGCCACAGCACGGTGAGCGGCGGCGGCGGTGCCGGCCGCGCGCCCTCCTTGCGGGGCCGCGCGGCCTGCGCATGGGCCAGCAGCGCGCCGAGCCACACGGCGTAGGTCTTGCCCGCGCCGGTGGTCGCATGCAGCAGGCCCGAGCGGCCCTGCGCCACGGCCTTCCAGACCTCGCGCTGGAACTTGAAGGGCTTCCAGCCGCGCGCGGCGAACCAGGCGTCGAGCGCCGCCTTGACCGCCTTGCTCATGACGGCAGCAGCGCGGCCAGCGTCTGCAGCGTGTCGGCCTCTTGCACCGGCTTGTCCTCGCGCCAGCGCAGCATGCGCGGAAAGCGCACCGCGATGCCGCTCTTGTGGCGCGCGCTGCGCGCGATGCCCTCGAAGCCCAGCTCGAACACCAGCGTGGGCTTGACGCTCTTCACCGGCCCGAAGCTCTCGATGGTGGTCTTGCGGATGACCGCGTCGACGCGCGCCATCTCGGCATCGGTGAGGCCCGAGTAGGCCTTGGCGAAGGGCACGAGCTTGCGCTCGGCCTGTTCGGGCGGGCCGTCCCACACGGCGAAGGTGTAGTCGCTGTAGAGGCTGGCGCGGCGGCCATGGCCGCGCTGCGCATAGACCAGCACCGCGTCGATGCTCAGCGGATCGATCTTCCACTTCCACCACACGCCCACGTCCTTGGTGCGGCCCACGCCGTACTGCGCGCTGCGGCGCTTGAGCATCATCCCTTCGACGCCCATGCTGCGCGCCGCCTCGCGCTGGCGCGCGAGATCGGCCCAGTCGGCGCCGGCCAACATCGGGCTCGGCAGCAGCAGCGGATGCGCGAGGCGCGCGACCAGCTCGTCGAGCAGCACGCGGCGCTCGGCCTGCGGCAGCGCGCGCAGGTCGCGGCCCTCCCACTCGAGCAGGTCGTAGGCCAGCAGCACCACGGGGATCTCGCGCAGCAGCTTCGCGCCCAGCGTCTTGCGGCCGATGCGCTTCTGCAGCTCGGCGAAAGGCTGCACCCGGCCGTCGCGCCACACGGCGATCTCGCCGTCGACCACCGTGCCGTCGGGCAGCGCCTCGCCGAGCGCCGCGAGCTCGGGGAAGCGCTCGGTCACCAGCTCCTCGCCGCGCGACCACAGCCACACCACGCCCGCGCGCTTCACGAGCTGCGCGCGGATGCCGTCCCACTTCCACTCGACGATCCAGTCCGAAGGCGGCCCTAGCGCCGCATCGAACTGCTCGAGCGGCAGGTTGAACGGATGCGCGAGGAAGAAAGGATAGGGCTGCCCGCTGGTCTTCTGGACCTGCTCGGCATCGGACTCGGGCGCGATCAGCGTGCCGTAGTCACCGGCCCGCGGCCGCGCGCCGATGTGGGTGTAGCCCATGAGCCGCTGCGCGACGCGCTTGGCATCGATGCCACCGACCGCCGCGAGCGCCTGCGTGACCTGCAGCTTCGAGACGCCGACGCGGAAGGCGCCGGTGATGAGCTTGAAGTAGACCAGCCGCTCCTCGGCCGCGAGCCGGCGCCACTGCGCGCGCAGCCTGTCGGCCAGCTCCTCGGGCGCCGCCTTCGCGGCCTCGCGCAGCGGCAGCAGGTGCTGCTCGACCCAGGCCGCGAGCCCGAGCTCGTGCGTTTCGCTCGGCGGCGGCAGCAGCAGCGCGATGGTTTCGGCGAGGTCGCCGACGGCCTCGTAGCTCTCGTCGAACAGCCACTCGGGCAGGCCCGCGGCCTCCTGCGCGAGCAGGCGCAGCAGCTTGGTCGGCACCAGCTGGCGCGGCTTGCCGCCCGCGAGGAAGTAGACGGCCCAGGCGGCATCGGCCGGATCGGCCGCGCGCAGGTAGCGCTGCAGCGCGGCCTGCTTGGCGAGGCTCGAGGTGCTGGCATCGAGCTCGCGGTAGAGCGCGGCGAAGTCCTTCATGCCGGCGCCGCCTCCCCGGCGGGCGGTGGCGCTTCCTGGTCGTCCTCGTCGCCGTACTCGGTCTTGAAGCCCTGCGCGTCGAGCCCGTTCTCCGACAGCCAGCGCACCATCACCTGCACGCTGCCATGGGTGACGAACACGCGCTCGGCGCCCGTGCCCGCGATCGCCTGCTGCAGCCCGGGCCAGTCCGCATGGTCCGACATCACGAAGCCGCGGTCGACGCCGCGCCGGCGCCGCGTGCCGCGCAACTGCATCCAGCCGCTCGCAAAGGCATCGGCATAGGTGCCGAAACGCTTCATCCACGGCGTGCCCTGCGCCGAGGGCGGCGCCAGCACCAGCGCGCGCTTCAGCAGCGCCGCGTCGACGCCGGGATCGGTGACGCGCAAGGTGGCCGGCAGCGCCACGCCCGCGGCGCGGTAGACGGCATTGAGCGGCTCGACCGCGCCGTGTACGACGATCGGCCCGATCGAGGCATCGACGCCATGCAGGATGCGCTGCGCCTTGCCGAAGGCATAGCAGAACAGCACCGAGGCGCGGCCGGCCTCGGCATTGGCGCGCCACCAGGCGTCGATCTCCGCGATGAGCTGCGCCTGCGAGGGCCAGCGGTAGATCGGCAGGCCGAAGGTGGACTCGGTGATGAAGGTGTCGCAGGGCACGGGCTCGAAGGGCGCGCAGGTGCCGTCGGGCTCGGTCTTGTAGTCGCCCGAGGCGACCCAGACCCGGCCGCCGTGTTCGAGCCGCACCTGCGCCGAGCCCAGCACGTGGCCGGCCGGATGCAGCGACACGCGCACGCCGCGGTGCTCGATCGCCTCGCCGTAGGGCAGCGTCTGCAGCGGGATGTCGGCGCCCAGGCGCGCGCGCAAGGTGCCGGCGCTGTCGGTGTGGGCGAGGTAGTGGCCGTGGCCGGTGCGCGCATGGTCCGAATGCGCGTGCGTGATGACGGCGCGCGCGACCGGCCGCCAGGGGTCGATGTAGAAATCGCCCGGCGGGCAGTACAGGCCCTCGGGGCGTGCGACGACGAGATCTTCTTCCTGCGCGGCCATGGCATGCCATCGTAGGCGCTCGCGGCCCGCGGCGCCTCGGCCCGGATGCCGCGAGGCGCCGTGGGCCGGCGCCTACCCGCCGTGCCTGTCCCGGATGCTCAGGGTTGCTTGCCGCGGCGCGCGGCCGTCATCTCGAGCACGTTCATCTTCATGCCGTTGGCCATCACCATGTCGCCGGGCTTCTGGCCGGCCTTGCAGGGGCCGACCCATTTCGCCTCGACGACGGCCATGCCTTCGCTGCGGCCCATCAGCGGCGGGCTGTAGCTCGACTTGCTTTCCACGCGATAGGCCGAGCCGAAGTCGCCGCTCATCACGGCGCGCGAGGTGGCGGTGGTGCTGCCGATCTTGCAGACCGAGTCGATCACCAGCTTGCCACCCTCGGCGCGCAGGTCCTGCTTCGAGCACAGGCTGCGGCCCATGCCCTGGCCCATCTCGCGCAGGGCCTTGTCGGTGGCCGCGTCGATGCACTGCTGCATGGTGTGGCTGCCCTCCTTCGCGCCGCTGCCGTCGTCGCTGCGCATCTCCCACAGGCCGGGCTTGCGCGCGGGATAGTCGATCGCCACCGCGGGCCCGGCGAGCACGGTGCAGGGCAGCACCGCGGCGAAGGCGGCGAGGAAGGCCAGGACGAGGGGAAGGGTCTTCATGGGGCGGCTCCGGGCGCGGCGTGTCGAAGGCTCGACGATGCCCCGGTTTGTACAGGGCGCCCCCGCGGCGCGGAATACCGCGATCGGTCTACGCCGCGCGGCCGGCCCCGGCGATGCCGCTCACGCTGCCCGCCGCCGCGCGCACGCGCGTGGCCAGCCCGAACACCACGCCCAGCACGAAGCCGCCGCCCACGTCGATCAGCACGTGCTGGCGCACCGCCATGGTCGAGTAGACGATGCCCGCGGCCCACGCGAGGTTGAGGCCGCGCAGCCAGGCGGGCGCGCCCACGCTGCGCAGCTGGCGCGCGAGCACCACGCAGGCGAACACCGAGAACGAGACGTGCAGCGAGGGAAAGGCATTGCCCGCCGAGTCCTTGGTCTTGAGGAAGTGCAGCGTGGTGCCGGGACTGGTGTCGATCGTGAAGTTGGGAATCGCCGTCGGCAGGCACCAGAACACGACGAGCGCGATGGTCGTCATCAGCGCGCAGGCCAGCGAGAACGCCGTGAGCTCGCGCCGGTCGCGCGAGAACAGCACCGGCAGCGCGATGTAGAGCCACAGCGACAGGTACACCGGCAGCAGCGCGGGCCAGAAGGCGACGAGCCGGTCGATCGGCGTGAGCGGCAGCACCCAGGCCTCGCCCGAATGCCGCATGACCCAGAAGTACAGCGGGAAGAAGCCGATGGTGGCGAGGGTGTTGCCGATCAGCTTGAGCGGCAGCAGCGTACGGCAGCGATCCCGCAACGCGCGCCGCCAGGTCGGCGCGATCGCGGCACTGCCAGCGGAGGAAGAAATCATGGATGCCCGTGGCTGGAGACCAGGGCAGCCACTTTACCCGGCCTTCGCGGTTATGGCCGCGCAGGCATCCGCGCCCGCCGCGAGCGGCACCGACATCAGGGTCTCCCTCAGCGTGAGCAGGACCCGGCGCGCGCACCGCTCGAACACCAGCGATGCGCGTTCGACCCGTTCCGTACCGCCCTCGAAATAGCGGAAGGTCTTCTGCGCCGCGGCGCCGGTGGGCATCGTCTTGTCGGCCATCGACACGGCGAGCTCGATCGACTCGCGCATCAATGCGCCGGCGACCGCGCGGAACGCGGCGCCGTTGTCCTTGCTCCAGTAGGCCACCGGGTCCGCTTCGGCCGTCGGCGCCGAGACGATCCGGACCACGCTCTCGTACGCCGCGGCGCCAGCCGAACCCGCGCGCCGCACGCTCACGACGTTGTCGAGCACCAGCGCCTGCTGGTCCTGCGTCAACGAGAACACGGGCGCGCTGTCGATCTGCCAGGCCTGGCCGTCGACACTCGCGGGCGCCGGCGCGCCCTGCGCCAGTTCGGCGTGCGTGTAGGCGGCCAGCAGCTTGCGATAAGGCACCAGCACCTGGTCGGCCTGCTCCTGGAGCTTGGCCTTCTGCGCGCTCTTGGCGGACTCGTTCATCAGGCCATGCACGAGCACCACCGCCAGCAGGCCGGCCGCGCTCGGCGCGGGATAGAGCATCGGAGCGGCACCGGTGCCTGCGGTGTCGAAGTTCTCGGCGCCCCTGAAGGCGACGGGATCGGTCGGCGGCAACCGGACCACCCAGCGCGGGGTCGCGGGCACGGGGGCCGGCGCGACCACGGCGTCGGCGGGCGGCGCGGCGGCCGTCTCGTCCTGCGCGAAGGCGCACGCGGCGCCCAGCACGGCGGCCGCGCAGGCCACCCGGCGGCCGAAGCGCCCGAGGGCGCGCGCCGCCACGAACGGATGCGCCATGCCTACTGGGCGCCGGTCGCCGGCGCTCCCTCCGGCACGGCCACGTCGGCCAGCGGCTTGAGCACGCTGTCGCGGCTCGCCTCGATGGCCTGGAAGTAGGCGTTGGTCAGGCCCGGGAACTTGGGCGGCTCGTCCCAGGTGGTACCGGCGGCACGGTTGATGTTGATCGGCAGGTACCAGCTGTAGGTGTTGGTCTTCAGGTCGACCAGGTACGCGGCGCCGGTGACCACGGCCTTGGGATCGCTGGTCGGCACGTACGACGCATAGGTGCGCACATAGCCCACCTGCGGCATGTCGATCACGAGCAGCTTGTCGACCGCATGCTTGGCACGCAGCGAGGCGAAGTCCTTGCGCGCGGCGGTCGGCACCTCGGTGCGGATGTCGGGCAGCGACTTGAGGTCGATGGCCTCCTTGATGACCGTGACCTCGACGTTCTTCTTGCGCAGCGCGGCCGCCACGTCTTCCTTCAGGGATGCGAGGTCATCGCGCGCCAGGGTCTCGGTGTGCTTGGTCAGCGCGGAGTTGGAAGCGCTGGCGAAGGCGTAGCACAGCAGGCAGTCCGCGCCGGGAAAGAAGGTGTCGACCTTCGGCAGCTCGGACATCGCCACGCCGACCTTCGCGCTTTTCGCGCTGCTCGAAGTCAGCGCGTCCTTGCCCAGGGGCACGGGTTGCTGCGGCTTGATCGCGCATCCACTCAGAAAAATGCCAAGCGCCGCCACAGCGGCGAACAGACGCCATCTCATGTTTCTTCTCCTCGGTTTTGTTGTTGACCCCGGGTGTAGCCCCGCAGCCGAGGAGACGGACTTCATGGAATCCGGCCGCCTCCCCGGCCGGAATTGTGACATTGTGTGAACGTCTTGCGAATCCCGCAGCCCCTCAGCTCACCAGGGCGTCCATTTCAGGTCGCTGCGTGCCGAGGCCACCGTGCGCTCGATGAAGCGCACGCCGCGTGCCCCGTCCTCCACGCGCGGGTAGTCGGCCTCGAGCGCATCGGCGCGCCGGCCTTCGAGGCGCGCGCGGATGTCGGCGGCGACGCCCGCGTAGACGTTGGCGAAGGCCTCGATGAAGCCCTCGGGATGGCCCGCGGGCAGGCGGCTCGCGCGGCGCGCCGATTCGTGCAGCCAGGGGGCGCCGCGCGTGAGCACGCGCAGCGGCCCGTCGTGCGGCAGGTGCAGCAGCCGGCTCGGCTGTTCCTGGTGCCACTCGAGCGTGCCCAGGGTGCCCGCGATGCGCACGCGCAGGTCGTTCTCGAGGCCGGTGCTGATCTGCGAGGCGATGAGCACGCCGCGCGCGCCACCCTGGTAGCGCAGCAGCAGGCTGCCGTCGTCGTCGAGCTGGCGGCCGGCCACGTGCGCCGTGAGGTCGGCGCACAGGCTCTCGATCTCGAGGCCGGTCAGCGTGGCGACGAGGTTCTCGGCATGCGAGCCGATGTCGCCGATGGCGCCGGCCGCGCCGCTGCGCGCGGGGTCGGTGCGCCAGTCGGCCTGCTTGTTGCCGGTGCCCTCGAGCTGGCTCGCGAGCCAGCCCTGGTTGTATTCCACGACCACCTTGCGCAGCGTGCCGAGCTCGCCCGCGCGGATCATCGCGCGCGCCTGCCGCACCATGGGGTAGCCGGTGTAGTTGTAGGTGACGCCGAAGACCGTGCCCTGCGCCGCCACGCTGGCGACCAGCGCATCGGCCTGCTCGCGCGTGTGGACCAGCGGCTTGTCGCACACCACGTGGAAGCCGGCCTCGACGAAGGCCCGCGCCACTGGGTAGTGCACGTGGTTGGGCGTGACGATCGAGACGAAGTCGATGCGCTCGCCGGCGGGCCGCTTCAGTTCATCGGCCAGCAGGGCCTGCCAGTCGCCATGGTTGCGCGCGTCGGCCAGGCCGAGGTCGGCGCCCGAGGCACGCGCCTTGGCGGGATCGGAGGACAGCGCGCCGGCCACGAGCTCGATCTGGGCGTCGAGCGCGATGGCCTTGCGGTGCACGCCGCCAATGAAGGCATCGCGGCCGCCGCCGACCATGGCGTAGCGCAGCTTGCGATGGGGGGTGTCGGTCATCCAACTCCTTGAGGTTCCAGAGACGGGGTTCCCCCTCCCCGCGGGGAGAGGGAGCGAAGCGATCGGCCGGCCGGCCGATCCCGTTCAGAACGGCGAGTTCGGGTGGTAGAAGTCCTTGGCGTTGTCCTTGGTGATCAGCACCGACGGGATGATCGTGGTCGCGGGCAGCTTCTCGCCCTTCAGGCGCGCCTCGGCCGTGAGCTTGATGGCGTCGTAGATGAACTTGGGCGAGTAGCTCACGTCGGCCGTGATGCGCTTGTCCTTGCCGTCCATGATGGTCTTGACCATGCCCTTGGCACCGGCACCGCCGAACACGATTCTGATGTCCTCGCGCTTGGCCTGCTCGATGGCCTTGAGCACGCCCACGGCCATGTCGTCGTCGGCGGCCCAGATGGCGTCGATCTGCTTGAAGCGCGTGAGGTAGTCCTGCGTGACCTTGAAGGCGTCGTCGCGGTTCCAGTTGGCGTACTTGGCGTCGAGCAGCTTCACGTCGGGGCTGTTCTTGAGCACCGCGTTGAAGGCGTCCATGCGCTCGTTGTCGAGCGTGGTCGCGATGCCGCGCAATGCCACCACGTTGCCCTTGCCGCCGAGCTGCTTGACGATGTACTCGGCCGGGATGCGGCCGAAGGCGGTGTTGTCGCCGGCCACGTAGGCGTCCTGCGCGCTGGTGTCGGTCAGGCCGCGGTCGACCACGGTGACGTAGGCGCCCTTGGCCTTGACCTGCGCGACCGGCTTGGTCAGCGCGGCCGATTCGAACGGGAACACGACCAGCGCGTTGATCTTGGTGACCGTCGACAGGTCCTGCAGCTGGTTGGCCTGCTCGGGCGCGTTGGCGGCGGTCTTGATCGTGATCTTCAGGTCCTTGTGTTCCTTCTCGAGATCCTTCTTCGCCTGGTTGGCCCAGTAGTTGATGCCGCCCATGAAGCTGTGGGTGGCGGCGGGGATCGAAACGCCGAGGTTGACCTTGTCCGCGGCGAGCGCGGGCAGGCTGGCGAATGCCGCGGCGGCCACGGCCGTGAGCGCGATGCGTCGGGTGAAACGGGTCATGCTGATGTCTCCTCTTGGTGGATGGAACGGAACGGGAAGGAACCAGGTGTGGCCACGCCCAACGGCGTCATCGCTTTCCTCGCTGGAGGAAGGCCACGATGATGATCACGAAGCCCTGCACCGCGGCATTCAGGTACACGCTGATGATGCTGGTGAGGTTCAGGATGTTGCTGATGACCGAGAGCAGGATCGCGCCCACCACGGTGCCGGTGATGCTGCCCGCGCCGCCCTTGAGCGCGGTGCCGCCGACGATCACTGCGGCGATCGCCTCGAGCTCCCACAGGAGGCCCGTGGTCGGCGAGGCCGAGCCCAGGCGCGGCACGTATAGCAGCGTGGCGATGCCCACGCACACGCCGAGCAGCACGTAGGTCAGGATCTTCACGCGGTCGACGTCGACCGCGGCGTAGCGCGCCACCTGCTCGTTGGAGCCGATGGCCTGCACGTAGCGGCCGTAGGCGGTGCGGTTGAGGATCACGCCGCCGACGATGGCCACGATGACGAACACCCACACCGGCACCGGGATGCCCGCGAGGCTCGCGTAGTAGACCGGCGCGTAGAGGTCCGACAGCTCGTTGTCGAGCGTGAGCGCGCCGCCGTCGGCGAAGTAGGTGAGGTAGGCGCGGAAGATGCCCAGCGTGCCCAGCGTGACGATGAAGGGCTCGATGCGGCCCTTGGTGATGAGCAGGCCGTGCGCGAGGCCGAACAGCGCGCCCAGCACCACCGCGAGCACGGCGCCGAGCATCACCGCCATCAGCGGCGAGCCGGTGGCCGGGCCGGCCCAGTTGATGAACATGATCACGCTGCCCGCGATCAGCGCGGCCATCGAGCCCACCGACAGGTCGATGCCGCCCGAGATGATCACGAAGCACATGCCGACCGCGATGATGCCGATGAAGGCGGTGCGCGTGAGCACGTTCATCGCGTTGTCGACGGTGGCGAAGTCGCCGTTGAGCAGGGTGCCGGCGATGCACAGCAGCACCAGGCCGATGACGGGGCCGAGGCCGTGCAGGTGCTCGGTCCAGCGCGCCTTGGGCTGGGCGCGGTGGGTGTCGGCGGTGGGTTCGGGGCTGTTGTTCATGGGGGCCGGGTGTGGGTCGTGGCTCAGTGCGCGCCGGTGGCGTGGGCGATGAGCGCTTCTTCGCTCAGGTGGTCGGCGTCGAGCGTGGCGACCAGCCGGCCCGCGCGCATCACCGCGACGCGGTGGCACAGGCCGATCAGCTCCATGAGCTCGGACGAGATGACGATCACGGCCAGGCCCTCGCGCGCCAGGCGCTGGACCAGGAAGTAGATGTCGCGCTTGGCGCCGACGTCGACGCCGCGCGTGGGCTCGTCGAGCACCACCACGCGCGGGCGCGGCTGCAGCACCTTGGCGAGCGCGAGCTTCTGCTGGTTGCCGCCCGACAGCGACGAGGCCCTGACCTCGAGCGAGCCGGCGCGGATGCCGTAGTCCTTGACCGCCTCGGCCAGCGCGCCGCGCTCGGCCTCGGGCTTGAGCCAGGGCGTGGCGTAGCGCTCGAGCGCCATCAGCGTGAGGTTCTGGCGCAGGCCGAAGTGCACGTGCAGGCCCTTGCCCTTGCGGTCCTCGCTCAGGTAGGTGAGGCCGTGCTTCGCGGCATCGCGCGGGCTGCGCCAGCCCTTGCCGTTAGGCACCGCGCGCCCGAGCATCTCGACGCTGCCGGCGGCGGGCCGCAGGCCCAGCAGGCCTTCGAACAGTTCGGTGCGACCGGCGCCGACCAGGCCCGCGAAGCCGAGGATCTCGCCGGGGCGCACCTCGAAGCTCGCGTCCCGTGCCCAGCCGGGCACGCTGAAGCCCTGCACGCGCATCGCGGGCGCCTGAGTGGCCGACACCGGATCGCGCGGCGGATAGAGGTCGGCCAGCTCGCGGCCCACCATCAGGTTGGCCATCTGCTGGCGCGTGACCTCGGCCGTGGGCGAGCGCGCGACGAAGCGGCCGTCGCGCATCACGATCACCTCGTCGGTCACGCGCTCGACCTCGTCGAGCTTGTGCGAGATGTAGACGATGGTCACGCCGTCGGCGCGCAGCTGCGCGATCAGCTTGAACAGGCGCTCGGTCTCGCCGGGCGTGAGCGTGGCGGTGGGCTCGTCCATCACCAAAAGGCGCGCGCGGCGCGCGATGGCCTTGGCGATCTCCACCAGCTGCTTCTCGGCCACGATGAGCCGGCGCACCTTGGTGCGCGGGTCGGCCTGCAGGCCGACGGCCACCAGCGCGGCGGCCGACTCGCGCTCCATCGCGACGTCGTCGAGGAACAGGCCCTTCTTCTTCTCGTGGCCGAGGAAGATGTTCTGCGCGATGCTCAGGTCCTCGGCGAGGTTGAACTCCTGGTGGATCAGCACGATGCCCAGCGCCTCGGCATCGCGCGAGCCGGCGAACCGCTTCGGCTGGCCGTTGATGCGCAGCGCGCCGCCCGTGAGGCCCTCGTAGCCCGAGAGGATCTTCATCAGCGTGGACTTGCCCGCGCCGTTCTCGCCGAGCAGGCCGTAGACCTTGCCGGGCGCGAGCGCGAAGCTCACGCCGTGCAGCACCTGCACCGGGCCGAAGGATTTCCGCACGTCGTCGAATTCGACGGCCACGCTGGTCTTGCTCTGCGTTTCGCTCATGGCGCGATCCCCCTCGCCTTGAGGCTCTGCTGCATCGCGAGCACGCCGGCGCCGATCAGGCCGCCCTGCGCGGCCAGCGGCGTGTACTGGATCTCGAGATGGCGCGTCGACAGCGCGAGCGAGCGCTGGTAGACGCTCTGCCGCACCGCCGCGAGGAACAGCGGGCCGATGCGCGTGATGCCGCCGCCGATGAACACATGCGACGGATTGAAGAAGTTGACGACCGAAGCCAGCATCTGGCCGATGAGGTTGCCCGCGCGCTGCACGATGGCATTGGCGGCGGGATCGCCGGCGCGGCTGGCCTGGCCCACGTCGAGGGCCTCGATGCGGCCCTGGCTGCGCAGCACTTCGGCGAGCACGGCGCTCTCGCCGGCCTCGGCCGCCTGCACCGCCATGCGCGTGATGGCGGGGCCGGCCGCCATCGCCTCGACGCAGCCCAGGTTGCCGCAGTGGCAGCGCGGCCCTTCCTGGTCGACGCAGATGTGGCCCACGTCGCCGGCCGAACCGGCGGCGCCGCGATAGACCTCGCCGTGGCAGACGATGCCGCAGCCGATGCCGGTGCCGATCTTGATGACGAGGAAGTTCGAGAGCGAGCGCTTGAGGCGCCAGAGCTCGCCGAGCGCCATCAGGTTGACGTCGTTGTCGACGAACACCGGCGCGGCATAGTCCTCGCGCAGGTAGTCGCGGATCGAGAAGCTGTCCCAGGCCGGCATCAGCGGTGGATTGACAAGCTGGCCGATCTCGAAGTTGACCGGCCCGGGCACGCCGATGCCGATGCCGAACACGTCGCGCGCCGTGCGGCCGCAGCGGCCCAGCAGCTCGCGCATCAGCGCGCGCACGCGCGCCAGCACGACCGCGGGGCCGTCGCGCACGTCGGCCGCTTCCTCGTGCTGCGCGAGCACCGTGAGGTCGGGCTGCAGCACGGCGACGCCGAGGCTGGTGGCGCCGATGTCGACGCCCACGAGCACGCCGAGGTCCGCATGGAGCTGGAGGTTTTCGGGGCGGCGTCCGCCCGAGGAACGCTGCAGGCCGGCTTCGGCCAGCAGGCCTTGTTCGAGCAGCCCGGCGATCAGCGCGTTGGCCTTGCTCTTGGAGAAGCCGAGCTCCTCCGCCATGGCATGGCGCGAACCGCCGGCCGACCAGAAGGTGGTCTCCAGCAAACGCATTTCGTCCGCAGTGATGCCGCTCCAGGGTGCCACGCGCGCTTGTCTCCGGTTCTTTATCGGGACCCGGCGGCATCGAGGCCGGCGGGCGAAGACGAATACTAGGAGCAGGGCTTCAGCCAGACAAGGCTGAACTTCGACCATATTCAGATCGAAGACGGCTGGATTCGACCTTGAGGATCAGGCCTCGCGCCGAGCCGGGACGAAAAAAAGCCGCCTCGGTGGGCGGCCTTCGGAAGCAGCAAGCCGCGCGGGCTTACTTCTTCTGGCGGTACTTGCGCAGCGCTGCGATCTGCGCGGCCATCACGGCCAGTTCCGATTGCGCCATCGCGATGTCGATGTCGCTCTTGGCGTTCTTCAGCGCTTCCTCGGCGGCGGCCTTGGCCTGGTTGGCCTTCTCGTCGTCGAGGTCCTTGCCGCGGATCGCGGTGTCCGACAGCACGGTCACGGCGTTCGGCTGCACTTCGAGGATGCCGCCGGCGACGAAGACGAACTCCTCGTTGCCGTCGGCCGTTTCGATGCGCACGGCGCCGGGGCGGATGCGCGTGATCAGCGGGGTGTGGCGCGGATAGATGCCGAGCTCACCGGCTTCACCGGGCAGCGCGACGAACCTGGCTTCGCCCGAGAAGATCGACTCTTCCGCGCTGACCACGTCCACATGAATGGTGCCTGCCATGGTGATTCCTTCTTAAGCGACCTTCTTGGCCTTCTCGAACGCTTCGTCGATGCTGCCCACCATGTAGAACGCTTGTTCCGGCAGGTGGTCGGCTTCGCCGTTCACGATCATCTTGAAGCCGCGGATGGTTTCCGACAGCGGCACGTACTTGCCGGGCGAGCCCGTGAACACTTCGGCCACGTGGAACGGCTGCGACAGGAAACGCTGGATCTTGCGGGCGCGGGCCACGGCGAGCTTGTCGTCGGGCGCCAGTTCGTCCATGCCCAGGATCGCGATGATGTCGCGCAGTTCCTTGTAGCGCTGCAGCGTGCCTTGCACCGAGCGGGCCACGTTGTAGTGCTCTTCACCGACCACGTTCGGGTCGAGCTGGCGCGAGGTCGAGTCCAGCGGGTCCACGGCGGGGTAGATACCGAGCGAAGCGATGTCGCGCGACAGCACCACGGTCGAGTCCAGGTGGGCGAAGGTGGTGGCGGGCGACGGGTCGGTCAAGTCGTCGGCAGGGACGTACACGGCCTGGATCGAGGTGATCGAGCCGACCTTGGTCGACGTGATCCGCTCTTGCAGGCGGCCCATTTCCTCGGCCAGCGTCGGCTGGTAGCCCACGGCGGAAGGCATGCGGCCCAGCAGTGCCGACACTTCGGTACCGGCCAGCGTGTAGCGGTAGATGTTGTCGACGAAGAACAGAACGTCGCGGCCTTCGTCGCGGAACGACTCGGCGATGGTCAGGCCGGTCAGCGCCACGCGCAGACGGTTGCCCGGGGGTTCGTTCATCTGGCCGTAGACCATCGACACCTTCGAGTTCGGCAGGTCGTCGAGGTCCACCACCTTGGCGTCCGACATTTCGTGATAGAAGTCGTTGCCTTCGCGGGTACGTTCACCCACGCCGGCGAACACCGACAGACCCGAGTGGGCCTTCGCGATGTTGTTGATGAGCTCCATCATGTTCACGGTCTTGCCCACGCCGGCGCCGCCGAACAGGCCCACCTTGCCGCCCTTGGCGAACGGGCACACCAGGTCGATCACCTTGATGCCGGTTTCCAGCAGGTCCTGCGAGGGCGACAGTTCGTCGTATGCGGGGGCCTTGCGGTGGATGGGAGCGGTCAGCTCCTGGCTGACGGGACCGCGCTCGTCGATGGGCGCGCCCAGCACGTCCATGATGCGGCCAAGGGTGGCCTTGCCGACCGGCACCGTGATGGGTGCGCCGGTGTTGGTCACGATGAGGCCGCGGCGCAGGCCGTCCGACGAGCCCAGCGCAATCGTGCGCACCACGCCATCGCCGAGCTGTTGTTGCACTTCGAGGGTCAGCGCGCTGCCTTCGAACTTCAAGGCGTCGTACACCTTGGGCATCTGGTCACGCGGGAACTCCACGTCGACCACGGCGCCGATACATTGGACAATTTTTCCTTCAGCCATGGCGTTTCCTTCTGGATGGATTCTCAATAAATTTGCGACAGGTTCTTGCAGAAGCGTCCTGGTGCCAATGCGGGCCGCTTTTGCAAGAATGCCGGCCGGGCCGGCATCCTCGAAGTCAATGACGATGCGTTCGAATTTCTGCGCTCGTCGTGCTCAGCACTTCATCGCCGTGGCTTGCGCGGCGAAAGCGTCCGACGCAGCCTTGCAGGCCTGGCCCAGGGCGGCCTTGTCGGCGCCCATCGAAGCCCAGGTCGCCTTGGTCTGATCGAGGCTGGCCTTCATCGCGTCGGCGGCGGCACCGCTTTGCGAGCTGACGCAGGCGCTGACCTTCGTCAGGTAGTCGTTGCACTCTTGCGGCAGGTCGGCGGCCGAAGCCGTCGGTGCTGCTGCAGCCGGTGCCGAGGCAGGCGCTGCCGGTGCCGCGGCGGGAGCCGAAGCAGCGGGAGCAGGCGCCGGAGCCGGTGCGGCCGCAGGAGCGGGCGCGGGTGCCGGTGCCTCTTCCTTCTTGGAACAGGCGGTCAGAGCGGCAGCCACGGCCACCAGAGCGAGAAATTTCTTCATTGAATCGAGTCCCCTTTTTTCTGAGCTGGGCCGTTGTCACCGGTCCGCGTACGGACCCGTGGGCAATGTGGCCCTGTGCATTGCCTCGATCAGACGCCCGCCGCTGCGGCCGCGCCCGACACGATTTCCGAAAGCTCCTTCGTGATGCCGGCCTGGCGGGTCTTGTTGTAGACCAGCTTCAGCTCGCTGATCACGTTGCCCGCGTTGTCGGTGGCGGCCTTCATCGCGACCATGCGCGCCGATTGCTCGGACGCCATGTTCTCGGCCACGGCCTGGTAGACCAGCGATTCCACGTAGCGCACCAGCAGCTCGTCGATGACGCTCTGCGCATCGGGCTCGTAGATGTAGTCCCAGGCGTGCTGGCCGCTCTCGACCTGCAGCGTCTCGGAAGCGAGCGGCAGCAGCTGCTCGACCACCGATTCCTGGCGCATCGTGTTGATGAACTTCGTGTAGCACAGGTACACGGCGCTCAGCTTGCCCTCGGCGTACGCGTCGAGCAGGACCTTGACCGGGCCGATCAGCTTGTCGAGGTGCGGCGTGTCGCCCAGCTGGGTGACATGCGACACCACGCGGGCGCCGATCCGGTTGAGGAAGCCCAGGCCCTTGTTGCCGATGGCGACCGCCTCGACCGCGTTGCCGGCCGACTGCTGCTCGCGCAGCTTGGCGGTCACGGCGCGCAGCACGTTGGTGTTCATGCCGCCGCACAGACCCTTGTCGGTCGTGACGACGATGAAGCCCGCGGCCTTGGCCTCGTTCTCCTTCATGAACGCGTGCGTGTACTCCGGATTCGCCTGGCCGAGGTTGGCCGCGATGTTGCGGATCTTCTCGCTGTAGGGGCGGGCGGCGCGCATGCGTTCCTGCGCCTTGCGCATCTTCGACGCGGCCACCATTTCCATGGCCTTGGTGATCTTCTTGGTGTTCTCCACCGATTTGATCTTGCCGCGGATTTCCTTACCAGCTGCCATGAGGATTCCTTTGGGGGTCGATCAGGCGAACGACTTCTTGAACGAGGTGATCGCCGCGTGCAGTTCGGCTTCCGAGTCCTTGTCGATCGCCTTGGCCTGTTCGACCTTGTCGAGCAGGGCCGCGTGGCTGGTCTTGAGGAACTGGTGCAGGCCGTGCTCGAAGGCCAGGACCTTCTTGACGTCGAGATCGTCCATGAAGCCCTTGTTGACCGCGAACAGCGACGCGCTCATCAGCGAGATGGACAGCGGGCTGTACTGGGCCTGCTTCAGCAGTTCGGTCACGCGGGCACCGCGGTCGAGCTGCTTACGGGTGGCTTCGTCGAGGTCGGAAGCGAACTGCGCGAACGCAGCCAGTTCACGGTACTGCGCGAGGTCGGTACGGATACCGCCCGACAGGCCCTTGATCGCCTTGGTCTGTGCCGACGAACCCACGCGCGACACCGAGATACCGGCGTTGATGGCGGGACGGATGCCGGCGTTGAACAGGCTGGTTTCCAGGAAGATCTGGCCGTCGGTGATCGAGATCACGTTGGTCGGCACGAAGGCGGACACGTCGCCGGCCTGCGTTTCGATGATCGGCAGCGCGGTCAGCGAACCGGTCTTGCCCTTGACTTCACCCTTGGTGAAGGCTTCGACGTAGTCGGCGTTCACGCGGGCCGCGCGCTCGAGCAGACGGCTGTGGAGATAGAACACGTCGCCGGGGTAGGCTTCGCGGCCCGGCGGGCGGCGCAGCAGCAGCGACACCTGACGGTAGGCCACGGCCTGCTTCGACAGATCGTCATAGACGATCAGGGCGTCCTGACCGCGGTCGCGGAAGTATTCGCCCATCGTGCAGCCCGAGTAGGCCGACACGTACTGCATGGCGGCCGATTCCGACGCCGATGCGGCCACCACGATGGTGTAGTCCATCGCGCCGGCTTGTTCGAGGGAGCGCACCACGTTCTTGATCGACGAAGCCTTCTGGCCGATCGCGACGTAGACGCAGGTCATGTTCTGACCCTTCTGGTTGATGATCGCGTCGATCGCCACGGCGGTCTTGCCGGTCTGGCGGTCACCGATGATCAGCTCGCGCTGGCCACGGCCGACGGGCACCATCGAGTCGATCGACTTGAGGCCGGTCTGCATCGGCTGGTCGACGGACTTCCGTGCGATCACGCCCGGTGCGACCTTCTCGATCACGTCGGTCATCTTGGCGTTGATCGGACCCTTGCCGTCGATCGGCTGGCCCAGCGCGTTGACCACGCGGCCGATGAGCTCGGGGCCCACCGGCACTTCCAGGATGCGGCCCGTGCACTTGACGGTGTCGCCTTCGGAGATGTGCTCGTACTCGCCCAGAATCACGGCGCCGACGGAATCGCGCTCGAGGTTCAGCGCCAGGCCGTACGACGGGACGCCGTCGGCCGTGGGCGGGAACTCGAGCATTTCGCCCTGCATCGCGTCCGACAGGCCGTGCACGCGCACGATGCCGTCGGTCACCGACACCACGGTGCCCTGGTTACGGATATCTGCGCTGACGCCAAGCCCTTCGATGCGGCTCTTGATCAGCTCGGAAATTTCTGCGGGATTGAGTTGCATGACTCTTTCCTTCTTTCAATAAATAGGGCTTACCGCGGCGACAGACCGCCTCAGGCGGTGAGCGCAGCTTTCATTTGTTCGAGCCGGGCCTTGACGGACATGTCGAGCACCTCGTCGCCGACCACGGCACGGATGCCGCCGATCAGCTCGGGGTCGATCGCGACGCTCGTCTTGAGCTTGCGACCGAAGCGACGCACGAGCGCCGCCTCGATGTCCTGCAGCGCGGCGCCTTCGATCGGGAAGGCGCTGTAGATCACCGCATCGGACGAACCGCTGCTGGCGTTCTTGAGGGCACGGAACTGGACCGCCACCTCGGGAACGGCCGCGAGGCGGCCGTTGTCGAGGACGGTGCGAAGGAAGTTCGTGCCGAGGTCCGGCAGCGGCTGGGACAGCAGGCCGGCGACCAGGCCGACGACCTGCTCGGGCGCGACCTTGGGATTGGCCGCGAACTGCAGCAGCTGCGGGTTCCCGACGACGGCGGCCAGCTGGTCGATCCAGCCGGTGGTGGCATCGAGGTTGCCGGCACTGGCCTGGAACAGCGCTTCAGCGTAGGGACGGGCAATGGTCGCGAGTTCGGCCATGTCGTCCTCAGAGCTCGGTCTTCAGGCGCTGGAGCAGGTCGGCATGGACGCCGGCATCGACTTCCTTGCGGAGAATCTGCTCGGCACCCTTGACGGCCAGCGCGGCAACCTGCTCGCGCAGGGCTTCGCGGGCGCGCACGGTCTGCTGCTCGGCCTCGTCACGGGCAGCCGCGACGATCTTGTTGGCCTCTTCGTTCGCACGGCCCTTGGCTTCTTCGATGATCTGCTGGGCGCGGCGCTCGGCGTCGGCCAGACGGCTGGCGGTCTCGGTGCGAGAAGCCGACAGTTCCTGTTCGACGCGCTGGTTGGCGGACTGCAGTTCGGCCTTGGCCTTGTCGGCGGCCGCCAGGCCCGCGGCGATCTTTTGTGCCCGGTCATCCAAAGCCTTCGCGATCGGCGGCCACACGAATCTCATCGTGAACAGCACGAGCAACAGGAAGACGATGGCCTGAACGAACAGGGTCGCGTTGATACTCACGGCAACACCTTTCTAGAGTGGCGTTGAAACCGGATTACTTCGGCAGGGCGGACAGGAAGGGGTTGGCGAACGCGAACAGCAGGGCGATGGCCACGCCGATCAGGAAGGCCGCGTCGATCAGACCGGCCAAGATGAACATCTTGGTCTGCAGGTCGTTCATCAGTTCGGGCTGACGGGCCGACGATTCCAGAAACTTGCCACCCATCAGGGCGATACCGATCGATGCACCGATAGCGCCGAGACCGACGATCAGACCACAGGCGAGAGCAACGAGACCGAGAACGTTGGATGCTTCCATGATGACTCCTTAGATTTAACTGGATGAATGCAAAAGAAAAAGAACGAAAGGGAACCGAGCCTCAGTGGGCCTCATGAGCCTGGCCCAGATAAATGAGCGTCAGCATCATGAAAATGAATGCCTGGAGCGTGATCACCAGAATGTGGAAGATCGCCCAGACAGTACCGGCAATGACGTGGCCCACTGGCAACAGCACTCCCGAGAACGACGCAGCCATCGCGCCGCCCATGAGCGCGATCAGCATGAAAACGAGTTCGCCCGCGTACATGTTGCCGAACAGCCGCATGCCATGCGACACGGTCTTGGCCACGTACTCGATGATCTGCATCAGCAGGTTGACGATGCCGAGGATCACGGCAAACGCGGGGTTCTTGCTGGTGCCGAACGGCGCGGTCACCAGTTCGTGCGCCCAGCCGCCGACGCCCTTGATCTTGATGCTGTAGAGCAGGCACAACAGCAGCACGGAGGTCGACAGGCCCAGCGTGGTGGACAAGTCGGCCGTGGGCACGGCGCGCATGTACGCGTGGTGCGGATCGTGGCCGGCAACTTCATGCAACTTCGCCCAGATGGCCGGCAGCAGATCCACCGGCAGCATGTCCATCGCGTTGAGCAGGAAGATCCAGACGAACACCGTGAGCGCGAGCGGCGCGATGAACTTGCGGCTCTTGGCGTTGTGGATGTTGGCCTTGGTCTGGTTGTCGACCATCTCGACCAGGATCTCGACCGCGGCCTGGAAGCGGCCCGGCACGCCCGACGAGGCCTTGCGCGCGGCCAGCCAGAGCACGAAGCAGCCCAGTGCGCCGATGATCAGCGCATACAGGACGGAGTCGAGATTGATGATGTTGAAGTCGACGATCGACTTCTGCACCACGGGATTGAGACTCCAGTCGACCTGCCAATGCTGGAGGTGATGAACGATGTACTCACTCGCAGTCGGTGCGTGTCCTTCGGCGGCCATCTTCAGCGTCTCTTTTTTAAACAGTCAAATCCGGTTCAACAACCTGGGCCGCACCACGAGCGCGATCCAGTACGTCTTCAGGGCGGCGATCACGCCAGCGACCAGCGCCAGCCAGTTCAGCCCTCCGACCAGCCATGGTGCCGCGACCAGCATGGCCACGGTCAGCACGATCTTGATCGACTCCCACACAAAAAACCTCAGCATGGCAGCGGACTGTGACACTGCTCCCGTTCCGCGCCGTACGCCTCGAACGAACAGCGCCGCCGGTACAGCCACCGCCATCGCTCCGTAGAGCGCCGACACGGCGGCGGACGACAGTCCAGTCCACACCCATGCAACTCCCGCCACGATCACTCCCAAGGCCACTTGGGCCCCGATCACCCACCAGGGCGACAGTTCGGGATTTTGCTCGCGCAGCCGCTGCGCCTCTTCGGGCGTGAGCGGCTCGAAATCAGAGATTTCGGCCTCGGGTTCAGCTTCAGGGGTCTTGGTTGTCATTTGGAATGCGACCCCTTGCCTACCGCGAATTCTACAAAGCCTCTGATTATAAGGACAAACCCGCGCCGATCCTGACATCTTGGGCGCACAAGCGACACCTTCGGCCCGGCGCTCATAATTTGCGCCATGCAATCCCTGCCCGCCACCCTGTGCCATCTCGATGGCGAATACCTTCCGCTGCGCGACGCGAAGATCAGCGTCCTGGACCGCGGCTTCATCTTCGGCGACGGCATCTACGAAGTGATCCCGGCCTACGACGGCCACCTGTTCTGCCTCGACGAACACCTGGCCCGGCTCGAGCGCTCGCTCGCCGAGGTCCGCATCCCGAACCCGCACACGCGCGAGGGCTGGCGCGCGCTGGCCGGGCGGCTGGTGGCCTCGGCGACCGGCGAAGCCAGCGTTTCGGTCTACATCCAGGTCACGCGCGGGGTGGCGCCGCGCGACCACGCGATGGTCCAGGGCATCGTGCCCACCGTCTTCGCGATGGTCAACACCCTCACCCTGCCCGGCGAGGCGGCGCGCACGGACGGCGTGCGATGCGTGACGGCCGACGAGTTCCGCTGGGCCAAGGCGCACATCAAGAGCACCAGCCTGCTGGGCGCGGTGATCGCGCGCCAGATCGGTGTGGACGCGGGCGCGACCGAGACCGTGATGTTCCGCGACGACTGGCTCAGCGAGGCCGCCTCGAGCAACGTCTGGGTGGTCAAGGACGGCACCGTGCTCGGCCCGCCGCGCGACAACCTGGTGCTGACCGGCATCCGCTACGGCCTGCTCGAGCGCCTGTGCGCCGAGCATGGCATCCCGTTCGCGCTGCGGCGCATCGCGCGCGACGAGGTGTTCGCGGCCGACGAGCTGATGATCTCCTCGGCCACCAAGGAGGTGCTGCCCGTGACGCAACTCGACGACCGGCCCATTGGCAATGGCCGACCCGGCCCCATCTACCAGAGCTTGTACGCGGCCTACCAGGAGGCCAAGCGACGCAACGCACAGGCGCAGCAGCCGCCACGAGGAGTATCCGCATGAGCACCGAACGTCCCGACACGCCCGCACCGGCCGCCGACGCGGCCGACGCCGTCACCGATCCGCGCAAGGATTCGCTGATCGAGTACCCCTCGCAGTTCCCGATCAAGGTGATGGGCGCGAAGGTCGACGGCTTCGTGCACGCGATCACCCAGATCGCCGAGCGCTTCGACCCGAGCTTCGACGCCACCACCGTCGAGCTGCGCGACAGCAAGGCCGGCAACTACCTCGGCGTGACGATCACCGTGACCGCCACCAGCCGCGAGCAGCTCGACGACATCTACCGCGCCCTGTCCTCGCACCCGATGGTCAAGGTCGTGCTCTGAGCACGGGCGAGCGATGCCGCGTTGTGCGCTGACACGCTGGCGGCACCTCGCGGCCGCGCTGTGCGCGGGCGGCCTGGCGGTGGCCTGCTCCACCGCCCCCAATCCCTATTACGACGCGAGCCGCCCGCATCACCGGAGCGACGGCTTCCAGGACAACTACGTCGAGTTCCAGCCCAAGAACTTCTTCATCGACGTGCTGGTGCGCTGGCAGATCCCGTCGTGGTTCAAGGGCCTGCCGAAAGCGCCCGAGGCGCCGCCGCCGGTGGTCAAGCCCGACCTCGCGCTGCTGCGCGCCAACGCCACGGCGCAGCCGATGCGCCCCACCGCCACCTTCATCGGCCATGCCACCGTGCTGGTGCAGCTGCCGACCGCGACCGGCGGCCTCAACCTGCTGACCGACCCGGTGTTCGGCGAGCGCGCCTCGCCGGTGTCCTTCGCGGGACCGAAGCGCTTCCAGCCGCCGGGCCTGGCGCTGGCCGAACTGCCGCGCATCGACCTGGTGCTGATCAGCCACAACCACTACGACCACCTCGACGAAGCCAGCGTGAAGGCGCTCGCGGCGCAGGCCGGCGGATCGCCGCTGTTCGTGGTGCCGCTGGGCATCGCGCCCTGGCTGGCCGAGCGCGGCATCGCCAACGCGGTCGAGCTCGACTGGTGGGACAGCCTCGAGCTGCCGCCCGGCACCGGTGCCGGAAGCGCCCCGCCGCAGGCTTCGCAGGTGCGCATCCAGCGCAACGGCGCGGGCCTCGCGGCCGCGACGGACGCCACCCAGGTCTTCCTCACGCCCGCCCAGCACTGGAGCGCGCGCGGCCTCGGCGACCGGCTGAAGACGCTGTGGGGCGGTTTCGCCGTGCTGTCGCCGAAGCTGCAGCTTTTCTATTCGGGCGACACCGGCTACTCGCGCGACTTCGCCGACATCCAGGCCCGCTTCGCGCCGCGCCAGGGTCCGGCCCAGGGCGGCGGCTTCGACCTCGCGCTGCTGCCCGTGGGCGCCTACGAGCCGCGCTGGTTCATGAAGGACCAGCACGTGAATCCCGAGGAGAGCGTGCGCATCCACCGCGAGCTCGGCGCCAAGCGCAGCCTGGGCGTGCACTGGGGCACCTTCGCGCTGACCGACGAGGCGCTCGACCAGCCGCCGCGCGACCTCGCCGCCGCGCTCCAGGCCCAGGGCGTGGCCGCCGACGATTTCTTCACGCTCGCCATCGGCGAGACCCGCACCCTGCCCGAGCGGCAGCCCCCACGATGAGCACCGACACCGCAGCGCCCCCCATCGCCCTCGACTGGCAAGGCCGCGTCGACTACGCCGCCACCTTCGCCGCGATGAAGCAGTTCACGCTGGAACGCACGCCCGACACGACCGACGCGCTATGGATTTGCGAGCACGCGCCAGTCTTCACGCAGGGCATCGCGGGCCGCCAGGACCACATCCTCAACCCCGGCGAGATCCCCGTGGTGCAGACCGACCGCGGCGGCCAGGTCACCTTCCACGGCCCGGGCCAGGTGGTGGCCTATCCGCTGATCGACCTGCGCCGCGCGGGCTACTTCGTCAAGGAATACGTCTACCGGCTCGAGGAGGCGGTGCTGCGCACGCTGTCGCATTTCGGCGTCACCGGCCACCGCGTGGCGGGCGCGCCCGGCATCTACGTGCGCCTGGACGACCCGTTCTCGCACGCCGCCCTCACCGGCCCGCGGCCCGAGCACGACCCGTTCCGCGGCCTCGGCAAGATCGCCGCGCTGGGCATCAAGGTCAGCCGCCACGCCACCTACCACGGCGTGGCGCTCAACGTCGACATGGACCTCGAACCCTTCTCGCGGATCAACCCTTGCGGCTACGCCGGGCTGCAAACGGTCGACCTTTCTACAATCGGCGTCCAATCCACATGGGAAGAAGCCGCCGCCGTGCTGGGCCGCAAGCTCGGTACTTTCCTGGCGCCTTGACGAGAACTCCAATGAGCACCACCGAAGTCGTCCGCGACGCCCAGAGCGCCGAAACCTACAACCCGCTGGCCAAGCAGAAGGCCGCGGCCAAGCTCTCGCGCATCCCCGTCAAGGTGATCCAGCAGGGCGAGGTGCTCAAGAAGCCCGAGTGGATCCGCGTCAAGGCCGGCAGCCCCACCACGCGCTTCTACGAGATCAAGCAGATCCTGCGCGAGAGCAACCTGCACACGGTCTGCGAGGAAGCGTCGTGCCCCAACATCGGCGAATGCTTCGGCAACGGCACCGCCACCTTCATGATCATGGGCGACAAGTGCACGCGGCGCTGCCCCTTCTGCGACGTGGGCCATGGCCGCCCCGATCCGCTCGACAAGGACGAGCCGCTCAACCTCGCGAAGACCATCGCCAAGCTGCGCCTGAAGTACGTGGTGATCACCAGCGTCGACCGCGACGACCTGCGCGACGGCGGCAGCCAGCACTTCGTCGACTGCATCAGGAACATCCGCGAGCTCTCGCCGATGACGCAGATCGAGATCCTGGTGCCCGACTTCCGCGGCCGCGACGACCGCGCGCTCGAGATCCTCAAGGCCGCGCCGCCCGACGTGATGAACCACAACCTCGAGACCGCGCCGCGCCTGTACAAGGAAGCGCGCCCGGGCAGCGACTACCAGTTCAGCCTCAACCTGCTGAAGAAGTTCAAGGCGCTGCACCCCGAGGTGCCGACCAAGAGCGGCATCATGGTCGGCCTCGGCGAGACCGACGAGGAGATCCTGCAGGTGATGCGCGACATGCGCGCCCACGACATCGACATGCTGACCATCGGCCAGTACCTGTCGCCGTCGGGCTCGCACCTGCCGGTGCGCCGCTACGTGCATCCCGACACCTTCAAGATGTTCGAGGAAGAGGCCTACAAGATGGGCTTCTCGCACGCGGCCGTGGGCGCGATGGTGCGCTCGAGCTATCACGCGGACCAGCAGGCGCACGCGGCCGGCGTCTGAGCCACGCGAGCCCCCTGCAACGAGCGGCCTTCGGGCCGCTTTTTTCATGGCGCGGCCCGTCGCCTCGGGCTCACCGGGCGCCGGGCATCTTCGCTATCCTGCACGACCGGCAACGACCGAGGATCCGACCTTGCAGCAACCCGCTTCCGCTTCTTCCGACGCTTCCTTTCAGGCCCTGATGGAACGCGACTTCGGCGTGATCGCCGACCTGATCCGCTTCCACGCGCACAACACCCCCGAGCGCCCCGCGCTCGCCGACGCCGCGCAGCAGCTCGACTACCGCGCGCTCGATGCGCTGATGGATCGCATCGCCGCCAGCCTGCAGCGCGACGGCCTGCGCGCCGGCGACGCGATCGCGGTCTGCGCCGCCTCCTCGGTGAACTACGCGGCCGTGTTCCTCGGCGCGCTGCGCGCGGGCGTGGCGGTGGCGCCGCTGGCCCCCGGCTCCACGCCGGCCAGCCTGGCGCGCATGATCTCGGACGCCGATGCGCGCATCCTGTTCGCCGACGCGGGCGCGGCCGAGGTGATCGGCCCGGCGCAGCCCGGCGGCATCGCGCGCGTGGCGCTCGACGGCTCGGCCATCGGCCGGTCGCTGGCCGACTGGCTCGCGCCCGAAGGCGCCACGCCCGAGCCCGCCGACGTGCAGCCCGGCACGGCCTTCAACATCATCTATTCCTCGGGCACCACGGGCGAGCCCAAGGGCATCGTGCAGGGCCACGGCATGCGCTGGGCCCATGTGCAGCGCGGCGCCAAGTACGAGTACGACAGCCACACCGTCACGCTGCTGTCGACGCCGCTGTACTCGAACACCACGCTGGTCGTGTTCTTCCCCACGCTGGCCTTCGGCGGCTGCGTGGTGCTGATGCCCAAGTTCGACGCGCTCGGCTACCTGCAGCTGGCCGAACGGCACCGCGTGACCCACACCATGCTGGTGCCGGTGCAGTACCAGAGGCTGATGGCGCATCCGCGCTTCGACGCGCACGACCTCTCGGCCTACCGCTTCAAGTTCAGCACCAGCGCGCCCTTCAATGCCGCGCTCAAGGCCGACGTGCTCGCGCGCTGGCCCGGCGGGCTGATCGAGTTCTACGGCATGACCGAGGGCGGCGGCACCTGCATCCTCGAGGCCCACCTGCATCCGACCAAGCTGCACACCGTGGGCCAGCCGGCACCGGGCAGCGACATCCGGCTGATCGACGAGGAAGGCCGCGAGCTGCCGGCCGGCGACACCGAGGTGGCCGGCGAGGTGGTCGGCCACTCGGCCGGCATGATGACCGGCTACCACCGCCAGCCCGAGAAGACGCGCGAGGCCGAGTGGTTCGACGCGACGGGCAAGCGCTTCATCCGCACCGGCGACGTGGGCCGCTTCGACGCCGACGGCTTCCTCACGCTGTTCGACCGCAAGAAGGACATGATCATCAGCGGCGGCTTCAACATCTACCCGAGCGACCTCGAGGCGGTGCTGCGCTGCCATGCGGCCGTGGCCGACGTGGCGGTGGTCGGCGTGCCCTCCGAGCAATGGGGCGAGACGCCGATGGCCTTCGTGGTGCGCCGCGAGGGCGATGCCACCGCCGCCGAGGCGCTGCTGCAGTGGGCCAATGCCCAGGTCGGCAAGACGCAGCGGCTCGCGGGCCTGGCGCTGATCGACGAGCTGCCGCGCAGCGCGATCGGCAAGGTGCTCAAGCGCGAGCTGCGAGAACGCGTCCGCGGCTGACGCGCCGCGACCCGAAGACCGGGCAGGATCGCGGCAGATGAAATCCCTGCGCGGTCAACTGGTCTTCTTCTGGGTGCTGCTGCTCGGCATGTGCGCCGCGCTCGCGGTCGTGATGTTCACGCTCTACCGCAGCAGCGCGGGCGCCCAGGTGGCGGCCGGCCGCGCCGCCACCGAGCAGTCCTGCCGCGCGATCGCGGCGCGCTACGCCAAATCGATCGCCGCGCCCGCGCCGCCACGGCCCGAGGTCGACCTGCTGCGCGTGCTGCTGCAGCTGGTGCTGATCGAGACGCCGCAGGTCGAGGGCGGCGTCTGGCATGCGGTCGACGGCCCGCTGGCCTACGCCTACCCGACCTACGAGGGCAGCGGCGTCAAGCGAGACGTGCCCGCGGCCGAGCAGCCGCTGATCGCCCAGCTGGCGCAACTCGCGGCGCGCACCCGCCAGCCGCAGACCGACGTGGTGCGCGGCAGCCGCGAGGCGCTGATCGTCTCGGCCTGCCCGCTGCCCGCGCCGGCCGACGACCTCGCCGCCTGGACCATGACGCGCACCAGCGGCGGCGCGCTCGCGGCCCAGGACAGCCTGCGCACCGGGCTCGGCGTGCTGTTGCTGCTGGTGCTGGCCTCGGGCCTGTGGCTGGGCTCGATCCTGCTGCGCGGGCTGCGCCATGTGCAACGCCTCGAGAGCCGGCTGGCGCAGGCCGATGCCGACGGCGACGCCATGCCCGAGCTGCCGCGCACCGGCGTGCGCGAGCTCGACCGCATCGTCGACGGCTTCAACCGCTACCGGCTGCGCTTCGAGGAGGCGCGCGCCCACCTGCGCGCGGCCGCGCAGCAGCGCAGCCGCGACCAGCGGCTGGCCGCGCTGGGCCGCATGACGGGCGGCATCGCGCACGAGATCCGCAACCCCATCGCCACCATGCGGCTGAAGGCCGAGAACGCGCTGGCCGCCTCGCCCGAGCGGCAAGGCCCGGCGCTGCAGGCCATCGTCGGCCAGATCGACCGGCTCGACGGGCTGGTGCAGAGCCTGCTCGCGCTGGTGCAACCCGTGACGCTGGCCCCGGTGCCGGTGCCGCTCGCGCGCTGGCTCGAGGAACGGCTGGCGGCCGTGGCGCCGAAAGCGGAAGCCGCGGGCGTGCGGCTCGTACTGCGGCACGAGGCGCCCGACAGCGCCGTGTTCGACCCCGTGCACCTGGCGCGCGCCATCGACAACCTGCTCGACAACGCCGTGCGCCATGCGCCGCGCGGCGGCGAGGTCGTGCTCGCGGCGGTGCAGCCCGATGCGCGCACGCTGGCGCTGCGCGTCGACGACGACGGCGCGGGCGTGCCCGAGTCGCTGCAGGCCAGCCTGTTCGAGCCCTTCGCCACCGGCCGCGCCGACGGCACCGGCCTGGGCTTGGCGCTGGCGCGCGAGGTGGCGCTGGCGCATGGCGGCGAGCTGCGCCACCTGCCGCAGGCGCCGGGCACCCGTTTCGAACTGGAGCTTCCATGGCGCACCTCCTGATCGTCGACGACGACGACGCTTTCCGCGACACGCTGGCCGAAACCATCGAGGGCCTGGGCCACGGCGTGACGGCCGTGTCCGGCGGCGCCGAGGCCCTCGAGGCGCTCGCGCACACGCGCTTCGACGCCGTGTTCCTCGACCACCGCATGCCCGGCATGGACGGCCTGCAGACGCTCTCGGCGCTGCGCGCCCGCGCGGGCCGGCTGCCGCCGGTGATCGTGCTCACCGCGTTCTCGAGCGCGGGCAACACCATCGAGGCGATGCGCCTGGGCGCCTTCGACCACCTGGCCAAGCCGATCGGCCGCGAGGCGGTGCGCGAGGTGCTCGAGCGCGCGCTGCAGCAGCGCACGGCGGCCGCGCCTTCGTCCGCTCCCGATGAGGAGGACGACGCCGCGCTGATCGGCCCGGGCGAAGCCATGCGCGAGGTGCACAAGCGCATCGGCCTGGCCGCCGCCAGCGCGATGCCGGTGCTGGTGCTCGGCGAGACGGGCACCGGCAAGGAGATGGTGGCGCGCGCGCTGCACCGCCATTCGGCGCGCGCCGGCGGGCCCTTCGTGGCCATCAACTGCTCGGCCATTCCGAAGGAGCTGCTCGAGAGCGAGCTGTTCGGCCATGTGCGCGGCGCCTTCACCGGCGCCACCGGCGAGCGGCTCGGCTGCTTCCGCGCGGCCGACGGCGGCGTGCTGCTGCTCGACGAGATCGGCGACATGGCGCTCGACGTGCAGGCCAAGATGCTGCGCGCGCTGCAGGAGGGCGAGGTCACGCCGCTGGGCGGGCACCGCACGGTGAAGGTCGACGTGCGCGTGGTCGCCGCGACCCATCGCGACCTGCGCGTAGCCGTGCGCGAAGGGCGCTTTCGCGAGGACCTGCTGTACCGGCTCGACGTGCTGTCGATCCGACTGCCGCCGTTGCGCGAGCGGCTGGCCGACATCATCCCGCTGGCCGAGCACTTCCTGCGCCGCGCGGTCCCGCGCGATGCGACCGAGCCGCCGAAATCGCTGTCGGCCGAGGCGGCCCGGCGCCTGCTCGGCCACCCCTGGCCCGGCAACGTGCGCGAGCTGCGCAATGCGATGGAGCGCTGCCAGGCGCTGGTGCGGCACCGCGTGATCGGCGACGCCGACCTGGCCGCCGCGCTGGGCGCAGCACCGGCCGCCGATGCCGCGCCGGCGCTGCCCGCGGACTGGCTCGAGGGCGAACTGCCGGTGGCCGTCGAAAGGCTGGAGCGGCTGCTGATCGCGCATGCGCTCGCGCAGACGCAGGGCAACCGGGCCGAAGCGGCGCGGCGACTCGGCATCCACCGCCAACTGCTCTATCGCAAGCTGACGCAGTACGGCCTCGAATGAAGCGGTGTCCGGAAAGCGGACGCCCGCTGTCTCCGGATCATCCGGACGCCGCCGCGGCGACGCCCGCAAGTCGTTGATTTCAAAGGATTTCGGTGCTGGCACGTTGCGTGAGATGTCCTGGAGACATCCACCCGCAAGGAGCCTTCCATGACAGTCCGCACCCCCTTCATCGCCGCCGCCATCCTGCTCGCGGGCGGCACGGCCTTCGCCCAATTGCCGCCCCCGCCGCCCGGTGCTCCGCTGCCCCCGGGCGCCGCGGCGGCCGCGCCCGAGGCCGGCACGGTCGTCACCGGCCGCGTGCAACGCTTCCTGCTCAACCCCGGCGGCGAGGCCGATGGCCTGCTGCTGGCCGACGGCACCCAGGTCGCGTTCCCGCCGCACCTGTCTGCCGACGCGATGCAGCTGCTGCAGCCCGGCGACACGGTGCAGGTCGGCGGCTGGCGCGCGCCCGGCGTGCCGGTGCTGCGCATGCGCTCGCTCGAAGCCAACGGCCGCAGCCTGGTCGACACCCCGCCCGCACCCGGCATGGCGCCGCCGCGGCCGCCGCGCGAACCGGGCGCGCTCGATGCGCTGAGCGCGCAGGGCCGCATCGAACGCCTGCTCTACACCGACCGCGGCGACGTGCGCGGCGTGCTGCTGGCCGACCAGACCATCGTGCGCTTCCCACCGCACGTGGGCGCGATGTACCGCGACCAGCTGAAGCCGGGCGCCGAGCTCCATGCGCGCGGCTGGGGCACGCGCGGCGCGCAGGGCACGGTGCTCGAGGCCACCGGCCTGGGCCCGACGGCGGACACGGTGGCCGAGGTGCTGCGCGGTCCGCGCCCAGGCGCGGGTCCTGACGCGGGCCCGGGTCCGCGCCCCGCTCCGCGCGGCCCGGCTTCCTGAGCTCCGGCCTCGTCCCGCCATGACGACCGCGCCCACCCGCCGCAGCCTGCGCGCCCTCGATGCGCTGGCCTTCTTCGCGCCCGACATCCAGGGCGGCGTCGGCCCCTTCCTGGTGGTCTTCATGGCCGGCACCTTGGCCTGGGATCCGCAGCGCATCGGCAGCGTGATGTTCGTCTCGGCGCTGGTCGGGCTGGCGGTGCAGGCGCCGGCCGGCGCGCTGATCGACAGCGTGCGCCGCAAGCCGCGCTGGATCGCGGGCGCGGTCGCGCTGATCGCGCTGTGCCTGGTGGCGATGGCCCAGTGGCCGCTCTACGGCACCATCCTCGCGGGCCAGTCGCTGATCGGCGCCGCGGGCACGCTGGTCGCGCCCGCCCTCGCGGCCACCAGTCTCGGCATGGTGGGCCGCGCCGGCCTCGACGCGCGCATCGGCCGCAACGCCGCGATCACCGCGGCCGGCACGGTGCTGTGGGCGCTGGGCACCGGCTGGGTCGGCCATGCCTTCGGGCCGCGCGCGATGTTCTTCTACGCGGTGGCGATGGCGCTGCCGACCATCGCGGCGGCGCTGCTGATCCGCGACCGCGACGTCGACCCGCGGCTGGCGCGCGGCGCCGACGCGCCGCCCGATGCCGCCCAGGGCACCGTCCGCTGGCACGACCGCCGCCTCGTCGTGCTGCTGGCCTGCGCCTTCCTGTTCCACCTGGCCAATGCCGCGATGCTGACGCTGGTGGCGCAGAAGGTCGGCTCGCGCACCGGCGCCGCGGCCACGCTGTGGCTCTCGGCCGGGGTGATCGTCACGCAGTTGGTGACCATCCCGATCGCGATGGCGGTCGGACGCTGGGCGCCGCGGCTCGCGCGCAAGCCGGTGTTCCTGGTCGGCTTCGCGGTGCTGCCGGTGCGCGGGCTGCTCTACCTGCTGGCCGACAGCCCCGCCGCGCTGCTCGCGCTGCAGGTGCTCGACGGCATCGGCGCGGGCATCTTCGGCGTGATGCTGACCCTGATGATCGGCGACCTCACGCGCGGCAGCGGCCGCTTCAACTTCGCGCTCGGCCTGGGCGCGGCCTGCGTCGGGCTGGGCGCGGCGCTCAGCAACCTGCTGGCGGGCAGCATCGCGCACGCGGCCGGCTACGGCACCGCCTTCGTCGTGCTCGCGGCCATCGCCGCGGCGGCGCTCGCGCTGTTCGCGCTCGCCATGCCCGAAACTCGGGGGCGGGAAGCGCGTGCCGCGCACGCTTCCGCCGCCCTGACCACCGCCGCTCCATGACCAAAGACACCGCGTCCGCCCTGCCTCCCGCCACCGCCTCCGCGGACACCGCATCGCCCCACGAGGGCGGCGGCAACGGCCTGCTCTGGGTGCTGGTGGCGGTGGCCGTGCTGTTCGCCTTCCTGCGGCCGCGCGCGCCGCTCGACTGGCTGAAGCTGATCGACTGGCAGACCGTGGGCGCGCTCGCGGGCCTGCTCGCGATCACGCAGGGCGTGGAGAAGAGCGGCGTGCTGCAGTCGGCCGCGCAGCGCCTGCTGGCGCGCACCACCAACCTGCGCCAGCTCGCGCTGCTGCTCGTTGCCAGCGCCGCCGTGCTGTCGGCGCTGGTCACCAACGACGTCAGCCTGTTCCTGCTGGTGCCGCTCACGCGCGTGCTCGCCACCCAGGCGCACCTGCCGCTGGCACGGCTGGTGGTGCTGGAGGCGCTGGCGGTGAACGCGGGCTCGGCGCTCACGCCGATCGGCAATCCGCAGAACCTCTACCTGTGGCACCGCAGCGGCGAGAGCTTCGCGGGCTTCATGGGGATGATGGCGCCGACCGTGGGCGTGATGCTGTTCTGGCTGTTCGCCGCCGTCTGGCTGCTGGTGCCGCGCACCGCGATCGCGCTCAAGCCCGCGGCCGACAGCGCGCCGGTGCAGCCGCGGCTGCTGGCGCTGTCGGGCCTGCTGTTCGTGGGCTTCGTGGTCGCGCTCGACCGGCACTGGCTGGCCGCGGGCCTGGCGGTCGTGTTCGGCGCCTACCTGCTGTTCCAGCGCCGCGTGCTGCGCGACGTCGACTGGGCGCTGCTCGCGATCATCGCGCTGATGTTCGTCGACCTGCGCCAGCTCGCCGAGCTGCCCTTCATCGCCGCGCTGATGACGCAATGGCCGATCGCCGAGGGCTGGCGCGCCTATCTGGCGGCGATCGTGAGCTCGCAGTTCATCAGCAACGTGCCGGCCACCATCCTGCTCGACCGCTATGTGCACGACCTGCCGGCGCTGGCCGCCGGCGTGAGCGTGGGCGGCTTCGGCTGCGTGCTGGGCTCGCTCGCCAACCTGATCGCGCTGCGGCTCGCCAAATTGCCGAACGGGCTGCGCGAGTTCCATCGCCTGAGCGTGCCCTTCCTGCTGGTGTGCGCGGCCTCGGCGCTGCTGCTGCGGCTCGGGTGACGGCGGCGGGGGCGCGCGGCCTCGAACGCGTGCGCGTTGAGCAACATCGCCCGTGTCCGACGAGCGCGCGCGCTTTTTGTGGCTAGAGTGGAGACTCCCGAAGAAAGGAGTCATGGCATGGACAAGAAGAACAACAGCGAGGATTTCGAGATCACCCCCAAGCTCGTGTTCGACATGAACCTGGCGCTGTACCTCGACCTGGTCGCGGCGCTGGAGGGCGCGGGCGCCGTCACCTACCGCCAGATGGCGGCGCGCGTGCTCAACATCAGCATGGATGCGCGCGCCGACGGGGAGCTCGGCCTCTCGACCGCGCTGGAGGGCATCGCACAAGGCTTCGCGGGCCACGGCGACGGACTGTCGATCGAGCTGCTGAAGGCCGCGCGCGGGCTGCGCGAGGATGACGCGATGGGCGACATCCCGATGCGGCCGGACGTGGACTGAACGCGAAGCGGCGACGGCCGCTCGCCGGCCCGGGTGCTCACCAGGCCCGGCGCATCCATCTTGCGGATCGCCTTGCCCAGTTACTTGTAGTCGAGCGTGAAGGTCGCCATGCCGTTGGCCTGCCCCGGCGTCACGGTGTTGCCGGTCTGGAAATAGCGCGCGGTATAGGGCAGCACGTAGTCGCCGTCCTTCGACGGCCCCACCAGTGCGTCGTCGCCGTACTTCACCGGCACCTTCTGGCCATCGATGATCTGGATGCCCACGCCGGTGGCGGTGGCCGAGCCGCTGGCCTGGCTGATGCGCAGCACGCCTGCATCGCCGGCCGGATCGGGCGTGGCGTCCATGCGCAGGTAGACGGTGTTCTGCGTGCCGACCCCGGCGTTGCACTTGAGCCGGATGTTGAAGTTGCGCTCCGCCGCGGTCGTGCCACGGCCCTTGAAATCGCTCTGCGGCACCTTGCCGAACACCACCGGAATGTTCTTCGAGCCCGTGTCCACGAGGCAGCTGGGCGTGACGATGGTGATGGCGTCGCCGTCGACGCGGGTGGTCACGGCCGAGCCGCCCCGGTCGCCGGAATAGGTGGTGTAGATGCCGCTGACCAGCGGGCCACTGCCGGTGACGGGGGCGATCTTGTAGAGCTCGACCACGAAGTCCGCGTTGGTCGCGAACGATCCGAACGTGGTGGTGGTCGACAAGGTGTGCGGGTAGTACACGTCGGGCGGGTTGCCCCCCGTGGCCCGTCGCAGCAGGCGGATGCCGATGCCCGCCACGTTGGTGGCGAAGACTTTTTCCTTCCCCGACCACTCCGCGCCCACCGCCGCGGAATTGATGACCCCGAACAGGGTGCCGCCGCCGGAGCAGGTGAATGGCGTGTTGTTCGAACCCGCCTGGTAGATGGGAAAGGTCTTGGCCGTGGTGATGAGGCTGCCCACGGGCAGGTCCGGGCTGACGACGATGCGTCCCATCACCATGTTGATGTTCTTCGGGACATAGCCGCCCGCGGTGTTGAGCGAGCACAGGGCACTCGCCTCCTGCGCGGCCACCAGCAGCACGAGCCCGGCGATCAGCGAGGCGCCGCGGCGCAGCGGGGACGAGAAGAACGCCTTCATCGCGCCCGACGGATTGCTGCGGTTCATTCCGCTCCCTTCTTCTTTGCTCGCGGCGCGAACAGCGCCGCACTGTCGACCGCGCTGCCGATGCACTGCCCCGTGAATTCGCGGATCGGCGGCGGATTGGCGTCCTCGGGCAGGGTGTAGGCCACCGTGCACTGGTCGTTCGCGCCCTGCCCCCAGCGCACCGTGAGGCTGCCGCTCTGGCCCGCGCCGGTCACGAAGGCCTGGCCGTCGGGGCCGACGATGCCGACCTCCTGGCCGGCCTCGTTCTCGATCTTCGAACCCAGCGGCAGCACGCGGCCCTTCGCGTCGCTCAGCGTCATCAGCAGGCGGAAGCCCACCGAGGTCTCGAACTTCGCGACCACCACGGCACCGCGCGTGGGCACCACTTCCATCGCCGCGTTCTTCACCTCGACGGTGTCGCCGAGGTCGCCGGTACGCAGCGCGAGGCGGTTGAGCCGGTACGGGCTCAGGTTCGGGATGACCGCATTGCCCGCGCTGTCGGTCGCCACGCCCGGCTGCGATTCGAAGCCCACGCCGCCGGCCTTGGGCGCCTGCACCAGCGCGATGGTCTCGCCCAGCGGCTGCGACAGGGTGACGCCGCCGCCGTGCGCCAGCAGGCCACCCGACATGCCGAAGGTGGTCTGGCCGTAGCCCTTGCCCTGCGAGTGGCCGACATCGAAGCGGCCCACGGGCGAGAGGTAGCTCGCGCTGGCGCTGCCGCTCGAGCCCTGGCCGTCGGCGTTCGAGTGGCCCGCGGTGACGTTGTAGTTGAGCCGGCTGTCCTCGAAGGCGCTGCCGTAGACGCTGGCCTGCTGGTTGAGGCGCCCGTCGTTGTCGCGGCTCACGGTGTACTGCGCGCTGGCGCGCGTGTCGCCCAGCGGGATGCTGACCATCACCATGAGCTGCCGGCTGACCGGACGGATCGAGCCGGTGCTGAAGCTGTTGATGCCGCCGTTGTTGGTGCTGTAGTTGTAGAAGACGCTGTAGCCGAACTGCTTGTAGCTGCCCGAGTAGCCGATCTGCACCAGCCGGTCCTTGGCGGGCGTGCCCCAGTAGGTCTGCTGGCGCGCCGAGGCGAACACCGAGCCCCAGCTGCCGATCTGCTGCGAGAGTTCGAAGCGCAGCTCGTTGCGGCGGCTGTTGAAGTTGTCGGGCAGCAGCAGGCCCTGCATCTGTGCCGCTTCCTGGAAGGTGCGGTAGCCGCTGGTCGAGTAGCGGTAGCCGGCCACGCGGAAGTTGGTGCCCGAGTCGACGAAGGCCTTCGAATAGAGGAAGCGCAGCGACTGGCCGTTGTAGGTCTTGTCGAAGCGGTCGACGGTGCGCGCGGCCGAGAGGTCGAACGAGACGGCGCCGAAGGCGCGCATGTTCTTGCCCAGGCCCACCAGGCCCGACTGGTACTTGCGCGCGGCGATCAGGCCGCCGTACACCGAGTACTCGTCGGGCAGGCCGCGCGCCAGGGTGGCCTGCAGGAACACCGGCTCGGCCGGCACCTGGCTCGGCAGCAGCGGGTTGGTGTTCACGTTGTCGTAGCCGTTGCGGTACTTGCCCACGGTGGCCGAGTAGCGCCAGGTGCCCTCGCGCAGCAAGGTGGGCACGGCCGAGAAGGCCTGGGTGTACTTGGTCTGGCGGCCGTCGGCCTCGGTGATCGTGACCTCGAGGTCGCCGCTCGAGGCGGTGGGATACAGGTCGTCGAGCACGAAGGGCCCGGGCGCCACGAAGGTGCTGTAGACGATGTAGCCGTTCTGCCGCACGGTGACGCGCGCATTGGTCTGGGCGATGCCGCGGATCGTGGGCGCGTAGCCCTGCAGGCTGTCGGGCAGCATCGCGTCGTCGGAGGACACCTGCACGCCGCGGAACGGCAGGCTGTCGAAGAAGTTGCCGGGCGTGTTGCCGTCGCCAATCAGCAACTGGCCATTGATCGAGGCCAGGTCGCGTTGCGCATAGCTGGTGACGCCCTGCCAGCGGCTTCGGCCATCGAGGCCGCGGTTGTAGGTCGAGTAGTGGCGAAAGCGCCAGTCGCCCATGTTGAAGCCCGCGCGCACGCCCGCGAAGAAGGTGTTGCGCTGGAGCGTGTTGCGGTTGCGGTTGAACGGATCGGCGGCGTCGAAGACGTTGAGCTGCGGGTTGGTCAGCGGGGTGTCGTTGCGGTAGTTGCTGCCGCTGAAGCGCGAGTAGTTGAGCTGGTAGTCCAGCATGAAGGCGGTGATGCCCTTGTCCCACTTCTCGGGGCCCACGGCGCCGCGCGCGCTGCGCTTGAGCGCGGCCTGCGGAATGCTCAGGAACAGGCGCTGGCGCCCGGCGTCGTAGCTGAGCTTCGACTCGGGGATGGCGTTGACGAGGTCGATGCAGGCCTCGTCGGCGGCAGCGGCGATCGACGGGAACACGGCGACGTTCACGCCCCAGGTGTCGAGCAGGCCGCGCGTGAGGCAGGCCACCGCGTCGTTCGTGCCTTCCCTGTCCTCGAAGCGGACCTCGCTCTGGCCCACGCCGCGCTCGTTGAGCGAGACGTCGACGGTGTACTTGCCCGCGAGCACGCGGTTGCCGAACGAGAACAGCGAGAGGTCGGCATTGGGCTGGTCGCCGCCGATGCCGAGGAATTCCTCGTTGAAGGTCGAGGCGGCCAGTTGCTGCTTCTGCGCGACCTGTGGCTTCTGGGGCGCGGGCGCCTGCTCCTGCACCGGCGCGCCCTGCGCACCGTGCGTGCCGAGGGCCGCGAGCACCGCGGCGCACAGGCTCAGGCGGAACGGCGCGCGCAGGGCGCCGCCGGCCACCGGCGCGCGCCGGGTCGCTGAAAGGGACGGGATGCGGCGGCGCATGGCTTTTCGCCCTCGCGCCTCAGCGCTTCGCGCCGTCGGCTGCGACAGGAACGAGCTCGGCCTTCACGGCCACCGGCGCATCGCCCGCGGGCACGCGCACCAGTTCCTCGGGCGTTTCGCCGCCGTAGTCGTTGAGCGTGGTGAAGTTGACCTGGATCGCCTGCGGCGCCTTCACCGCGGTCAGCGGGTACACCGACTCGCCGAAGGGCGGCACCATGTCGGCGTTGATGTCCTGCTGGCCGCCGTTGATCTTGAGACCCGTGAAGGTCACGTGGTACGGCGTCGGGTTGCCGATCCTGAGCACCGCGCCCTGCGCGCCGCCGGCCACCGCCCACTGCAGCTGGCTGCGGGCCTCCTCGGACTTGCCGCCCAGGCTGGCGGGCCGGTAGAACAGCTTGATGCGGCTGCGCACCGCGATCTGCAGCACGTTCTCGTCCTTGGAACGCTCGGGGATCTCCTTCACGTTGAGCCAGAACACCGTTTCGCGGTCGGCCGGCAGCTCGCCCGCCACGCGCATGATGCGCAGGATGTTCTCCATGCCGGGGTCGAGCCGCGACAGCGGCGGCGTGACCAGCATCGGGGTCTTGTTCTTGCCTTCGCCGGCGTCGATCCAGGCCTGGACCACGTAGGGCGAGGTGCCGGTGTTCTTCACCGGAATCGAGGCTTCGCGGTCCTTCTCGCCCAGGATGACGCGCGTGCCGCCGAGCATCACGCCCGCCGCGGCCGGCCATTGAAGGCAGAGCATCGCCACGATGCCCAGGGTCCAACGAATTCGATTCTTGCTGCACATACGACGGGTTCCTCGGTACGGCGGACGCTGGCGTCCAGGCGCACCCCAGCACGGCGGCGCACGCGGCGCACCGGCGGAAAAAAGACGGGTGATGGAAAAACCGGCCGATGCGGCGCGCCCACGCGAGGTCGCCGCGCCGCGTCGGTCCGGTGCGGAATCCGACGGCGCCTGCCGCAATGGACAGGGGCCGGATTCCGCGAAGGCGGCTTACTTGTAGTTGACCGTGAACTGGGCCGTCGAGTTGGCCGGACCGACCGTCACGGTGTCCTTGGTCGACACGTACACGGCCTGGAACTTCAGGGCGTTGTCGCCCTGGCCCAGAACGTATTGCGCCGATTCCGAGCCGAGCGGAATCTTGGTGGCGGCGGAATCGCCCAGCTCGATGGCCACGCCCGAAGCGGTGGTCACGCCGACCTGGCCGGCATTCGCCAGGCGCAGGTTGGTGGCGTCGTCGAGGTCGGGCGTGCCGGTGAACGACACGGTCGCGCCCTTGGCGGTGGCGCCGCAGCCGAGCAGGTCGATGGTGAACTTCGACGGCGTGGCCTTCTTGCCCTTGCCGCCGTCGAGCACCGTGCGAGCGACCTTGCCCAGCGGCACGGTCATGTTCTGGCTGTTCGGCGAGATCGAGCAAGGTGCATCGACGATTTCGCCCGTGAAGTTGATGGTGCCGTCGGCAGCCATCGCGCCTTGCGACAGCGCAGCGGCGACAGCGGCCAGCGCCGCCAGCTTGAAGAATTTACGCATCTGAATTCCCTGGGATTGTTAACAAAAAGAACTACTTGCCTTGACAAGGCAGAGCGCAGTCTATTAACCAATTCCTAGGAGAAGAAGACGTTTTCGACTCAGTTGACAGTGGTTGACATTGTTAATTCAATGTTTGTGAACTAAACCCATTTGCAAACTTTTCGATACGAAAGTTTTGCCAAATACTACCGAGCTGACATCACTCGGTCGCCACCTGCAGCACCAGTTTGCCGAAGTTGGCACCGCTGAAGAGCCGGTTCAGGGCCTCGGGGAAGGTGTCGAGGCCCTGCACGATGTCTTCCTTGCTCTTCATGCGCCCATCCTTCAGGTAACCCGCCAGTTCGGCGATGGCCACGGGATAGCGGTCGGCGTAGTCGAACACCACGATGCCTTCCATGCGCGCCCGGTTCACCAGCAGGCTCAGGTAGTTGCGCGGGCCGGCCGCCGGCATGCTGTTGGCGTTGTTGTACTGGCTGATGGCGCCGCAGATGATGATGCGCGCGATGCGCGCGATGCGCGCGAGCACGAGGTCGAGGATCTCGCCGCCGACGTTGTCGAAGTAGATGTCCACGCCCTTGGGGCAGTGCTGCTTGAGGCCGTCGCGGACCGCTGCGGCGCCGGCCTTGTAGTCGATGCAGGCGTCGAAACCCAGCTCCTTGACCACCCAATCGCACTTGGCCTCGCCGCCCGCGATGCCGACCACGCGGCAGCCCTTGATCTTCGCGAGCTGGCCCACGGTCTGGCCGACCGCGCCGGCGGCGCCCGAGATCACGACGGTCTCGCCGGCCTTGGGCTGGCCCACGTCCATCAGGCCGAAGTAGCCGGTCATGCCGGGCATGCCCAGCACGTTGAGCCACTGGGTGATGCTGCCCACGCGCAGGTCGATCTTCACCAGGCCGTTGCGCTTGATCTCCTCCTGCGGGATCAGCATGTATTCCTGCACGTTGAGCGTGCCGTAGACGGTGTCGCCGACCGCGAACTGCGGGTTCTTCGAGGCGATGACGCGGCCGATGCCACCGGCGCGCATCACGGCGCCGATCTCGACCGGCGGGATGTAGCTCTTGGCATCGTTGAGCCAGCCACGCATGGCCGGGTCGAGCGACAGCGACAGCGTCTTGACCAGCACCCCGCCCTCGGCCGGCTCGGCCACGGGCTCGCTGCCGAAGCTCCAGTGCTCGCGCGTGGCGGCGGCCTCGGGACGCTTGGCGAGGCGGACCTGGTGGTTGACGAGTGCGGTGGTGTCGGTCATGAAGCGTCTCCTGGAGATGGGGCCGCGCCCCGGGGTGTGGCTGAGCGGCGCATGCTAGCCGCGCGGCGCGGGGCCGCGCGTAGCGCAGGCGACAGCCCGCCCTCCCCGCCCAGACCTCGTCAGCCCAGCCGCACCACGATCTGCAGGCCCGGCGACGCGTTGCGCACCCGCAGGCTGCCGCCATGCGCCTCGGCGATCAGCCGGCACAGGTACATGCCCAGGCCGACGCCGCCGGTGGCGCGCTGGCGTGCGCCGTCGGTGCGGTAGAAGGCCTCGGTCAGCCGCTCGAGCTGCGCCTCGTCCACGCCCGGACCGAAGTCGCGCACCTCGATTTCCACGCCCTGCGCCTGGCCCTCGAGCACGGCGCGCACCGACACGCTCGGCGGACGCGGCGCCTCGGTGCTGTAGCGCAGCGCGTTGTCCAGCAGGTTGCGCACCAGCAGGCGGATGCGCATGCGGTCGACCGAGTGCGCCGGCAGGCCCTCGGCGAGGTCGAGATGGACCTCGCGCGCGGCCGGCATCTCGGCCACGGTTTCTCGCACCAGCGCCGCGAGATCGATGCGCTCGCGCTGCAGCGCCGCGTGCGGACTCGCGAGCCGTTCGCTCTCGAGCAGGTCGCTGATCAGGTCGCGCATCTCGTTGAGGTCGCGCAGCAGCGCCTCGCGCTCGGCCCGGCCCTCGGCCGTGGCCGGCAGCAGCTCGGCATTGAGCCGCGCGCGCGTGAGCGGCGAGCGCAGCTCGTGGCTCAGCGCCAGCAGCAGCCCGCGCTTGGCATCGAGCATGGCCTGGATGTCGTGGGCCATGGTGTTGATGTGCTCGGCGAGATCGCCGATGTCGTCGTTGCGGCGCACGGGAATCGGCCGCTCGAAGTCGCCGCGGCCAAAGCGCTGCGCGCCGTCGCGGATGTCGATCAGCGGCCGCAGCAGCCGGCTCACGTAGGCATAGCCCAGCACCACGAGCAGCAGCAGCAGGCTCAGCGTGGCCCAGCCGGCCGCGCGCGGCGCGATCTGCCACAGACGCGGCGCCCAGCCGAAGATCACGCGGTGGCCGTCGGCCGTGGGCCGGATGAACCACTTGTCGTTCCACATCGATTCGTCGTGGTCGCGCATCCAGCCGCCGCGCGTGCCGTGCTCGCCGGGGTTCGAGTCCCAGTTGACGGTCGGCCCGACGATGCGGATGGTGATCGGCAGGCGGTCGACCAGCGCCTGCGCGCGCGACACGTCGGGCGGCGTGCCGAGCTCGGCCACCAGCCGGTCGGCGTAGTCGACCAGCATCGGCTGCGCGGCCTCGGCCCAGCCGGTGGAGAAGGACTTCTTCATGCCCGCGAGGAACACGCCGGTCATGACCACCGCGAGCAGCACGAACATCATCACCAGCCGGATGCGCAGCGAGCGCCGCCAGCGGCGCTTGCCCTGCACCTTCTCGTGCCACTGCGCATGCCACTGCCGGTGCAGCTCGTCGCGGCGGCAGGCGAAGGCATGCCACGCGCCCTCGCGATCGCGGCGTTCCCTGCGGCGGAAGTTCATGAAGAAGGCTCGCCGCGTGCCACGGCCAGCGCGTAGCCCGCGTTGCGTAGCGTCTTGATGCAGTCCAGCGGTTCGAGCTTCTTGCGCAGGCGGCTCACCACGATGTCGACCGCGCGCGTGTAGAGCTCGGCCTCGTGGCCGCGCAGCCGGTTGAGGATGTCGTCGCGGCTGAACACCTTGCCGGGCTCGGCCGCCAGCAGCGCCAGCAGTTCGAACTCGGTGCCGGTGAGGTCGACGCGCTCGCCCTGGCGCAGCACCAGGCGCCGGTCGAGGTCGATCGCCAGGCCGTCGAACACGCGCTGCTGCGACGACGCGGCCGCGGGCGGCGCGACGCGCTGGCGCCGCAGGATGGTCTGCACGCGCGCCACGAGTTCGCGCGGCTCGAAGGGCTTGGGCACGTAGTCGTCGGCGCCGAGCTCGAGGCCGACCACGCGGTCCATCACCTCGCCGCGCGCGGTCAGCATCACGATCGGGATGTCGCTCTCCTTGCGGATCTCGCGGCACAGCGCGAAGCCGTCCATCTCGGGCAGCATGACGTCGAGGATGGCGGCGTCGAAGCTCTCGGCGCGCAGTCGCGCCAGGCCTTCGCTGGGCCGCACCGCGCTCTCGAGCGTGCAGCCGAAGCGCGCGAAGTAGCTCGCCAGCGGCGCGCCGAGGTGTTCGTCGTCGTCGATCAGCAGGATGCGCGGCATGGGCGGATTGTGCCTCCTGGCCAGGAGCTGGCTGATGATCAACCCGCCCGGCATCGCACCGCCATGACGAGGCCGGCCGCGAGCGCGGCGAGCAGGACCAGGTGATACGCGACGTCGGGCACGGTCTGCGGCCCGATGCCGATCGCGATGGTGAACAGGCCGACCAGCGTGCCGAGCAGCGCGAAGCCCTGGGCGCGGATCGCGAACCAGCGCGTCCAGGCCGGGCGCAGCCAGCTCGCGACCGCCGCGCCCACCAGCACCAGCGCGATCACGGCTTCGGCCGTGCGTGCCTGCGCATGCGCGAAGCCGGGGATCAGCCGGCCCGCGTGCACGGCCGAGGCGGTGCCGAGCGCGAGCGCCTCGGCCAGCAGCCAGGTGCGCGCCACGGCGGGGCGCAGCACGGGCCGCACGACATCGTCGGGACGCGCGCTCACCATGGGTCCTGCCTTCCGACGCGGCCCAGGTGCGTGAAGCCGAAGCCCGCCTCGTACTTGAGGCCGAAGCCCAGCGCGCGATCGAACGCGATGTGCGCGGCCCAGATCAGCGCCAGCGGCAGCGCGAAAGGCAACGCCACCAGCAGGCCCAGCGCGCCGATGCCCAGCGGCACCAGGTACGAGTGCGCGACGTTGTAGACCCGCGCGCCGATGCGCGGCCCCGCCAGGTAGCCGAGCATCGACAGGTCGGGCAGCAGGAACAGCAGCGCGAACAGGCCCCAGCCGGTGCCGGTGCGGTCGTAGGCGATCAGCGCGCCCGCCAGCACGGCCAGCGCCTCGAGCCGCAGCGTGGTGCGCACGCCGCCGGTCGCGGCGCCTTCCTGTGTCTCGGTCGCGGCATCGCTCGCGCGGCGCGCGGCCTGGCGCCGCAGCGCGATCAGGTCGCCCAGGTTCGGTTCGATGGTCTTCATGGTGTGCTCGCATCAGGTGGAGGGCGCCGGGCCCCGAAAGGAATGGAAGGCGGCCCCGACGGAAGGTCGGGGCCGCCGGTGCATCAGCCTTGGCGGCTCCAGCGGCGTCCGCCGCGCTCCATGAACTCGCGCACCTTCTGCTGCTGCGCGGGGTTCAGGTGATCGAAGAAGTCGGCTGCCGCGGCGATGATCTCGGGGCTGCCACTGCGCAGCGCCGCGGTCTTCTCGTCGACCAGGCGGGTGGCGCCGGCCTGGTCGAGCTTGTTGCCCGCGAACAGGGCGCGGAACTGCGAACGCGGATCGCCCGAGCCGTCGGCGCCGCGCAAGGCCTGGCGCTGCGCCTGCAGCTTCTCGGCCAGCACGGTGAGCTTCTGCTTCTGCGACGCATCGAGGTCGAGCTTGCTGCCCACGCGCTCGACCATCTTGGCGCGGAACTCGGCGCTGTCGCCGTTCCAGCCGTGGCGATGGCCGGCGCAGCCGGCGACGCTGCCGGCCACCACGGCGAGCCCGGCAAAACCGAAGAGCGTGCGTTTGATCCAGTGTTTCATGACGGGTCCTTGTGTGTGTTGGAGGAGGAAGCTCGATGGTGCTTTCGGGCCGCCTTCGCGTCCTTTCACCGCGGTATCGGCGTGTTTCGTTTTATTGCGACGCAAAGCCCGGGAGGCCGAAACGAAAAAGCGACGCCGATGCGTCGCTTGTTTCCGGGGGGCGCGGAGGGCCGCTTCGCTCAGAGCTTGCTGGCGTCGCGCGAGGCGGCGGCGCGAGCGTCCACCGGGTTCTGCAGCGTCGAGATCACCTTGCTGTTGACGCGCGAACCCGAGCTCACGTTCTGGTCGGGCGCGGCCGCGGTGCGCACGGCCTCGGCGGCCACGCTGGCACGGTCGGTCGAGCGCGCCACGGTCTCGGGACCACGCGAGCCGCGCGTCACGTTCTGGTTCGGTGCCGCGGCGGTGCGCACGGCTTCCTCGTTGATCTCGGCGCGGGTCTTGGCCGACACGGCCTGGTGCACGCCGTCATAGCTTTCGGCCTTGGCGCCCGCGGCGGCGAGCATGGCGAAGGAGGCGACGGCGACAGCCTGGGTCAGGGAGAGCTTCATGGATCGGGCCTTTCAGGGTTGGTGAAGAGAAGGCCTGATCGTGCTTGCCGGCGCGCGGCAAGTCCTTTCGCCGCGGTTTCGGCGTGTTTCGTTTTATTGCGGCGGGCTTGAAGCGCGCGCGGCGCTCAGCCCGCGAGCATGGCGGCGGGATCGTCCGAGTCGACCACCGAGCGCGCCCAGGCCTCGAGCTTGCTGGTGTCGGCGCGCAGCACCTCCTGCTTGACCGCGAGGATGCGCGAGGGATGCATCGAGAAGCTGCGCAGCCCCAGGCCCAGCAGCAGCCGCGTAAAGGCCACGTCGCCCGCCATCTCGCCGCACACCGCCACGGCCTTGCCCTGGCGCCGGCACTCGGCGATGGTGTCGGCCACCAGCTTCAGCACCGCCGGATGGGCCGGGTCGTAGAGGTGCGCCACCGACTCGTCGGCGCGGTCGATCGCCAGCGTGTACTGGATCAGGTCGTTGGTGCCGATCGAGAGGAAGTCGAAGTGCTTCAGGAAGGTACGCAGCGTGAGCGCCGCGGCCGGGATCTCGATCATGGCGCCGAGCTTCACGTGGCCGTGCACCGCGCCGCGGTTGTCGAGCTCGGTGCGCGCGAGCGCGATCAGCGCCAGCGTCTGGCGGATCTCGCTCGCATGCGCGAGCATCGGGATCAGCAGGTGGATCTCGCCGTGCGCGGCCGCGCGCAGGATGGCGCGCAACTGCGTGAGGAACATCGCGGGATCGGCCAGGCTCCAGCGGATGGCGCGCAGGCCGAGCGCGGGATTCAGGTGCTCCTGCTTGTTGGCGGACTTGTTGTCCAGCGGCTTGTCGGCACCCACGTCGATGGTGCGGATGGTGACCGGCATGCCCTGCATGCCCTCGACCGCGCGCTTGTAGGCCTGGTACTGCTCCTCCTCGTTGGGCAGCCGCGTCTGGCGCGCCGACGACTCGCGGCCCATGAACAGGAACTCGCTGCGGAACAGGCCCACGCCGACCGCGCCGGCCTTCATCGCGCCCACCGTGTCCTCGGGCATCTCGATGTTGGCGAGCAGTTCGACGCGCTGGCCATCGAGCGTGACGGCCGGCTTGTGGCGCAGCCGCGCGAGGCGCCCGCGCTCGAGGTCGCCCTGGCGCTGCTTGAAGCCGTACTCGGCCAGGATGATCGGCGAGGGATCGATGATCATCACGCCGGCATCGCCGTCGATGATGACCCAGTCGTCCTGCCGCACCAGCTGGCTCGCGGTGCGCGCGCCGACCACCGCCGGCACGTCCATGCTGCGCGCCACGATCGCGGTGTGCGAGGTGCGCCCGCCGACGTCGGTGACGAAGCCGGCGAACACGCTCTTCTTGAACTGCAGCATGTCGGCCGGCGAGAGATCGTGCGCGATCAGCACCAGCGGCACGTCGATGCCGTCGCCCGCGGTGAGGTCGTCGTCCTCGTCGGACGAGGCGCGCTTGCGCCGCGGCGGGCTCGGCGCCAGCACCGCGGCCGTGCCCTTCATGCGATGCAGCAGCCGCTCCACCACCTGCTCGAGGTCGGCCTTGCGCTCGCGCAGGTACTCGTCCTCCATCTCGTCGAACTGGCGCGCGATAACCTCGAGCTGCGTGGTCAGCGCCCATTCGGCGTTGTAGAGCCGCTCGCTGATCCAGTGCTTGACGCCGCCGCTCAGGGCCTCGTCCTGCAGCAGCATCTGGTGCACCTCGAGCAGCGCCGCGAGTTCGTGCGGCGCGTCGTTCGGGCCCATCTGCGCGACATTGGTCTGCAGCTTGGCCAGCTCCTCGGCCACGGCGTTGCGCGCGGTGCGCACGCGATCGATCTCGGTCTCGATCTCCTCGGGCTTGATGAAGTAGTGGGCCACGTCGATGCGGCTCGACACCACCAGCACCGCGCGGCCGATGGCGATGCCACGGGCGACGGGAAGGCCGTGGACTGCGAAGGTCATGCGCGGTGGTCCTTATTCGCCTTCGCCGAACTTGTCGTCCATGAGCTGGACGATGGCGTTCATCGCTTCTTCTTCCTGCGGGCCGTTGGTCTCGAGCTCGACGGTCGAGCCGAGCCCGGCGGCCAGCATCATCACGCCCATGATGCTCTTGGCGTTGATGCGGCGGTCGCCGCGCGAGAGCCACACCTCGCAGGGAAAGCTGCCTGCGAGCTTGGTCAGCTTGGCCGATGCGCGTGCATGCAGTCCCAGCTTATTGCTGATGGTCACGGATTTCTTGATCACTGTGCTTTCTCTTGGCCTGGTTCTGCGGTGCCGCCACCGCCACTTGCATCACGCCCGCGGTGCCGCCGGCGATGGCGCGCTGCACGAGCACGTCGAGCGGCTCGTGCCGGTAGGTCACGGCACGCAGCAGCATCGGAAGATTGACGCCCGCCACGAGCCGCGAGCGAACGCCGTCCACCAGCTTCTGCGCCACGTTGCAAGGCGTGGCGCCGAACACGTCGGCCAGCACCAGCACCTGCACGCGCGGCCCGTGGAGCTGCTGCGCGAGCGTGATGCGCGCAGCCGCCAGGGTTTCCTCGGGCGGCACGTTGGGCAGCACGTCGAGCGCGACGATGGCGTTCTCGCTGTCGGGAAACACATGCAGCGCGCACTTTCGCAACGCTTGTGCGAAGGGCGAATGGGCAATGATGAGGATGCTGTTCATGCGGCTCGGGGGACGGCGCGTCGATTATGCGGGGGCGCCCGGAGGAAGTAGATATACGACATAACGCAGCACCCCAGCAGGATGGCCATTGCGCCACGGAAAGCGTCCACGGTGTCGAGGCCGGCGCGCACGAACAGGTCGATCAGCAGGCCCACGCCCCACTGCACCACGAACACGCCGACGAAGATCACGAGGTTGTAGGCCGACAGCGCGCGGCCCGCGAGCGCTGGCGGCAACGCCATCGCCACGGCCGGCTGGGCCAGCGTGACCACCGTGCAGAGGCACAGGAAAACTGCCCACGTTCCCGTGCCCGCACGCGGCCCCGCTATCAAAACAATAGCCATGAACAGCAGCGAGAGCGGCAGGCCCCAGGCCATGAGCCGATCCGCCGCCATGCCGCGCTGCGCGAGCCTGGGATTGGCCACGCCCCAGAGCCAGTAAGTGGCCAGCAGCACCAGGCTGATGACGAACAGCGCCTCGGCCGCGCGCAGCGGCGTGTAGCCCGACACCCGCGTGAGCCAGGGCACGGCCCACAGCGACTGCATCGCGATGAAGCCGCCGTAGTGGAAGAAGCCGATCGGCGCGAGCTTGCGGAAGAAGGGATCGCGCCAGACGGCGGCGTAACTGCCGCCGTCGTCGTGAACCGCCACCGTCGCCGCGGGTGAGGCTCGACGCCACGAGGGCGCGACCCAGGCGATCAGCAGCATCGAGACGATCACGCCCGCGCCCAGCAGCCAGAACAGCGCGCGCCAGCCGACCAGCGGCACCAGCCATTGCACCGGCAGCGTCGCGCCGACCAGCCCGAACGACCCGACCATCAGCATCCACGAGTTGCTGCGCAGTTGCATCGCGGGCGAGAGCCAGCGCCGGTAGCCGGTGAGCGGCGCCATCAGGCAGGCGCTGACGCCCACGCCCGTGAGCACGCGCGCGGCCAGCAGCAGCGAGAAATGCGTGGCGACCGAGAACAGCAGGCAGCCGGCCACCGCCACACCGAGAAAAGCCACCACCACGCGCTTGGGGCCGTGGCGGTCGAGCCAGGCGCCCATGGGCAGTTGCGTGAACGCGAAGCCGAGGAAGTAGCCGCCCGCGAGCAGGCCGAGGTCGCGCGACTCGAGGTCGAACTCGTCGGTGAGCGTGGGCGACAAGGTGGCCGTGATCGCGCGCACCAGGGTCGAGAGGAAGTACGCGAAGGCGAAGGCCAGGAAGACGCCGGCGACGCGGCGCCGGCCGCCGAGCATGCCCTCGCTCATCGCGCGGCCGCCGGGAGCGCCGCGCCGAGGTCGCGGGGGCGGCTCATGGCAGCCGCAAGCCTTCGAAGAAGGTCTTGGCGGCCTCGTCCGACGACGGCCGACCCAGCACCATCGCCTGGTAGAGCGAGACGGCGCCGGGCGGCGTCGAGCGGGTCTCGGTCTGGGCGAACCACAGCACCTGCAGCGACTGGCCCGTGGGCGTGGCCGGCGCATCGAGCCGCAGCGGCGCGGGCGTGGCGGCGGCGCGCGGCACCGTGGCCGGCGCCTCGGTGGTGGCCGCGCCCTGCAACTGCTCGCGCGTGGCGAGCTGCCAGGCACGCAGCCAGCTCTCGGCCTGGGCGGCATCGGCGGCGGTGGCATGCGCGATCGCGAAGGTGGCGCCACCGGCCTCGCAGCCGGCCATGTCGACCTGCACCGATTCGGCGCCCAGCGGCTGCGCACGGGTGGCGCGGTCGGCCTTGCAGGGCAGCAGTGCGACCAGGCCGGCCTCGGCCACCGGGACCTCGCGCCAGTTGAAGGTCGGGCTGCAGGCCGCGAGCACGAGGACCGCGGCGGCGGCGCAGGAGGCGCGCGCGCGGCGGCGAAGACGGGAGGTGGGCTGCGGCATGGGGATCGGATTATCGATCCGCCGTTCCACGGGCACTGTCGCGCGCGCCAGCACGTTCGAACGTGCGGAACTAGAATCGCGCCGCCCCACTCAGTCAGCAGCCATGAAAAAGTACGTTATCGCAGCCGCCGTTGCCGTCGCCCTGGCCACTGGCGTGGGGGTGTACCTCGGCTCGGGAGCCACCGCGGCGCCCGCCTCGACCTTCGTGCTGCTCGACGGCACGAAGAAGAGCACCGAGGACCTCAAGGGCAAGGTCACGCTGGTCAACTTCTGGGCCACGAGTTGCGTGACCTGCGTCGGCGAGATGCCCAAGGTGATCGCCACCTACGACAAGTACAAGGCGCGCGGCTACGACACGCTGGCGGTGGCCATGAGCTACGACCCGCCGAGCTATGTCGTCAATTTCGCCGAAACCCGCAAGCTGCCGTTCAAGGTGGCGATCGACAACACCGGCAGCGTGGCGCAGGCCTGGGGCGACGTGAAACTCACGCCGACCACCTACCTCGTGAACAAGCAGGGCCAGATCGTCAAGCGCTACGTGGGCGAGCCCGATTTCGCCGAGCTGCACAAGCTGATCGAGAAGCTGCTGGCCGAGGCCTGAGCCCTCCCCCCATCAAAAAGGCGCTGCCCGTGACCGGACAGCGCCTTTTTTCGTTGGGACAAGCGATGGCGGATCAGCGGTCGCGGAAGGTGTCGTGGCAGGCCTTGCAGCTCGCGGCGGTCGGGCCGAACTGGGCCTTGAGCGCATCGATGTTGCCGGCCTTGGCGGCCACCAGCAGCTTGCCGGTCTCGGCGATCAGCTTGTCCTGGTGCTCCTTGAACTTGGGCGCTTCCTTCCAGACCTCGGGCTTGGCCTTGCCGCCCTCGGTGCCGGCGCCGAAGCCGGCCCAGGGCAGCTTCGCCATGTCGGCCACCACCTCGGCATTGGCCGCGGCGGCGGCCGCGTCGTAGGGCGCGCGGCCGTTGGCCATGGCGCCCAGGCGGCCGAAGTGCTGCGACATGACGAACAGCGCGCTCTGGCGGTACTTGATGGCGTCTTCAGGCTTCGCGAACTGGGCCGCGGCCGGCAGGGTGGTGGCGGCGCAGGCGGCGACCAGCGCGAAGGTGGCGAGTCGGATCATCGTGGTCCTTCTGACATGTGGGAATCGTGGGTGATGCCGTCGGGCGCGGCACCTGCGCGGCAGTGTAGGGGCAGGCCGGTCGGCGCGCATAGCAACAACCCGATGGAACGGGCGGCTCGGACTTTGCTAATCTGCGCCTTCCGCAGCCATGCGCTCCCCCCACCTTCGATGACCGACTCCCCCGCGGCCGCGGCGTCCCGCCAGGCCACCCGAACACGCGTCTGGGACCTGCCGACCCGGCTGTTCCACTGGGCCCTGGCCGCCGCCGTGATCGGGCTGATCGCCACCGGCCTCGGCGGCGTCATGGAATGGCATTTCCGCCTCGGCTACACGGTGCTCGCGCTGCTGCTGTTCCGGCTCGTCTGGGGCTTCGTCGGCGGGCGCTGGTCGCGCTTCGCGGCCTTCGTCTACGCGCCGGGCTCGGTCCTCGCCTACCTGCGCGGCCGCGCCCATCCCGATCACCTGATCGGCCACACGCCGCTGGGCGCGCTGTCGGTGTTCGCGGTGCTCGCGATCCTGGCGCTGCAGGTGGCCACCGGCCTCGTGGCCGACGACGAGATCTCGGCCGCGGGGCCGCTCACGCGTTTCGTCTCGGGCGATCTCGTGAGCCTGGCCACGGGCTGGCACAGCACGCAGGGCAAGTGGATCGTGATCGCGCTCGCGAGCCTGCACGTGCTCGCGGTGCTGTTCTACGTGCTGGTGAAGCGCCACCGGCTGGTCGCTCCGATGCTCTCGGGCGACAAGGACATCGCCGCCGCCGATCGTGCCGCGCCCGTCGCCGGCAGCCGCGACGACGCCGCGTCGCGTGGCTTCGCGCTGGTGCTCGCACTGCTGTGCGCGGGCGTCGCGTATTGGGTTTCGTCGTTGCGCGCATGAGCTCATCCGTCTCACGCCCCCTGCCGCTGTCGGACACGCCGGCCGTCGTGCTGCTCACGCCCGACGAGGCCCACGAACTCGAGGCCGCGCGCCTCATCTTTCGCGACTACGCCGCCTCGCTGGGCATCGATCTCGACTTCCAGAATTTCGACCAGGAATTGGCCGCGCTGCCGGGCGAATACGTCGAGCCGCGCGGCACGCTGCTGCTGGCGCTGGTCGATCCGGCGCACGTCAAGGACGAGGCCGGCCGCGCCACGCCCACGCTGGTGCGCGCCGATGGGCGGATCGCGCACGTGGCCGGCTGCTGCGCGCTGCGGCCGCTCGACAGCGCGGACTACGTGAATGCGGCAGAGATGAAGCGCCTGTATGTGCGCCCGGGCTTTCGCGGCCTGGGGCTGGGCCGCCAGCTCGCCGAGGCGATCCTCGACGCGGCGCGTGGCGCGGGCTACGGCTGCGTGCTGCTCGACACGCTCGACGAGATGGAGTCGGCGCGTGCCCTCTATGAAGACCTGGGCTTCGCCGAGGTGCCGCCCTTCTATCACAACCCCATTGCGGGGGCGCACTACCTGAAGGTGGACCTGTAGGCGGGACGCGGTCCGCGAGAAGCGGACCGCTCTGCTCATGAGCCTGCCGCTCAGCCCTTGGCTTGCGCCAGCAGCGTTTCGGCGTTGCTGACTTCGAACTTGCCCGGTGCCTCGACGTTGAGCGTCGCGACCTTGCCGTCCTTCACGAGCATCGAGTAGCGGTTGCTGCGCAGGCCCATGCCGCGGCCCGTGAGGTCCAGCGTGAGGCCCGTGGCCTTGGCGAAATCGGCGCTGCCGTCGGCCAGCATGCGCACCTTGGCGCCGGTCTTCTGGTCGCGCGCCCAGGCGCCCATCACGAAGGCGTCGTTCACGCTCACGCACCAGATCTCGTCTACGCCCGCGGCCTTGAAGTCGTCGAAGTGCTGCACGTAGCCCGGCACGTGCTTGGCCGAGCAGGTGGGCGTGAAGGCGCCCGGCAGCGCGAACAGCGCGATGGTCTTGCCTGCCGTTGCCTTGCTCACGTCGACGGGGTTCGGGCCGATGCTGCAGCCTTCGCCCTCGACTTCCGAATACTCCTGCAGGGTGGCCGAGGGAAGGGTGTCGCCGACTTTGATCATTTGAAAGTGCTCCTGGAAAAAGAAAAACGGCCCACATTGTGGGCCGTTTCGGGATGGGCTGCCGGCCACCTCGCGGGGCTGGCGAACCAGAGGGGGATCAGACCAGGACGGCCTTCTCGACCAGACGGGTCACGACCCAGTTCTTGGTCTTCGAGATCGGACGGCTTTCCGTGATCTCGATGGTGTCGCCCAGCTTGTACTCGCCCTTTTCGTCATGGGCGTGGTACTTGCTCGTCTTGGCCACGATCTTGCCGTAGAGCTCGTGCTTCACACGGCGCTCGACCAGCACGGTCACGGTCTTGGCACGCTTGTCGCTGACCACCTTGCCGATCAAGGTGCGCTTGAGGGATTTTTTAGCTTCCGTCATGTTCACTCCTTACTTGGCGGCTTGGGTTTCTTGCTGCTTCTGAGCAAGAACGGTCTTGGCGCGCGCGATGTCGCGACGCGTCACGCGCAGCGTCGAGGTGTTCGACAGCTGTTGCGTGGCTTTCTGCATGCGCAGGCCGAAATGGGCCTTCTGCAGATCCTTGATTTCGGCTTGCAGACCGGCGACGTCCTTCTCGCGCAGTGCTGTTGCCTTGCTCACCTTGGCCGGAGCCGCGGCTTCTTTCTTCTTACGTGTTGCCATGGATGTTCTCCTCTCAGGCGCCGAGCTGGCGCGAGACGAACGTCGTGCGCAGCGGCAGCTTGGCAGCGGCCAGGCGGAAGGCTTCGCGGGCGAGTTCTTCGGGCACGCCGACGATCTCGAACACGATCTTGCCGGGCTGGATCTCGGCGACGTAGTACTCGGGGTTGCCCTTGCCGTTACCCATCCGCACTTCTGCGGGCTTGGTCGAGATCGGCTTGTCGGGGAACACGCGGATCCAGATACGGCCACCGCGCTTCACGTGACGCGAAATCGCGCGGCGAGCGGCTTCGATCTGGCGCGCCGTGAGGCGGCCGCGGTCGGTGCATTTCAGACCGAAGTCACCGAAGGCCACCGAGTTGCCCCGGGTGGCGACGCCGGTGTTGCGGCCCTTTTGTTCCTTGCGGAACTTTCTGCGTGCAGGTTGCAGCATGTCTTGTTACTCCGTGAGGACTGCCCCGGGCTTCCTGTGCGAATGCACACCCGGGGCTGAGACCGATTACTCGGTCTTGGCACCGTCCGCTGCTGCAGCGGGCGCGGCTTTGCGGACGCGCTTAACGGCGGGTTTCGAGTCTGCACCGGCACCGCCGGTTGCTTCTGCGGGCTTGTCGCTGCCGTCGGCGGGAGCGGTGTTGCCACCGATCGGGCCACGGGCACCGGCACGCGGGCCGCCGCGGCGGTCACCACCCGGACGGTCGCCACCAGGGCGGCCATCACGGCGCGGACCACGCGGACGACGCTCTTCCTCGGGACGCGGGGTCTCGACGGCGGGCAGGTCGTTGCGGCCCAGGGTGTCGCCCTTGTAGACCCACACCTTGACGCCGATGACGCCGTAGGTGGTCTTGGCTTCCGAGGTGCCGTAGTCGATGTCGGCGCGCAGCGTGTGAAGCGGCACGCGACCTTCGCGGTACCACTCGGTACGAGCGATTTCGATGCCGTTCAGGCGGCCAGCCGACATGATCTTGATGCCCTGGGCACCCAGACGCATGGCGTTCTGCATGGCGCGCTTCATGGCGCGGCGGAACATGATCCGCTTTTCGAGCTGCTGCGTGATGCTGTCGGCGATCAACTGGGCATCGATTTCGGGCTTGCGCACTTCCTCGATGTTCACTGCCACCGGCACGCCGAGCTGGCGGCCCAGTTCGCGCTTGAGGTTCTCGATGTCTTCGCCCTTCTTGCCGATCACGACGCCCGGACGAGCCGAGTAGATCGTGATGCGGGCGTTCTTGGCGGGACGCTCGATCAGGACGCGCGACACCGAAGCGTTCTTCAGCTTCTTCTTCAGGTATTCGCGAACCTTGATGTCTTCGGCCAGCATGCCCGCGAAATCGCGGTCGCTGGCGTACCAGCGGCTGGACCAGTTACGGGTAACCGCCAGACGGAAGCCGGTCGGATGGATTTTCTGTCCCATATTTCTTCCAGGCTCTTAGTTGCCAACCGTCACGTACACATGGCACGTGGGCTTGCTGATGCGATTGCCGCGACCCTTGGCGCGCGCCGTGAAGCGCTTGAGCGTGGCGCCCTGTTCGACGTAGATGGTCTTGACCTTCAGCTCGTCGATGTCGGCACCGTCGTTGTGCTCCGCGTTGGCGATGGCCGACTCGAGCACCTTCTTGATGATCACAGCGGCCTTCTTCTGCGTGAATTGCAGAACGTTGAGCGCTTGATCGACCTTCTTGCCGCGGATCAGGTCGGCGACCAGACGGCCCTTGTCGACCGAGAGGCGGACACCGCGGAGGACTGCACGTGTTTCAGACATGGTCGTTCCTTACTTCTTCTGGACTTTCTTGTCCGCGGGGTGCCCCTTGAACGTGCGCGTGAGCGCAAATTCGCCGAGCTTGTGGCCGACCATCTGGTCGGTGATGTAGACAGGCACGTGCTGCTTGCCGTTGTGCACGGCAATGGTCAGGCCGATGAACTCGGGCAGGACCATCGAGCGGCGCGACCAGGTCTTGATCGGCTTCTTGTCCTTCGTCGTCACGGCCTTGTCGGCCTTGGCAACGAGGTGATGGTCAACAAACGGACCCTTTTTGAGAGAGCGAGTCATTTGCTATCCCTTACTTCTTGCGGCGCGACACGATGAAGACCTGCGTGCGCTTGTTGTTACGGGTACGGTAACCCTTGGTCAGGTTGCCCCACGGGTCGACAGGGTGACGGCCTTCGCCGGTCTTGCCTTCGCCACCACCGTGCGGGTGGTCGACCGGGTTCATCACCACGCCGCGAACGGTCGGGCGGATACCCATCCAACGCTTCACACCGGCCTTGCCGAGCTGGCGCAGGCTGTGTTCTTCGTTGGCCACTTCACCGATGGTCGCGCGGCATTCGATGTGAATGCGGCGGACTTCGCCCGAACGCATGCGGACCTGGGCGTAGACGCCTTCACGGGCCAGCAGCGTGGCCGAGGTACCGGCCGAGCGGGCGATCTGCGCGCCCTTGCCAGGCTGCAGTTCGATGCAGTGGATCGTCGAACCCACCGGAATGTTGCGGATCGGCAGCGTGTTGCCGGCGCGGATCGGAGCTTCCGAACCCGACAGCAGCGTTGCACCGGCTTCCAGACCGCGCGGGGCGATGATGTAGCGGCGCTCGCCGTCGGCGTAGCAGACCAGCGCGATGTGGGCGGTGCGGTTCGGGTCGTACTCGATGCGCTCGACCTTCGCCGGGATGCCGTCCTTGTTGCGACGGAAGTCGACCACGCGGTAGTGGTGCTTGTGACCGCCGCCCTTGTGACGGGTCGTGATGTGGCCGTTGTTGTTGCGGCCGGCCTTCTGGAACTGGGGTTCCAGCAGGGATGCGAGCGGAGCACCCTTGTACAGGTGGTCACGCGAAATCTTCACCGCGCCGCGTTGGCCCGGCGAAGTGGGTTTCATCTTGATGACGGCCATGATTAAGCGCCTTCCCCGACGAGGTTGAGCTCTTGACCGGCCTTCAGCGTGACGTAGGCCTTGCGAACGTGGTCGCGGCGGCCGACGGACTTGCCGAAGCGCTTGGTCTTGCCCTTGATGTTGGCAACCGACACGCCCTTGACTTCGACCTTGAACATCAGTTCGACGGCGGCCTTGATCTCGGGCTTGGTGGCGTCTTGCAACACCTTGAAAGTGACAGCGTTCGACTTCTCGCCGACCATCGTGGCCTTTTCGGACACGATCGGGGCGACCAGCACGTTCATGAGACGGCCTTCGTCGAACTGACGTTGAGCAGGGGTGGGGTTCACGCGGCTCATGCGAACATCTCCTTGAGCTTGTCGACGGCACCCTTGGTGACCAGCACCTTCTTGTAGTGAACCAGCGACACCGGATCGGCGTAACGGGGTTCGACCACGAGGATGTTGACCAGATTGCGCGAGGCAAGGTACAGGTTTTCGTCGACTTCTTCGGCGATCACGAGCACGGACTCGAGATTCATTGCCTTGAAACGGGCTGCCAGCGGCTTCGTCTTGGGCGAATCCACGGTCAGCGAATCCACCACGGCCAGACGGCCTTCGCGAGCGAGCTGCGAGAAGATGGCGGCCATGCCGGCGCGGTACATCTTCTTGTTGATCTTCTGCGAGAAGTTTTCGTCAGGCATGTTCGGGAAGATCCGGCCACCCCCGCGCCACAGCGGCGAGGACGTCATACCGGCACGGGCGCGGCCCGTTCCCTTTTGCTTGAAAGGCTTCTTGGTCGAGTGCTTGACCTGTTCGCGGTCCTTCTGGGCGCGCGTGCCTTGGCGGGCGTTGGCCTGGAATGCGACGACGATCTGGTGCACCAGGTCTTCGTTGTAGTCACGTCCGAACACGGTTTCGGGGGCGTCGTACTTCGACGCGGCCTGACCTTGCTCGTTCAGGAGTTCGAGTTCCATTACTTCGCTCCTTCAGCCGCTTGCGGCTTGGCCTTGACGGCGGGACGCACGGTGACGAAGCCACCCTTCGAACCCGGGATCGCGCCCTTGATGAGCAACAGCTGACGCGCTTCGTCGATGCGGAACACCGAGAGGTTCTGCGTCGTGCGGGTGACGTCGCCGAGGTGGCCCGTCATGCGCTTGCCGGGGAACACGCGACCGGGGTCTTGTGCCATGCCGATCGAGCCGGGCACGTTGTGCGAACGGCTGTTACCGTGCGACGCGCGCTGCGAGCTCATGTTGTGGCGCTTGATCGTGCCGGCGTAGCCCTTGCCGATGGAGGTGCCTTGCACGTCCACCTTCTGGCCCACGGAGAACACGCTGCCGGCCGCGATCACGCCGCCAGCCTGGTGCTGACCTGCGGTATCTGCGGTGACGCGGAATTCCTGGATGATTTCGCCAGCTTCGACACCCGCCTTGGCGAGGTGGCCGGCTTCCGGCTTGGTCACGCGCGATGCTTTGCGCGAACCGAACGTCACTTGCAGTGCGACGTAGCCATCGGTCTCTTGCGACTTGATCTGGGTCACGCGGTTGTTCGACACATCCACCACCGTGACAGGAACTGCATCCCCGTCATCGGTGAAGAGACGCATCATCCCCACCTTGCGGCCCAGCAACCCGAGGGAGTTGCTCAGACTCATGTGTTTTCTCCAAAAAATGGAAGCTTCTCCCGCCGCTGCCACTTCAATTGGCGACAGCGTTTGACCGAAGTCGTATGACCGACTCGCGGCAACGGGGGAAGGTTGATAAATCTCCGACCTGCACGTACCTTGCGGACGCAACAAGGGCAGAGCCAGCGATTATAGCCCGCGGTATGGCCGGGGCGCAAGCGCTGGAAAAGGGCCCCTTTCGGGGCGGTTGCAACGGCCCGCGGGGCCGTTTTCTGCCTATTTGGCGGGCATCGTGATGATGCTGTCGCCTTCCTTGGTGGTCTGGACGTCGCCCTGCGACTTCATCAGGGGTGCCGTCCCGGTCTGGATCGGGATCGAGATGGCGCTACTCGCACCGCCCTGGCTCACGAACACGTTCAGGTAGCGCAGCCCGTCCGACTCGCCGATGACCGAGACGGTCGCGGTGGAGCGCTGGCCGGCGGGCAGCGTGAGCGGGCTGCCGTTTCGCAGCGTCAGGCCGGGATCCGCGGTGAAACGCACCGACGCGCCCTGCGGATCGGTCACGTCGTCGAACTGCAGCACGACCGACGTGGCGCGGCCTGCCTGCGGCGTGCCATCGACGCGGTATTGCACCGCGACACCCGAGCCGTTGGATTTCTGCACAGCCGTGGTCATGGGCGTCGGCGCCGCCTTGTGCTGCGAGCGCTTGGGCACGCGCGCGTCCGGCATGCCGTCGGCCAATGCCCAGGTCGTGAGCGCCGCCAGCAGGAGCGCCGCGATGGCGGTCCGTGTGTTCGAGCGAGTCGTCATGGCCATCATTCCTCTTACTGGATCGCGACGCTGATGCAGTTCGAGCCCGAACTGTTGAGATCGGTGACCGCCAGCACGTACTCGCCGGCCGGCAGGCTGACCTTGTTGCCCGACCTCGGGATCTGGCCGGCGCGGAACACGGCGAAATCCGGATTCACCAGCGGTGCGCTCGATGCCACCGACACCTGGTAGTCGCGCGTCGTGGGCGCCAGGAAGCGAAGGTAGGCATAGTTGCCCAGCTTGTTGCCGCCACCCGCGACCGTCGAGACGCAGGCATTGGCCAGTTGCCCCACCACGGCGCTGCCGTACAAGGGCAGCACGTTCGGCACGCTCGGCGCGCCACCGTTGTTGCCTTCGGCTTCGCCGAAAGAATCGTTGGCGCCGGCGCTGATGTTCTGCGCGCTCAGCAGACTTGCCAGGGCCGATGCATTGCCGGGCGCCACCGCATTGAAGGCCGCGGTGAACGGATGGATCGAGGTCACGGCGGCACCGCCCCTGAACTGCGCGCTGGTCATCGCATCGTGGATCGGCTTGAAGCCCACCTGCTGGTTGAGATTCCAGAAGATCGAGTGGATCGAGCGCTCGCGGAACCAGCCTGGATTGCTGGACGGCCCCGTCGCCAGGTTGATCGAGACGCTGACGTCGGAAGCGACCTGCCCTTCGCCGCGGGAATCGACATAGTTGCTGCGGCCGAGCGCGATGCCCGACCAGCCGTTGCCCCAGCCTTCGGAGAAGGCCACGCGGCGATCGAGGCGGTCACTGAGGTTGTGCGGCCCGCCGACCGAATCGTCGCGGCTGAAGGAAGACTGGTAGTAGTGCCCCCACTCGTGCGCGATCACCGGTGCATCGAACTCGTCGGTGTCCACGTCTTCCTTGCCGAGCACATAGATTTCGCGACCCGTGCTGCGGTTGGTGAAGAAGGTGCTGCCGATCTGCCCCAGCGCGAGGCTGCCGCTGGTCGGCACGTTGTTCGGGCTCCAGAACACCTTCAGCGGCGGAAAGCTCGTCGCCGGCGCCACCGACAGCACCTTCTGCATCGAGGTGTAGACCGTGTCGAGCACCGCGAACGGCGCCGACACGCGGCGCCCGGTGTAGCTCGAGCCGCCCCATCCCGAATCGGCGCGCAGGTCGCGCGTCGTCGCACCCGAGCCCGTCGTGAAGGCCGCCGACTGCATCGAGTAGAGCGGCGTGTTGGCGCTGGTGTTGTCCCGCACGCTGACATCCCATGCCGCGGTCTGGATCTGGGCGCGGACGCGAACGACGATCGTGGCGTTCGCCGGCACCGACACCGAGTAGTTGCCGTTGGCGTCGGTGGCCGTCACCGCGATCTGGTTCGACAAGGCATCGAGCACTTCGACGAAGGCCCCGCGCACCGGCTTCGCTGTAGTGGCCGAGTAGACCAGCGGCCCGCTGTTGTTGGGCACCGAGTCATAGGTGGCCTTGCCGCTGAGCGTGACCCCACCGATTACCGGGGGCGGAAAACCGATCGGGATTCCACCGCCGCCGCCACCGCCGCCTCCACCGCAACCTGCGAGGAACGCCGCGGCAATCAGCGCCGAACCGATGCCAGAAAGAATCCTGTGGTTCATAGCTTGTGCTGCCCTCATTCAGCTCCCGGCCAAGGTCTGGACGGCCGGTGGTGGGCGAGGATGCCACAGACGACACGCAAATGACAAAGGCCCGCTCACATTTCTGTGAACGGGCCCCGAAGCGACACCGCGCTTGACGCGCGAGCGGGCTTGTTGCGTGCGGCTTACTGCAGCTTGATCTCGACGTCGACGCCGGCCGGCAGGTCGAGCTTCATCAGCGCGTCCACGGTCTTGTCGGTGGGGTCGACGATGTCCATCAGGCGTTGGTGCGTGCGGATTTCGAGCTGGTCGCGGCTGGTCTTGTTGACGTGCGGCGAACGCAGGATGTCGAAACGCTTCAAGCGGGTCGGCAGGGGCACCGGGCCCTTGACGATCGCGCCGGTGCGCTTCGCGGTGTCAACGATCTCGGCGGCCGATTGGTCGATCAGCTTGTAGTCGAACGCCTTCAGGCGGATGCGGATTTTTTGCTTGGTTGCCATGGTGATTCCTTTGCGTTCGGCTTAGATGTCGAGGATCTTGGCCACGACGCCCGAACCCACGGTACGGCCGCCTTCGCGGATGGCGAAGCGCAGGCCTTCTTCCATCGCGATCGGGTTGATCAGCTTCACGGTGATGCTGACGTTGTCGCCAGGCATGACCATTTCCTTGTCCTTCGGCAGCTCGATCGCGCCGGTCACGTCCGTCGTACGGAAGTAGAACTGCGGACGGTAGTTGTTGAAGAACGGCGTGTGACGGCCGCCTTCGTCCTTCGACAGAACGTACACCTCGGCGGTGAAGTGCGTGTGCGGCTTGATCGAACCGGGCTTGCACAGCACTTGGCCGCGCTCGACTTCTTCGCGCTTCGTGCCGCGCAGCAGCACGCCCACGTTGTCGCCGGCTTGACCTTGGTCCAGCAGCTTGCGGAACATTTCCACGCCGGTGCAGGTGGTCTTGACCGTCGGGCGGATGCCCACGATTTCGATTTCTTCACCGACCTTGATCACGCCGCGCTCGACGGCGCCGGTCACCACGGTACCGCGACCCGAGATCGAGAACACGTCTTCCACGGGCATCAGGAACGTGCCGTCCACGGCGCGCTCGGGCGTCGGGATGTACGTGTCCAGGGCTTCGGCCAG
>NZ_JBWKPN010000023.1:0-124776 GCF_059418265.1 Variovorax sp. GW821-FHT09B05
CGGGCGCGGCTGGGCCGGGCGCTGCCGGACTACATGGTGCCGGGCGTGGTGATGGTGCTGGAGAGCCTGCCGCTGAATGCGAACGGCAAGGTGGACCGCAAGCTGCTGCCGCGTGCGGAGTTCGCGAGCGAGCGTGCCTACGAGGGGCCCGCCGGCGACATCGAACAGAAACTCGCGCTCATCTGGGCCGAGGTGCTCGGCATTGCCCGTGTGGGTCGCAACGACAACTTCTTCGAACTCGGCGGCGACTCGATCCTCAGCCTGAAGCTCGTGGCCCGCGCGCACAGAGACGGCATCCGGATGAATCCGCGCCAGGTGTTCGAGCACCAGCGCCTGGCCCCGATCGCCGCCGCGATCGGCAGGGACGATGCCGCGCAGCCCCCGTCGATCCCGTTGCTGTCGGCAGCGCAGCGCGCGGCGGGCGTCGCGCTCTCCCATGCGCAATTGCGCCAATGGTTCCTGTGGCAGCTCGACCCGCAGAGCACGGCCTACCACGTCAGCGGTGCCCTGCGGCTGGTGGGCGCGCTGGACGTGGAGGCCATGCGCGCGAGCCTGAACGACATGGTGCAGCGCCACGAGTCGCTGCGCACGGTTTTCCGTGCCGATGCACGCGGCATGGCCGAGCAGGTGATCCACGAGACCGGTCGCATCGATATCTCGCTCGTCGACCTCACGGGGGTGGCCGAAGGCGAAGAGCGCGAGGCCCGCGCCAGGCAGGAGGCCCGGCGCCTGAGCGACACGCCCTTCGACCTGGGCCAGGCCCCGCTGTTGCGGGTGGGCCTGATCCGGCTGGCGGCCGAGGCGCATGTGCTGGTCGTGGTGATGCACCACATCGTGTCCGACGGCTGGTCGATGCAGATCATCGTGGACGAGTTCGTCGCCCGCTTCCGCGCGCGCATCGAGGGCCGCGCGCTCGATCTGCAACCCCTGCCGCTGCAGTACGCGGACTACGCGGCCTGGCACCGCGCCTGGCTCGAGGCAGGCGAGAGGGACCGGCAGCTGGCGTACTGGAAGGCGCACCTGGGCACGGAGCAGCCCGTGCTGCAGATGCCCGCCGACCACGCGCGGCGGGCCGACGGCCGCTACAGTGCCGCGAGCCATGCCTTTGCATTGCCCGACAGCCTGGTGCAGGGCCTGAACCGGCGCGTGCAGGCGCAGGGCGCGACGCTGTTCATGGCGTTGCTCGCGGGCTTCCAGGTGCTGCTCAGCCGCTACACGGGCCAGCAGGACATCCGGCTGGGCGTGCCGATCGCCAACCGCCAGCGAGCGGAGATCGCGGGCGTCATCGGCCTGTTCGTCAACACGCAGGTGCTGCGCGGCGTGGTGGACAGCCGCTCGACCCTGTCGCAGGTGCTGGCGCAGGCGCGCGAGACGGCAGTGGGTGCGCAGGCGCACCAGGACCTGCCTTTCGAGCAGCTCGTGGAGGCGCTGCAGCCCGAGCGCAGCCTCAGCACCAGCCCGCTGTTCCAGGTGATGTTCAACCACCAGCGTGGCGACTTCCGCGCCCTGGAAAACCTGCCGGGCCTCACGCTGATGGACCATGAACTGGACGCGCAGGCGGCCCAGTTCGAGCTGGCGCTGGACACCAGCGAGGACGGGGATGGCCATGTGCGTGCGAGCTTGCGCTATGCGGCCGAACTGTTCGACGCGCAGACGATGAAGCGCATGGCCGGCCATTACCTGGAGGTGCTGCGCGCGCTGGCCTGCGAGCCGCAGCGGACGGTGGGCGAAGTGGCGCTGCTCGACGGCGCCGAACGCGCGCAACTGGCCGCGTGGAGCGAGAACACGCAAAGGCACGAGGACGCCGAGCCCGTGCACCGCCTGTTCGAACGGCACGCCGCGCGCAGGCCGGAGGCGGCCGCGCTGGTCTTCAGCGACGAGACGCTGAACTACGGCGAGCTCAATGCGAGAGCGAATCGGCTGGCGCACCACCTGATCGCACGCGGCGTGAAACCCGAAAGCCGCGTGGGCATCGCGGCGGAACGCTCGATCGAGATGGTGGTGGCGATCCTCGCGATCCTGAAGGCCGGCGGTGCCTATGTGCCGCTGGACCCCCACTACCCGGGCGACAGGCTGGCCTACATGGTCGAGGACAGCGGCATCGAGATGCTGCTCACGCAAAGCGGCATCGGCGCGCGGATTCCCGTCGATCCGGCCTTGCCGGTGCTGGTGCTGGACGGCCTGGACCCGGTGGACCGCTCCGCCGCCGACCCCCAGATCGCCATCGACGGCGAGAACCTCGCCTACGTCATCTACACCTCGGGCTCCACCGGCAAGCCCAAGGGCGCGGCCAACCGGCACCGCGCGCTGCACAACCGCCTGGCCTGGATGCAGCAGGCCTATGCGCTCGGTGCCGGCGACACCGTTCTGCAGAAAACCCCCTTCGGCTTCGACGTGTCGGTGTGGGAGTTCCTCTGGCCCTTGATGACCGGTGCGCGCCTGGTGGTCGCCGCGCCGGGCGATCATCGCGACCCGGAGCGACTGCGGGCATTGATCGTCCTGCACCAGGTCAGCACCCTGCATTTCGTGCCGTCGATGCTGCAGGCGTTCCTGGCCCACGAGGGCATCGAGGACTGCACCAGCCTGCGGCGCATCGTGTGCAGCGGCGAGGCCTTGCCGGCCGAAGCGCAGAACGCGGTGTTCGAGCGCCTGCCGCAGGCGGCCCTGTACAACCTCTACGGACCGACCGAAGCGGCGATCGACGTGACGCACTGGACCTGCCGCGACGACGGGCGCCACCACGTGCCGATCGGCCGGCCCATCAGCAGCACGCGCACGCACGTGCTGGATACGCAGCTCAACGAAGTCCCCGTGGGCGTGGCGGGAGAGTTGTACCTGGGCGGCGTGAACCTCGCGCGCGGCTACCTGAATCGCCCGGGCCTGACGGCCGAGCGCTTCATCGCCGCGCAAGACGGCGGCCGGCTGTACCGCACCGGCGACCTGGTGCGCTGGAATGCGGAAGGCCAGCTCGACTACCTGGGCCGCATCGACCACCAGGTGAAGGTGCGCGGCCTGCGCATCGAGCTCGGCGAGATCGAGGCGCAACTGCTCGCCCAACCCGAAGTGCGCGAAGCGGTGGTCGTGGCCAGGGACGGCCCTTCGGGCGCGACGCTCGTGGGCTATGTCTCCGCGCATGCGGGGCAGTCGATCGAGGGGGGCGAGTTGCGCAGCCGGCTGGGCCGGACGCTGCCCGACTACATGGTGCCCGGCGTGGTGATGGTGCTGCAGGACCTGCCGTTGAACGCGAACGGCAAGGTCGACCGCAAGGCGCTGCCCGCGGCGGAGTTCACGAGCGAGCGGACCTACGAGGCCCCCGAGGGCGAGGCGGAAGAGATGCTGGCGGCCATCTGGCGCGAGGTGCTCGGCGTGCCGCGCGTGGGCCGCAACGACAACTTCTTCGAGCTCGGCGGCCACTCGCTGCTCGCGTTGCGCGTGCTCGAGCAGGTGCGTTCCCGAGGCTGGAAGGCGCAGGTGCGGACGCTGTTCCAGCAACCGCAGCTGGCTGCTTTCGCGCAGGTGCTGGCGCAGGAACAGGGGCGGCGCGAGGTTGTCGTGCCCCCCAATCTGATCCCCGATGGCTGTGGCGCGATCGAGCCGCGGATGCTCACGCTGATCGCGCTCGATGCCGCGCAGATCGCGCGCATCGAGGCGGCCGTGCCGGGCGGAGCCGCCAACATCCAGGACATCTATCCGCTCGCGCCCCTGCAGGAAGGCATGCTGTTCCATCACCTGCTGCAGACGCAAGGCGATGCCTACGTGACACCGCTCGCGCTGAGCTTCGACACGAAGGAGCGGCTGGAGCGTTTCATGGACAGCCTCGACCGGGCCGTCGCACGGCACGACATCCTGCGCACGGCCGTGCTGTGGGAAGGGCTGAAGGAGCCGGTGCAGGTGGTGCTCCGGCAAGCGTGCATCGCGCTGCAATGGCTGGAGATGGGCGAAGACCCGCGGGCCGTGGCCGAGCGCCTGAATGCGCATGTGGACCCGTCCCGCTACCGCATCGACGTGCGCAGCGCGCCGATGATCCGTGCCGTGGCGGCGCACGATCCCGCGCACGGGCGCTGGCTGCTGCAGCTGCCGAGCCACCACATGGCGCTGGACCACACGACGCTGGAGCTGCTGGTCGAGGAGATCGCGCTGATCCAGCAGGGCCGCCAGCAGGAGTTGCCCGAGCCGGTGCCGTTCCGGCGCTACGTGGCGCAGGCACGCCTGGGCGTGAGCCAGGCCGAGCACGAGGCCTTCTTCGGCGAGATGCTGGGCGACGTGGACGAGCCGACGGCGCCCTTCGAGCTGCTGGACGTGCAGGGTGACGGCACGCGGGTGGTGGAGGCGCGCGTGCCGCTGGAGGCTGCGCTGGCGGCACAGATCCGCGGCCAGGCGCAGCGCCACGGAGTGAGCGCGGCGACCTTGTTCCACCTGGCGTGGGCGCTGGTGCTGGCCAAGACCACGGGCAAGGACGACGTGGTGTTCGGCACGGTGCTGTTCGGCCGCATGGAAGGCGGCGAGGGCGGCGGGCGGGCACTGGGGTTGTTCATCAACACGCTGCCGGTGCGGATCCGGCTGGGCGCGCAGGACATGGTGCAGTGCCTGCGGCAGACGCATGCGGCGCTCACGGGGCTGCTGCACCACGAGCATGCGAGCCTGTCGCTGGCGCAGCGCTGCAGTGGCCTGCCGGGCGGCACGCCGCTGTTCTCGACGCTGCTCAACTACCGCTACAACCTGCAGGCCGTGCCGGCGGAAGGCGCCTTTGCCTGGGACGGCATGGAAGTGCTGGGCGGCCAGGAGAGGACCAACTATCCGCTCGGCGTGTCGGTCGACGACCTGGGCGAAGGCTTCGAGCTGGTGGTGCAGGTGCATGAATCCATCGACGCGGCGCGCGTGGGCGGCTACATGCATGCCGCGATCCGCGGCGTGGCCGAGGCCTTGGCGCAGGAACCGTGGAAGTTGCCCAGCGAGATCGACGTGGTGTCCGGACAGGAGCGCACGCAGCTGAAGGCCTGGAGCGAAAACGATCGGCGGCATGCGGGGGCGCGGCCGGTGCACGAGCAGATCGAGCAGCACGTGCGGCAACGGCCCGATGCGACGGCGCTGCTGTTCGGCGACGAGGTGCTGAGCTACGGCGAGCTCAACGCGCGGGCCAACCGCCTGGCGCATCGCCTGATCGCGCTCGGGGTGAAGCCCGAGCACTGCGTGGGCATCGCGATGGAGCGCTCCGTCGAGATGATGGTGGCCATCCTGGCGATCCTGAAGGCCGGCGGCGCCTACGTGCCGCTGGACCCCGAGTACCCGGCGGACCGGCTGGCCTACATGGTGGCCGACAGCGGCCTGTCGATGGTGCTCACGCAACGCCGCCTGCGCGCCCTGCTGCCCGCGCACGACGCTCTGCGGGTGCTCGAACTCGATGCCCTGGACACGCTCGGCGAGCCGGACGCCGATCCGCGGATCGCGCTGCACGGCGAGAGCCTGGCCTACGTCATCTACACCTCCGGCTCGACCGGCAAGCCCAAGGGCGCGGCCGTGCGCCACGACGCCCTGTACAGCTGCATGGCCTGGATGCAGGAGACCTACCGCCTGGGCGATGGCGACACGGTGCTGCACAAGGCGCCCTTCGGCTTCGACGTGTCGGTGTGGGAGATGTTCTGGCCGCTGACCACGGGCGTGCGGCTGGTGATCGCCAACCCGGGCGACCACCGCGACCCCGAGCGGCTGGTGCAACTGATCCAGAGGCACCAGGTCACGACGCTGAACTTCGTGCCCTCGATGCTGCAGGCCTTCCTCGCGCACGAGGGGATCGAGGCGACCACGCGGCTGCGCTACATCATCTGCGGTGGCGAGGCCATGCCCGCGGCCACGCAGCGCGAGGCGCTGCAACGCCTGAAGGGGGCCTCGCTGCAGAACCTGTACGGCCCGACCGAGACCACCATTCACGTCACGCAGTGGACCTGCCGGGACGACGGGCGCAGCCAGGTGCCGATCGGTCGCCCGATCAGCGAGACGCAGGCGCACGTGCTGGATGCGCGGCTCAACCGGGTGCCCGCGGGGGTGGCGGGGGAGTTGTACCTGGGGGGCATCAACCTCGCCCGGGGCTATCTCCATCGGGCGGGGCTGACGGCCGAGCGCTTCGTGGCGACGGACGACGGGCAGCGGCTGTACCGCACGGGCGACCTGGTGCGCTGGAATGGGGAAGGGCAGCTGGAGTACCTGGGGCGCATCGACCACCAGGTGAAGGTGCGTGGCTTGCGCATCGAGCTGGGCGAGGTCGAGGCGCAGCTGCTGCAGCAGGAGGAGGTGCGCGAGGCGGTGGTGGTGGCGGACGAGGGGCCTTCGGGGGCGCGGCTGGTGGGCTATGTGTCGGCGCATGCGGGCCGGGCCATCGATGTGGGCGAGCTGCGGGCGCGGCTGGGCCGGGCGCTGCCGGACTACATGGTGCCGGGCGTGGTGATGGTGCTGGAGAGCCTGCCGCTGAACGCGAACGGCAAGGTGGACCGCAAGCTGCTGCCGCGCGCGGAGTTCGCGAGCGAGCGCGCCTACGAGGCGCCGCAAGGCGCGCTGGAGGGCGCGCTGGCGGCCCTCTGGGCGCAGGTGCTGCGCGTGCCCCGCGTGGGCCGCCACGACAACTTCTTCGAACTCGGCGGCGATTCCCTGGTCGCGCTGAGCCTGCTGGCCAGGATCAACAAGTCCCATGCAGTGGGGGTGCAGATCTCCCTGCAGGACCTGCTGCAGAAACAGACGATCGCCAGGCTGGTCGTGCAGATGGACATCGCCACGCCATCGGATCCGGTCCAGTTGCTGAGCGCGCAGGCCGGGCCCGCGGAAGCGATGCCGCTGTTCTGCGTGCCACCGGGGCTTCGCCATCCGATCGACTATCGGCCGATGGCGCGCCATCTGGAGGGCTCGCGGGCCGTGTATGGCCTGAGCTACATGGAGGACATCGCCGGGCTGGATTCGATCGGGCAGATGGCGCGGTACTACGCCGATCTCATCCGCCAGACGCGGCCCGACGGTCCCGTCGGCATTCTCGGCTGGTCGCTGGGTGCGGTGGTGGCGGCGCATGTGGCCAACCTGCTGGAGCAGGAAGGCGTGAACGTCGCCTTCCTCGGCATGGTCGATAGCTTCCTGCTCGGCGAGCGCTTCGATCCCGACGACTGGCACCTGGACTTCCGGGAGTTCGTGCTGGACACCGCGCGCGCGGACATGGCGCGCGAGACCCTCGACGCGATGCTCGACGGGCTCGAGTCCATCCGCTCGGGCCCGAACGAGACCGTGCGCGATGCCGTCGAGCACATCGTGGCCGCGGCCGGCATCGACATGAAGGCGGCCGACATCGTCCAGGGAATCGAGGCGTCCCGTCGCATGAAGGCGATCACGCAAAGGATGGGCCCGCTGCCGCGCCTGAACGTGGCGCCGCATTTCTGGTGGGAGAAGGGTCGGGCGGCCGCGGACAAGGCCGCGCTCCTGTCGCGCTTCGATGGCGAGGCGAGCGCTTCGGTGGAGCTGGATGCCGACCACATGAGCATCGTCAGGGATGCCGCGCTGTTGCGCCATCTGTCGGCCGCCATGCAGGAGGCGGAACGCCAGGCCATGGCGGACATGCGTTGATGGCGATGCGGGAGCGCGAACGGCAGAGGAGGTCGCCGCTCCCGCATGCACGCGGGGCCGGCGCCACGCCGCTTGCGGATGATCAGGTCAAGGTCATCCGGAGGAATCCGCCGCGCGCTTGCGGATCCAGGGCCATGGCGCCATGCCGGCGCCGATGAACGGGGAACGGCGAGCGGCGGAATACCGCCGCTCTCGCTCGATCAGAACTGGTACTTGGTGGTCAGCAGCACCGTGCGCTCGTCGCCCGGCGAGTAGTAGTCGATGGTGCGCGACGGCGCGTACTTGCGATTGGCCAGGTTGGTGACGCTGAGCGCGAAGCGCCACGGGCCGCGGCGATAGTGCACGGTGGCGTCGAGCAGGGCGACGCCGCCTTCCGCCGAGGTGTTGGCCACGTCGTTCCAGCGCTTGCCGATGTAGCGCAGGCCGCCGCCGAGGCCGAAGCCGTTGGGCATCGCGTAGTCCACCCACAGGCTGGCCGTCTGCTTGGGCACCTGGATCGGGGTGTGGCCGAGTTCGGCCGTGTTGTTGCTGTCGAGGACCTTCATGTTGATGAAGGTGTAGGAGGCCGTGAGGTTGAGGTTGGGCGCGAGCTCGGTCTTAGCTTCGAGTTCGAGGCCGCGCGAGCGGATGTTGCCGATCTGGCGGCCTTCGTAGGTCTGCTGGTCGTAGGTCACCACGTTCGTCTTGCGCAGATCGAACACGGCGGCCGTGAACAGCGAGCGCGAACCTTCGGGCTGGAACTTGACGCCCGCTTCCCACTGCTTGCCGCGGCTCGGGCGGAAGGGCTGGTTGTCGGCATCGACGCCGGCGGTCGGCAGGAAGGACTCGCCGTAGCTGACGTACGGTGCCCAGCCATTGCCGACCAGGTAGGTCAGGCCCGCGCGGCCGCTGAACTTGCTGTCGCTCTGGCGGGTGACGGTGTCGGCCAGGCGGTCGGTGCTGACGGTCTTGACGTGATCCTGCCGACCGCTGAGCGTGACGACCCAGCGGTCGGCGATCTTGATCTGGTCCTGCAGGTAGACGCCGAGCTGCTCGGTCTTTTGCGAGGAGTTGTCCGTGAGTTCGGTCGGCTCGGCAATGGGCACGCCGTAGAGCGGCGCCAGCAGGTTGAGGTCCGGTGCCGGGCCGTCGAAGGTCTTCCCCGAGTTCCTGAAGCGGGTCCAGTCGACGCCGAACAGCAGCGTGTGCTCGGCCGCGCCGGTGCGCACGCGCCCGCGCAGGTGGGTGTCGGCGGTGAGCTGGTTGAAGCGTTCGGTCGTGAACTTCGCGGTGCGCGCGAGCGTCCGGTCGTCGTCGAGAAAGTTCGAGAAGATGTGGTGCTTGTCGGTGTCGAACCGGGTGTAGCGCAGGTTCTGGCGCACGGCCCAGCTGTCGTTGAAGTCGTGCTCCAAGATGTAGCCCAGCGAGCTCTGCTGCGTTTCGAGCAGGCTGTAGCGCGGATCGCCTTCCTTCACCATCGGGGTTCCGCCCTTGGGGTTGACCACGTAGCCGATGTCGTCGCCCGCCTTGTTCTTGAGAAATTCGCCGAGCACCGTGAACGAGGTCGATCCCGAGGGTTGCCAGCGCAGCGAGGGCGCGAGGTAGCTGCGCTTGAGCGGAAGGGCCTCGCCCGTCGGGTAGCGCTCCTGCACATCGCTGTCCAGCCCCACGGCGATGAGGCGATAGCTCAGGGTGTCGCTGATGGCACCGCCCAGGTCGACGGCTGCCTGCTTCCGGTTGAAGCTGCCGAGCTGCACCTCGACTTCGCGCACGGACGTGGCGCTGGGCAGCTTGCTCACGCGGTTGACGATGCCGCCCGCATCGGTCTGGCCGAAGCTCGTGGACGCGGGGCCGCGCAGCACTTCGACACGCTCCAGGCCATAGGACTCGGTCATCGACCAGGGCGGAAGCAGCAGGCCGTCGCGGTACATCGCGGTGGTCGCGTTGAAGCCGCGGATCAGCAGCCAGTCGTAGCCGCGGCCGTCGAAGCCCCAATTGCCGGCCGCCACGCCCGGCGTGTAGCGCACGGCTTCCGTGATGCTCTGGACGCCGCGTGCGTCGAGTTCGTCGCGGCCGATCACGGAGATGGACTGGGGCGTCTCGATCAGCGGCGTATCGGTCTTCATCGCGGTCGAGCTGCGGCGAGCCACATAGCCTTGCACCGGGCCGTTGGCGGTTTCCGGCCGCTCGTCGCTCACCATGATCGGCGGCAGGCCGGTGGTGGGCGTGGCCGCCTCGGGCGCCCGCGTGGTCTGTGCCTGCGCAGCGAAGCTCAAGAATGCGGCGGCAGTGCCAAAGGCTGTCGCGAGCGACGCGTGGAGCTGGCGTTGCCGCGGCAAGGGAAGAGGACGCATGACGGAATGACTCCCTGGAAGTGTTGATTGGCGCGCTTCCATTTTAATGAGAATCATTCTTAACGAATAAAAAATGTAGCACTTGTTGCGAAGTTGCAATGAAATAGCACTCATCAAAGATGCGGTGCCAACAGGGCCATGCCCTGATGCATTGCGGGGAAGAGACTGCGATTGAAATTGTTCCAGCGCAATTCGAGGATCGAATCCTCGGGTGCGATGTCGGTGCCGAGCACGTCGAAGATGACTTCCCCCGAATCGATGCCGTTGTCCACGTAATGCAGCGATGCGCCGGTCTTGGAGACCGGCTTCGTGGCGACCTTGGCCATGGCCTGCCAATCGACCACCTTCTCGCCGCGCGCGCCGTGCAATGCATCGAGCGTGGCATAGGCGCCGCGCCGTTGAAAAGGCGATTCGAGACGCGTGATGCCCGGATGGATATTGACGATCTTCCGATGGAAGCGGCTGCCGGGTCGCACCAGTTCGTCGAGGATGACCAGCAGTCCGTCGAGCAGGACCGCGTCGGCGCGCAGCGTCAGGAGCTTGTCGAGCAGCGCGCTTTCGAAGGCGCTCTTGCCCGCAATGCGTTCGGCCGAATTCATCGGCTGACGCCGGTAGGAGGAGGGCACCGAATGCATCATCTCCCGGAGCAGGCGGCCTTGCGCACGCAACTCGCCCGGGAAGATCCACTTGCGCTCGGGATGCCAGGAAAAGCCGTAGTCCACGAGCACCGCCTGGTCCCGCGGCGATTGCGGGTCGTCGTCGAAGACGATGCCTTCGAGCGAATAGGCATCGCCGAGCGGCGTGGTGTCGAGCGCCTCGGCCAGGTACTCGAGCGGCGACTTCATGTAGCGGGGCGTGCCCTTGTAGTCGATGAACTGGCCGGCCTTGTCGGCGGCGGCATTTCTCAGCGAGAGGACATAGACGAGCTTGGCTTTGGACATGGCTGTGGGTGATGAAGGATTCGGGTCTTCGTGAAAGACGAAGTGCCCGGCAATCTGTTCATCCGCCGCCAGGTCCATTCACGCTGGCCTCTTCCTCGCCTACCCGCTTTCAATGCGGCGATGCCAGCGGGCAGGCCACGCAATAGTCCTCGTCCGGCAGCAGATGGCAAAGGCAGCACTGCCGATGCAGCAGCGTCGCAACGCTGCGGCCGTCGTGGTGACGCAGCACTTCGCGCTGGCGCCCGTGCAAGGGATTGAGGCCGTCGGCGGTGTCCGGCCAGGCGGCCGTCTGCAGAAGATGGGCCCGGTCCTGCGCGAGGGTCGCGGATCCGCCGGTCAGCAGCAGTCCCTGCTCGAGCAGGGACTCCAGCCGGCGCGCCACGTTGCCCCAGAGGATCTTGGGCGCGAGCCGCGTCAGCCGGCTGACTTCAGCAAACAGCGGGTCGAGGTGCTGCCACAGCAGCGGTCCGTAGCGCTCGGGCGTCGGGCTGCCGCGCCGCGATTCGCCGAGCGCGAGCACGTGAAAGCTCGACGCCGCGCCGTTGTCGTCGAACCGTACCCAGACCTGCGATGCGGCGATCGGGAACACGTGCTCCAGCAGGCTGGCCCCCGCCACGACGGGCGGCAGCAGGACGTCGAGGTAGCGAAGGCTCCAGATCGAGGCGACGGCCCGCAGGTCGCTGCCGGCGTCGCGCTTGAAGCGGGCATGCTGCCCGAGGAGGTCGGCCAGGCGGCGCCCGGGTTGCAGCAGATCGGCCACGCGCACGGCGTCGGAAGGCGCGGTGGGCGCGCACTGGAGTGCGTCGCCGAGCGGCGCCAGTTCACCCCGGAAGATGGGAGCCAGCAGGGGGATCATGGGCCGGTTCGAAGGCGTGGGGCGAGGCATCGCGCAGGGTGCATCCCTCCGAGACGCACGGGCGGCCCGCATGTTCATCGGGCGCGAAGTGAGCCGTCCGAAGCGGCGCCGCATGAACATCGGCGAAGCCCGGTCGTCTATGCAGGGAGCGGCATCGCGCCGCATGAATGCGATCGCCCCGGTGGCGGAAAGACCCCTGCATGACATCTCCAAGCGGCAGCGACAGCAGCAACGGCGCCGAAGTCGTCCGTCTGCTGAAACCCTTCTCTCCGTGGATCCTGCTGTCCATGGTCACGGGCGTCTGCGCGGGCATCGCCACCGTCGCGCTGCTGCGCACCATCAACCAGGTCCTGAACCAGGAGGGCGGAATGGCCGGCGGGTTGCTGCTGACCTTCATCGGCCTGTGCCTGGTCGCATTGTTCGGCCGCATGGCTTCCGACATGTCGACCAACTTCGTCGGACAGAAGCTGGTGGCCCAGGTGCGGCAGAGCCTGGCGCAGAAGATCCTGTCGGCCCCCATCGATGCGTTGGAGCGCTACCGCACGCACCGCCTCATGCCGGTGCTGTCACAGGACGTGGACATGATCAGCGACGCCGCCTTCGTGCTCTCGTCCACGCTGATCTCCGTGTCGGTGGGGCTGGGCTGTCTCGTGTACCTGGCGTGGCTTTCGCTGCCGCTGTTCCTGCTGCTGATGGTGGCGCTCGTGATCGGCGCCACGATCCAGATCGTCGCGCAGACCCGCGCCGAGGCCGGCTTCTGGAAGGCGCGCGAGCATGAGGACCGGTTGCACAAGTCCTACCGCGCGATCAGCGAGGGCGCCAAGGAACTGCGCATGCACCGCGAGCGCCGCACGCGCATGTTCGGCGGGCAGATCGAGCACATCGTCGACACCATCCGCAGCGTCAACAGCCGCGCGATCAACACCTACGTCGTCGCCACAGCCTTCGGCTCTGCACTCTTCTTCCTGCTGATCGCGATGATCCTGGGCTGGGCCGCGCTTCGCACCACCGAGCCGGTGGTGCTCAGCGGCTTCGTGCTGGTGCTGCTGTTCCTGAAGGGGCCGATCGACCAGATCGCCGGTGCCCTGCCCAGCGTGGGCCGCGCCAAGGTCGCGTTCGAGTGCATCGCCGATCTCTCCGCGCGCTTCGCCACGCCGGAGCCGCATCTGCACCTGGAGCGCCCGGTCAGCATTGCCGCGCTGTCGCAGGGCATCGGCATGCGCGGCGTGCGTTACGCCTTCGACGCGCCGGAGGGCGGAACCCCGTTCGTGCTCGGTCCGATCGATCTGCAGCTGCGCCGCGGCGAGATGGTGTTCGTCGTGGGCGACAACGGCTCCGGCAAGACCACGCTCATCAAGCTGCTGCTGGGACTCTACGCACCGCAGGAAGGCGAGGTGTTGCGCGACGGCGTGGCCGTGACGCCCGAGGCGCGCGACGACTACCGCCAGCTGTTCACCACGGTGTTCTCGGATTTCTACCTGTTCGAGGACCTGGTCGCGAACGAGCGCGGCGAGGCGGGGGGCGCGTCGCTTCCGCAGGCGGCGCTGCCCTATCTGCAACGCCTGGAGATCGCTCACAAGGTCAGCGTGAAGGACGGTTCCTTCAACACCATCGACCTGTCGACCGGGCAGCGCAAGCGGCTCGCGCTGGTGCATGCCTACCTCGAGGGCCGGCCGGTGCTGGTGTTCGACGAATGGGCCGCGGACCAGGACCCGACCTTCCGCCACCTGTTCTACACCGAACTGTTGCCCGAGTTGCGTGCCAAGGGCCATCTGCTGGTGGTCATCTCGCACGACGACCGCTATTTCCATCTGGCCGACCGCGTGATCACCCTGAAGGCGGGGCGCATCGCGGAAGACCGGGCGCGCGCGCCGGAAGGCCTGGCGGCATGAAGTCGTACCCGGCCTTCGACGCGGGACTTCCGGTCGCGCGCAGATTTTCCATAGGAGTTGAATTCCATGCAGCACATCCATGACCTGATCGGCGTCGGATTCGGACCGTCGAACATCGCGCTGGCCATCGCGCTCGAAGAGAAGCGTCATGGGACGAAGCCGCTGGACGCCCTGTTCATCGAGCGCCAGCCCAGCTTCGCCTGGCATCCGCACATGCTGCTGGATCAGGCCAACATGCAGATCTCGTTCCTCAAGGACCTGGCGACCTTGCGCAACCCGACCAGCCGCTTCACCTTCATCAACTACCTGCACGAGAACGGACGCCTGCCGGAGTTCATCAACCTCAAGAGCTTCTTCCCGAGCCGGCACGAGTTCAACGACTACCTCGGCTGGGCCGCGCAGCAGTTCGACGACGCCTGTGCCTATGGCGAGGAGGTGTTCGAGGTGCTGCCGGAGACGCAGGACGGCGAGGTCTCGCTGCTGCGCGTGCGTTCGCGCAGCAGCGAGGGCGGCCGCGTGCAGGAACGGCTGGCGCGCAACCTCGTGGTCGGCATCGGCGGCGTGCCCAACATTCCCGAGAGCTTCCGCGCGCTGCGCGGCGACGGCCGGGTGCTGCATTCGAGCAGCTACCTGCGCGACATCGCGCGCATATTGCGCGACGGCCAGCCGCAGCGCGTGGCCGTCATCGGGGCGGGGCAGAGCGCGGCCGAGATCTTCATGGACCTGCAGGGGCGGCCGAACGCGCCGCAGGTCGACTTCATCATGCGGGCGCGGTCGATCCGCCCGTCCGACGACAGCCCGTTCGTCAACGAGGTCTTCAACGTCGACTTCACGGACTACGTCTACAGCCGGCCGAGCCACGAGCGCGCGGCGCTGCTCGAGGAGGTGGCGCAGACCAACTACGCGGTGGCCGACCTCGACCTGATCCAGCAGATCTACAAGGTGTTCTACGACCAGAAGGTGATGCGCGGCAATCGCCTGCGCATGCTGCGCCAGCACGAGGTGCGCTCGGTGCGCGCGGCGTCCGACGGCATCCACCTGCAGCTGCTCGACCAGGACGCGGGCCGCGAGATCGCGCAGTCCTACGATGCCGTGGTGCTCGCCACCGGCTACGCGCGCGACCAGCACCGCGACCTGCTGCAGCCGATCGCGCCCTACCTCGGCGACTTCTCGGTCGACCGCTACTACCGGCTGCAGGCCACGCCCGACTTCCATCCCGGCGTCTTCCTGCAGGGCGCCTGCGAGGACAGCCATGGCATCAGCGACACGCTGCTGTCCGTGACCTCGGTGCGCACCGGCGAGATCGGCAATGCGCTGCTGGCCGCGCTGCCGCGCATGCGCAGTAGCACCGTGCGCGGCGAATCGCAGGTCGCGCAGATCTAGGGCCGTCCGTTCGGAACCCGCGGCCGCGCGAGTCGCCGGCCCTGCAGCGCGTGGGCGATGCGCGGCGGCATGCGGCTCGCAGTGACCTCACGCGCGGCCATGTCATTTCCGGCTGCGCCGATACTCTTGCGCCTTCGAAAAACCGCCCGACTGTTCTTGCTTTCCTGACATGCGCCGAATCGTTCCCCTCCTGCTGCTCGCCCTGTTGTCGGTTTCCGTGGGGGCCGGGTATCTCTGGCATCGTCAGCCGGCGAGCGCCGTCGAATCGGTCGTGGTGGCCCGCACCCACATCGAATCCAGCGTCACGGCGCTCGGCACGCTGCAGCCGCGGCGCTATGTCGATGTCGGTGCCCAGGTGTCGGGGCAGATCCTTCGTCTGCACGTGCAGCCGGGCGACGTGGTCGAGAAGGGGCGGCTGCTCGTCGAGATCGATCCCAGCGTGCAGCGCGCGACCGTCGACGCGGGCCGCGCCTCGCTGGCCGGGCTGCGGGCCCAGTTGGCCGAGCAGCGCGCCAAGCATCGGCTGGCCGAGCAGCAGCAGGCGCGCCAGCGGCGCATGGCGGCCGACGGCGCGACGCGCGAGGAGGACGTGCAGGCCGCCGAAGCCGAACTCGCGTCGGCCGCCGCGCGCATCGACAACCTGTCGGCGCAGATCGCCCAGACCCAGGCCACGCTGCAGGCCGACGAAGCGCGCCTGGGCTACACGCGCATCTTCGCGCCCATGGAAGGCACCGTGGTGTCGGTCGAGGCGCGCGAAGGCCAGACACTCAATGCCACCTACCAGACGCCGAACGTGCTGCGCATCGCCGACCTGTCCTCGATGACCGTCTGGTCCGAGGTGTCGGAGGCCGACGTGCGGCGCGTGAAGCCCGGCATGCCGGTCTACTTCACCACGCTGGGCGCCGACCAGCGCCGCTGGCAGGGCAAGGTGCGCCAGCTGCTGCCCGCGCCGCCCACGCCCGCGCCCAAGGCGGGCGGTTCCGAAAGCAGCAGCACGCCGCAGGCCGCGGCCAGCAAGGTGGTGGTCTACACCGCGCTGTTCGACGTCGACAACGCCGACGGCGAGCTGATGCCGCAGATGACGGCACAGGTCGCCTTCGTCGAGGCCGCCGCGAAGGATGCGCTGTCGGTGCCCGTGTCCGCTCTGGTTCCGGCGCAGGGCGGCGGCACCGACCGCTTCGCCGTGCGCGTGCTGCGGCCCGACGGCACGCTCGATGCCCGCGTGGTCCGCGTCGGCGTGCGCAACCGCGTGTCGGCCCAGGTGCTCGAAGGCCTCGAGGCCGGCGAGCGCATCGTCACCGGTCCGGCGTCGCGCAAGGCCGCGACGCCATGAGCGGCGAGGCACGGCAGCCGGCCGGCCCGGGCGAGGCGGCCGTGCCGCTGATCGAACTGCGGGACATCACCAAGTCCTACGGCCGCGCGGCCGCGGACGATGCCGATGCGAACGACGCCGACGACGTGCAGGCCATGCCGCCCGCGCTGGTGCTGCGCGGCATCTCGCTGAAGCTGCACGCGGGCGAGTTCGTCGCCATCGTCGGCGCCTCGGGTTCGGGCAAGTCCACGCTGATGCACATCCTCGGATGCCTCGACCGGCCGAGCGGCGGACACTATCTGTTCGAAGGCCAGGACGTCGCGGACTTCGACGCCGACGCACTGGCCTGGCTGCGTCGCGAGGCCTTCGGCTTCGTGTTCCAGGGCTATCACCTGGTGCCGACCGAGTCGGCGCGCGAGAACGTCGAGATCCCCGCGCTCTATGCGGGCATGCCGGAGGCCGAGCGCCGCCTGCGCGCCGCCGCGCTGCTCGAGCGCCTGGGCATGGGCACGCGCCTCGACCATCGGCCGAACCAGCTCTCGGGCGGCCAGCAGCAACGCGTGGCGATCGCGCGTGCGCTGATGAACGGCGGACGCATCATCCTGGCCGACGAACCCACCGGCGCGCTCGACAGCCACAGCGGCGCCGAGGTCATGCGGCTGCTGAACGAACTCGCGGACGCGGGCCACACGGTGATCCTGATCACCCACGACCGCGGCGTGGCCGCGCAGGCACGCCGCGTGATCGAGATCAGCGACGGGCAGATCGTGGCGGACTCCGGCGTGCAGATGGCGGCGCCGGCGCAGAGCCCGCCGCGCGCATCGCTGATCGCGACCCGGGGCCGTGCGCGCTATGCCCAGGCATCGCTGGCGGCCGACCTGCAGGAGGCCGCCCGGGCCGCGTGGCGCGTGATGTGGAGCAACCGCTTCCGCACCGCTCTCACGCTGCTGGGCATCGTGATCGGCGTGGCCTCGGTGATCGCGATGCTCGCGGTCGGCAGCGGCTCGCATCGGCAGGTGATGGCGCAGTTCGAGACCTTCGGCGTGCGCACCATGTTCCTCTCCGCGCGCGAGGGCAGCGTGCGCTCGCCCGTGGCACCGCTCGTGTTCGAGGATGCCGAAGCCGTGGCCGGCGTGCCCAACGTCGAGGCCGTCGCGCCCTACATCGAGGACCGCGTGGTGGTGCGCCGCGGCAATGTCGACCATGCCACCGAGGCCGGCGGCACCACGCCGGGCTTCGGGCGCGTGCTCGGCTGGAGCGCGAGCGAGGGCCAGATGTTCGACGCGCTCGACGAGCAGCGCGTGGCCAAGGTCGCGGTGATCGGCCAGACCGTGCGCCGCGCGTTGTTCGCCGACGGCAGCGATCCGATCGGGCAGGACATCCTGATCGACAAGGTGCCGTTCCAGGTCGTGGGCGTGCTCGCGGCCAAGGGCTCCACCGACGGCGAAGACCAGGACGACCGCGTCATCGTGCCTTTCTCCTCGGCCGCGGCGCGGCTGTTCGGGCATCGCCATCCGACCTGGATCGGCGTGCAGGTGCGCGACCTGGAGCAGGCCACGCAGACCGCGGAAGGGATCGAGACGGCGCTCGCCGAACGCCGCCGCGTGCGCGACGTGCGCGTGTGGAACCGGGTCGAGGCGATCCGCGTGCAGTCGGCCACCGCGCGCGCCATGACCGTGATGCTGGGCCTGATCGCCGCGATCTCGCTGGTGGTCGGCGGCATCGGCGTGATGAACGTGATGCTGATGACGGTGCGCGAGCGCACGCGCGAGGTCGGCATCCGCATGGCGACCGGCGCGCGCCAGACCGACATCCTGCGCCAGTTCATGACCGAGGCCGTGCTGGTCACCTCGGTGGGCGGAACGGTCGGCGTGGTGGTCGGGCTGCTGATCGTCGCGGGCCTGATGCTCGCCAGCGTGCCCGTGGTGTTCTCGCTCGTCGCCACCATCGGCGCCTTCGGCTGCGCCGTGCTGACCGGCCTGGTCTTCGGCTTCATGCCGGCACGCAACGCGGCCCGGCTCGACCCCGTCGTGGCCCTCGCATCCCAGTAGGCGACGACCGTGCGCCGTTTCCGTTTCATGTTGTCCAACGCCATGCCGCCGTTTTCTTCGCTTCCCCGTGCGCCGTGGCTCGCGCTCGTGCTCGGTGCTTGGTTGCTGGCCGGCTGCGCCGTGCCCTCGGCCGACGCCGACCGTGCCGTGACGGCACCCTCCGCCTGGCGCTCGACGCCGCCTGTCGTCGCGCAGGCCGGCCTGCCCGATGCGCAGTGGTGGCGCGGCTTCGGCAGCGCCGAGCTCGACGCCATGATCGAGCGCGCACAGGCCGGCAACCACGATCTCGCGATGTCGGCCGCGCGCGTGCAGGCGGCCCGCGCGCAGGCCTCGATCGCGGGCGCGGCGCGCCTGCCGGTGTTGAGCGGCGCCGTCGATGCCAGCCGCGATGCGCGCGTGGGCGGCCGCGGCGCGGCCGACAGCGACTCGCACTTCGTCGGCTTCGCGGCACGCTATGAACTCGACCTCTGGGGCCGGCTGGCCGCCTCGCAGCGCGAGGCGCTGCAGGGCGTGCGTGCCAGCGAATTCGACCGCGACGCCGCACGCCTCGGCCTCAATGCCCAGGTGGCTTCGGCCTGGCTGCAATGGACCGCGCTGCGCGAGCGCGAGGCCATCGCGCGCGACAACCTCGACAACGCCCGGCGTGTGCTGCGGCTCGTGGAATCGCGCCATCGTGCCGGCGCCGCGACCCCGCTCGAGCTCGCGCAGCAGCGGGGCCTGGTGGCCGCGCGACAGCGCGAACTCGCGGCATTGACGCAGCAGGCCAGCGATGCCGCCACCGCGCTCGCGCTGCTGTTCGGCCTGCCGGCGTCGGCACAGGGCGGGCCGCTGGCAGGCGATGCGCGCCTGGAGGCCGTGCGCGTTCCCGCGGTCGATGCCGGCATGCCGTCCGAACTGCTGGTGCGCCGGCCCGACATCGCGCTCGCGGAGGCGCGGCTGGCGGCGGCCGATGCGAACGTGCAGGCCGCGCGTGCCGCACTGCTGCCGAGCGTGTCGCTGAGCGCCACATTCGGATGGCGCGGCGGCAGCGCCGCCGGAAACCTGTTCGACAACCCGGCCTATGGCCTCGTGGCCGGTCTCGCGGCACCGATCTTCGATGGCGGACGGCTGCGTGGCGAGCAGGCGCTGGCCGAGGCGCGCCGCGAAGAGTTGCTGCAGGCCTACCGCCGCAGCATCGCCGCGGCCTTCGCCGACACCGAGACCGCCCTCAACGGCCTCGCCGGTCTCGACGCCCAGGCCGACATCCAGGCCGAGGAACTGCTGCAGGCCCGCCGCGCCGCCGAGCTGTCGGAGTCGCGCTACCGGGCCGGCGCCGAGACGCTGCTGTCGCTGCTCGATGCGCAACGCACGCTCTATGGCGCGCGCGACCAGCAGGTGCAGCTGCTGCAGTCGCGGCTGCAGGCGCGGGTCGCGCTCTATCGCGCGCTGGGCGGCGGATGGCGCGAAGCGGCCGCGGGCGGCGGGTAGCCACGGCGTCGCGCGCGCCTGGCCGATGCCCTCCGGAATTCCGTCGGGTGAGCGCCTGCTTTCTCGGAACTGCCCGAAATGAACATATGCCAGGGTTGCGCGTCAGTACCAAGACGCAGACAACGCTTCGGCACATTCGCAAGGCAGTCGACGATGAAACACTCCTCTCTCACGCGCTCCGAAGCTGCCGTTGCGACCGCCTGGACGCTCTTCAGCCGCCTGCATGACGAGCCTTCACGCGTCCATGCCCACCGGCTGGTGGCGTGGCTCGGCGAAGACCCGCTGCACGTGCGCGCGCTCGACGATGCGCTCACCTTGTGGGCACTGGCCGGCGCGGCGCTGTCGCGGCCTTCGGGCGACGAGGACAGGAATGGCCCGCGCACCGGGCTGCAGTGAACAACACGGCGCCGCCTTCGTCTTCCGAAGGAGCAACGGCCCTCGGCTACCGATCGGGCTGTGTTGCCGCAACCTGACGGAGTCGCGTGATCTTTTCTTCCATGACAGGTGCCCCGGCGGCATCGGGCCGGCAAGCGACGGGCCGCGCCGCGCGCGTGCTGGGCATCGCCGCCGTGCTGGCGCTGATGGCGGGCTCGCCCGCCAGCGCACGCGAGGCCGTTCGCGAGCGCACGTCCACCGCGATCGACATCCGTCGCACCGCCGACGGCATTCCGCATGTGCGCGCCGGCTCCTGGCGCGGCCTGGGTATCGGCCAGGGCTATGCGCAGGCGCAGGACGCGCTGTGCACGCTGGCCGACGCCTTCGTCACCTACCGCGGCCAGCGTTCGTTCTACTTCGGTCCCGACCGGAAGCCCGCGACCCGCTCGACCTTCGGCACGCCCGCCAACCTCGATCTCGATTTCTTCTTCAAGGCCTTCGCCGACGCCCCGGCCGTCGCGGCACTCGCGCGCGAGCAGCCCGCGGCGCTCAATGAACTGATCGCGGGCTACGCCGAGGGCTACAACCGCTACCTGTCGACGCTGCGCGAGCCGCGGCGCGGCACCGCCGCGAAGCCGGCCTGCGCCGATGCCCCCTGGGTGCAGGACATCGGCGCCGACGACATCTACCGCCGCATGATCGCCGCCGGCCTCGCGGGCGGCTACACGCAGTTCCTCACCGAGATCGTCAAGGCCCGGCCCGCGGCCGCGGTGCCGCCGGCATCGCCCGACCAGCTCTCGCTGTCCTCGCGCCTGGCCATGCCGGTGGGCGACGCGCGCGGCATCGGCAGCAACGTGCTGGCCTTCGGCGGCGCGGCCACCGGCGGGCAGGGCGGGGTGCTGTTCGGCAATCCGCACTGGTACTGGGGCGGGCCCGACCGCTTCTACCAGTCGCACCTCACGCTGCCGGGCCGGCTCGACGTGGCGGGCGTTTCCTTCCTCGGCATTCCCGTGGTGATGATCGGCTTCAACAACGACGTGGCCTGGAGCCACACCGTGTCGGCCGCGCGCCGTTTCGGCCTGTTCGACCTGGTGCTCGATCCGGCCGATCCCACGCGGTACCTGGTCGACGGCGTCTCGCAGCCGATGCAGGCTCATCCGCTCGCCGTCGAGGTGCGCCGCGCCGACGGCACGATCGCCACCGAACGTCGCACGCTCTACAGCACCCGCTTCGGGCCCGTGGTCGATCTCGGCGCACGCCATCCCGCGCTCGGCTGGAGCGCGAAGAAGGCGGTCGCGATGCGCGATGTCAATGCCGACAACCACCGCATCTTCCGCAACTTCTTCCGCTGGAACCAGGCCCGCTCGCTCGATGATTTCATCGCGATCCAGCGCGAGGAGACCGCGATGCCCTGGGTCAACACCGCCGCCATCGGCCGTGGCGACCCTCGCGCCTGGTATGCCGACATCGGTGCGGTGCCCGACGTGCCCGACACGCTGCGCGCCGCCTGCGCCACGCCGCTGTCGAAGGCCTTCGCGGCCCTCGATCCGACCACGCCGGTGCTCGACGGCAGCCGCTCGGCCTGCGACTGGCGCAGCGAGAGCGCGGCGGCGCAGCCCGGCGCGATGCCCGCCGCGCGCATGCCGGGGCTGCTGCGCGAGGACTACGTGGCCAACATGAACGACAGCTACTGGCTGGCCAATCCGGCGCAGCCGCTCGAGGGCTTCGCGATCGGTCTCGGCGGCGAGGCGAAGCCGCTCTCGCTGCGCGGGCGCGAGGGCCATCGCATCGCGGGCGAGCTCGCGGGCGCGCACCTGCGCTCGGCGGACGCGCTCGCCGATCGGCTCGCGGTCGAGACGCTGGCCTCGCGCGCCTACAGCGCGGACCGTTTCAAGGCGCCGTTGCTCGACGGCATCTGCAAGGCCGACAGCGTGGCACTGGGGGCCGACGATCCGGTGCCGGGCCAGGCCGCGGGCATCGCCGCGAATGCGCGTTCGGTGAGCATCGGGCCGGCCTGCGAAGTGCTGCGCCGCTGGCCGAATCGCGCCGATGCGCAAGACCGCGGCGCGCTGCTGTGGGACTTCTTCTGGACCCGCGTGCGGAAGATCCCGTCGGCCGAGCTCTATGCCACGCCGTTCTCGCCCGGCACGCCGCTGTCCACGCCCGACGACATCCGTGCCGCCGATCCGCGCGTGGCGCGTGCGCTGGCCGGCGCCGTCGAGGACATGGCCGCCAAGGGCTGGGCGCTCGACACGCCGTTGGGCGCGCGCCGCTTCGCGCGCAGCGCGGGTGGCCTGGTTCCGCTCTACGGTGGCTGCGATTCCGATGGCTACTTCACCAATGCCTGCTCGCGCGACGACGATTACACGATGAGCGAGCTCTCGCACGGCAACACCTACCTGCAGATCGTCCACTTCGACGCACGCGGCGTGCAGGCCCGCACGCTGCTCGCGCACGGCGAGCGCGAGACCGCGGTGACGAACGGCGCGGGCGCCGCACCCGTGTTGCGTTATGCGCGCAAGGACTGGCTGCGCTTCCCGTTCCGCGAGGAAGAGATCGCGCGCGATCCGAAGCTGGTGCGCGAGACGCTGCGGCCCTGAACGACGCGCTTCAGGCGCGCGATGCGTCCAGCGTATTCATCCGCTCGACGATGTCCGCGCAGACGCGTGCGTTGCCCGGCATGAACCGATGCAGCAGGGCCCGCGCATCGAGGCTGCTCGATGCACGAGGCCAGTGGGAGCTTCGGGCCGGGAACACCGTCACGTCGAAAGACGTCCAGTACCCGAACACCGCCATCCGCGCCAGCCGATGCTCGGTGCGCTGGAGTTCCTCGAGCACCGGGCTGCCGGGCCGCATGTCGCGGGCGCCCTTTCCCGGATAGAGGTAGGCCAGCAGCGTTCCCCGGTGCGGCGCCGAGACCGCGAACAGAGCTTCGGAGCGTGCATGCCCGTCGAGCAGCTGCAGGTAGTGGCGCGAGACGATGCAGCCCATGCTGAAGCCGACAATGGCGATCGGCTCGGTCGGGCCGAGCTGCTCGTCGACGTACGCCTTCAGCTTGCAGGCAAGGTCATGGATGCCGCGGCGTCCGTCCGCGGGCTTGAGCGCGGGCACCCGGCAGCGATGGCCGGCGTCGCGCAGGCTGCGCTCGAGGCGCCGGAAGATCGCGCCGTCGTCGAAGATGCCGTGCACCAGCACCACATTCATGCCGTGCGCTTCTTCCGCATTACTGCTTCGCCGCCGGAAACGTGAGCTTGTTCTTCAAGCGCGCGCCGTCCGGGCTGATGGCCAGCACCGCCTGGGTCACGGCCTGCGGACTGTCCGTCGTTCCCGCGCCGAAGTGCCACAGCTGCCCGTCGCTGTCGCGCTGCACCCGGTACACGGTCTTGCGCAGCGGTCCGCCGTAGTCCGGAACCTGTGCATCGGACAGCTTGCGTACCGTCACGCCGGTGGCCGCCAGGGCTTCGACGCTTTGCGCGAACGCCGCATCGACCTCCTTGGCACTGGCCTTCTGCGCGCGGATCTCGCACACGCCGTTGTCGAGCAGCACCAGCACCCGCTGCGAATAGACGCTGCTGCTGACATCCCACACCGAGCCCGGCTCGCCGTTGAGAAAGCTGATCGCGTTCGGTGGGTTCTCGATGTAACTGGGCCTGGCCTTCACCAAGGCCGTGCGCAGGGCCAGCGGCTGGTCGTAGTGCTTCAGGCAGGTGTCCTGCCACAAGGCCATGAGCGCACGCGCCTGTGCCTCGGGGGAGAAGCGCAGGTCCGGATTCGCGACCGGTGCGCCCGCGTTGGCGTCGATGCCGGCGGGCGTGCGAAGCTTGAGTGCGCGCTGCTTCTGGCCCTCGATGTACCGGAGTTCGCTGCGCGACATCGCGTTGGCGGGGTCGAGCGCGAGCACGCGCTCGTGCAGCGCCTTGGCGGCATCGAGATCGCCGAGCTCGACCTCGGCAAAGGCCATGCCGCGCAGTGCGCGCGTGGTCTCCGAGGTCTTCACCTGTTCCGGGCTGAGCTGCGCCGCGTCCAGTGCCTGCTTGAACCGGTCGAACGATGCGCGCCAGTTCTTCTCGAGCGCATCGATGTTGCCGCGCTCTGAAAGGTACTTGGAGTTCTGCGGCGACAGCAGGATGGCGGCATCGAAGGCCTGCCTTGGCTTCCGGAATCCGGTGCAGGTCGACCAGCGCGAAGCCCTGCGTGAAGTAGGCGAGGCCGAACCAGGGGCCATGAACCTTGGCCGGCGTGTTCGCGCTGGCGGCCTGGCCCAGGTAGGCGAGGGTTTCGACCAGGGAGCGCGACGAGAACGAGATGACGCCGATCTCGCGATAGCGCTTCTCGTACTCGGCGACGGCCTGTTGCGCCAGCGGCAGGGCCTCGGCCGGCTTCTTCGCCTGGATCAACGACAACGCGCGCAGCACCCGTTGCGCGTTGGCGTCGTTGTCTTCATCGGATGGGGCGGGCGCCGGCTTGGCCGAAGCCGTGGCTTGCGCGGCCGGCTCGATCTTTCCTTCGGGTTGCGTCGCGCAGGCGGCCAGCAGCAGCGACAGAAGAAGTGCCGCGCAAGCCTTGCCGCGGGCCTCGAACCTTGTCATGTCTCCCATTCCTCGTTCCCTGCATATTCGTGTGCCGGGCACGGTAGCGGAAGGCGGGCCGAACTGCAACGACAGTTCGATGACAGAAGTTCGGGCGTTCGCGGCGGATGCTTCGCGCCCGGCCCGGGCTCAGAGCTCCAACACCAACCGCTCCCCCGCACAAGCCCGCGAGCAGCAAGTCATCATCCTTCCATTCGCCTCGCGCTCCGAGCGCGTGAGCACCACGTCGCGGTGGTCGACCTTGCCGGCCAGCACGCGCACCTCGCACGAGCCGCACAGGCCTTCCTCGCAGTCGCTCTGCACGTCGATGTTGGCGGCGCGCAGCGCGTCGAGCACGGTGCGGTCGGCCGGCACGGGCACGACGATGCCCGAGTCCTTGAGCTCGACCTCGAAGGCATGTTCCTTCGACGGGTCGAGCGTGCCGAGCTTCGATTCGAAATGCTCCACGCGCAGCGAGTCCTCGGGCCAGGCGGCGCAGCAGGCCTCGAGGGCGTCGAGCATGCGCGCGGGGCCGCAGGCATAGACCTGGGTGCCTTCGCGCGGGGTGGCGAGCAGCGCGGCGAGGTCGCAGCGCAGGCCTTCCTCCTTCGCGTAGACATGCAGGCGCTCGCCATGCTGCGCGGCCAGCTCGTCGACGAAGGCCATGCGCGCGCGGCTGCGGCCGCTGTAGTGGATCTCGTAGGCCAGGCCCAAGGCCTTGGCGCGGCGCGCCATCGCGGCGATGGGCGTGATGCCGATGCCGCCGGCGACGAGGATGAGCCGCTGGCGGCTCTCGTCGAGGTGGAAGTGATTGCGCGGGCCGCGCACCTTGAGCTTGTCGCCGGGGCGCACGTTGGCATGCACCCAGGCCGAGCCGCCGCGGCCATCTTCTTCGCGCAGCACCGCGATCTCGAGCACGTCGGCCTCGGCCGGGTCGCCGCACAGCGAGTACTGGCGCGACAGGTCGGGCGAGCCGCACTCGATGTCGATGTGCGAACCCGGCGTCCAGCGCGGCACGGGGCGGCCGTCGGGCGTGGCCAGGCGCAGCTTCACCACGCCCTCGGCGACCGGGGTCACGCTCTGCACCACCATCTGGCGCGAGATCGCGTGCTTCGAAGGCTCGCCGATGCGCACGGGCACCTGCTGCTGCAGCAGCGCGGCATCTCGGCGCTCGGGGTTGTGGGCCGGGTCCCATTCGACCCACAGGTGCTCGGGGCCGCGGAACGAGGTGTTGGGCACGTAGCTGAACTGCTGCTCGGCCAGCTTCATGTGCGGCAGGCGGCGCGTGAACTCCTCGAGGAAGATCTGCATCTCCATGCGCGCGAGGTTCTTGCCCATGCACTGGTGCGAACCGTAGCCGAAGGTCAGGTGGTCGCTGGCGTTGTCGCGCCGGATGTCGAACAGGTCGGCATCGGCGAAATGCGCCTCGTCGTGGTTGGCCGAGGAGGTGACGATCAGGAGCTTCGAGCCGGCGGGGATGTCGATGCCGCCGACCTGCACGTCCTTCGTAGCCAGACGTCGCCAGGCCGCGACCGAGCCGTTGTGGCGCAGGCATTCCTCCACCGCGCTCGAGATCAGGCCCGGGTCCTCGCAGATGTCGCGCCAGGCCTGCGGATGCTGCAGCAGCAGCTTCATCGCGTTGGCCGTGGCATTGGCGGTGGTCTCGTGCGCGGCCACGATGCCGGCCATCATCATCGAGTGCAGGTAGGAGTCGGTCACGACCTCGGGATGCTCCTTCTGCTTGCGCAGGCCGTAGGGCATCCAGCCCGGCGCGTCGGGGTTCAGGCGCATCTTGTCGAGCACCTTGCCCGCGAACTGCCAGAAGTTGCCGACCGCGTGCGCCACCGCCACCTGCTCCTCGGGCTTGGGGCGGCCCCAGGTGTTGACGGTGTGGGCGATCGAGTACTGGCGCAGCGTGTCCATGTCCTCCTCGGGCACGCCGAGGAAGTGCAGCGCCACGGTCAGCGGCACCTCCCACAGCATCTGGTCGACCAGGTCGGCGCGGCCGTCGTCGATGAAGCGGTCGACGTACTCGCGCGCGAGCTGGCGCACCATCGGCTCGTGGTGCTTGAGCGCCTCGGGCGTGAACGGGTCCATCAGCACGCGGCGCCGCGGCATGTGGGCCGGCTCGTCCTCGTTGACCAGCGTGCGGTTGAGCGCGAAGCCGTAGCTCGCGAGCACCGCGTTGGCCTCGGGGCCGGTGGGCGTGATCTTCTCGAGCGCGATCGAGGGGCTGAAGGTGAGGTTGTCGCGGAAGATGGCCTTGATGTCCTCGAAGCGCGTGACCACCCAGTAGCCGAGCTTCGGGCTGTAGAACACCGGCTCCTGCTCGCGCGCCCAGCGCACGTACTCGGGCGGGTCCTGCTGGTAGCCGTCCTCGAAGGGATCGAAGTCGGCGGCGCGCCGGCTCACCGGGCAGCCGGTGGGCGAGCGTTCGGCGGACAGGTCGCCGTGCGCCACGGGGCAACCCCCGGTGCGCGCGGCGGCGGCTTCGGAAACGGTGGACATCGAGAAGGCTCCTTCCGCGCGGCGCGTCAGTCCAGGGTGATCTTCAGGTCGCGGATCAGCTTCTGCCAGCGCACGGTCTCGCTGCGCAGCAGTTCGCCGAACTGCGCGGGCGTGTTGCCCACGGGCTCGACGCCGAAGTCCTCGAGGCGCTTGCGCACCGTGGGTTCGTTGATGGCCGCGACCACGCGCTTGTTGAGCGCGTTCACCACCTCGGGCGGCGTGGCGGCGGGCACCACCATGCCGACCAGCGCGGCGGCTTCCACGCCCTTGTGGCCGAGCTCGGCGAAGGTGGGCACGTCGGGCAGCTGCGGCAGCCGCGTGGCGTTGGCCACGGCGATGGCCTTGACCTTGCCGCCCTTGATGAAGCCCGCGCCCGCGGCGAGGTCGACCATCATGGCCTGCACCTGGCCGCCGGCCACGTCGGTGAGGGCCGGTGCCGCGCCGCGGTAGGGCACGTGCACCATGAACAGGCCGGCTTCGGTCTTGAGCAGTTCCATCGCCAGGTGGTGCGGGCTGCCCGCGCCGGCCGAGGCGTACGAGAAGCTGCCGGGCTTGGCCTTGGCCTGGGCGATGAAGGTCTTGGCGTCGGCGATGCCGCTGGCCGGGTTGACCACCAGGATCATCGGGAAGCGGCCCATCAGCGTGACCGGCGCGAGGTCCTTGGTGGGGCTGTACGACAGCGTCTTGTAGAGCGAGGGGTTGAACACCATGGTGCCGTTGTCGGCCGACAGCACGGTGTAGCCGTCGGCCGCCGAGCGCGCGGTCTCCGCGGCCGCGATGGCGGTGTTGCCGCCGGGCTTGTTGTCCACCAGCACCGGCTGGCCGGCCTGCGTCGACAGTGTCTGGCCGATGGTGCGCGCGAGGAAGTCGGAACCGCCGCCGGCGGCATAGGGCACGAGCCAGCGGATGGGCTTGGCGGGGTAGGCGGCGGCCTGGGCGAAGGCGGTGCTCGTGACTGCGAGCGCGGGGAGGGCCAGCAGGCAGCCGGCCAGGAACTTCTTCATCGTGTCTCCTGGTTTCTAGGGTTCTGGGAAGCGCAATCCGGGGTCAAAATCCGCGACGGCGAGTTTTGCGTAATGATTGTACGCATAGCGTAAATCGCGAGGCAAGCCCTCGGGCCACCGTACTTACCATCGGGTGCCCGCCCCTTTTTCGAGAACGAGACGATCAGCACATGGCTTCCACCCCGAAGAAAAGCGCTCCCGCCGCCAAGCCGAAGGCCGCTGCCGCCAAGCAGCCCGCCACGCCCGCGCCGCGCGAGCGGCGCCAGCGCGTGCAGTCGGCCGAGACCGGCATGGCGGTGCTCAAGGGCCTGGCGCGCATGGGCGGCAAAGCGGGGCTGTCGGGCCTCGCGGCGCACGTGGGCGAGAGCCCGGCCAAGGTGCACCGCTATCTCGCGAGCCTGGTGCAGGAAGGGCTGGTGGCGCAGGACGTTGATTCGCAGCGCTACCGGCTCGGCCCCGAGGCCATCAACATCGGGCTGGCCGCGATGCGCCAGTCCGATCCGGTGCGCGCGGCCGAGCCCGCGCTGGTGCGGCTGCGCGAAGGGCTCGAGGTCACCTGCTTCGTCGCCGTGATGGGCAACAAGGGCCCGACCGTGATGCGCTTCGAGGAGCCGGGCCTGCCGGTCACGGTCAATGTGCGCGCGGGCTCGGTGATGTCGATGCTGTGGTCGGCCACGGGCCGCGCCTTCCTCGGCCTGCTCAACGAGCGCAGCGTGCGCGAGCTGGCCGAGCAGGAACTCGCCGCGGCGCCGCGCGAGATGCGCGCGCAGCTCGACGCCAAGCAGCCGATCGAGGCCCTGCGCGCCGAGGTGCGCGCGCTGCGCTGCGCGGTGGTGCGCGACACCTACCTGCGCGGCATCAGCGCGGTGGCGGCGCCGGTCCACGACTTCACGGGTCGCGTGTGCGCCGTCATCACCGCGCTGGGCGCGAGCGGCGGCTTCGATCCCTCGGCCGATGGCGAGATCGCGACCGCCGTGCTGCGCGAGGCAGCCGCCACCAGCGAAGTGCTGGGCTACCTGGTACCGAAGGAATGCTGAGCCGCGCTTGACCCGCGTGCGGGCGGGGCGATAGGCTGCGGCGGCGCGTCGCGGGGAGCGGCGCGCCTCCTCGCGGAGCCACAAGCCATCGACAAAGAACGGACAACAAGACTTATGAAGACTTTCGCCTTCCCCTCCCTTCGCACCCCGGCCATCGCGCTGGCCTGCGCGCTCGCCTTCGCGGGCGCTTTCTCGGGCGCTGCTTCGGCGCAGCAGCCGAACCAGGCCGTGCTCGACGCCGCCACGCAGAAGAAGGAGGAATCGCTCAAGCTGCTCGAGCGCCTGGTCAACATCGACTCGGGCTCGACCAATGCCGAGGGCCTCGAGAAGGTCCGCACGCTGGTGGTGGACGAACTGCGCCAGCTCGGCGCGCGCATCGAGACCTTCCCGGCCGAGCCGCATCCGGGCAGCAACGTGGTCGCGACCTTCACCGGCACCGGCAAGAAGAAGATCCTGATCCTGGCCCACATCGACACCGTGTTCAAGGACGGCACCGCCGCGGCCAAGCCCTTCTACGTGAAGGACGGCCGCGCCTACGGCCCGGGCGTGATGGACAACAAGGGCGGCGTGGTCGCGGGCCTGCAGGCGCTCAAGATCCTGCAGCAGCTGGGCTTCAAGGACTACGGCCAGCTCACCTTCCTGATCGACACCAACGAGGAGACCGGCTCGGTCGGCACCAGCGCGCTGATCGAGCGCGTGGCGAAGCAGCACGACGTGGCGCTGAACCTCGAGCCGGGCCGTCCGGCCGACGGCCTGGTGGTGGAGCGCAAGGGCTCGGCCACCGCGCTGATCGAGGTCAAGGGCCTGGCCGCGCACGCCGGCGTGGCGCCCGAGGCCGGCCGCAATGCCGCGATGGAGGTGGCGCACCAGGTGCTGCAGCTGTCGAAGACCGCCGATGCCGCGAAGAAGACCACGGTCAACTTCACGGTGCTGACCGCCAACGGCCCGACCAACGTGATCCCCGCCACCGCGAGCGCGCGCGGCGACGTGCGCGCCGCCACGCCCGAGGAGCTCGACCGCGTCGAGAAGGACCTGCAGCGCATCTCGCAGAACAAGCTGATCCCCGACACCGAGGTCAAGGTGCGCCTGATCCGCGGCCTGCCGCCGATGCCGCGTTCGCCCGCCTCCGACAAGCTGGTGGCGACGGCCGAGGGCATCTACGCCGAGATCGGCAAGAAGCTCACGATCGAGAGCAGCGGTGGCGCCGCCGATGCGAGCCTGGTGGCCGGCGTCGGCGTGCCGGTGCTCGACGGCTTCGGCATCGTGGGCGGCGGCATCCACACGCCCGAGGAATACGCGGAGGTCGAGAGCATCGTGCCGCGGCTGTATCTGCTGTCGCGGATGCTGATGGCGTTGAGCGCGAACTGAGGTTCAGGCCGCCGCGCTCTGGAGGCGCGGCAGCACCTCGCGCCCGAGTTCTTCCACGATCTCGCGCGCGTCGCGCGGTCCACGCGCGATGTTCATCAGCACGTGGGCCACACCCGCATCTTCGAGCCGGTCGAGGTAGGCCACCAGCGCGTCGCGCCCGGTGCGCAGCCCCAGTTCGATCGGCTCGGCCGGCGCGTCGGCGCGCTCGAGCAGTTCGAGCTGCAGCGACTGGATGAAGGGCTTGGCCTCGCCGCCCGCGCGCTCGCGCAGCGCGGTCTGCCACAGGCCGATGCGGCCCTGCTGGCGCGCCTCGTCGCGGTGGTAGGTGGCCCAGCCGTCGGCATGGGCCGCGGTCCACTGCAGCGACTGCCGCGCCGACCCCACCACCACCATGCCGATGCGTTCGGCCGGCGCCGCCATCAGCTCGTGGCCCGCCGTGGCTTCGCGCAGCACGGCGCGTTCGGCAGCCAGCGGCGAGAGGGCCGAGCGCACCAGCGACCAGCGCTCGCGGAAGGTCTCGGCGCGCTGCGCGATGTCCTCGCCGAAGATCGCGAACTCGGCCTCGCGGTCGCCCGAACCGAGCCCGAGGATGAAGCGCTCGCCCGACAGCCGGTTCAGCGACAGCGCGGCCTTGGCCAGGTGCAGCGGATGGCGCAGCGGCAGCACCGCGGCGGCCGTGCCGAGCGCGATGCGCTGCGTGGCCGCGGCCAGCGTGGCGAGCCAGAGGAAGGGCTCGTCGAGCGGGGCTGTCGGCATCATCCGCTCGCCCTGCGGCGCGAGCACCGGCACGTCGCGCGTCCACAGCGCCGCGAAGCCCAGCGCGTCGGCACGCTGCGCGAGATCGCGTTCCACGGCGAGGTCGGCCATCGCCTCGTCGGGGCGCGCGATCGGTGTCATGAGGCCGAGCGTGAGTCGGCCGGCCTGGAGGGTCTGCTGGTAGGCGCGATTGAAGGAGGGCATGGGCGGCGGGAGATGGGGCGAAGGAAATGATCGCATGCGCATCGTGGCCGGCGCCGCGTGGGGACAAGGCCGCCGCGCCAAGCATCTCGATCGGAGATGCGCCGATCTTCAATCCATATGAATCTTGCGCGTAAACCCGCTGCGGTGCCCTCGCGTGCCGCCGCGACCATCGGCGCACCGAATCACAAGCACAGCGAGACACCCACTCCATGAACACGAGCGCGATCACACGGCCCCGGGCAGCGGCGGCGCAAGAGGACGGCGGCGCCGATGCCGTCTACCGCAAGGTCGGCTGGCGGCTCATCCCGCTGCTCTTCGTCTGCTACATCGTGGCCTACCTCGACCGCGTCAACGTCGGCTTCGCCAAGCTGCAGATGCAGGGCGATCTGCAGTTCAGCGAGGCGGTGTACGGCCTGGGCGCGGGCATCTTCTTCATCGGCTACTTCCTGTTCGAGGTGCCGAGCAACGTGGTGCTGCACCGCGTGGGCGCGCGCCGCTGGATCGCGCGGATCATGATCACCTGGGGCCTGCTGTCGGCCGGCACCATGTTCGTGAGCTCGCCGATGTCCTTCTACGTGATCCGCTTCCTGCTGGGCGCGGCCGAGGCGGGCTTCTTCCCCGGGATCATCCTGTACCTGACCTACTGGTACCCGGCCGCGCGGCGCAGCAAGGCGACCTCGCTGTTCCTCGCGGCGATCCCGTTCGCGGGCATCCTCGGCGGCCCGATCTCGGGCTGGATCCTGCAGGGCATGGGCGGCGTCAACGGCTGGGCCGGCTGGCAATGGCTCTTTCTGCTGCAGGGCCTGCCGACGGTGGCACTGGGCCTGGTCGTGTGGCGCTACCTCGACGACCGCGTGAAGGACGCGCAGTGGCTCAGCACCGCCGAGCGCGAGCTGATCGCGCGCGACATCGCGGCCGAGAACCAGGGCAAGGCCGAGCCGCGCATCCTCGAGGTGCTGGGCAACGGCCGCGTCTGGCTGCTGGCGCTGGTGTACTTCGCCTACACCTCGGGCCTCTATGGCATCTCGTTCTGGCTGCCGAGCATCATCAAGGCGATCGGCGTGAAGGGCGCGCTCGACATCGGCCTGTTGAGCGCCATCCCCTGGACCTTCGGCGTGGTCGCGATGTACCTGATGGCGCGCAGCGCCGACCGCCGGCTCGAGTACCGCTGGCACAGCGCGCTGGCCGCGATCGTGGGCGCGGTCGGGCTGGTGCTCAGCGTGGCCTTCCACGGCAACGCGGTGCTCGCGATGGCCGGGCTCACGCTGGCCACCATGGGCATCATGTCGACCCTGCCGATCTTCTGGGGCATGCCGACGGCTTTTCTGGGCGGTGCGGCCGCCGCCGCGGGCATCGCGCTGATCAACTCCTTCGGCAATCTCTCGGGCTTCAGCGCACCCTTCCTCATCGGCCTGATCAAGGACGCGACGCAGAGCACCGACGCGGGCCTGCACATGCTCGCGGGCCTGCTGGTGGCGGGCGCGGTGCTGGTGCTGCTGGTCAAGCCGGCCACCGCACGGCGCTGAGCCTTCGTCTTTCCGCGCCGCGGCGTTCGTCCGCGGCGCTTCATTCCCGGTTCCCCACAGAAAGTCCCACCCCATGGATGCGGTCGTGATCTCCCCTGCGCGTCGTTCGCCCTCGGCCGAACTGCTCGCGCTCCTGCAACGGCGTTTCGAGGAACGCCTGTCGACCAGCCAAGCCGTGCTGCTGCAGCACGGCACCGACGAATCGGCCTATGCGCCGCAACCGCCCGACGCGGTGGTGTTCGTGCAGAGCACCGACGAAGTGGCCTTCGTGGTGCGCGCCTGTGCGCGCGAACGCGTGCCGGTGATCGGCTTCGGCGTGGGTTCGTCGGTCGAAGGCCACCTGCTCGCGGTGCAGGGCGGCGTGTGCATCGACTTCTCGCGCATGAACCGCGTGCTCGCGATCCGCGGTGGCGATCTCACGGCCACGGTCGAGGCCGGCGTGACGCGCGGCCAGCTCAACGCGGCGCTCGCGGACAGCGGTTTCTTCTTCTCGGTCGACCCCGGTGCCGACGCCTCGATCGGCGGCATGGTCGCCACCGCCGCCTCGGGCACGAACACCGTGCGCTACGGCACCATGCGCGACAACCTCGTGAACCTCACGGTGGTGACGGCCGACGGCGAGGTGGTGCGCACCGCGACGCAGGCGCGCAAGAGCTCGGCTGGCTACAACCTCACGCAGCTCTATTGCGGTTCCGAAGGCACGCTGGGCCTCATCACCGAGGCGACGGTGCGGCTGCATCCGCATCCCGAAGCGCATGCGGCGGCGGTGGTGCATTTCCCATCGGTGCGCGCGGCGGTCGACGTGGTGATCGAGGCGATCCAGCTCGGCGTGCCGCTCGCGCGCGCCGAGATGCTGGACGCGCTGACGATCCGTGCCGTGAACGCCCACAGCCGCACCACGCTGGCCGAGCAGCCGACGCTGTTTCTCGAATTCGGCGCGAGCAAGGCGCAGATCGACGAACAGGCCGAGCTGGTGCGCGAGATCGTGGCCGGCCATGGCGGCGGCGCGTTCCAGTGGGCGCTGCGGCAGGAAGAACGCTCGCGGCTGTGGACGCCGCGCCATCACGCCTATTTCGCCTGCCTGCAGCTCCAGGCCGGCTGCCGCAGCCTCACGACCGATGCCTGCGTGCCGCTGTCGGCGCTCGCGCAGTGCATCGACGAGACCCAGGCCGACATCGCCGAACACGGGCTGCTGGCACCGGTGTTCGGGCATGTGGGCGACGGCAACTTCCATTGCCTGGTGCTGGTCGACCCCGACGATGCCGCCGCGAACGCTGCCGCGGAGGCCTTCAGCCACCGGCTGGTGCAGCGCGCGCTGCGCCATGGCGGCACCTCCACCGGCGAGCACGGCGTGGGGCTGCACAAGATGCAGTACCTGATCGAGGAGCACGGCGCGCAGGCGGTGGGGCTGATGCGCGCGATCAAGCGCGCGCTCGATCCGCACGACATCTTCAATCCCGGCAAGGTCGTGGGCCACGCCGCGGTCTGAGTACGCCCGAATACGACAACACAGGAGACAAGACGATGAAGGGTTCGCACAAGCACACATGGGTCACGATGGCCGCGGCAGCGTTGATGGCGGGATGCGGCGGCGGGGGCGGTGGCGGCGGCGGCGGCTTCGTGCCGCTGGTGCCTCCGGCGAGCGCACCGCCGGCGGCGCCGCCGCCCGCGCAGTCGCTGGCCGAGAAATGCCCCGCGTTCAAGGGCCGTGCCGTTGCCGAAGGCGCGGTGCGCGTCGACGATGCGAAGGTGGTGGCCGCCGTGGGAGTGCAGCCCGAATACTGCGTGCTCACCGCGAGCTTCCAGGGTTCGAGCCTGCGCTTCGAGGCGCGGCTGCCGACCTCGGGCTGGAACGGCAAGCTGGCCTTCATCGGCGGCGGTGGCTTCGACGGCGCGCTGCCGAGCGCGGCCGATCCGCAGTTCAGCGCCTCGATCTTCAGCGAGCGCTACGCCACGATCGGCACCAACGGCGGCTACGACTACCCCGGCGTGCGCGACGCCGGCTACTTCGCGGCGCGCTTCGCGGCCGATCCCGCGAAGCTGCTCGACTTCACGCAGCAGTCGGAGCACCGCGCGCTGCCGCCGGGCAAGGAACTGATCGCGGCCTTCTTCGGCAGCGGCCCCGCGCGCAGCTACTTCGAGGGCTGCTCGATGGGCGGCCACGACGCGCTGATGCTCGCGCAGCGCTTCCCCGAGGACTTCGACGGCATCGTGGCGCGCGCCCCGGCCGGCAACATCATGGGCCTGTTCGTGCAGTTCAACCGCATCTCGAAGCAGGTGCGCGTGCCGGCCAACACGCTGAATCCGGCCAAGCAGACCCTGCTGGCCAACGCGGTGCTCGCGCAGTGCGATGCGCTCGACGGCGTGGCCGACGGCATCGTCTCGAAGCCCGCGGCCTGCAACTACGACCCCGCGCCCTTGCGCTGCGCGGGCGGCGCCGACACCGGCGATGCCTGCCTGTCGGATGCGCAGATCGCCACGGTGAAGACCATCACCTCTTCGGTCGCCACCTCGGATGGCGCCTGGTCGCACCCGGGCTACAACTTCGGCCTCGAGAACACGGCCGATGGCTGGGGCTCGTACATCTGGCCGCAGGCGCCGCTCGGCGGCAACTCGATCCAGGGCATGTTCTCGGACGGCTTCGTGCGCTCGTTCATCACGCAGGACCCGGCCTTCGACACGCTGGCCTGGAATCCCGACCAGTGGCTCGCGCGCATGGGCGTGGTCGGCGGCCTGTTCAGCGCGGCCGATCCCGACCTGGAGCGGCTGCATGCGCGCGGCGCGAAGTTGATCCTGTGGAACGGCACCAACGACACCTCGGTGAGCGCACGCGACACCTCGCGCTACTACGACCGGGTGGTCGGCAAGCTGGGACAGCGCAAGGCCGACCAGACCGTGGAGCTGTTCCTCGCGCCGGGCGTGGGCCATTGCGCGGGCGGGCCGGGCGCCGACAAGGTCGACCTGCTGAAGGCGATGGCGACCTGGGTCGAGCAGGGCGTGCCCGCGTCGGCGCAAGGCCTGGTGCAGCGCAAGCTCGACGCGGCCACGGGCGCCACGGCGCTCGCGCGGCCGATGTGCAAATACCCCGCGTACCCGCGCTACAAGGGCGCGGGCGACACGAAGGATGCGACGAGCTTCGACTGCGTGAACTGAGGCCTTGTCCGACCCATAGGCCGCGAACGCGCGGCCTAGAATGGCCGGCCGTTCCCGCAACCCTGTGGCGAATGGCCGGAGACCCCCCGCCGATGGAACTGCGCCAGTTCAAGTATTTCGTTGCCATCGTCGACTGCGGCAGCCTCTCGCGCGCCGCGCAGCAGCTCTACGTGGCGCAATCGGCGCTGAGCAAGCAGATGGCCGAACTCGAGGCCGAGCTCGACACCCAGCTGCTGCTGCGCAGCCGCAACGGCGTGGCGATGACCGAGGCCGGCAAGGTGTTCTACGAATACGCGCAAGGCATCACCAAGCAGGTCAGCGACGCGCGCGCCGCGGTGCACGTGGCGGCCGACTCGGTGGTGGGTTCGGTGGTGGCGGCGCTGCCGCAGAGCGTGTCGCCGATGATCGCGCTGCCGCTGATGCGCGCGGCCGCGCGCCGCTATCCCGACGTGGTGCTGCACCTCAACGAGGAGCTCACGGGCAACATGGCCGACCAGCTCACGCGCGGCCGCGTCGACGTGGCGGTGTTCTCGCCGACCATGCCCGCCGAGGACGTGGCCTTCACGCCGCTGGTGGAGGAGGACTTCGTGTTCCTCGAATCGCCGCAGAGTCCGCATGCGCTGCCCGAGGGCGAGGTGAGCATCGAGCAGGCGACCGCGCGGCCGCTGGTGTGGCCCGCCAATGCGCACGGGCACTGCACGCGCTGGCTGGTCGACGCGGTGCTCGAGGCCGCGGGCCAGCCGGCCGCGCGCGTGGCGGCCGAGATCAATTCGGTCTACACGCTCAAGGCCGCGGTCGAAGCGGGGCTCGGGCCGACCATCATGCCGCTGGGGCTCGCGCAGCGCGAAGTCAGCGAAGGGCGGCTCGCGGCGCACCGCATCGCCTCCGGCGCGATGTTCCGCACGCTGGGACTGTGCGTCTCGGTGCACCTGCCGACCGGCAATGCCAAGCGCGCCATCTGCGCGCTGATCGCCGAGGTGATGCAGGGCCTGTGCGCGTCGGGCGAATGGGCCGGCGCGCGGGCCGTGCAGGCCGCGAAGAAAACGAAGGCCTGAGTCAGGCGCGGCGCTTGCGCGCGGCGGCCGGCTTGCGGAGCTCGGCGGGCCGCGGGAACAGGCGCAGGATCGCCGCGCGCACGTCGTCCTTCATGCGCTCGGCCGCATCGGCCTCGCCCGACAGGTGGCGCAGCAGCGCCTGCTGGAACAGGCCGTCGAACAGGGAATAGGCCGCGGCGGGCGGCAGGCCCGTGGGCACGCCCGCGAGCTCTTCGAAGCGGACCATGATGCGCCAGATCATCGCCTCGAGGCTTTTGTCGATCTCGGTCACGTCGTCGCGGAAGGCGGCCTCGAACAGCGCCTGCGAGCGCAGGTCGTACCACAGGCGGTGCATGTGGCCCTCGTCGCGCAGCGTGTCGGCCAGGCTCTGCAGGAAGCCTTCCGTCAGTTCGTCGAAGGTGGTGGCGCTGTCGACCGCATGGTCGTAGCGCTTGACGCAGCGTGCCTTGTACTGCTTCACGCTGCAGACGATCAGGTCGACCTTGTCGGTGAAGTAGTAGTGCAGCACCCCGTGCGAGAACTCGGTGTTCTGCGCGATCTCGCGCAGGCTGGTGCGCGCGTAGCCGAGCGTGGCGAGCGTGGTCAGCGCGGCCTCGCCGAGCTCGGCGCGCCGTTCCTCGAACTTGTCGACCCTGGCCTTCGGCACCCGGGCCGTCGACGGTTGTTCCTGCTGTCGTGTCGTCATTTCCACCGCGCCGCGCGATGCGCGAGCCGCTCTCGTTGTCCGTTGATCTGCAAACCATAGCACGCATGGCACGCCCGTGCGAAACGGCGTTCCAGCCCGTTCCGGGTGCCATTCTAAAAAATCTGGACGGTCGTCAAAGAAAATCTTGACACTCGTCAAGACGATTTCTAGGATGGCCGCTCCATCTCACAACCAGACCACAGGAGACAAGCGATGGGACAGTTCGATCTGAAGGGGCGCAAGGCGCTCGTGACGGGTGGCGCGCGCGGTATCGGCGCCAGCATTGCGCAGGCGCTGACCGAGGCCGGCGCGGCGGTGATGATCGGCGACGTGCTCGCCGACGTGGGGCGGGCGACCGCCCAGCGCCTCTCGTCCGGCGGGGCGAAGGCGGGCTTCGTGCCGCTCGACGTCACCGACGACGCGGCCTGGGCCGCGGCCGTCGAGACCACGGTGAAGGAGCTCGGCGGGCTCGACATCGTGGTCAACAACGCGGGCATCGAGATCACCTCGCTGGTGGTCGACGTGCAGGCCGAGGACCTGCGCCGCATGCTCGACGTGAACGTGACCGGCACCCTGCTCGGCATGAAACACGCGTTCCGCGCGATGCGCCCTGGCGGCACCGCGGGCGCGGGCGGCGCGGTGGTCAACATCGCCTCGGTCGCCGCGACCATCGCCTTTCCCGCCATCGCGGGCTACTCGGCCACCAAGTCGGCGGTCGATCGCGCGACCCGCGTGGCCGCGATGGAGTCCGGCAAGCTGGGCTACGGCGTGCGCGTCAACTGCATCTACCCGGGGCTGGTGCCCACCGACATGGGCATGAAGCTCGCGAACGACATCGTCGCCGCGGGCCTCGCGCCCAGCGTGGAGGCGGCCGTCGGCGACGTGATCGGCCAGACGCCGCTGGGCCGGCTCGGCGAGGTCGGCGACATGGCCGACGTGGTGGTCTTCCTCTGCTCCGACGCGGCCCGGTTCATCACCGGCGCCGGCCTCGCGGTGGACGGCGGCATGGGCATGTGAAGGCCATGCCCGAACAGAACGAGTCACACATCAGGCAAGAAAAAGGAGAGACGACATGAGCAGCAAGAACAAGAAGCCGGTCATCGTGTACGGCGCCTCGGGCTACACTGGGCGGCTGGTCTGCGAGTACCTGCGCGAGTACAACATCCCGTTCATCGCCGCGGGCCGCAGCAAGGAGAAGCTCGACGCCGCGATGAAATCGAACGTGCCCGGCATCGAGACCGCGCGCTACGAGGTGGTGGAGGTGGCGCACTCGGTGGAGGCTTTAACCGAGCTCTTCACCGGCGCCTCGGTGGTGCTCAACACCGTGGGGCCGTTCGCCAAGTTCGGCCCCGAGGTGGTCGAGGCATGCCTCAACGCCGGCTGCCACTACACCGACACCACGGGCGAGCAGGACTGGCTGATCACGCTCGACCAGCAATGGGGCGCCAAGTTCGCCGCCGCGGGGCTGCTGCTCTCGCCGGGCCTGGCCCACATGTACACCACGGGCGAGATCGCGGCGCAGCTGTGCCTCGAGACGCCCGGGCTCGACACGCTCGACATCGCCGTGTTCTGGGGCGGCAGCCCGACCATCGCGTCGACGCAGACCATCCTGGTCAATGCGGCGACGTCGAAGGCCTATTACCTCGAGCAGAACGAGTACGTCGAGTGGCAGCCCGATGCCGGCCTCTACCACCTGTCGATCCCGGGCCAGCACGAGGCCGCGCTCGCGCTGCCCTGGGGCGGCACCTCGCACCCCGTGTGGTTCAAGCGCGATCCGCGCGTGGCCAACGTCAAGGTGCTCGGCGGCGTCTTCAACAAGCCGCTGATGATGGGCGTGCCGCAGATCGTGGCCGCCGCGCTCAAGGCCACCGAGGGCATGAACGAGGAGGACCGCTACGCGGCGCTGGCGCAGACGGCATCGAGCGTGATGAACACCATGCCGCCGCGCGAGAACCCGCGCATCAACAAGTCGGTCGACTCGGTGCATGCCTCCGGTCCGCTGGGCCGCGTGCACTGCGTGATCTTCGGCAACTGCAACTACAAGCAGACCGGCATGCTGCAGGCCTATGCGGCGGCCTCGCTGCTGCAGCAGCCGCCGCGCCGCGCCGGCTTCGCCTCGGGCTGCCAGGCCTTCGGCCACCGCGAGCTGCTGGGCGCGCTGCGCGGCTTCGGCCTGGTGCAGGAACCCGTGCTCACGCGCATGGGCTGACCCGATGCGTCTCGTCGACTACCTCGACAAGGGCGCCCAGCTGGGCGCCGATGCGCCCTGCCTGACCCTGGGCGAGGCCGACCTCAGCTATGCCCAGGTGCAGCGCATCAGCTGGCGCGTGGCGCGCGGCCTGCAGCGCGCGGGTCTCAAGCCCGGCGACAAGGTGGCCGTCCTCTCGAGCAACGATGCGATGGCCTTCGCCACGGTGTTCGGCATCTCGCGCGCGGGCGGCGTGTGGTGCCCGATCAATCCGCGCAACGAGGCCAGCGAGAACGCCTTCGTGCTCGATGCCTTCGACTGCGCCTGCCTGGTGTTCCACAGCAACTACGCGCCCATGGTCGAGCAGATGCGTTCGCAGCTGCCCAAGCTGCGCGCGCTGGTCTGCCTCGATGCGCGGCAAGCCTTCGCGCCTTCGATGGACGACTGGCTCGAAGGCCTGGACGACGCGCCGCTCGACATCGCGCCGCCCGACGACGTGGCGATGATCGCGGGCACCGGCGGCACCACGGGCCAGCCCAAGGGCGTGATGCTCACGGGCCGCAACCTCGAGGCGATGTCGGCGCTCACGCTGATGGGCTATCCCTTCGAGGGCCGGCCGGCCTACCTCGCGCTCGCGCCGCTCACGCACGCGGCCGGCGTGCTGTGCCTGCCGGTGATGGCGCTCGGCGGCCGCGTGGTCATCATGCCCAAGCCCGACCTCGGCGAGTTCCTCGCGCTGATCGAGCGCCACCGCATCACCCATGCCTTCCTGCCGCCGACGCTGATCTACATGCTGCTGCAGCATCCCGAGCTCGCGGCGACGAAGCGCGATTCGCTGCAGTGCTTCTGGTACGGCGCGGCGCCGATGTCGGCCGCGCGGCTCGAGGAGGCACTCACGAAGATCGGCCCGGTGATGGCCCAGCTCTTCGGCCAGACCGAGGCGCCGATGATGATCTCGATGATGTCGCCGCGCGAGCACTTCAATGCCGACGGCTCGGTGGCTAGGCACCGCCTCGCCTCGGCGGGCCGGCCCGGGCCGCTGGTGCAGGTGGGCGTGATGAACGCCGAGGGCGAGCTGCTGCCCACGGGCGAAAGCGGCGAGATCGTGGTGCGCGGCTCGCTCGTGATGCAGGGCTACTACAAGGACCCGAAGGCCACGCAGGAGGCCTCGCGGTTCGGCTGGCACCACACGGGCGACATCGGCCGGCTCGACGACGACGGTTTCCTCTACATCGTCGATCGCGCCAAGGACATGATCATCTCGGGCGGCTTCAACGTCTATTCGGCCGAGGTCGAGCAGGCGCTGATGCAGCACCCCGACGTGCAGGACAGCGCGGTGATCGGCCTGCCCGACGAGAAGTGGGGCGAGCGCGTGGTGGCCGTGCTGCAGCCACAGGCGGGCCGCAGCATCGATGCCGAGGCGATCAAGGCCTTCGTCAAGGCGCGCATCGGCAGCGTGAAGGCGCCCAAGCAGGTCGAGGTGTGGGCCGACCTGCCGCGCTCGAAGGTCGGCAAGGTGCTCAAGAAGGACGTGCGCACCATCCTGCTCGCGACCTTGACGCGCGAGCCGAGCGAATAGAGGCGGGAGATCGGCGGCACTGCGCCGCCGATCTCCCCGCGATCAGAAGCGCGCCTTGAGCGAGGCCGTCGGCCCCTGCAGGCGGATCTTCAGCCGCGCGTCGGCCGTGCCGCTGTCGCGCGTGATGTCGATGTTGGTCACGTTGTAGGCCAGCACCAGGCCCACGTTCTTGACCGGGAACCACTCCACGCCGGCCGCGGCGTTGTAGATGTTGCCGTGCGAGCTGCCGCCGTTCTTCCACACGCCCGAGGCGTCGGCGAACAGCCGCAGGTCGGGCGTGATCGCGTGGCGCACGCCGATCTCGAGCAGCGGCGCGATCGCATCGCGGCTCGAGCTTTCGTTGAGCGTGCCGAACTGGCCGTTGACCCCGGCGAGCGCGCTCACGCCGAGCTTGATGCGGTAGTAGGCCGCGCCGGCACCGAGGCCCAGCACCGTGTTGCCCGAACCGATCCACCACTTGTACGAGAGCTTGGCGAAATCGACCTGCGTGTCGACGTTGGCATTGCCGAAGGCCGCGATGGTGCCGAGCCCGCCGAGCGAGGTGCCGCCCGAGAGGCCGCCGAAGTAGTCGCGCTTGTAGCGGAAGTAGTCGAACGAGAGGCCTTGCGTGTCGCCGAGCAGCACGTCGGCCGTGATGCGCGGCATGGTCACGCGGCCAGGCTTGATGTCGCCGGTGCGCAGCGAGCCGTAGGGCGTGCCCACCGAGGCGTCGAACTTGGGATCGGCGGCATAGGCGCCGACGGAAAGGCTGAAGCGGTCGAGCGCCGGCGACGGGTCGGCGAGGGCGGGCGTGGCGGCTGCGAGCAGGCCGCCGCCGGCCAGGGCGGCGACGAGGGTGGCGTGGCCGCGGGCGCGCGAACGGAGCAAGGGCATGAAGAAGGTCCTTCGAAGAAGAGGCAAAAAACTGAAACCCTCGGACCTGCGTTCGCTACGCCGCGAGGCCGGTCGGCCTGCGGTGTCGCTCGGGGTTCCGGGGCGCTGCTCCCTGTTGTTGACCCCCAAGTTATTAGGTGCGGCCCACCGCGCGTATGCGTCGAAGCCGTCAGCGCCTGTAGGAGATTCGCCATGCCCGCGTTCGCCTTCAGCCGACGGCGATGTGCCGTGCGCCGGCCTAGGGTGCGGCGCGGTTCGCGCCTCAGCGCCGCGCGATGTCGAGCTGCGTGACCGGCGCGCTGTCGTTGCCCCACGAGCCGCGGATGTAGGTCAGCACGGCCGCGAGGTCGGTGCCGTCGAGCGTCTCGCCGAAGGGCGGCATGCCGTAGGGGCGCGGATTGCCCGCGGTGGTCGGCAGGAAGCCGCCATGGCTCACGACCTGGATCAGGTTGACGGGCCGCGCCATGTTGACGGCGCGGCTGCCCGCGAGCGGCGGGTAGGCGCCCGGCGCGCCCTGGCCCTGGTCGCCATGGCAGTAGGCGCAGCGCTGGTCGTAGATGCGGTTGCCGCGCGCCATCTCGCCGGCATCGCGCCGGTAGGTGGCGGGGCGCGCGGGCTTGGCGTCTGCGGCCTCCTGCGCGACGGCCGGCAGGTCCTTGAGGTAGCTCGCCATCGCCGAGAGATCGGCCTCGGACAGGTGCTGCGTGCTCTCGAACACCACGTCGGCCATCGGGCCCATCACCGAGCCGCGCGGCGCGCTGCCGTTCTTCAGCAGCGCCACCACCTCGGTGGCGGGCCAGCCGGACACGCCGGCCTCGCGCGGATCGGCCAGCGAGGGCGCATACCAGTTCTGCACCGCGATCAGCCCGCCCGACAGGCCGCGCTGCGTCTCGGTGGCGCCGAAGGCATTGCGGCTGCCGTGGCAGGCGATGCAGTGGCCCAGGCCGTCGACCAGGTAGGCGCCGCGGTTCCATTCGGCCGGCTTGCCCGCGTCGGCGACGAAGGTCTGCGGCGTGAAGAACAGCGCGCGCCAGACGCCGAGGGCGGCCTGCGTGTCGTAGGGGAAGCGCAGGCGGTGCGGCCGGTTCGGCGTATCGGCCGCGGGCAGGCTGCGCAGGTAGGCGTAGATCGCGTCGGAGTCCTCGCGCGTGACGCGCGTGAAGCTCGGATAGGGGAAGGCGGGGTAGAGCAGCCGGCCGTCCTTCGAGCGGCCGTTGTGCATCGCGCGCCAGAAGTGCGCGCTGCTCCAGCCGCCGATGCCGTGCTGCGCATCGGGCGTGAGGTTGGTCGAGTGGATGGTGCCGAAGGGCGTCTCGATCGGCAGGCCGCCCGCGTAGGCCTGGCCGCCGCGCGTGGTGTGGCAGCCCGCGCAGTTGCCGGCCAGCGCGAGGTAGCGGCCGCGCTCGATGCGCTGCGGCGTGGCCTCGAAGGCCTCGGCCTGCTCGGGGATGGCGGCTTCGCCGCGCAGGTTGAGCGCGACCACGCCGCCGGCCACGGCGGCCAGCAGCAGCACGAGCACCAGCAGGGTCCAGAACAGGCGTTTGAGCGCGGTCATCGTCGCGGCCTCACTGCATGCCGCCGCAGGCCATCGGCAGCGGCGTGGCCGGCGCGGACGCCGGCTTGGGGTTGGCGGGCATCGGCTGCACCGCGAGCCAGCTCGCGACGGCGTTGATGTCGGCGGTGGTCATGCGACGGCCGATCTCGGCCATGCAGTCGGGCGCGAGCGCATGGCGCTCGTTGGTGAGCCAGGCACCGAGCTGCGAGGAGACGTAGAGGCGCGGCAGTCCCAAGAGGCCCGGGATGGCCGGCTGCACGCCAGTGAGTGCGGCGCCGTGGCAATGCACGCAGGCCGGGATGTTGCGCGTGGCGTCGCCCTCGAGCGCGAGCTGGCGGCCGCGCGCGAGCTGGGCGGGCGGCGCATCGCTGGTCGGCGAGACCGCGGCATAGGGCAGGTCGAGGCCGGCGAAGTAGTCCGCGATCTCCTGCAGGTAGGCGTCGGACATGTGGCGCACCATGTAGTTCATGTCGGTGTTGGAGCGCCGGCCATCGCGGAAGCTGCGCAGCTGGTTGAACAGGTAGCCCGCGGGCTTGCCGGCCAGCCGCGGGAAGAAGGCCGCGTTGCCGGTCGAGCCCTGGCGGCCATGGCAGGCGATGCAGGCGGCCACGCGCTGCTCGATGGTGTCGGGGACGCCGGCCGGTTCGGCCGCGCGCGCGGGCTGCAGGCCAACCAGGCCGAGGGTCACGACGGCCAGTGCCGCCAGCGTGGCGCGCAGCCCGTGGTGCAGTGGTCGCGAAGGAAGTCGCACGTGTCTCATGGCGGAAGGGCGCGGCTGCATCGGCCGCACGTCGTTGCTTCGTGGGAAAACGTCGTCGGGCCCGGCGCGGTGCCCCGGGGACGTCGTGACCATACCAGCGCGCGCACGTTGCGGCGTACGCTGGGACAAAAAGTCCCATCGGGCGCGCCGCACCGCGCAGCGCCGTGGCCACGGCGCTAAGCTGCGCCCCATGTCCACGCTCCACCCCCTGTCCACCACCACCGGTCCGCAGCGCCTGCTGTATGGCGGCATCGTCGGCGTCGCCATTGCGGCGATCCCCTGGCCACTGGGCCTGATGGCGCGCGGGCTGGCCGGCTGGTGCGCGGCCGTGCTGGTCTACCAGGTGCTGACCTGGTGGCTGGCCGACACCTTCGATGCCAAGCGCACGCGCGAGCGCGCGCAGTCGCTGGACCAGCCGAACCTGATGATCCTGGTGTCGATGCTGGTGGTGGTGGGCGCGAGCGTGGTGGCGATCGCGATGCTGCTGCAGCAGGTGAAGCAGTTGAGCGGCATCGAGCGCGCGGTCCACATCGGGCTCGGGCTGGTGGCGCTCGCGGGCTCGTGGCTGATGATGCATTCCATCTACGCCTTCCACTACGCGCACCGCTACTACAACGACGAGAAGCACCGCGGGCCCGACGCGGGCGGGCTGGACTTCCCGGGCAAGGAAGACCCCGACTACTTCGACTTCCTCTACTACGCCTACGTGATCGGCATGACCTCGCAGGTGTCGGACGTGCAGGCCACCTCGCGCGAGATGCGGCGCATCACGCTGATCCACAGTGTGCTGGCCTTCGCCTTCAACATGCTGGTGCTCGCGCTGTCGGTCAACGTGGTGGCCGGCGCGATCTGATCCCGGCTCAGGCCTTGGCGGGGCGGGGCCAGAGCTTCACGAGGCCGGTCGACAGCGCCACGCCGCAGACGATCACCACGGCGCAGGTCAGCATCCACTGCGTGATGGTCTCGCCGAGGAACACGGCGCCGTAGAAGGCCGCGAACACCGGCACCAGGAAGGTCACGGTCAATGCGCGCGCCGGGCCGGCGCGCTCGATCAGCCGGAAGAACAGGATGTAGGCCACGCCGGTGCAGGCGATGCCGAGCGCGAGCAGCGCGAGCCAGGCGCGCGCCCCGGGCATCTGCGCGGGCCAGAGCCAGATCGCGGGCACGGCGAGGAACAGCGAGGCGCCGATCTGGCTGCCGGTGGCGGTGGCCAGCGGCGGCACGCCGGTGAGGAAGCGCCGCGTGGCGCTGGCCGAGATGCCGTAGCACAGGCAGGCCGCGAGGCAGGCCAGCATGGCCCACAACGCCGCGAGGTTGCTGGCGCCGGTGTGCAGGCCGGCACCGCCGCTGGCGAGCATGGCGACGCCGATGAAGCCGATCACCAGGCCGACCAGCCGCGAGCCGTCGGGCCGCTCGCGGAACCAGGCCCAGGCCACCAGCGCGCCGAACATCGGCGTGGCCGCGTTGAGCACGGCCGCCAGGCTGCTGTTGATGCTGAGCACCGCGAAGCTGAACAGCGCGAACGGCAGGCCCGAATTGAAGACGCCGACCGAGAAGCTGGGCTTCCAGTGGCGCGCCAGTGCGGGGCCCTGGCCGCGCAGCAGCGCGATCGGCAGCAGGAACAGCGCGGCGATGCTCACGCGCACGGCCGCGGTCGGCAGCGCGCCGAACTCGGCGGCGCCGATGCGCATGAACAGGAAGGAGGCGCCCCAGAGCGCGCCGAGCAGCACGAGGTCGACGAGCCAGCCCTTGGGCTTGGGTGCGCCGGCGGCGGTGGTGGTGGAGGTGGTCATGCGGTGTTGTCGTTGTGTGTTCTCTTGCGCCCGGCTGCGGATCCGTCTGCAGCCGGGCGTTCCCGGACCGCGAGCCTACCGCACGCCTTCGAGCTCGAGCAGCGCGCTCTTGCGCTCGAGCCCGCCGGCATAGCCGGTCAGCGAGCCGTTGGCGCCGAGCACGCGGTGGCAGGGCACGATCACGCTGATCGGGTTGCGGCCCACGGCCGCGCCCACCGCGCGCACCGCGGCCGGGTTGCCGACGTTTGCGCTCAGCGCGCCGTAGCTGGTGGTGGCGCCCGCGGGGATCGCGAGCAGTGCCTGCCACACGCTCTGCTGGAACGCGGTGCCGTGCGACAGGTCGAGCGGCAGCTCGAAGCGGTCGCGCTTGCCGGCGAAATAGTCGCGCAGCTGTGCGGCCGTTTCGACGAACACCGGGTGGTCGTCGCGCGTCTGCCAGCCCGTGGTGTCGGGCCAGTGGCGCTGCTGGTCGAACCAGACACCGGCCAGGCCGGCGTCGGTGGCGGCCATGGTGATGCCGCCGAGCGGGCTGTCGTAGTGCGAGGTGTAGATGACGGTCTTCTTGAACTTCATGGCTTTTCAGGCGGTGAGGCCTGCCGTGGGAGTGGAAGGGAAGTCCGCGGCGGTGGGCTCGGCGGACGGCGTGGAAGGGACGGGTGCGTGCCAGGCGCGCAGCACCGCATAGCTGCGCCACGGGCGCCAGGCCTGCGAGGCCTCGCTCGCGGCGCGCGCGGTGCTCACACCCAGCGCCTTCTGCAGCGCGACGTCGCCGGCCGGAAAGGCATCGGGCCAGCGCAGCGCGCGCATCGCGATGTACTGCGCGGTCCAGGCGCCGATGCCCGGCAGTTCCTGCAGCGCGGCGATGGTCGAGGGCACGTCGGCGCCCGCGTGCAGCGGCAGCCGGCCCTCGGCCGCGGCGCGCGCCAGCGCATGCAGCGCGGCCTGGCGCTGGCGCACGATGCCGAGCTGGCCCAGCGCATCGCCGCTGGCGGCCGCGATGGCGGCGGGCGTGGGGAACAGGCGGTCGAGCCCGTCGATGGGCGTGACGATCGGTTCGCCGAAGGCCTCGACCAGCCGCGAACCCAGGGTACGTGCCGCGGCCACCGTGATCTGCTGGCCCAGCACCGCGCGCACCGCGAGCTCGAAGCCGTCGACCGTGCCCGGCACGCGCAGCCCGTCGCCATGCGGAAAGGCCTCGTGCAGCGCGGCATTGATGGCCATCGGGTCGGCGTCGATGTCGAGCATGGCGCGGGCGCGGCTGATCACCACCGGCAGCACGGGCGCCAGCGAATCGCTGACCGACAGCAGCATCTGTTCGCGTGCCATGTCGAAGCGCAGCTGCAGCCAGCCGGCGTGCACCTGCGCGCCATGCTGCACGCGCAGCGTGCGCGTCAGCCGCGTGAAGGCCGGAGCCTGGGTGTTCTTGCCCGCCACCGGCACCTTGCCGTCCTCGGCCGTCACGAGCTCGACCCCGCGCAGCGCGCGCCGCGCGAAGAAGCCGAGCATCGCGTTCGGGTCGTAGGGCGGGCGAAAGCCCAGTCGCACCTCGATCGCGCGGCCGTCGCCGCCCTCGGCGCCGCCGGCGCGCCGCAAGGCGCTCGGATTGAGGCCGTAGTGCTCGACGAAGGCCGCGTTGAAGCGGCGCACGCTCGCGAAGCCGCTGGCCAGCGCCACCTGCGTCATCGGCAGGCGGGTGTCGGCGATCAGCTGCTTGGCCGCGAGCAGGCGGCGCGTCTGCAGGTACTGCAGCGGCGAGACGCCGAACTGGGCCTCGAAGATGCGGCGCAGGTGGCGGTCGCTGACGCCGAGCCGGGCCGCGATCTGCGCGGCGCCCGGGCCCTCGTCGGTCCAGGCGTCGGGCTCGTCGATCAGCCGCGCCGCCTGCTGCGCGAGGATGCGCGAGGCATCCTCGGTCGACCAGTTGGCCGTGCCCATGGGGCGCGGCGCCAGCTCGGGCCGGCAGCGCAGGCAGGGGCGGAAGCCCTCGGCCTCGGCCTGCGCCGCATGGCGGAAGAAGCGGCAGTTCTCGCGCCGCGGCAGCTTCACGCGGCAGACCGGGCGGCAGTAGATGCCGGTGGAGGTCACCGCGGTGAAGAACGAGCCGTCGAAGCGCGCGTCGTGCGTCTTCAGCGCCAGGTAGCAGGCATCGCTCTCGAGCACGTCGGGGGAGGCGTTGGCGTTTGTCATGGCTCGAATGTTAAGGTTTCGAGGCGTTTCGACTGGCCGTTTTCGGACATGTGGGTACCCCTGGCGATGCCTACAATCCCCGGGGTCCACGAATCCACAGAGGAATCCTTTTTCATGCAGCTCAGCGCGTCGATCTTCAAGGCCTACGACATTCGCGGCGTGGTGCCCTCCACGCTGAATCCCGAGGTGGCGGAAGCCTTGGGCCGGGCCTTCGGCAGCGCGGCCCGCGCGGCCGGCGAGACCTCCGTGGCCGTGGGGCGCGACGGGCGCCTGTCGGGCCCGGTGCTCTCGCAAGCGCTGATCCGCGGCCTGGTGGCCACCGGCGTCGAGGTGATCGACGTGGGCGCGGTCACCACGCCCATGCTGTATTTCGCGGCCCACACGCTCGCCACCAGCGGCATCCAGGTCACGGGCAGCCACAACCCCAAGGACTACAACGGTTTCAAGATGGTGCTGGCCGGCCGCGCGATCTACGGCGACGAGATCCAGGCACTGCGCAAGACCATGGAAGCAGGCAGCGCGACGCTCGCGCCCGGCGGCAGCGTGCGCGAGGTCGACGTGACCGAGGCCTACGTGCAGCGCATCGTGGGCGACGTGCGGCTCGCGCGGCCGATGAAGATAGTGGTCGATTCGGGCAACGGCATCGCCGGCGCCTCGGCCCCGGCGATCTTCCGCGCGCTGGGCTGCGAGGTGACGGAGCTGTTCAGCGAGGTCGACGGCGACTTCCCGAACCACCACCCTGATCCCAGCAAGCCCGAGAACCTCAAGGACCTGATCGCCGCGCTGCAGCAGGGCGACGCCGAACTGGGCCTGGCCTTCGACGGCGACGGCGACCGGCTGGGCATCGTCACCAAGGACGGCCAGAACATCTTCCCCGACCGCCAGATGCAGCTGTTCGCGCAGGACGTGCTGTCGCGCGTGCCGGGCGGCACCATCGTCTACGACGTGAAGTGCTCGCAGCGCCTGGGCCCGGCCATCGAGGCCGCGGGCGGCAAGCCACTGATCTTCAAGACCGGCCATTCGCTGATCAAGGCGAAGATGAAGGAACTCGATTCGCCGCTGGGCGGCGAGATGAGCGGCCACATCTTCTTCAAGGAGCGCTGGTTCGGCTTCGACGACGGCACCTATGCCGGCTGCCGCATGCTCGAGATCCTCAGCAGGAGCCCGAACGCGAGCGACGTGCTCAACGCGCTGCCCACGAGCTTCTCCACGCCCGAGCTCAACGTGAAGTGCGCCGAGGGCGAGCCGCACGCGGTGGTCGAGCAGCTGCTGAAGGCGGCGAGCTTCGAGGCCCCGGCGCAGGTGTCGACCATCGACGGCCTGCGCGTCGATTGGCCCGACGGCTTCGGCCTGATCCGCGCCTCCAACACCACGCCGGTGCTGGTGCTGCGCTTCGAGGGCCAGACCCAGGCGGCGCTCGAGCGCATCGAGGCCCGCATGCTGGCGCTGCTCAAGACGGTGAAGCCCGACGCCACGCTGGCCGAAGCGGCGCACTAGGACACCGTGCGTTCGCTGCTGCTGCGCCTGTACGGCGCCTTCACCACCCTGGCCCAGCCGCTGGTGCGCCGCAAGCTGCGGCGCCGCGCGGCGGCCGAGCCCGGCTACGCGGTGGCGGTCGAGGAGCGCTTCGGCCACTACGACGCCGCCACCACCGGCCACGCCCAGTGTTGGGTGCACGCGGTCTCGCTCGGCGAGACGCGCGCCGCCGCCATCCTCATCGAGGAACTGCGGCGCCAGTTCCCCGAGATCCCGATCCTGCTCACGCACGGCACCGCCACCGGCCGCGAGGAGGGCGCCAAGCTGCTGCGCGAGGGCGACACGCAGGTCTGGCAGCCCTGGGACACGCCGGGCGCCGTGGCGCGCTTCCTCGACCGCTTCCAGCCGCGCATCGGCGTGCTGATGGAAACCGAGGTCTGGCCCGAGATGGCCGCGGCCTGCGCCGAGCGCCGCATCCCGCTGGTGCTGGCCAATGCGCGGCTCAACGAGAAATCGCTGGCCTCGGCCGAGCGGCTGGGCTGGCTGGCGCGGCCGGCCTATTCGGCGCTGAGCGCGGTCTGGGCCCAGACCGAGGCCGACGCGCACCGGCTGGTGTCGCTGGGCGCCAAGGTCTCGGGCATCTACGGCAACCTCAAGTTCGACGCCACGCCCGACGTGCGGCAGCTGCATGCGGCCGCCAAGCTGCGCGGCACGCTGCCCAAGCCGATCGTGGTGCTGGCCAGTTCGCGCGACGGCGAGGAACGCCTGCTGCTCGAGGTGCTGCGGCGCTTCGGCGCCACCGCGCCGGTGCCGCCCGAGCAGGGCGCGGTCCGCTCGATCTCGAAGCGGGTGCACGACGTGCAGTGGATGATCGTGCCGCGCCATCCGCAGCGCTTCGACGAGGTGGCCGCGCTGATCGAGGTCGAGGGCTTCGCCGTGGCGCGCCGCAGCACGGCGGGCCAGCCGGCCGAGGCCGAGATCTGGCTCGGCGATTCGCTCGGCGAGATGGCGCTGTACTACGGCCTGGCCGACGTCGCGCTGCTCGGCGGCAGCTTCGAGCCCCTGGGCGGCCAGAACCTGATCGAGCCCGCGGCCTGCGGCTGCCCGGTCGTGATGGGGCCGTCGACCTTCAATTTCGCGGAAGCCGCGCAGCTGTCGCTCGCGGCCGGTGCCTCGCTGCGCGTCGAGACCATGGAACAGGCCGTGACCAGCGCGCTCAAGCTGGTCGAGAACCGCGAGCGCCGCGAGGCGATGTCGCAGGCCGCGCAGGCCTTCTCGTCCTCGAACCGCGGCGCGGCCGAGCGCACGGCGGCCGCGGTGCTCACGATCGCGATGGCGGCCGAGCCCGAGGAACCTGTGGAGCCGGCGCTGGCCGACGAGCCGGCGAAGCCGCCGGTTCAGGCTGCGCAGCCGGTGCCGGAAGGCCCGCGCGAGCGCGCGGAGCCCACGCTCGACTAGGGTTTCAGCGCCCCGGGTTCAGCACCGGCGGCGGCGGGGGTGCGACGGGGATCGCGGGCGGCGGCGGATTGAACGGCGCCACCGGCACCGGCGGCACCACCGGCACGCTGGGCCGCGCGGGCGGCACGGCCACCGCGTTCGGATCGGCCGGGGTGGTCGATGGGGCCGGCACCGCGGGCACGCTGCCGTTCTTCGCCAGCGTGGCGTTGATGGCATCCATGTCGGCCACGGTCAGCGTGCCGTTGGCCTGGCGCAGCTTCAGGTTGCCCAGCAGCACGTTGTAGCGCGCCTGCGCGAGGTCGCGCTTGGTCTGGTAGAGCTGGCTCTGCGAATTGAGCACGTCGATGTTGATGCGCACGCCGACCTGGTAGCCCAGGCGGTTGGCGTCGAGCGCGCTCTGGCTCGAGGCCTCGGCGGCCTCGAGCGCCTTGACCTGGCCCGCGCCCGAGACCAGCCCGAGGTAGGCCGCGCGCGTGGCCTGCGCCACGTTGCGGCGCGTGCCGTCGAGCACGCTGCGCGACTGGTCCTCGAGGGCCAGCGTTTCCTTGATACGGTTCTCGGTCGCGAAGCCCGCGAACAGCGGCAGGTTGAAGGTCACGCCCACGGTGGCGGCGTTGATGCGCGTGCCCACGGTGCTGGTGCTGGTGCCGTTCGGGTTGCGCGTGACGTTGTAGCCGAGGTTGGCGTCCAGCGTGGGCTTGTGGCCGGCGCGCGCCTTCTCGATCTCGAGGCCCGCCACGTCGACGCCGAGCTGCGCCTGGCGGATCGCCGGATGCCCGGCGTCGGCCTGCGAGACCCAGGCCTCGATGTCGGCCGGCTGCGCGGTCGGCAGCACCACCGGCACGGCCAGCGGCACCGGCACGCTGCCGGGGCGGCCGACCAGCTGGTCGAGCACGATCTTCTTCACGCGCAGGTCGTTCTCGGCCGCGATCTCCTGCGCCACCACGAGGTCGTAGCGGGCCTGGGCCTCGCGCGAGTCGGTGATGGTGGAGGTGCCGACCTCGAAGTTGCGCTTGGCCGAGGCGAGCTGCTCGGACACGGCCGCCTTCTGCGCGCGCACCAGCGACAGGCTGTCCTGGCTCGCGAGCACGTCGAAATAGGCCTGGCTCACGCGCACGATCAGGTCCTGCTCGGCGATGGTGAACACCGACTGCGCGATCTCGGCCTGGCGCTTGCCCTGCTCCCAGGTGGCCCAGTTGGCGGGCCGGTACAGCGGCTGGGTGGCGTTGATGCCGACGTTCTGCTGCGTGAAGTCGCGCGAGGAACTGCCCTGCTGGTTGCCCGTGATGACGTCGATGTCGAGGTTGTTGCGGTTCACGCCCGCGCTGAGCCCGACGGCCGGCAGGATGCCGGCCCTGGCCTGCGCCGCGCGCGCCACGCTGGCGTCGTACTGGGCGCGCGCGCCCTGGTAGGTGGCATCGAAGCCACGCGCCGATTCGTAGAGTTCGTTCAGTGTCTGGCCCTGGGCCGGCGATGCGAGCAGCGTGGCAAGAAGGCTTGCGATGGCTGCGGAAAGAGGCAGGAGCCGGGGCCTGGGAGGCATTGAAAGTCCTTGGGAGCGGAAGAATCAGTAGCGCGGCACGGCGGGGTCGTGCTGCGCGGACCAGGCGTCGATGCCGCCGGCCACGTTGGCCAGTTGCGCAAAGCCGTTCTGGTGCAGGAAGGCGGCCACGCGCTGGCTGCGGGCGCCGTGGTGGCACAGGCAGGCGATGCGCTGGTTCTCGTCGAGCTCGGACAGGCGCGCGGGGATCTCGTTCATCGGGATCGCCAGCAGTGTGAAGCCCGCCGGGGCGACGCTCGCGGTCTGCAGCTCCCAGGGCTCGCGGACGTCGAGCAGCACGGCGGGTGCGTCGGCGTCCTGTGCAAACCAGGCGGCGAGGTCGGCGGGGCGGACTTGATCGATCATGCGGCCGGCCCGATCAGAACGCGAAGCGCGACGGCTCGGGGAAGTTCAAAAGGCGCGGCGCCACCGTGTCCCAGGGCTGGATCGTGTCCCACTTGCTTTCGCTGCTGCGGGTCACGAAGTGGGCGCGCATCATGGGCTCGTCGCCGACGATCGCGGCCAGGCGGCCGCCGACCTTGAGCGAGCCGAGCAGGTTCTGCGGAATGCGCGCGACCGAGCCGCTGAGCACGATCACGTCGAAGCTCGGGCCGCTGGGCAGCGGCACGGCGCCGTCGGCATGGCGCACCTCGACGTTGGTCACGCCGTTCTGACGCAGGGTCTCGGCGGCGCGGGCGGCCAACTCGGGGTTGATTTCGAGCGACAGCACCTTGGCGGCGCGGGCGCCGAGCAGGGCGGCCATGAAGCCGGAGCCGGTACCGATCTCGAGCACCGATTCGTGCTTCTGCACGTGCAGGTCCTGCAGCGTGCGCGCCTCGACCTTGGGCGACAGCATGAATTCGCCGGGCACCGAGCCGTCGAGCAGCGGCAGCTCCATGTCGAAGAAGGACAGCGCGCGGTGCGCCTCGGGCACGTAGTCCTCGCGGCGGATCACCGCCAGCAGGTCGAGGATTTCCAGGTCCAGCACATCCCAGGGGCGGATCTGCTGTTCGATCATGTTGAAGCGCAAGCGCTCGAGGGTGGGGGCGGTGCTCATGGGTTTTCCTTCTGGGGGCGGGTCAGGACAAACCTTCAATTTTAGGCGGCACCCGACGGGCCAGCGGCTTCGTCGGGTTCCGCCTGCGCCCGCGGCTGGGTGCTGAGGCCGTAGAGCACCACGTCGGCCTGCATCTCGATGTACTTGAGCGGGTCGAAGTTGTCGCCCTCGTCGACGCACAGGTTGGCCGAGTGCTTCCAGAGCATCAGGAAGATCATCGGCGCGACCACCGAGTAGATGGTGTGGTCGACGTCGACCGGCCGGAACTCGCCGCGGTCGATGCCGCGCTGGATGATGCGCCGAAGCAACGCATGGCCCGGCCGCACTACCTCCTGGCGGTAGAAGTCCGCCAGCTCGGGGAAGTTGGCGCCTTCGCTCATCATCAGCTTGGTGAGGCCCGAGGCCTGGGTCAGGCCCACGCGCTCCCACCACACGCGCATGCAGTAGCGCAGCATCTGGGCCGTGGTGCCCTCGAAGGTCTCGAATTCCTGGTTCCACTCGGTGAAGCGGCCGCCGAGGTTCTCGACCACCACGGCCTTGAACAGCTCTTCCTTGCTCGGGAAATAGAGGAACAGCGTGCCCTTGGAGACGCCGGCACGCACCGCCACTTCTTCCGAGCGGGTGGCGGCATAGCCCTTCTCGACGAACAGATCGAGCGCCGCCGCCAGCAGTTCGCCGGGGCGCGCCTCCTTGCGCCGCTCGCGCTTGGCGCGGACCGGGCAGATCTTGTCGGCAAGGAATCGGGGAGTGGGCATTGTTTAATGACTCGCGGGTTAGTAATGTAGTGAGCCGCATCGAATGCGTCAAGCCGCGACAATATCGGGTTCCCTTGTCAGTCCGTTCCTGGAGTCCCCCATGACCTCTTCGCCTTCCACCACCGAAACCATCGTGCTCGGCGGCGGCTGCTTCTGGTGCACCGAGGCGGTGTTCGACCGCGTGCAGGGGGTGGTCGACGTGGAATCGGGCTATTCGAACGGCCAGACGGTCAATCCCAGCTACGAGCAGGTCTGCACCGGCCGCACCGGCCACAACGAGGTGGTGAAGCTGACCTTCGATCCGGCGCAGATCGCCCTGCGCGAGATCCTCGAGATCTTCTTCGTGGTGCACGATCCCACGACGCTCAACCGCCAGGGCAACGATGTCGGCACCCAGTACCGCAGCGGCATCTACTACACGACCGAGGCGCAGAAGCAGGTGGCCGACGACGTCATCCGCGAGATCGAGGCCGGCAAAACCTATACCTCACCGGTGGTGACCGAGGTCAAGCCGCTCGACAACTACTCGACCGCCGAGGCCTACCACCAGGACTACTTCCTGAACCACCCGAACCAGGGCTACTGCGCCTTCGTCGTGGGACCGAAGGTCGAGAAGTTCCAGAAGACCTTCGCCGCGCGCGTCAAGGCCTGATCCTCTTTCCGCCGCGCCCGTGCACCTCGCCCTTTCGTCCGGCCCGACCCGCTCGCAGCGCGCGCTCGTCTTCGCGCTGGCGATCGCGCTGTGGCTCGCGGGCACGCTCGGGCTGATGCACCGTTCGCTGCATGCGCCGGGCCTGCCCGCGGCGGCCGCGGCCGCGCACGTGGACCACGACCACGCCGGGCACGACCATGCCGCGCACGGCCTGGCGAGCCTGTTCGGCGAGCACACCGATGCCGAGTGCCGGCTGTACGACCAGCTCTCGCACGGCTCCAGCGCACCGGGCGTGCCGCTGGTGGTGCTGCCGATGCTGCTGCCGACGGCCACCTTCGCCTACCTGCAGGGCGAGGTGCTCGCCCGCTGGGTCGCGCTGTTCGACGCGCGCGGCCCGCCTTCCTCTCGCTGAATCCCCCTTGTGTTCCGGCTCGCCGCACCCGTTCGCCACGGGTGGCGGCGGGCCGCCCATCGATTCAACGAGTGTCCATTCATGATTCCCCATTTCCGTCGCAATGCCATCGGCGTTGCCGTTCTTTCCCTGCTGTCGCTGGCAGCCGTCGCGCAGGAGCTCGCCGCGCCGGCGCCTGCCGCCGATGCTTCCGCGGGCGCGCTGCCCGCCACCGGTGCCCTGCCGGCGGTGACGGTGGAGGCGCAGTCCGAGCGCCTCAAGAAGGCGCGCATGGAGCTGTCGCCCGCGGTCGGCGCCACGGTCTACCGCATCGACCGCTCGGCCATCGACGCGCTCGGCAAGGGCGACGCCACGCCGCTGGACGACGTGCTGCTGACCCTGCCGGGCGTCGCCAAGGATTCCAAGGCCTCCGGCTCGCTGCACGTGCGCGACGACCACGGCAACGTGCAGTACCGCGTCAACGGCGTGCAACTGCCCGAAGGCATCTCGGGCTTCGGTCAGTCGCTCGACACGCGCTACATCGACTCGGTCGATTTCCTCACCGGCGCCTTGCCCGCGCAGTACGGCCTGCGCACCGCCGGCATCGTCGACATCCAGACCAAGCAGGGCCTCGGCAAGCCCAGCGGCTCGCTCGGCTTCACCTTCGGCAGCCACAACACGCTGGAAGAGAACGCGTCGTTCTACGGCACGAGCGGCAACCTGAGCTACTACCTGTCGGGCAGCCTAGTGTCCAACACCAGCGGCATCGAGAACCCGCAGCCCACGCTCAACGCGCAGAACGACCGCACGCGCCAGGGCAAGACCTTCGGCACCCTGTCGTACTACCTCGACGCCGACACGCGGCTGGGCCTGATGTTCGGCACCTACAACGGCAAGTTCCAGATCCCGACCAATCCCGGCCAGGCCCCGGCCTTCTCGCTCGCCGGCTTCAGCGACCTGGGCTCGGGCTTCAACGCGCTGCCGTCGTCCGACGTGCGCGAGCGGCAGACCGAGGCCACGCGCTTCGTCGCGCTGTCGTTCCAGAAGACCCTCGGCGCGCTCGACTTCCAGGTCTCGGCCTTCCACCAGTACTCGAACCTGCACTACCTGCCGGACCCCGTGGGCGACCTGGTCTACAACGGCGTGGCCTCGGACACTCTGCGCTCGAATTCGTCCAACGGCCTCCAGGCCGATGCCTCGTACAAGCTCGGCAGCGCGCACACGCTGCGCTTCGGCGGCGCCTACACGCGGCAGACCACGCGCAGCATCAATGCGGTGAACGTGTTCCCGGTCGACGACAGCGGCGCGCAGGCCGGCGACACGCCCGTGCTGATCAACGACAACTCCGGCAAGGTCGGCCAGCTCGCCAGCCTCTATCTGCAGGACGAGTGGCGCATCGACCCGAAGCTCACGCTCAACTACGGCCTGCGCTACGACAGCGTCGATGCCTTCACCAAGGAGCACCAGTGGAGCCCGCGGCTGAACCTCGCGTACAAGCTGTCGGACGACACGGCGCTGCACGCGGGTTACGCGCGCTACTTCACGCCACCGCCGCAGGAGCTGGCATCGCAGCAGAGCATCAACCTCTACGCGGGCACCACCAACCAGCCGGAGATCGCGGTCTCCGATCCAGTGAAGGCCGAGCGCACCCACTACTTCGACCTGGGCGTGGACCACAAGCTGAGCCCGAACCTGTCGCTGTCGGCCGACGTCTACTACAAGAACATCACGAACCTGGTCGACGAAGGCCAGTTCGGCCAGGCGCTGATCCTGTCGCCGTTCAACTACGCCGACGGCTTCGCGCGCGGCGTGGAGCTGTCGGCGCGCTACAACGACGAGCACTGGTCGGCCTACGCGAACCTGGCCCACCAGAAGGCGATGGGCAGGAACATCGTGTCGAGCCAGTCGCTGTTCGGCGCCGACGAGCTGGGCTACATCGCCAACCACGACGTGTACCTGGACCATGACCAGACCTGGACGGCCTCGGCCGGCGCCAGCTACCGCTTCGGCGACGACCAGATCAGCGGCGACGTGATCTTCGGCAGCGGCCTGCGCCGCACGCCCGACGGCGGCGCGCCCAACAGCGCCGCGCTGCCGAACTACACGGTGGTCAACGCCGCCTACGCCCACACCTGGAAGTACGCCTCGGGCGGCGACGTGGTCGGCCGCATCGCGATCCTGAACCTGTTCGACAAGAGCTACCTGTTGCGCGATGGCACCGGCGTTGGCGTGGGCGCGCCGCAATACGGCACGCGGCGCAGCGTCTACATGAGCATGACCACGCACTTCTGATGAAGCATTCGAGGCTGTCGCGCGCCGTCGTTCTCACGCTGCTGCTCGCGGTGTGGGCGGCGTCGACCCTCGGGCTCGTGCATGCCACGCTGCACGTGCCGGGCGACTGGACCCGCACCGTGGAGGCCCGGCGCACGGCCATGGCCGCCGGCGCGACGCAGGGCGTGCATGAAGCGCGGGCGCATGCTTCCGCCGCACGGCACGGCTGGCTGCATGCGCTGTTCGGCGATCGCACCGACGCCGAGTGCCGGCTGTACGACCGGCTCGCGCACGGCTCCGGCGCCCTGGGCGTGCCGCTGGTGCTGCTGCCGATGCAGCTGCCAGCGGCGAGCTTCGCCTACCTGCAGGGCGAGGCCGTCGTGCGCTGGCTCGCGCCGTTCGAGGCGCGCGGCCCGCCTTCGGCTCGCTGAATTTCCTGTTTCCGATTCGCCGCCACCCGTCGCGCACGGGTGGCTGGCGGTCGCTCATCGATTCAACGAGTTTTCATCATGACCCCCCAATTCCGTCGCAACGCCATCGGCGCTGCCGTCCTCTCGCTCGCCTCGGCCGCAGGCCTGGCCCAGACCGCACCCGCCGATCCCTCGCCGAACCCGCAACCCACCACCAGCCTGCGCGAGATCACCGTCACCGGCAACCCGCTGGGCGCCAGCGACCTGATCGCGCCCACCACCACGCTCTCGGGCGACGAACTGCTGCTGCGCTCGCAGTCCACGCTGGGCCAGACGCTGGACAACATCCCCGGCGTCAGCAGCACCTACTTCGGCCCCAATGCCAGCCGGCCGATCATCCGCGGCCAGGACGGCGACCGCATCCGCATCCTGCAGAACGGCGGCGGCGCGCCCGACGCCTCGGCGCTGAGCTACGACCACGCGGTGCCGGTCGACGCGCTGGTCACCGAGCGCGTCGAGGTGCTGCGCGGCCCGTCGGCGCTGCAGTACGGCGGCAGCGCGGTTGGCGGCGTGGTGAACCTGATCGACAACCGCATCCCGAGCGAGCCGATCGAGGGCTTCGGCGGCCGCGCCGACCTCGGCTATGCCACCGGCAACCGCGAGAAGAACGGCGCCGTGATGCTCGAGGGCGGCAACGGCCGCTTCGCGCTGCATGCCGATGCCTTCAAGCGCGATTCGAGCGACGTCTCGGCGCCGATCGACCTGAACTGCGAGAAGCCCGGCTCGCCCTGGCGCGCGCGCAAGATCTGCAACTCCGCCAACGAGGCGCACGGCGGCGCGATCGGCGGCACGCTGTTCTTCGACCGGGGCTGGATCGGCGCCTCGGCGAGCACCTACCGCAGCAACTACGGCACCGTGGCCGAGGACGACGTGACCATCGCGATGAAGTCCGATCGCTACGCGATCGAGGGCGAATGGCGCCCGGGCGGCATCATCCGCAGCGTCCACGCCAAGCTCAGCCACACCAACTACCGCCACACCGAGTTCGAGGGCGCCGAGGCCGGCACCACCTTCTCGAACATGAGCAACGACCTGCGCGTCGAGGTGCGGCACGAGAAGATCGGGCCGCTGGAAGGCCTGATGGGCTTCAGCGCCGAGACCAACCGCTTCGCCGCCGACGGCGAGGAAGCCTTCGCGCCGCACAGCCGCACGCGTTCGCGCGCGCTGTTCCTCTACGAGGAGATGGGCACTTCGTGGGGCAAGCTGAGCTTCGGCGCGCGCACCGAGCGCGTCACCGTGCGCTCGCTCGGCTATCCCGACGATCCGAGCATCAACCGCTTCGCGATCGGCGAGCGCACCTTCAACCCGAACAGCGCCGCCTTCGGCGCCCTGGTCAACCTCGCGCCGCAGTGGCAGCTGACCTCGAACATCGCCTACACCGAGCGCGCGCCCAAGGACTACGAGCTGCTGGCCAACGGCCCGCACGTGGCCACGGCCGCGTGGGAGGTTGGCAACCCGAACCTCAGCAAGGAGCAGTCGACCGGCTTCGACCTCGGCGCGCAATGGAAGTCGGGACCGAACACGGCGCGCGTCAACGCCTACGTCACGCGCTTTCGCAACTACATCGGCCTGACCGCCTCGGGCCGCACGCTCGACGAGGAAGGCCAGGTCGTGACCGACCCCGAGGTCACCGACACGCTGGCCGAGTACCTCTACAACGGCGTGCGCGCGCGCTTCACCGGCATCGAGGCCAGCGGCAACCTGCGCCTGCTGGGCAGCGACGGCTTCGCGCGCATGGCCGATGCCGGCACGCTCGACCTCGAGTGGCGCGGCGACCTGGTGCGCGCGAAGAACACCGACACCGGCGAGCCGCTGCCGCGCATCGCGCCGGTGCGCGTGGGCGCCACGCTGGTCTACGGCAACGGCCCGTGGAGCGGCCGCGTCGGCTTCGACTACAACGCCGCGCAGCACCGCGTGCCGGGCGTCGGCGCGCGCGAGACCGATGCCTACACGCTGTGGAACGCCTCGATCGCCTACCGCATGAAGGTGCAGCGCGCCAACCTCACCTGGTATGCGCGCGTCGACAACATCGGCAACAAGCTGGCCTACAGCGCGACCTCGATCCTGACGACGACGGTGTACCCGGCCGCGCCGCTGCCGGGGCGGTCGCTGAAGGTGGGCGTGCGCGTGACCTTCTGACCGGACGGGGCCTCCTTCCCCCGGCGGGGGAGGGAGGCGGGCGCGAACGCTCGGCTATCCTCGACCGGTGAATTCGTTCGTCATCTCCTCCCTCCTGCCCGTCGTGCTGCTGATCGCGGCGGGCTACCTGGCCGGGAGGCGCCGCTGGATCGGCGGCCCCGCGGTCAAGGACCTCTCCAACCTGATCTTCCTGCTGCTCGCGCCGGCGCTGCTGTTCCGCGCGATGAGCGGCGTGCACGTCGAGGAACTGCGCTTCAAGCCGGTGGCCGCCTACTTCATCGCCTCGGGGCTGCTGTTCGCGGCCACCTTGGCGCTGCGCGGCTTCAACCGCACGGGCGCGGTGCTCGCGCTCGCCAACACCTACAGCAACACCGTGATGATCGGCATCGTGCTGGTCGGCCTGGCCTATGGCGAGGCCGGCATGGTGGTGCTGCTGACCTTGATCTCGCTGCATTCGCTGGTGCTCATGACCAGCGCCACCGTGGTGCTCGAGCTCGCGGTGGCGCGCGAGCACGCGGTGGTCGGCGGCGCCGAGAAGCGCTCGATGCTGCGCACCGTGCTGCGGGCGCTGCGCAACGCCATCATCCATCCGGTGCCGCTGCCGATCATCGCGGGCCTGCTGTTCGCGCAGAGCGGCTGGGTCATGCCGCAGCCGGTCGACCGCACCATCGAGCTGCTGGGCCAAGCCTTCGGCCCGGTGGCGCTGGTGATGGTGGGCATCACGCTGGCGCTCACGCCGGTGGGGCGCCACTGGCGCAGCGCCATGGTGCAGGCCGGCGTCAAGAACCTGCTGCATCCGCTGCTGGTGGCGATCATCGGCTGGGCGCTCGGCGTGCGCGGCATTCCGCTCACGGTGATGGTGGTCGCGGCCGCGCTGCCGATCGGCGCCAACGTGTTCCTGTTCTCGCAGCGCTACCGCAGCGCCGAGGACCTGGTGACCGCCAGCGTCGCGGTCTCCACGCTGCTGGCGCTGGTCACGCTCACGCTGGTGATGCTCTGGGTGCAGTGGTTGCCCTGACACCGGCCGCGGGCCACGCGAAACCGTAGCCTTTCGATCTCCTCCGCGTCCCACGCCCCCTATGCCGTTCGGCAGGGTGGCCGTTTGGCGAGATGTGGAGCGCCGCCGGCCGCTCTACATTTCCCCGCTGATGATTTGCCAGACGCGATCCATGCCCGTTGCTGCGATGGTGCTGATCGCGACGGCGATCGCGCCATGGCTGCTGCTGGGCGCCGCCACGCCGGCGGCGGCGCAGGCCAAGCCGTGCCGCACGCCCTGTCTGGCCGTGCCCAAGCCGGAAGAAAAACCGGCGCCCGAACCGGCGAAGCCGCCGGCCGCCGTCGACCGGCCGAGCGAGAAGGCGGTCGCGCGGCCGCCGCCCAAGCCGCGCGCGCCGGCCGAGGCGCCGCCGGCCCGCGTGGCGGAGCACGAGGCCGACCGGCCCGCGCCCGCGCGCCGGCCGGCGCCGACGAAGCGCTGCACCGAGATCAACATGCGCGCCGCCGTGGGCGAGCCGCTGTCGGACCAGGACATGACGTACTTGAGGAGCCAATGCTGATGATGAAGATCCCCTCCAGCCTGCGCAGCGCGCTGCGCGCGATGGCGCTCGGCGCCGCCGCCGTGCTGCTCGCGGCCTGCGCGGCACAGCGTCCGCAGCCGGGCAACGCGATGCCCTTCGAACAGGCCGTCGACCAGGCGGTGGACGACTTGATGGTGCAGACCAAGAAGCTGCCGGGCTTCCTCGCCAAGGTCGAGTCCTCGATGAAGCAGAGCCGCATCGTCATCGACCCGCTGCTCGAGAGCGCCAGCGGCCAGCAGACCGAGGTCACGCGCGTGGCCGAGCAGCGCATCGTCCAGCGCATGCAGGCGCAGTTCAAGCAGTTCACCGTGACGCCGTTCAACAGCACCGAGATCGCCACCGCGCAGTACGTGCTCAACGGCACGCTGGTGCGCGACAAGGAAGCGGGCGGCTCGCCCTACCGGCTGAATCTGGCGCTGACCGAGATCAAGAGCGGCGTGGTGATCGCACAATCGGTGGCGCGCATCAGCGATGCCTCGCTCGACACCCGGCCCACCGCCTTCTTCCGCGACAGCCCGGTCAACGGCAAGGACCGCGGCGTCGAGGGCTACATCCGCACCGCCGAGACCCAGCCGGGCCAGGCCGCCGACGCGCTCTACCTCGAGCGCCTGCCGACCGCGACCGTGATGCAGGAAGCCACCGCCGCCTACGAGGCCGGCCGGCTGCAGGAGGCGCTGGCGCGCTACGACGCCGCCTCGCGCCGCCCCGACGGGCAGCAGCTGCGCGTCTACAGCGGCCTGTACCTCACGCAGTCGCAGCTCGGGCGCACCGCCGATGCCGAGAAGACCTTCGGCACGCTCGCGCGGCTGGGGCTCGAAACCAACAACCTCAGCGTGAAGTTCCTGTTCAAGCCGGGCTCGACCGACTTCCTGGCCGACCCGAAGATCAGCGCCGCCTACCCGATGTGGCTGCGCCAGATCGCGCGCCAGGCCGCGCAGATCGATTCCTGCGTGGTCGTGACCGGCCACACCAGCCGCACGGGCTCGGAGGCCGTCAACGAGCGGCTGTCGCTGCAGCGCGCGGTGACCGTCAAGACCCGGCTGGTGGGCGAGGCCCCGCCGCTGGCGAAGAAGCTGCGCGAAGCCGGCGCGGGCTTCCGCGAGAACATCGTGGGCACGGGCGCCGACGATGCGAGCGACGCGCTCGATCGCCGCGTCGAATTCAAGGTGACGGCCTGCGAGGCCTGACCACTTAGGGAGCGAGCCGCTCGCGTACCCACTGACCGGCCTCGAGCCGGTAGCGCAGCCGGTCGTGCAGCCGGCTCTTGCGGCCCTGCCAGAACTCCCAGCGGTCGGGCACCAGCCGGTAGCCGCCCCAGTGCGGCGGGCGCGGCGGCGAGAGCAGGTACTTCGCGGCGGCGACGGCCGCATTCTTCACCAGCACCTCGCGCCCGCCGATCACCTCGCTCTGCGGGCTGGCCCAGGCGCCCAGGCGCGAATCGAGCGGGCGGCTCGCGTAATAGGCGTCGCTCTCGTCGGCGCCGGCCTTCTCGACCCGGCCTTCGATGCGCACCACGCGCTCGAGCTCGACCCAGTGGAACTGCAGCGAGGCGTAGGGGTTGCCCGCGAGTTCGCGGCCCTTGCGGCTCTCGTAGTTGGTGTACCAGACCAGGCCGCGCGCGTCGTAGCCCTTGATCAGCACGATGCGGCTCGAGGGCCGCAGGTCGCTGCCGACGGTGCACAAGGTCATCGCGTTGGGCTCGGGCACCTGGGCGTCGATGGCCTCGTCGAGCCAGCGTTCGAACTGGCGCAGCGGATCGTCGGCGCTGTGCGCCTCGCCGAGTTCGGCGCGCTCGTAGCTCTTGCGCAGCGCGGCCAGCGATTCTTTGGAAGTCGGGGAAGTCATGGCGGCATTGTTGCCCAAGCGATACTCGCGCCGTGACCCCCCTTGCGAATCCCCCGACCGTGATCGTGCTGGCCTCGGGCCGCGGCGAACGCTTCGTGGCCGCCGGCGGCAGCGGCTCGAAGCTGCGCGCGTTGCTGGCCGGCAGGCCGGTGCTCGAGCGCACGCTCGACGCGGTGCGCGCGAGCGGCCTGCCCTGGCATGTGGAGGACGCGGGCCATCCGGGCATGGGCGATTCGATCGCGGCCGCGGTGCGCGCCACGGCGGGCGCGGCCGGCTGGCTGATCCTGCCGGGCGACCTGCCGCTGGTGTTGCCCCAGACGATGCGCGCCGTGGCAGCGGCGCTCGCGGGCGGCGTGCAGGCGGCGCAGCCGAGCTACCAGGGGGAGCGCGGGCATCCGGTCGGTTTTGCCGCGAGTTGCCATGCGGCGCTTGCCGCGCTCGAAGGCAATTTCGGCGCAGCGCCCGTCCTGCGGGCATTGCGTGCTATGGATTCGGTAGCTGACCTGACGCTCGACGATGCCGGCATCGTGACCGACATCGACACCCCCGAGGCCCTGGCGCGCGCCGAGGCGCTGTGGCGCGCGCGCGAGGCAGCCGGCGCACAGCGCGCCGGCTGAACGAAGCCCTTACTTGCCGATCACCGCGCAGGCGATGCGCGGGCCCGAGTTACCGGCCGGCTGGGTCGTGAAGTCGTCCTTGTCGCGGTGCACCACCAGCGCACGGCCGATCACGCTGTTGGCGGCGCCCGGCGTCAGCGAGATCGCATGGTTCTCGACGCTGAAACGTGCCTCGCCCGCGCCGTTGGCCACCAGGCTCGGCAGCTCGCCCGCATGGCTGCCCGGCGCGGCGAACTTGCCGTGCGTGCCGCCGCTGGGGTTGAAGTGGCCGCCCGAGGCATTGCCGTTGTCGCCGCAGTCGCCCTTCTCGTGGATGTGGAAGCCGTGCTCGGTGTTCGGCGGCAGGCCGCGCACGATGCCGGCCACGCGCACGCCATGCTCGAGCGCGGTGAAGGTGACGGTGCCCGTGGTCGGGTTCGGCGTGATCGCGCCGGTGGGCACCAGCTCGACGGTGGTGGCGGGCTTGCCGCCCAGCGTGCCGCAGGCGGCCAGCAGCGAGGCCGCGAGCACGGCGGTGGCGGCGCCGGCGAGGCGGCGGGAGGAGTTCTTCATTGTTGGTCCTTGTCGGGAGATCCGGAGGGTCCGGAAGGTTGAGAGGATTTCTTGTCGGAAGACCCTGCGACGTATACCGGAGGCGGCACCACATCGCAATCGGTCGGGGCCGGCGATGCAGTGTGCGCCGCCGATGTGTCGGACGGGACGGCAGGCGTGACGGCCAGCGCCACCAGCCGCGCGAGCGCCACGTCGTGGATCGCATGGCGGCGCAGCTCCTCGAGCGTCTGCTGCGCATAGTCGAGCGAGCTGCCGTAGCGGCCCACGGCATTCGCGAAGATGTGGCGGTAGCGCTCGTCGCTGAGCTCGCCCGTGAAGTTGGGGCTGCGCCGCGACAGCGTGAAGGCCAGCGCGCTCACCGGCCCCGAGGCGGTGGTGCAGCGCAGCCACTTGGGGTCGTAGACGCCGGTGGGCATCTCGCGCAGCCAGAGCCGGCGCAGGGTGTCCAGGCCCTGCGCGGCCGGCACGCGGAACACCATGCCGCGCACGCTGCCGCCCGAGAGCAGGCCGAACACCAGGCCCGGCGTCTGCACGCTGCCGCGGTTGACGCGGCTCCACATCTTCAGCGCGCGGTGCCAGCCGCGCACCCAGGCCGGGCGGCGCTCGATGAAATCGAACTCGGGCCGCCAGATCAGCGAGCCGTAGCCGAACAGCCAGAGGTCCTCGTGGCCGCCCCATTCGGCGATGGTGCGCTCGAGCATCGGTTGGGGATCGCGCAGCGGCTTGGGCATCGGATCCAGACCCGGCGGCCCGGGATTGGGCGCCGGGTCCGAGCCCGAGGTGGGGCCAGCGCCTACAGTGTCGGGAGAAGGACCCATGCCTACAATTTCCTGATCATGGTTGACCACCCCATTATTTACCGGCCGCTTTCATCCTATGGAGCACGCGTGACGAACAACACCGACGACAGCCAGCAGAATTTCGCCCTCGGACTGATCGCGATCCTGCTGCTGCTGATCGTCGGTGGGGTGATCGCCTTCGCGGCATGGCACAAGACGCCCGCCAGGGCCTCCGCGACGGCACGGACCGCCATCACGGTGCCGGCCGCGGCGCCAGCCACCCAGACCACCGTGGCCGAGGTGACCGAGACGGTCACCGTCACGATCCCCGACGGCGCCAGCATCCGCGTCGCCAACGGCGTGGTGAACTTCTACTTCGCCACCGGCAGTGCCGACCTCGCGCCCGGTGCCGCGGAAGCGCTGGCCGCGGTCATCAAGGGCGTCGAGGCCGGCCGCAAGGCGGTGGTCTCGGGCTTCCACGACACCACCGGCGATGCGGCGGTCAACGAACAGCTCGCGAAGAAGCGTGCCGAGACGGTGCGCGACGTGCTCGTCGGCCTCGGCGTGCCGGCCGACAAGATCGACCTGCTGCGCCCGCCCGTCACGGCCGGCAGCGGCAACGACGCGCAGGCGCGCCGGGTCGAGGTCAAGCTGCTCGACTGAGGCCGGGCAAGCCGCCGCGGCGCGCGGAATGCGCCGCCACGCAGGCTCGCGCGAGCCTGCGTCCGGGTGTTTTGCAAGCATCCGTATCCGGGCGTGGATTCGTATTGGCACGATGCCCGATTTCCATCGAGGCCTGGCGTCGTCCTTGCTACGATGAACCCATCTCGAGGTCGCCCACGCGACAGTGGCGACCCCATCGGCAGAGCCACCGACAACATCCCCATGAGCAGCACACACCCCACCGTCCTCGACGTCACCGATCGCATCCGCGATCGCAGCAAGGCGCAGCGCGGCGCCTACCTCGCGCGCCTCGCCGAACTGCGGCAGCGCGACCGCGGCTCCGACCGCATGGGCTGCGCCAACGTGGCGCATGCCGTGGCCGGCATCCCGGCCAACGACAAGTTCCGCGTGGTCGCCGAGCGCGCGCCCAACATCGGCATCGTCACCGCCTACAACGACATGCTCTCGGCCCATGCGCCGTACCAGGGCTACCCCGACATCATCAAGCACGAGGCGCGCCGCCTCGGCGCCACCGCGCAGGTGGCCGGCGGCGTGCCCGCCATGTGCGACGGCGTGACGCAGGGCACGCCCGGCATGGAACTGAGCCTGTTCAGCCGCGACCTGATCGCGATGAGCACCGCGGTCGCGCTCACGCACGACATGTTCGATGCCGCGCTGATGCTCGGCGTGTGCGACAAGATCGTGCCGGGCCTCTTGATCGGCGCGCTGCACTTCGGCCACCTGCCGACCGTGTTCGTGCCCGCGGGGCCGATGCCCTCGGGCCTGTCGAACAACGCGAAGTCGAAGGTGCGCGAGCAGGCCGCGCAGGGGCTCGTGGGCCGCCAGGGCCTCCTCGAGGCCGAGATGGCGGCCTATCACACGCTCGGCACCTGCACCTTCTACGGCACCGCCAACAGCAACCAGATGCTGCTCGAGGCCATGGGCCTGCACGTGCCCGGCACGGCCTTCGTGCAGCCCGGCGACGCGATGCGCGAGACGCTCACGCGCGAGGCGGTGCGCACGGTGCTGGGCAAGGCGGGTGAAGCCGCCTTCCAGTGCCCACCCATTGGCGAGATGGTCGACGAGCGCTGCATCGTCAACGCCATGGCCGCGCTGCTCGCGACCGGCGGTTCCACCAACCACCTGATCCACTGGGTGGCCGTGGCGCGTGCCGCGGGCATCGTGATCGACTGGGACGATTTCTCGAAGCTGTCGGACGTGGTCCCGCTGCTCACGCGCGTGTACCCCAACGGCAGCGCCGACGTGAACGAGTTCCAGGCCTCGGGCGGCCCCGGCTTCGTGATCGGCGAGCTGGTCGAGGCCGGCCTGATGCATGCCGACGTGCTGACGGTGCGTTCGGGCGGCATCCGCGAATTCGCCGACGTGCCGTCGCTCGAGGGCGAGGCCGATGCCAAGCGCCTGCGCTGGACGCCGGCCGCCGCGCTGCAGAACGACGCCGTCACGCGGCCCGTCGCCGCGCCCTTCAGCGCCACCGGCGGCCTGAAGCTGCTCGGCGGCAACCTGGGCCGCAGCGTCATCAAGGTCTCGTCGGTGCCCGACGACCGCCACGTGGTCGAGGCGCCCGCGCGGGTGTTCGATTCGCAGGCCGCGCTGCAGAAGGCCTTCACGGCCGGCGAACTCGAGCGCGACGTGGTCTGCGTGGTGCGCTGGCAGGGCCCGCAGGCCAACGGCATGCCCGAGCTGCACAAGCTCACGCCGCCGCTGTCGGTGCTGCAGGGCAAGGGATTCCGCGTGGCGCTGGTCACCGACGGCCGCATGAGCGGCGCCTCGGGCAAGATACCGGCCGCCATCCACGTGTCGCCCGAGGCGGCCGCGGGCGGGCCGCTGGCCAAGGTGCGCGACGGCGACGTCATACGCCTGGACGCGGTCGCGGGTACGCTCGAGGTCCTGCTGCCCGCCGATGAGTGGGCCGAGCGCGAGGCCGCCACGCTGTCGGAGGCCCAGCGCATCGCCGACGGCCACGGCCTGGGGCGCGAACTGTTCGCCGGCATGCGGCGCAATGCATTGACTGCTGAAGAAGGAGCCTGCTCATGGCTGTAAACGACAAGAACGCACTGACTTCCCTCGACGTGATGCGCGACGCGCCGGTGATCCCGGTGATCGTGCTCAACGACGTGAAGCACGCCGTGCCGCTCGCGCGCGCGCTGGTCGCCGGCGGCATCCGCATGCTCGAGGTGACGCTGCGCACGCCGCAGGCGCTCGAATGCATCGAGATCATCGCCAAGGAAGTGCCCGAGGCCGTGGCCGGCGCGGGCACCATCCGCAGCGCGGCCGATGCCCAGGCCTCGGCGCTGGCCGGCGCGAAGTTCGGCGTGAGCCCGGGCTACACGCGCGCGGTCGGCAAGGCCTGCCACGACCTCGGCCTGCCGCTGTTGCCCGGCGTGGCCACCGGCAGCGAGATCATGTCGGCGCAGGAGGACGGCTACACCCAGCTCAAGTTCTTCCCCGCGCTGCAGGCCGGCGGCCTGCCGATGCTCAAGGCCTGGCAGGGCCCGTTCGGCGACGTCGTCTTCTGCCCCACGGGCGGCATCCATGCGGGCAACGCGGCCGAGTTCCTCGCGCTGTCGAACGTGGCCTGCGTGGGCGGCTCGTGGATCGTGCCGACCGACGCCATCCGCGACGGCGACTGGGCGCGCATCGAACAGCTGGCGCGCGCCGCGAGCCAGCTCGCGCGCTGAGGCCGCCATGGGCAACGCGGATTTCGACGCCAGCGACCTCAAGGTCGTGGCCTTCGACGTCTTCGGCACCGTGGTCGACTGGCACAGCGGCATCGCCGCCGAGGCCGAGCAGGCCCTGCCGGGTGTGGACGGCGCGACCTTCGCGCTGGCCTGGCGCGCCGGCTACCAGCCCGCGATGAAGCAGGTGATGGAGCGCATCGCCGCGGGCGAGGGCGGCTTCACCCTGCTCGACGAGCTGCACCTGAGCATGCTCGAGCAGGTGCTGCGCGACTTCGGCCTCAGCGACCGTCTCGATGCCGCCGCGCGGCGCGAACTCAGCCGCGCCTGGCACCGGCTGCCGGCGTGGCCTGATGCAGTGGAAGGGCTCACGCGCCTGAAGCGCAAGTTCACCATCTGCTCGCTGTCGAACGGCAACATCGGCCTGCTGACCGAGATGGCCAAGCGCGCGGGCCTGCCCTGGGACTGCGTCCTGTCGGCCGAGGTCTTCAAGGCCTACAAGCCCGACCCGCGCACCTACCTCGGCGTGGCCGGCGTGTTCGACGCCACGCCCGGCCAGGTGATGCTGGCGGCCGCGCACCACGACGACCTCGCGGCCGCGCGTGCCTGCGGCCTCAAGACCGGCTACATCGAGCGTCCCTTCGAGTTCGGCCGTGCGCAGCCGAAGGACGTGACGCCGGTGGCGGCCAACAACCTGCATGCGCGCGACATCCTCGAGCTGGCCGAGTTGCTCGGCTGCTGAGGCCGCGCCGGTTCAACTGGCCAGCAGCTTCTCGACCGTGCGCAGGTTGCGCGTGGTGGTGCTCGACTTGTAGCGCGTCTTCGCGAGCAGCTTCGCCACCGGCGTGTCGGTGCTCTCGCCGCGCGGCAGCTCCCAATAGAGCACGCCGTCGCCGCGCTGCAGCCGGTCGGTGTACGTCTCGAGTTCTTCGGCCTTGGCCATCACCTCATCGAGCATCGCGGGATCGGAGCCGAACACGATGTACGGATGGCGCTCCTCGTCGACGCGCTCGAAGGGATAGCCCGCGGCCATGCGCGCCACCGTGGCCTGCGCGAGCAGCACGATCCAGGCCTCGTAGCCGAAGCGCTCGCGCAGCGCCTGCTCGATGCGCTGGCGCAGCGCGGCGATGTCGGTCTCGTCGGTGTCGAACAGCACGTTGCCGCTCGCGAGCACGGTGCGCACCGCGCCGAAGCCGAGCTCGACGAACAGCGCCTGCAGGTCGGCGCTGCGGATGGTGATGCCGTTGACGTTGACGCCGCGCAGCAGTGCGACATGACGCACGGCCTTGTTGCCGGCCTTCTTGCTGGCCTTGGCACCGGCCTTTTTCGCGGCCGGTTTCTTCTTCGCGGCGCCGGTGGCCATCGCCGATCAGCGCAATCCGCCGCCGGCCGCCTGCTCGGCGCGCTGGATCAATTCGATCTTGTAGCCGTCGGGGTCGGTCACGAACGCGATTACCGTGGTGCCGCCCTTCACGGGGCCGGCTTCGCGCGTGACGTTGCCGCCCGCGGCCTTGATCTTCTCGCAGGCCGCGTAGGCATCGGGCACGCCGAGCGCGATGTGGCCGTAGGCGGTGCCGAGCTCGTAGCTCTCGGTGCCCCAGTTGTAGGTGAGCTCGATCTCGGCCTGGCCGGGGTTGCCCTCGTCGTAGCCGACGAAGGCCAGGCTGTACTTGTACTCGGGGTTCTCGGAGGTGCGCAGCAGGTTCATGCCGAGCACCTTGGTGTAGAAGTCGATCGAGCGCTGCAGGTTGCCGACGCGCAGCATGGTGTGGAGGAGTCTCATCGCGTGGAGTCCGTGGGTGTTGTCGTGGGAGCCCGCTATTGTCGGTCTCCCGCCGCGCCGATCAAGCCGCTCGGACTTCCTCGGCGCGCGTGAGCAGCAGCGACTCGTGCTTGCGCAGGAAGTCCATCAGGTGCTCGGGGTACTCGGGCACCACCGCCGCGCGCACGCTGGGCCGCGCGGCCAGCGCCTGGCGCCAGGCATCGACGCGCGGCAGGGCGTCGAAGAGCTTCGAGTCGACGAGGCGGTCGAACACCTCGAAGTAGCGGAACACCGGCGCGAACACCGCGTCGACCAGGCTGAAGCGTTCGCCCGCGAAGAAGGGGCCGGCGCCGAGCGCGGCTTCGACGCGCGCGAACTTGTCGGCCAGGGCCTGGCGCTTCTGCGCGAACACCTCGGCGTCCTTGGTGGTCTCGTAGCCCCACAGGTCGGCCAGGATCGCCGAGCCGAACTCCATCCAGGCGCGGTGTTCGGCGCGCGCGAGCGGGTCTTCGGGATGCAGCCGCGCGCCGGGCTGGGTCTCCTCGAGGTATTCGCAGATCACGTTGCTCTCGAACAGCACGGTCTCGCCGCCGTCGGGCCGTTGCACGCGCAGCAGCGGCACCTTGCCCAGCGGCGAGATCGCGAGAAACCAGTCGGGCTTGGCCGAGAGGTCGATCACGACGCGCTCGAAGGCGACGCCCTTTTCGTGCAGCGCGATCGCGGCGCGTTGCACGTAGGGGCACAGCAGGTGGCTGACGAGGGTGAGGGGCTGGGACATGGACGGGCGCTCCGGATGAATCGGTGGGGCCGGATTCTTCCGGGGGCGAACAACCTTTTCCCGAAAAGCCCATTCGGCAAAAGAGCGTCTTGTGCTAGGCCTCAGCGGCTCGAGGTCTCGATCCAGCGCGTGATGCGCCCCCCGTGCATCACGCCGATGCGGTCGGCCATGGCCTGCGCCTCGGCCTCGTTGTGGGTCACGAGGATCGCGGTCTGGCCGGCCTGGCGCAGGATCGCGCGCACCTCCACCGTGAGCCGTTCGCGCGTGGCGCCGTCGAGGTTGGAGAAGGGCTCGTCGAGCAGCAGCAGCGCCGGCGCGGGCGCCAGCGCGCGGGCCAGCGCGATGCGCTGCTGCTGGCCGCCCGAGAGCTCGTGCGGATAGCGCTCGCCGGCCTCGGCCAGCCCGACCAGCGCGAGCATCTCGGCCACGCGTGCCTGCTGCCGGGCGCGCGGCAGCCGGCGCAGCCCGAAGGCGATGTTGCGCGCCGCGTCGAGGTGCGGGAACAGCGCGTACTCCTGGAACATCATGCCCACGCGCCGCGCCTCGGGCGGCAGATGCTGCTGCAGCGAGGACAGCGTGCGCTCGCCGAGTCGGATCTCGCCCGCGCGCAGCGGCTCGAAACCCGCGATGGCGCGCAGCACCGTGGTCTTGCCGCAGCCCGAGGGGCCGAACAGGCAGGCGATCTCGCCGGCCGCGAGCGCGAGCGAGAAGCCGTCGACCACGACGTGCGGGCCGCGCGGCGTGTCGTAGGCGAGGCGGAGGGCGTCGATGTGCAGGTTGGCGCTCATGGCGTGGCGGAGGATACGGGCAGGGGATCGGCCGCGTGCGCGGCCGCGAGCTGGCTGCGCGCCAGCAGCATCACGGGCAGGAGTCCGGCCGCCACGATCAGCAGCGCCGCGATCGCGCCTTCCTCGTAGGTGCCGCGCGCGGCCTCGGCATAGAGCCAGGTCGCGAGGGTGTCGAAGTTGGCGGGCCGCAGCAGTAGGGTGGCGGGCAGTTCCTTCATCGCGTCGACGAAGACCAGCAGCGCGCCGGCGGCGATCGAGGGCTGCAGCAGCGGCAGGTGCACGCGCCGCAGCGCGCCGAGGGCGGTCTCGCCGAGCAGCCGCGCGGCCTGCTCGATGGCCGGCGGAATGCGCGCCAGGCCGGCCTCGATGCTGCCGACCGGCATCGCGAGGAAGCGGATGGTGCAGGCCACCACCAGCACCACGCCCGCGCCCATCAGCGGCAGGCCCTGCCAGCCGAACGCGGTGGCGAGCGCGGCATCGAAGGCCAGCGCCGGCGTGAGCAGGCCGATGGCCAGCACCGTGCCCGGCACCGCATAGCCCAGCGTGGCCACGCGCGCGGGCCAGCGGCCACGCCGCGCGGCGCCGCCCTGGCCGCCCGGGTTGCGCGCGGCCCAGGCCACCAGCAGCCCGGCCGCCACCGCGGCCGCCGTGACGCCGGCCGCCAGCGCGATGGTGTTGGCCAGGCTGGCGAGCAGCCCGTGCGAGATGCCGCCGCCCTGGCGCAGCCGCTTGGCGCTTTCCCAGACCAGGTAGAGCGCCGGCGCGACGAAGCCGATCAGCACCGGCAGCGAGGCCGCCGCCGTGGCGGCCCAGGCCATGGCGCCGCGCAGCGGCCGCGGCTGCAGCGCGCGCATGCGCTGCGCCGAGCCGTAGCGCTGGTGGCGCCGGCCGTTGCGTTCGAGCCAGACCAGCGCGATCACCATGGCGAGCATGGCGCAGGCGATCTGCGCCGCGCCCGCGAGGTCGGAGCGCGTGATCCAGGTCGTGTAGACGGCCACGGTGAGCGTCTGCACGCCGAGGAATTCGGACGCGCCGATGTCGTTGAGCGTCTCGAGCAGCGCCAGGCTCAGGCCCACGGCCAGCGCCGGGCGCGCCAGCGGCAGCGCGACGCGGAAGAAGGCGCCGCGCCGGTTCTCGCCGAGCATGCGCGCGGCCTCCATCAGGTGCGCGGGCTGGCTCATGAACATCGCGCGCGCCGTCATGTAGACGTAGGGATAGAGCACGAAGCCGAGCACGAAGACCGCGCCGCCCATCGAGCGCAGGTCGGGCAGGCGGAACTGGCGCGGGCTGTCGTAGCCCAGCAGCCAGCGGATCGCGCCCTGCACCGGGCCGATGGGATGCAGCAGGTCGAGGTAGGCGAAGGCGACGATGTAGGTCGGCATCGCCAGCGGCAGCAGCAGCGCCCAGTGCAGCACGCGCCGGCCGGGAAAGTCGCAGGCCGTGACCAGCCAGGCGCAGCCGGTGCCCACGATCAGCACCAGCAGGCCGACGCCGCCCAGCAGCATGGCCGTGTTGAGCGTGGCCTGCGGCAGCACATGGGCGAACAGCGATTGCCAGTGCGCGAAGCCCTGGGCGCCGGGCCCGAGCGCGAGCCACAGCAGGGCGAGCACCGGCGCGAGCACGCCGGCCGCCACGAGGAAAGCGGCCCCGCGCCACAGCGGGCCCACCGCCTGTAGCGTGCGGGGGCCGCGCGAGGCCCTCATCAGCATGCGGATGCCCTGGAGTCAGGGCACCCGACGGTGCCCCTCACTGGTCGAAGCCGACCTTGTCGACCAGCGCGCTGGCCTGCTTGCGGTACTTCGCGATCTCGGTCAGCGGCAGCGGATCGACCTTCAGCTCGCCGATGGTCTGGCCGATGATCGGGTCGAGCGCGACGCCCTTGCGCACCGGGTATTCGTAGTTGGCGTCGGCATACAGCGACTGGGCCGGCTCGGACACCAGGAACTCGAGCAGCTTGACCGCGTTGGCGCGCTGCGGCGCGTTCTTCGCCACCGCCGCGCCGCTGATGTTGACGTGGGTGCCGCCGCTCTTGGCGAAGGTCGGGCGCACCACCTTGATGGCATCGCCCCACTTGCGCGCGTCGGTGCCTTCCTTGGCGCTCTTCATCTGGCCCACGTAGTAGGAGTTGGCCAGGCCCACGTCGCAGATGCCGCCGAGGATGTCGCGCGCCACGTCGCGGTCGCCGCCGGTGGCCTTGCGCGCCAGGTTGGCCTTCACGCCGCGCAGCCACTGCTCGGCCTTGGCTTCGCCGTCGTGCGCGATCAGCGAGGCCACCAGCGCGGTGTTGTAGGGATGCTGGCCGGCGCGGATGCAGACCTTGCCCTTCCACTTGGGATTGGCCAGGTCCTCGTAGCGGAAATTGGTGAGCGGCTGCGCCTTGTCTGCATAGAGCACGCGCGCGCGCATCGAGAGCGCGAACCACTGGCCGTCGGCGCCGCGCAGGTTGGCGGGAATTGCCGATTCGAGCGCGGCCGACTTCACGGGCTGCGTGACGCCGCCGTCGACCAGGTCGACCAGGTTGCCGATGTCCACCGTCATCAGCACGTCGGCCGGCGAGCGCGCGCCCTCGGCCTTCACGCGCTCGAGCAGGCCGTCCTTCACGAACACCGTGTTGACCTTGATGTTGCTCTGCGCGCTGAAGGCCGCGATCAACGGCTGGATCAGCGCCGGCTCGCGCGTGGTGTAGAGCGTGAGCTCTTCCGCCGCATGCGCGGGCAGGGCGGCGAGGGCGAGCCAGGCGCCGGTGGCGCCGATCAGGGCGTGTGCTGCGCGCGCGCCGATGCGTTGGGTCATGACGGGATCCTCCAGGTCGGTGATGTGTTCTCGGGGCAATGCGGCGGCCGGCCTGCGGCGCCGATGCGAACGATTATCAACAGGGAGAAGAGGCGCGCGTCGTTTGGACTTACAAGCCGCAGGCCTACTCGCCCGGGCCGCCGCGACCCTTCGACGCCTGCAGGACCTCGAGCACGAAGCGCGTCGGGCCGCCGACGTCGCGGTCGCCGACCGCGAGGCCCAGCTGCCGCCACAGCGCCGGGCTCAGCGGCCGGATCGCGATGCGCGGATCGGGCGCGCGCCCGTCCGCTTCCTCCGGCAGCAGGGCCGCGCCGTAGCCCGCGGCCACCAGCGTGCGGATCGCGTCGTTGTAGTTGAGCTCGATGCGCGGCCGGCAATGCACGCCGGCCGCCGAGAACCATTCGGCCGTCTGCCGATAGAGCCGCGTGGAGGCGTCGTTCATGATCAGCGGCCGCTCGGCCAGCCACTGCGGCGTGAGGCGCTTCGGCGCCTTCCAGGCCGCCGGCAGGAAGGCGAGCACGGCCTCGCGTCGCAGCGGCGTGACATGCACGCCGCGCACCGGCGGCTGCGGCAGCGCCACCACCGCGAGGTCCAGGCTGCCCGCGGCGAGCCGCGCCATGCTGTCGTTGGAGGTCAGCACCTGCACGTTGACCTCGATGCCCGGATGGTCGCGCGCCAGCCGTTCGAGCGCGGGCGGCAGCAGGTGCGCGATCGCGCCCGTCGAGGCGCCCACGCGCACGCGGCCCGTCTGCCCCGCGAGCTGGCGCCGGACGTCCTCCACGGCATCGTCGGCATCGGCCAGCAGCCGGCGGGCGCGCGCGATGAAGCGATCGCCCAGGGCCGTCGGCTGCGCGGGCCCGCGCCCGCGAACGAGCAGCTGGCCGCCCAGGCGCGACTCCAGTTCCGCGATCTGCACGGTGACGGTGGGTGCGGCCAGGTGCAGCGCACGCGCCGCATTGGCCAGCGACCCGAGGTCGGCGATGGCGACCAGGGTGCGCAGATGGTCGAGGCTCAGTTCCCGCATCGCGCTAATTTATCTTTTTTGAATCTGGGGTTCCATATATTTAGCTGGAGCCATCGAGGCCTCGTCCCTACGATCTCGCTCCATGGACCTCAACCTCTTCATCGACGGCGATCAGGGCACCACCGGCCTCGATCTGCAGAACCGGCTGCGCGGCGGGGAATTCCGCATCCGCACCCTGCCCACTCCCCTGCGCAAGGACCCGGCCGCGCGTCGCGCCGCGCTCAACGAGGCCGACATCGCGATCCTGTGCCTGCCCGATGCGGCGGCGCGCGACGCGGTGGCGATGATCGAGAACCCGTCGGTGCGCGTCATCGATGCGAGCTCGGCGCATCGCACCAGCCCCGGCTGGGTCTACGGCTTGCCGGAGCTGGCTGCGGGGCAGGGCGAACGCATTGCCGCGGCATCGCGGGTCACGAATCCCGGCTGCTATCCCACGGCCGCGATCGCGCTGCTGCGGCCGCTGACGGACGCGGGTCTGCTGCCCGCCGACTATCCGCTGGTCATCCACGCCGTCTCGGGCTATTCGGGCCAGGGCCGGGCGGGCGCGGAAGCGCACGAGGCCGGCGCTGGCGCGCATTCATTGACGGTCTATGGGCTCGCGCTCGAGCACAAGCATGTGCCGGAGATCGAGGCCTACGCCGGCCTGTCGCAGCGGCCCCTCTTCGTGCCGGCCTACGGCAGCTATCGGCAGGGAATCGTGCTGACGATCGGGTTGCATGCGCGGCTGCTTCCCGCCGGCGTGTCGGGTGCGCGCATCCATGAATGCCTGGCCGAGCGCTATCTGGATGCGGCGCATGTGCGGGTGTTGCCGATGTCTTCCGATACGCCCTTGACCGAGCTGGATCCGCAGATCCACAACGGCACGAACGACATGAGTCTGGCGGTGGCTTTCAACGAGCGCACGGGGCAGGTCGTCTTGAGCGCCGTGCTCGACAACCTGGGCAAGGGGGCCGCGGGGGCGGCGGTGCAGAACCTGCGATTGATGGCTGGGGCCCTGGCGCCCGCGCTGTAGCGCCGGTGACCACCCGGACCCCGAAGCTCAGCGTCCCGCCGGAATCTCGAACACGAAGCAGGTCGTCGTGGCATGCGCATACAGCGTGCCATCGGCGCCCACCAGCCGCGCTTCCGCCGTCGCGAGCTGCCGCCCGCAGTGGATCACCTTGCCTTCGGCGCGCACGCGCTGCACCTTCGGCGTGAGGCCCTTCACGTAGTTCACGCCGAGCTCGGCCGTGGTGTAGCTGCGACCGGGCGGCATCATGGTGTGGACCGAGCAGCCCAGTGCGGAGTCGAGCAGGGTGGCGACCCAGCCGCCGTGGATGGTGCCCAGCGGGTTCAGGTGCTGCGGCAGCGGGGTGCCCTGGAAGATCGCGACGCCGGGGCTGACCGAGATGACGGTGAAGTCCAGCGTCTTGGCGATGGCGGCATAGGGGATGTCGCCGCGCAGCATGGCCTGCATGATCTCGAGGCCGGTCTTGCCGTTCACCTGCTCGGGGCGGGCCACGCCGGGGCCCGGGCCGGCTTCGAGCTTCGCGATGATGTCCCGCTCCTCGGCAAGCCAGGTCTCGAGCAGGTTCTGGGGTTCGGTCATGCGGTCATTCCTCCAATTGGTTGCATATGCAATAGTTGCAGCTACAATAATAGCCCATGGACGCCCCCACCAAGCCCCGCGGCTGCACCAGTTTCAAGGTGCGCCAGCTCTCGCGCCGCCTCTCGCAGCACTATGACGCGGAGGTGTCGCGCAGCGGACTCAAGACCACGCAGTACTCGCTGCTGTCGCATCTGGCGCGGCTCGGTCCCTCGCGCCCGGTCGACCTGGCGGGCGAACTCAAGATGACGCCCTCGACGCTGAGCCGCAACCTGCAGCCGCTGATCGCCGCGGGCTGGATCGCGCAGGGCGCGGGCGCCGATGCGCGCAGCCGCCTGGTGCAGCTCACCGAGGCCGGCGAGGCCAAGCGCCGCGAGGCGCTGGCCCACTGGAAGACGGCGCAGCAGAAGCTCAATGCGCTGCTGGGCGTGGAGCGCGTGCTCGCGCTGCATCTGCTGATCGACGAATCACTCGAGCTGCTCGGCGCGGACGACCAGGCCTGCGAGCTGGACTGACGCCCACCCGCACCGGCTTCCCTTTCCTCGCACACCCCACGCCCCCAACGCCCGCAGGCCCCGCGGTCCAGGCCCCTCTTTTCTCCCATTCCTCCATACCCATTCCTCCAGAGGTCCCATGTTCGCCACCCAAGTCTCCGCATGGCTGCAGCGCCGCGGCATCCACTACGGATGGATCGTCGCCGCCATCACCTTCCTGACCATGCTGACGATGTCGGCCGCGCTGGGCCTGCCCGGCGCGATGCTGCAGCCGCTCGGCAAGGAGTTCGGCTGGAGCACCGAACAGATCTCGTCCTCGCTCGCGCTGCGCTTCGCGCTGTTCGGCCTGATGGGCCCGTTCGCCGCGGTGCTGATGGAGCGCTGGGGCCTGCGCGCGGTGATCTGCACCGGTCTCGCGCTGGTCGGCATGGGCATGGCGCTGGTGACGATGGCCTCGCAGCTGTGGCAACTGTTCGTGCTGTGGAGCCTGATGCTGGGCCTGGGCACCGGCATGACGGCGCTGGTGCTCGGCGCGGTGGTGGCCAACCGCTGGTTCGTGGCGCGCCGCGGGCTGGTGGTGGGCATGCTCACGGCGAGCTCGGCCACCGGCCAGCTCGCGTTCCTGCCGGTCGCGGCCTGGATGATCGAGCACTGGGGCTGGCGCTCGGCCATCGTGCCGATCGTGGTCGGCAGCCTGCTGATCGGCGTGCTGGCGCTCTGCCTGATGCGCAACCGGCCGTCCGACGTCGGCCTGCGCCCCTTCGGTGAAGCCCCCGATGCGCCGCAGGCACCAGCCGCGCCCGCCGCGGCGATCACCTTCGCCACGCCGTTCCGCGTGCTCAAGGAGGTCGCTACCAACCGCACCTTCCTGATCCTCGCCGCCACTTTCTTCATCTGCGGCCTGAGCACCAACGGCCTGGTGCAGACCCACTTCATCTCGCTGTGCGGCGACAACGGCATGGGCGCGGTGCCCGCGGCCTCGGTGCTCGCGATGATGGGCGCCTTCGACTTCGTGGGCACGATCCTCTCGGGCTGGCTGTCCGACCGCTACGACAACCGCAAGCTGCTCTTCTGGTACTACGGCCTGCGCGGGTTGTCGCTGTTCTGGCTGCCGCATTCGGAATTCACCATCTACGGCCTGGGCCTGTTCGCGATGTTCTACGGCCTCGACTGGATCGCGACCGTGCCGCCCACGGTCAAGCTCGCGGGCTCCACCTTCGGCCCGGCCAAGGTCGGCATGGTGTTCGGCTGGGTGTTCGCCGCGCACCAGCTCGGCGCCGCCACCGCGGCCTATGGCGCGGGCTTCGCGCGCACGCTGCTGCTGACCTACACCCCGGCGCTCTACGTCGCCGGCGCGGCCTGCCTGCTGGCGGCGCTGATGGTGATGGCGATCCGCCGTCCGGCAGCGCCCAAGGCCGGCGGCGCACCCGCGACGCCTTCCGCCGCGGGCCAGCCCGCCACGGCCCGCGCCTGATCGTCCCCATGCCACGGAGCCCCCGGCCATGACCGCTTCCGCCGCCGATCTCGATCCGCGCACCCGCCGCCTGCTCGAGGCGCCCATCGTTCCCACGCTGCTGAAGCTGGCCGCGCCCAACGTCCTCGTGATGGTGGCGCAGGCCTCGGTCGGCCTGATCGAGACCTACTTCGTCGGCAAGCTCGGCACCGACGCGCTGGCCGGCATGGCGCTGGTGTTCCCGATCGTGATGCTGATGCAGATGACCTCGAGCGGCGCCATGGGCGGCGGCATCTCCTCGGCCATCGCGCGCGCGCTCGGCGCGCGCCGCCGCGCCGATGCCGACTCGCTGGTGTGGCATGCGATCGTCATCGCGCTGGGCTTCGGCGTGCTGTTCTCGCTCGCGCTGCTGTTCGGCGGCCGCTGGCTCTACGGGATCATGGGCGGCAGCGGCCCGGCGCTCGAGGCGGCCCTGACCTATTCCAACTGGGTGTTCTCGGGCGCGGTGCTGGTGTGGCTGTTCAATTCGCTGTCGGCCATCCTGCGCGGCACCGGCAACATGGCGGTGCCGGCCAACGTCACGGTGGTGGGCGTGGTGTTCCTGATCCCCGCCTCGCCGCTGCTGATCTTCGGCTGGGGCCCGCTGCCGGGCATGGGCATCGCGGGCGGCGCGATGGCGCTGCTGCTGTATTACCTGCTGGGCTCGATCGCGCTGATCGTCTACCTGCGCTCGCCGCGCAGCCTGCTCAAGCCCGCACTGGCTGCGCTCAAGCTGCGCTGGCCTTTCTTCCGCGACATCCTGCGCGTCGGCCTTGTGGGCACGGTGTCGACCGTGGCCACCAACCTCTCGATCGGCATCGCCACCGCGCTCACCGGCCACTTCGGTCCCGAGGCCCTGGCCGGCTACGGCACGGCCTCGCGGCTCGAGTACCTGCTGGTGCCGCTGGTGTTCGGCCTGGGCGCGCCGCTGGTCGCGATGGTCGGCACCTGCATGGGCGCGGGCCAGCGCGAGCGCGCGCTGCGCGCCACCTGGATCGGCGCCGCGCTGGCCTTCACGCTGGCCGAGACCATCGGCCTGCTGGCCGCGCTGTTCCCGCGGCCGTGGCTGATGCTGTTCGGCCACGACACCGCGATGCTCGACACCGGCATCCACTACCTGCGCGTGGTGGGCCCGCTCTATGGTTTCTTCGGCGTCGGCCTGGTGCTGTACTTCGCCTCGCAGGGCGCGGGCCGCTTGCTGTGGCCGGTGATCGGCAACCTCGCGCGGCTGGCCGTGGCGGGCATCGGCGGCTGGCTGGCGCTGCGCTGGGGCGCGGGGCTCACGGGCGTGTTCGCGGCCCAGGGCATCGCGCTCGTGGTCTACGGCCTGGTCATCGGCTCGGCGATCGCGGGCGGCGCCTGGTTCGGCCGCGTCGGCTGGCCGCGCACCACCAGCGGGCTGCTGCGGCGCATGGCGCAGGCCTGAAGCGTTTTTCTCGTCCAACTTCGAAAGGGCTCCCATGAACATCAAGGATTCGGTCGTCTTCATCACCGGCGCCAACCGCGGCCTGGGGCTCGCCTTCGCCAAGGCCGCGCTCGCGGCCGGTGCGCGCAAGGTCTACGGCGCCGCGCGCGACCCCCAGACCATCACCCTGGCCGGCGTGGTGCCGGTGGCGCTCGACGTGACCCAGCCGGCGCAGATCGAGGCCGCGGTGCGCGCCTGCGGCGACGTGTCGGTGCTGGTCAACAACGCCGGCATCTCGCGCGGCTCGAACCTGCTCGGGCCCGACTCGGTGGCGGCCGCGCGCGCCGAGCTCGAGACCAACTTCTTCGGCCCCTGGGCGCTGTCGCGCGCCTTCGCGCCGGTGCTGGCGGCCAACGGCGGCGGTGCCATCGTCAACGTGCTGTCGGCGCTGGCCTGGACCACCTTCCCGAGCGTGGCGACCTACAGCGCCACCAAGTCGGCCGCCTGGTCGCTGAGCAACGGCCTGCGCAACGAACTCGCTGGCCAGGGCACGCAGGTGGTCAGCGTGCACGTGGGCTACATGGACACCGACATGGCCGCGCACGTCGATGCGCCGAAGACCTCGCCCGACGAGGTGGCGCGGCTGGCCTACGAGGGCGTCGAGAAGGGCCTGCCCGAGGTGCTGGCCGACGCGATTTCGCGCGGGCTCAAGCAGGGCTTCTCGAGCGACGCGCCGCCTTACGCGCAAGTGCCCGCGGCCTGAACGCGGCGGCCATGAAAAAGCCGGGCTCGAGGCCCGGCTTCTTCGTTTCTGGAGACGACCGCGTCAATAGCGGTACGGATTGTTCGGCCGGCGGTCGTAGCGGTTCGGCACGCCGTCGCCGTCGTTGTCGCGGCGCCCGTAGCGGCGGCCGTCGTAGCGGTCATGGCGGTAGTAGCGGTCGTCGCGGTGGTAGCCCGGGTGGTAGTGGGGCGGCGGCGGGGGCGCGTAGTAGCGGCGGTCGTAGTGGCGATGCGGCGGTGCCGGGGTCACGTAGACCTGGGCCTGGATGAAGGGGCCGCTCTGCGCCTGGGCCGGAGCGCTGATCGCCGCCAGCGAGAGGAGGGCCGCGGCGCCGAATGCGAAGGTGAGCTTTTTCATGGCAACTCCAGGGGAGTGGTTGTTGATGGGTGTCATCCTCCCGCGTTCATGTCAACGCTGTGTAAGGCGCGGGCGAAATCCGATGAAGCGCTGTAACGCCGGGGCGTAGGACTTCGCTCACGGCGACCGGGCGGATTCTGCCCGCGCGAATGCCGCGTCCAGGGCAAGACGTAACGCGCCGCGGCCACCGCCGCAAGGCAATTGAAAGCACGGGAAACGCCTCGACACAAAGAGGCCGCCGTTGTCGCCGCATGGCGACAGGAAAGGGCGCGAAAAGGCTCAGCCGCGCGGTGCCGGCAGCATGCGCCGCAGCGCCTCGAAGAACAGGTCGGACTGCTCGCGCTCGCCCTGGATCTGCGCCGCCACGCGCGCGGCCAGTTCGCGGTTCACCGGTGCCAGCGGGCGGCCGGTCGACTGCGCGATCACCTGGTGCAGGCAGGCGCGCTCGAGGTAGTAGAGGTCGTCGTAGGCATGGGCGATGGTCGCGCCCGCCACGATCACGCCGTGGTTCGCGAGGAAGGCCACGTCCTTGCCGGCCATCGCGCGCGCGATGCGCTCGCCCTCGGCGTCGTCGAGCGCCAGGCCGTTGTATTCGCGGTCGACGGCGATGCGGTCGATGTAGCGCATCGCGTTCTGGCTCGCGGTCGGATCGAGCGCGCGGTCTACCGTGATGGTGAGCGCGGTGGCATAGGGCATGTGGCAGTGCAGCACCACCGCATGGCCCGCGATGCGGTGCACCGCGCCGTGGATGAAGAGGGCGGTGGGCTCCACGCGGTGGCGCCCCGCGAGCACCTCGCCGCGCACGTCGATCAGCACGATGTCGTCGGCGCCGATCTCGCTCCAGTGCAGGCCGCGCGGGTTGATCAGGTAGCGGTCCTGCCGGCCCGGCAGCATCACGCTGAAGTGGTTGCACACGCCTTCCGACAGCCCGTGATGGGCGGCGGCGCGCAGCGCGAGCGCGAGGTCTTCGCGCAGCTGGCGCACTTCGGGGCTGGCGTAGTCGGCTTCGGCGGACATCGTGATCCTCTGGTGTTCTGCGTGGGGGAATCGAATCAGGCGCGCGTCGTGCCCGTGTACGCGGCGACGAAGCGCTGCGCATCGTCGCGCACGGCCTGCGCGCTCTTGCCGGGCTTGAACAGCGCCGATCCGATGCCGAAGCCGGAAGCACCGGCCTCGCGCCATTCGGTCATGTTCGAGGGCGTGATGCCGCCCACGGGCATCAGCGGCGTGCCGCGCGGCAGCACGGCCAGCAGCGCCTTCACCACCGCGGGCGAGGCCAGCTCGGCCGGGAACAGCTTGAGCCCGGTGGCGCCCGCGGCGAGCGCGCCGAAGGCCTCGGTCGGGGTCATCACGCCGGGCAGGCACACCAGGCCCAGGCGGGCGGCCTCGCGCACCACGGCGGCATCGAAGTTCGGCGACACGATCAGCTCGCCGCCGGCCGCCTGCACCTCGCGCACCTGTTGCGCATCGAGCACCGTGCCGGCACCGACCAGCGCCTGCGGGAAGCGCGCGCGCAGCCGCGCGATGCTGTCGAGCGGCTGCGGCGAATTGAGCGGAACCTCGAGCAGCTGGAAGCCCGGCTCGACGATGGCGTCGCCGACGGCATCGGCTTCATGCGGCGCGAGCCCGCGCAGGATGGCCACCAGCGGCAAGGTGCGCAGGGCGGCGTCGAATTTGTCGAAGGGCGTGGTCATGATGGGGTGGCGGAGGAATCGAGGAAGCCGGACAGCGCATGCAGCCCGGCCCAGGTGGCTTCGGCGCCCAGCGAGCGCGTGGCCGTGCCGCTGGCGCGCAGCGCGAGCGCATAGCGCTGGGTGAGGGCGGGCGAGCCGATCAGCACCACCTCGCCCGCGGCCTGCAGCGACTGGGTGCGCAGCTCCTCGCCGATCAGCAGGCCCGAGAGATAGCTCGCGAGCTCGGCGCGCGGCATGCGATCGAACAGCGCCAGCGTGCGCGCGCCGAAGGCGTTGTGCAGCAGGCCCTGGCCGTTGTCGGCGCGGGTCACGCCCTCGACGAACGCGGCCTCGTCGAGCGGTGCCGACGCATCGAGCGTGCGCGCGAGGATCGAGTGCTGGCTCAGCAGCGCATAGAACTCGCCGGTCATGAAGGTACGGAAACCGGTCACGCGGCCCTTCTTCACCATGGCCCACTTGTTGTGCGTGCCCGGCAGCACGAACAGGCCCTCGTCGCGGCCCAGCAGCGACAGCGCGCCGAAGATCTGCACCTCCTCGCCGCGCATCACGTCGGGCACGCCGTCGTGCTCGTCGCGCAGGCCCGGCACCATCGCGATGCGCTGGCCGGGAATGGCGTCGATGCCGATGATGCTGCGGCCGACCTCGACGCGGCCCGCGGGGCAGGCGCAGTAGGGTGCCTCGACCCAGCCCTGCTTGCTGCCGGCCATGCCCGAGATCAGGCAGCGCGCGCCGCGCTCGCGCATCCAGTCGCCGAACAGCGCCTCGAACACCGCGGGAAAACCGCCCGCGGGCACCGCGAGGATGCCGCGTGCGTCGCTGCGTTCCTCGCGCACCGTGCCGTCGGCCGCGATCAGCGCGCCGCGCAGCGAGCTCGTGCCCCAGTCGACCGCGACCAGCGGACCCGTCATCGCCGCCATCAGTGGTTGTCGCGCGGCACGAAGGCACCGCGGCGACCGCGCAGGAACGAGAGGTCGGCGCCTTCGTCGGCCTGCAGCACGGTGTCGACGTAGAGCTTCCAGTAGCCCGAATCGAGCGGTGCCTTCGGCGCGACCCAGGCGGCGCGCCGGCGCGCCAGTTCCTCGTCGCTCACGTGCAGGTGCAGCTTGCGGTTCGGCACGTCGAGCTCGACGATGTCGCCGTCCTGCACCAGCGCCAGCGGACCGCCGGCCGCGGCCTCGGGCGCGGTGTGCAGCACCACGGTGCCGTAGGCGGTGCCGCTCATGCGCGCGTCGCTGATGCGGACCATGTCGGTGATGCCCTTGCGCAGCACCTTGGGGGGCAGCGGCATGTTGCCGGCCTCGGCCATGCCGGGGTAGCCCTTGGGGCCGCAGTTCTTGAGCACCATCACGCAGTGCTCGTCGATGTCGAGGTTCTCGTCGTCGATGCGGCGGTGCAGGTCGTCGGCGCTCTCGAACACCACCGCGCGGCCCTTGTGCACCAGCAGTTCGGGCGTGGCCGCGCTGGGCTTGATGATCGCGCCGTTGGGCGCGAGGTTGCCGCGCAGCACGCAGATGCCGGCCTTGTCCTTGAAGGGCTCGGCCTGGGTGCGGATCACCTGCGGGTTGTAGTTCTCGGCGTCCTTCACGTTCTCCCACACGCTGCGGCCAGTGACGGTGAGGATGTCCTTGTGCAGGTGGTCGGCGATCTCCTTGATGACCACCGGCAGGCCGCCGGCATAGCAGAAGTCCTCCATCAGGAACTGGCCCGAGGGTTGCAGGTTCAGGATGCAGGGCAGCTCGGAGGCCAGGCGGTCGAAGTCGTCGAGCGTGAGCTCGACGCCGATGCGCCCGGCGATCGCCAGCAGGTGGATCACGAAGTTGGTCGAGCCGCCGATCGCGGCGTTGACCTTGATCGCGTTCTCGATCGCCTGGCGCGTGAGGATCTTCGACATGTTCAGGTCCTCGTGGACCATGCCGACGATGCGCCGGCCCGCCTCGCGCGCGAGCACGTTGCGGCGGCCGTCGACGGCCGGGTAGGCCGCGTTGCCCGGCAGGCCGATGCCCAGCGACTCGACCATGCTGGCCATGGTGCTCGCGGTGCCCATCGTCATGCAGTGGCCGTGGCTGCGGTGCATGCAGCTCTCGGCCTCGAAGAAGTCCTGCAGCTTGAGCGTGCCGGCGCGCACCTGCTCGCTCATCTGCCACACGCCGGTGCCCGAGCCCAGCTCCTGGCCGCGCCACTTGCCCGACAGCATCGGGCCGCCCGACACGCCGATGGTCGGCAGGTCGACGCTGGCCGCGCCCATCATCAGCGCGGGCGTGGTCTTGTCGCAGCCCATGAGCAGCACCACGCCGTCGAGCGGATTGCCGCGGATGCTTTCCTCCACGTCCATGCTCGCGAGGTTGCGATAGAGCATGGCGGTGGGGCGCAGCAGGGTCTCGCCGAGCGACATCACGGGGAACTCGAGCGGGAAGCCGCCGGCTTCGTAGACGCCGATCTTCACCTGCTCCGCGAGCGTGCGGAAGTGCGAGTTGCAGGGCGTGAGTTCGCTGAAGGTGTTGCAGATGCCGATGACCGGGCGGCCGTCGAACTGGTCGTGCGGCACGCCCTTGCCCTTCATCCAGCTTCGGTAGATGAAGCCGTCGCGGTCGTGTCGTCCGAACCACTGCTGGCTGCGCAGCTCTTCGGGATTCTTCTTCTTGGGAGGGGTGCTCATCGAGGGTGTCTCCGGTTGCGGGAAGGTGCCGCGGGGTCAGGGTTTGTCCTGCCGAACCGCATTTTCAATCATCATATGATAAGCGCGCTGTCCTGGCGGGGCGCTCAGGGTTTCCGAGCGAGCGGGGCGCGCCGGGCGGCCTTGGCCGCGTCGCACAACCAACGGCTTCGCATGATCAAGAACGTCCACGGCAACACGGTCGATCGGCTCGGCAGCGACATCGTCGCGGGCCGCTACGCGCCCGGCGCCGCGATCCCGCCCGAGCCGATCCTGTGCGAGGAGCTCGGCGTGAGCCGCACCGTGGTGCGCGAATCCATCAAGTCGCTGATCGCCAAGGGCCTGGTCACCACCGGCCCCAAGGTCGGCACGCGCGTGCAGCCGCCCGACCAGTGGAACTGGTTCGATGCCGACGTCATCGTGTGGCAGACGCAGGCCGGCCTGTCGATCGAGTTCCTGCGCGACCTGCAGGACCTGCGCCGCGTGGTCGAGCCGGCCGCGGTGGCGCTGGCCGCCTCGCGCGCCACGCCCGAGGACATCGCCGACATGGAGGAGGCCTACGCCGGCATGAAGCAGGCCATCGAGTTCGGCGGCGACTACATCACGCCCGACCTGCGCTTCCACCAGGGGCTGATCCGCTCCAGCCACAACCGCATGCTGGTGCAGATGAGCCGCGCGCTCGGCGCGCTGCTGCGCACCAGCTTCGAGATCTCGACCACGCGCAAGAACGGTCCCGCGAGCTCGCTGCCGCTGCACCGCGCGGTGCTCGACGCGGTGATCGCGCGCAACCCGGCACGCGCCGAGAAGGCGGTGCTGGTGCTGATCGACGGCGCGCGCCAGGACATCGAGACGGTGCTGGCCTCGCGCCGCAAGATCCCGCGCATCAGCCGACCCGCGACCCAGCTCAAGGCCTTCGCGCTCTAGCAGGCGAAGGCGACGAGGCGGCAGGAGGCCGCGCGCGCAGCCGCGCAACGACGGAACAAGCGAACAACAACACAAGGGCAACAGGAGACATCGAATGAAGAGGTTGATCGACGGATTCTTCCGGGTGCTGGAATTCCTCGTGGTCGCATGCATGGTGGCGATGGTCGTCATGGTGTTCGGCAACGTGGTGCTGCGCTACGGCTTCAACTCGGGCATCACGGTGTCCGACGAGATGTCGCGCTACTGCTTCATCTGGCTCACCTACATCGGGGCCATGGTCGCGATGCGCGACGGCGCGCACCTCGGCGTCGACACGCTGATCCGCCGCCTGCCGCGGCTGGGCAAGACCCTCTGCTTCGTGCTCAACCAGCTGCTCATGCTGTTCTGCAACGTGCTGTTCTTCATGGGCACCTTCGAGATGCACGAGCTGCAGCGCACCAACGTCTCGCCGGTGGTCGGCATCTCGATGATCTGGGTCTACGGCATCGGCTACGTGGTGTCGGTGGTGATGGGCATCATCAACCTCAACAAGCTGTGGCGCCTGGCCACCGGCCGCGTCTCCGAAGAGGAACTGGTGCAGGTGATGGAGTCGGAGGACGTGGCGCCCGAGCCCGCCGCCGCCACCGCTCCCGCTTCGGGCACCGCGGGAGGTGCGCGATGACGGTCACGGTCTTCATCGTCTCGCTGCTCGCCGCCATGGCGATCGGCATGCCGATCGCCTATGCGCTGCTGGTCTGCGGCGTCTCGCTCATGGGCTGGCTGGCCTACACCGGCGGCCTGCCGGCCTTCGACAGCCAGATCATCGCGCAGCGCTTCGTCGACGGCGCCGACAACTTCCCGCTGCTGGCCGTGCCCTTCTTCCTGCTGGCCGGCGAATTCATGACGGCGGGCGGGCTGAGCCGGCGCATCGTCGACATGGCGATGGCCTGGGTCGGCCATTTCCGCGGCGGCCTGGGCTACGTGGCGGTGGTGGCCGCGATCATCATGGCCTCGATCTCGGGCTCGGCGGTGGCCGACACGGCGGCGCTCGCGGCGCTGCTGATCCCGATGATGAACCGCGCGGGCTACGACACCAACCGCTCGGCCGGCCTGATCGCCGCGGGCGGCATCATCGCGCCGGTGATCCCGCCGTCGATCGGCTTCATCGTCTTCGGCGTGGCGGGCAACGTCTCGATCACCAAGCTCTTTCTCGCCGGCATCGTGCCGGGCATCCTGATGGGCGTGGCGATCGGCATCGCCTGGTGGATCGTGGCGCGCCGCGACAAGGTGCAGGCCGCGCCGCGCGTGCCCTTCGGCGAGCGGCTGGCGATCACCGCGCGCGGCAGCCTCGCGCTCGCGCTGCCGGTGGTGATCATCGGCGGCATGAAGTTCGGCATCTTCACGCCGACCGAGGCGGCCGTGGTGGCGGCGGTGTACTCGTTCGTGGTCGGCATGTTCGTCTACGGCGAGCTCAAGGTCTCGATGCTCTACCGCCTCACGCTGGCGGCCGGCAAGACCACCGCGGTCGTGATGTTCCTGGTGGCCGCGGCCATGGTCAGCGCCTGGCTCATCACGGTGGCCGACATCCCGGGCGAGGTCACGCGGATGCTCGAGCCCTTCATGGGCAACAAGACGCTGCTGATGCTGATGATGATGGTGCTGATCGTCATCGTGGGCACCGCGCTCGACTTCACGCCCACCGTGCTGATTCTCACGCCGGTGCTGATGCCGGTGGTGCTCAAGGCCGGCATCGACCCGGTGTACTTCGGCGTGCTGTTCATCATGAACAACGCCATCGGCCTGATCACGCCCCCGGTGGGCACCGTGCTCAACGTGGTGTGCGGCGTGGCGCGCATCACCATGGACGATGCCTTCAAGGGCGTGATGCCCTTCCTGATCGCGCAGCTCATCGTGCTGTTCGCGCTGGTGTTCTTCCCGCAGATCGTCACCGTGCCGCTGTCGTGGTGGCTGGCGCGCTGAGGGCGTTCCGCAGAGTTTCCCGTCCGTTCGTTCATCACCCAAGAAGTAGGAGACACAGACCATGATCCAGCGCAGAACCCTCGTGGCGGCAGCGACCGCCGCGGCCCTGATGGCGGCCACGCCGGCCTTCGCCCAGTTCGCCGAACGCACCATCAAGTTCACCAACGGCGTGAACGAGGACCACCCCGTGGGCCTGGGCGTGAAGAAGATGCAGGAGGTGCTGGCCGCCAAGACCGGCGGCAAGATGAAGATCGTCGCCTTCTGGGGCGGCGCGGCCGGCGGCGACCTGCCGGCCACGCAGGCGCTGCGCGCGGGCACGCAGGAGATGGTGTGCACCTCGTCCTCGCCGCTGGTGGGCATCGTGAAGGAACTCGGCGTGTTCGACCTGCCGTTCCTGTTCAACAACGAGAAGGAGGCCGACGCGGTGCTCGACGGCCCGGCCGGCGAGTACTTCAACAAGAAGCTCGAGGCCGCGGGGCTGGTGAACCTGGCCTACTGGGAGAACGGCTTCCGCAACCTCACCAACAGCAAGCGGCCGGTGGCCAAGGTCGAGGACCTCGAGGGCATCAAGGTGCGCGTGATGCAGAACAACATCTTCCTCGACTCGTTCAAGACGCTGGGCACCAACGCCGTGCCGATGGCCTTCGGCGAGATCTTCACCGCGCTCGAGACGCGCACCATCGACGGCCAGGAGAATCCCTTCGTGACCATCGAGACCTCGAAGTTCAGCGAGGTGCAGAAGTACCTGAGCGTGACGCGCCATGCCTACACGCCGTTCCTGGTGCTTTACAGCAAGAAGCTCTGGGACCAGCTCAAGCCCGAGGAGCAGGCGGTGCTGCGCGAGGCCGCGGTCGAGGGCCAGAAGGTGGAGCGCGCCGCCAATCGCGCGCTCAACGAGAAGTCGCTCGCCAGCCTCAAGAAGACGATGACGGTCAACGAGGTCTCGCCGGCCGAGCAGAAGCGCATGCTCGACAAGGTGAAGCCGGTGTACGACAAGAACGTGCCGGCCATCGGCCCCGAGGCCGTCAACGTGGTGATGGACGCGCTGAAGAAGGCGCGCGGCGGTTGAGCCTTCCGCGGGCCGGCTGCGCTCGAGAGCGCGCCGGCCGTTCAGTCACCGCATCCCGGACCGCCATGAAGCCATGAAGATCACGCAGCTCGAAACCATCCGCCTCGGCGAATTCCCCAACATCCTCTGGGTGCGCCTGCACACCGACGAAGGCCTGGTCGGCCTCGGCGAGACCTTCATGGGCGCCGAGGCGGTCGAGGCCTACCTGCACGAGTGGGGCGCCCACAAGCTGCTGGGCACCGACCCGCTGGCGATCGAGGCGCGCAACCGCGACCTCACGGGCTACCTGGGCTGGCGCGGGTCGGGCGTGGAGACGCGCGGCAACTCGGCCGTGGACATCGCGCTGTGGGACCTGTTCGGCAAGGCCGCCAACATGCCGGTGCACACCGCGCTCGGCGGCAAGAGCCGCGACGCGATCCGCGTCTACAACACCTGCGCGGGCTACCAGTACATCCGCAGCGCCGCCAACCAGACCAGCTCCAACTGGGGCATCGGCAACGCGGCCGGCCCCTACGAGGACCTGCAGGGCTTCCTGCACCATGCCGACGAGCTGGCCGAGTCGCTGCTGTCGGAGGGCATCACGGCGATGAAGATCTGGCCCTTCGATCCGGCGGCCGAGCGCAGCCACGGCCAGTACATCAGCAACGCCGACCTCGATGCGGCGCTCGAGCCCTTCCGCAAGATCCGCGGCGCGGTCGGCAAGCGCATGGACATCATGGTCGAGTTCCACAGCCTCTGGCGGCTGCCGATGGCGCAGAAGATCGCGCGTGCGCTGCAGGAGTTCGACACCTTCTGGCACGAGGATGCGATCCGCATGGACAGCCTCGACCTGTTGAAGCAGTACGCCGTCGACTGCAAGGCGCTGGTCTGCGCCAGCGAGACGCTGAGCTACAAGTGGGGCTTCAAGGACTACCTGCAGACCGGCGTGGCCGGCGTCGCGATGCTCGACCTGAGCTGGTGCGGCGGCCTCACAGAGGCGCGCAAGATCGCGGCCATGGCCGATGCCTGGCAGCTGCCGGTGGCGCCGCACGACTGCACCGGCCCGGTGGTCTGGGCCGCGTCGACGCACCTGAGCCTGCATGCGCCCAACGCGCTGATCCAGGAGAGCGTGCGCGCCTTCTTCACGGGCTGGTACCAGGGCCTGGTGACCGAGCTGCCGAAGGTCGAGAACGGCATGATCAGCCTCAACGACAAGCCGGGGCTGGGGCTCGAGCTGCTGCCCGACCTGCACAAGCGCGCCGATGCGATGGTGCGGATCTCGAAGGCCTGAGCGGGCGCGTCGTCAGTCCGTGCGCAGCCGCAGCAGCGCGCGCACGAAGCCGTGGTCCGAGCGCGAGCGGTCGCGCCCTTCGTGCAGGTGGTCGTTGAAGTAGTCCACGCGCCGCACGTCGCCCAGGCTGTGGCGGCTGCCCGCGATGAACTCCTCGCTCACCAGGATCTGGTCGAGCACTTCCGGGTAGCCCTGGTGCACGTGCGAATAGGCCACATCCTTCTTGAGCGCGGCCTCGCCCTGCATCTCGTAGGCATTGAACAGCGCCACGTCGCGCGCCGCCTTGTCGTAGGCCACCTCGGAGGTGGCCGCCACGAGCTGGGTGGTCACGCTGTGCGGGTTGTCGTTGAAGTCGCCCATCACCACCAGCGGCACGTTGGTGCCCTGCAGCAGGTCGATCACGATGCAGCGCAGGGCCGCGGCCTCGGCGCCGCGCATCAGCAGCGAGCGCAGCGAGGCCATCGCGCCCACCTTGCGGTCGTCGCGGTCCTCGAGGTGGTTGCCCTGCGCGTCCTGCAGGAACTTGGGCCGCTTCGACTTCAGGTGCACCGTCAGCACGTGCACCGCTTGGCCGTGCTTCATGCGCAGCGTGGCCAGCAGCGGCGGCCGCTCGAAGCGGGTGTGCGGTCCGAGGCCCGGCACCTCGACGCCGAAGCCCGGCGGGAAATCGACGAAGGACTGGATGCGGTCGACCTTGAGCCGCGTGGCAATGCCCACGCGCGGCGTGCCCTGCGCGCCGGGGCGCGGCGGCAGGCCGGGCTGCGCGGGCGCGTTCTCGGCGCCGGGCACGGCCACGAAGTCATAGCGCAGGCCGCTGCGGTGGATGGCGGCCTTCAGCGCCGCCTCGTCCCAGACCTCCTGCACCGCGAGCACGTCGGCATTGAGCGCATGGAAGCGCTCGCCGAGCCAGTCGATCTTGCGTTCGTACTCGCGCTCGTTGTAGGCGTCCTGGTTCTCGTAGTACACGCGGTGCGGGTTCGCGAGATTGAGCAGGTTGCAGGTGGCCACGAAGAGGGTGGCGAAGTTCGGCGGGATGTACTGCATGGCGACGATTGTGTCCGGAAGGTGCTCCGGCGCCATGCAGACATGAAAAAGGGCGCCGAAGCGCCCTGTATGTCTGCGTGCGTCGTGCCTCAGCGGCCGAACGAACGGCCACCGCCGCCGCCCGAGCGGCCACCGCCGCCGCCGTAGCCGCCGCCACCCGAACGGCCACCGCCGCCCGAACGGTTGCCGCCGCCGTAGCCACCGCCACCCGAGCGGCCGCCGCGTCCGCGGCCGCCACCCATGTGGTCGACGCTGGTGCGCAACGGATCGGGCTGGCCGGCCGCGCCGGTGATCGCCTCGGCGCGCAGGTGCGCGACCTGGTTGGCCTGGGTCGGGCTGTGGCTGTTGCCGTGATGGCGCGGCTGGCGCTCGTCGTGCGGCTGATGGTTCTGCTGCGGGTGCGCCGCCGCATGGTGATGCGGACGCGGCTGGCCCTGCGGTGCGCGGCCTTGCGGCGCGCGATTGCCCGGTCCCTGGCCCTGGCCGCGCGGGGCCTGCTGGCCACCGCCGCCATTGGCGCTGCGGCCCTGGCCGGCGCCGTTGCCGCCACCGCCGCGGCGCTGGCCATTGCCACCACCGCCGCCGCCACCCTGGCTGGCCTTGTTGTCGCGGATGCGCTGCATCATCTCGCCGCGCGCCGCCTTGGCGGCCGCCTGCATGACTTCACGGCTCGGCGGACGGCCGGCGCCGCCCCAGATGGTCTGGCGGCCCATGGCGATCGGCTCGGCGCGTTCGCCTTCCTCGGGGCCGAAGCCCTCGATGACCTGCACGGGGATCGTCTGCTTGGTGAAGCGCTCGATCTCCTGCATGAAGCCTTCCTCGTCGAGGCAGACGAAGCTCACGGCCTCGCCGCTCGAACCCGCGCGGCCGGTGCGGCCGATGCGGTGCACGTAGTCTTCGCTGACGTTGGGGATCTCGTAGTTCACGACGTGCGGCAGCTCGTCGATGTCGATGCCGCGGGCCGCGATGTCGGTGGCCACCAGCGCGCGGATGTCGCCGCTCTTGAAGCCGGCCAGTGCCTGGGTGCGCGCGCTCTGGCTCTTGTTGCCGTGCAGCGCCATCGCCTCGATGCCGTTCTTGGTGAGGAACTCGGCCACGCTGTTGGCGCCGAACTTGGTGCGGGTGAACACCAGCACCTGGCTCCACTGGTGCTCGTTGATGATGTGCGCGAGCAGCGCCTTCTTCTTGCCGCGGCCCACGGGGTGGACCACCTGCGTGATGCGCTGCACCGTGGTGTTGCGCGGCGTGACCTGGATGCTCTGCGGGTTGCGCAGCAGGCCGTTGGCCAGTTCGCGGATCTCGTCGCTGAAGGTGGCCGAGAACAGCAGGCTCTGCTTCTGGGCCGGCATCAGCGCCAGCACCTTCTTCACGTCGTGGATGAAGCCCATGTCGAGCATGCGGTCGGCTTCGTCGAGCACCAGGATCTGCACGGTCGACAGGTCGAGCATGCCCTGCTGCTGCAGGTCGAGCAGGCGGCCGGGGGTGGCCACCAGGATGTCGACGCCGCGCTTGAGGCGGTCGATCTGCGGGTTCATGCCCACGCCGCCGAAGATCACGGTCGAGCCGAGCTGCAGGTACTTGCCGTAGTCGCGCACCGATTCCTCGACCTGCGCCGCGAGTTCGCGGGTGGGCGTGAGCACCAGGGCGCGGATGCCGATGCCGCCGAACTTGTTGGTGGCGCTGCGGCTCATGGTGAGCTTGTGCAGCATCGGCAGGGTGAAGGCGGCGGTCTTGCCGGTGCCGGTCTGGGCGCCGCCGAGAAGGTCGTGGCCCTCGAGGACGGCCGGAATGGCCTGGGCCTGGATCGGGGTGGGGGTCTCGTAGCCCTGCTCGTGCACGGCCTTCAAGATGGCCGGAGCCAACTTCAGTTCATCAAAAGTCATTGTGTGAAACAACAAGCGCCATACACGGCGCGGTGACATCGGCCCGCTCGGCGTCTTTCGTTCTTGTGACGCGAGCCAGTCAAGGCTGATGAAGGTCAGGAGTGGGAGCCCGAAAAACCGACTTGCGGAAGGGTTTTCTTCGTCCCCGGCAGAGAGCCGGTGTGCGGGCAACTGGACCCGGCACGGTGGCGATTGTCGCATGAGTCGATAATCACTGCTTTTCGCGCTCCGTTTCCGCGATTCCGCGCGCCGGGCCTGCCGCCGTCTTCCAGGGGCTTCCTCCAGGGGATTTCGGCTTTTTCCGGCTTTCGCCACCTCAGCAATCAGCAGTCCAACACAGAAGATGGCCCAGTACGTCTACACCATGAACAGAGTCTCCAAGACCGTGCCGCCCAAGCGGCAGATCTTGAAAGACATCTCGTTGTCCTTCTTTCCCGGCGCCAAGATCGGCGTGCTCGGCCTGAACGGCTCGGGCAAGTCCTCGCTGCTCAAGATCATGGCCGGCGTCGACAAGGAGATCGAGGGCGAAGCCATTCCGATGGCCGGCCTGTCGATCGGCTACCTCGAGCAGGAGCCCAAGCTCAATCCCGAGCACACGGTGCGCAATGCGATCGACGAGGCCATGGGCGAGGTCAACGCCGCCAAGGCGCGCCTCGAGGAGATCTATGCCGCCTACGCCGAGGAAGGCGCTGACTTCGACGCGCTGGCGGCCGAACAGGGCGAGCTCGAGGCGGTGATTTCCGCCGCCGGCACCGATTCCGAGCACCAGATCGAGATCGCGGCCGACGCGCTGCGCCTGCCGCCATGGGACGCCAAGATCGGCCTGCTGTCGGGCGGCGAGAAGCGCCGCGTGGCGCTGTGCAAGCTGCTCTTGTCCAAGCCCGACATGCTGCTGCTCGACGAACCCACCAACCACCTGGACGCCGAATCGGTGGAGTGGCTCGAAGTGTTCCTGCAGCGCTTCACGGGCACCGTGGTGGCCATCACCCATGACCGCTACTTCCTCGACAACGCCGCCGAGTGGATCCTCGAACTGGACCGCGGCCGCGGCATTCCATGGAAGGGCAACTACAGCACCTGGCTCGAGCAGAAGGGCGAACGCCTGGCGCAGGAGCAGAAGAGCGAGGAAGCCCACGCCAAGGCCCTGAAGAAGGAACTGGAATGGTCGCGCCAGAACCCGAAGGCCCGCCAGGCCAAGAGCAAGTCGCGCCTGGCCCGCTTCGAGGAGCTGAGCGACGTCGAATACCAGAAGCGCAACGAAACGCAGGAAATCTTCATTCCGGTGGCCGAGCGCCTGGGCAGCCAGGTGATCGAGTTCAAGGACGTGAGCAAGAGCTTCGGCGACCGCCTGCTGATCGACAAGCTGAACTTCAACATTCCCGCGGGTGCCATCGTCGGCATCATCGGCCCGAACGGCGCCGGCAAGTCCACGCTGTTCAAGCTGATCGCCGGCAAGGAACAGCCCGACAGCGGCGAAGTGGTGGTGGGCCAGACCGTCAAGATGGCCTTCGTCGACCAGCACCGCGACGAACTGGCCAACAACAAGACCGTGTGGGAAGACATCTCGAACGGCCTGGACATCATCAACGTCGGCAAGTTCCAGATGGCCAGCCGCGCCTACGCGGGCCGCTTCAACTTCAACGGCCAGGACCAGCAGAAGAAGGTCGGCAACCTGTCGGGCGGCGAACGCGGCCGGCTGCACCTGGCCAAGACGCTGATCCAGGGCGGCAACGTGCTGCTGCTGGACGAACCCTCGAACGACCTGGACGTGGAAACGCTGCGCGCGCTCGAGGACGCGCTGCTCGAGTACGCGGGCACCGTGCTGGTGATCAGCCATGACCGCTGGTTCCTCGACCGCATCGCGACCCACATCCTGGCCGCCGAAGGCGACTCGCAGTGGGTGTTCTTCGACGGCAACTACCAGGAGTACGAAGCCGACAAGAAGAAGCGCCTGGGCGAAGAGGGCGCCAAGCCCAAGCGCGTGCGCTTCAAGGCCCTCAAGTAAGGCCTGCTGCGGCCTTCGTCAGGCTGGCTCGACCAGGGCGCGCGGTTCCGCAAGGGGCCGCGCGTTTTTTTCATCGTCGGCCGCGAACACCTCGCGGGCGGCACTCAGGCCGTTGAGCGCGGCGGGGAAGCCCGCGTAGACCGCCATCTGCATGATCACCTCGATCACTTCCTCGCGCGTCACGCCGACGTTGAGCGCGCCCTGGATGTGCACCTTGAGCTGCGGCGCGGCATTGCCCATGGCGGTGAGCGCGGCCACCACCGCGATCTCGCGCGAGCGCAGGTCGAGGCCGGGACGCGAATAGACGTCGCCGAACGGGAACTCGATCAACAGGCGCGCGAAGTCGGGTGCGATGTCGGCCAGGCCCTCGACGACCTTGATGCCGCCCTCACCGTCGATCTGCTGCAGTTTCGCGAGGCCGCGCGCGTAGCGCTCGCCGGTCGGCTGGTTGGTCGTCGTCGGATGGATGGGGTGCTGCATGTTTCTTCCTCTTCGTTGAAGCCGGGGCATTGCCCGATGAAGAGGGACGCCGGGCCTCGATCCCGCGGTAGTGCTCGATCTTGTGCGCCAGCGCCTGCATCGATTGCTGCAGCGCCTCCACCTTCGAGCGAACCTCGGCAAGATGCGATTCGAGCATCGCGCGGCGTTCGCCGATGCTCGCGTCCCCCTGACTGCGAAGCCCGGCGAAGGTCTGCATGCCCTGGATGGGCATGCCGGTCTCGCGCAGGCGCAACAGGAAAGCGAGCCATTCCATGTCGGCTGCGGCATAGCGGCGCTGGCCGCCGGGCGCGCGCGACACGGCGGCGATCAGGCCGATGCGTTCGTAGTAGCGCAGCGTGTGGGCCGTGAGGCCGGTGCGCCGTGCCACTTCCGCGATGCTCAGGTTGCTTTCCATGGGGAGAATTCTCGAAGTTGGAGCGCGCTCTAAGTCAAGCGGTATCTGGAAGAAATCCGCGCCGGTGGTTCAGGTGACGAGTTCCGCCTCGATCCAGCCGCGCAGGCTGTTGACGAAGGCCAGCGCGGTCACGCGCGAGAGCTGCTCGCGCCGCACCGTCTCCTCGACCAGCGAGCCCTCGGCCAGCCGCTGCGCGCGCCCGATGCCGGGCAGCAGGCCGCAGCGCAGCGGCGGCGTGACCCAGCGGCCGTCGTCCAGGCGCAGCGCGATGTTGCCGCGCGTGCATTCGGTGAGTTCGCCCTCGGGGTTCCACAGCAGCGTGTCGAAGGCCTCGGGCAGGGTCGGCGCGAAGGCCTCGTAGTGCGCGCGGCGCGTGGTCTTGAAGCGCGTGAACTCGCTGTGTGCTTCGTCGAAGGGGCGGTCGGCCAGCTGCAGCTTCACGCGGTGGGGCGCAGCGCCCATTTCATGCGCTTCGGCGCGTGGCAGGCCCCGCGCATCGAGCAGCAGGCGCACGCGCCAGGTGCCTTCGGCATGCGCATCGCGCAGCGATTGCAGCGCTGCCTCGACGCGTGCGGCATCCCAGGGGAAGCCGAAGTGCGCCGCCGCGCCGGCCATGCGTTCGATGTGCAGCGGCGCATCGCGCAGCGTGCCGTCGACCAGCGCCAGCGTTTCGAGCAGTTCGAAGCCGGGCGCCTCGGCAACGGCGGCCGCGCCCAGGAAGGCCCGCTTGTGGCCCCACTCGGCCCATTCGGCGTCGGCCGTGGCATCGGCCGTGATGCCGCTGCCGATGCCGCAGCGCGCCTGGCCATCGCGCAGCGTCACGGTGCGGATCGGCACGTTGAAGGTCGCATGCCCACCGGGCCGCAGCACGCCGACCGCGCCGCAGTACACGCCGCGCGGCGCCTGCTCGAGCTCGCGGATCAGCCGCATCGCCGCCACCTTGGGCGCGCCCGTGACCGAGCCGCAGGGGAACAGCGCGTCGAACACGTCGACCAGCGAGGTGCCGGGGCGCACCGCGGCTTCCACGTCCGAGGTCATCTGCCACACGGTGGGCAGCGCCTCGGTGTGGAACAGCCGCGGCACGCGCACCGAGAACGGCTGCGCGATGCGCGACAGGTCGTTGCGCAGCAGGTCCACGATCATCACGTTCTCGGCCCGCTCCTTCGGCACGCTGCGCAGCCGATGCGCCTGGGCCTCGTCCTCGGCCGGCGTGGCGCCGCGCGGCGCGGTGCCCTTCATCGGGCGCGCGAGGATGCGCTCGCCGTGCCAGTCGAAGAACAGCTCGGGCGACAGCGACAGCACCTGTTCCTCGCCGCTGTCGATGAAGGCCGCGTAGCCCGCGGGCTGGTTGCGGCGCAGCGCGGCGAACAGGGCCCGCGGGTCGCCGGCGTATTCGCCGAGCAGCGGCGCCGTGTGGTTGATCTGGTAGAGGCCACCGGCGGCGATCGCCGCGTGGATGACTTGCATCTGCCGGTCGAAGTCGATGCGCGAGAGGCTGTCGCGCCAGGCGATCGGCGGGCTGGAGGGAGAGGGCGGGGCTTCCTCGGGCCAGGGCTGGGCCTGGTCGTGCACGCCGAACCACGCTAGCGCACTGCCATCGCCCGCATGCGTCTCGAACGCGGCATCGAAGGCCGCGGCCGCCTCGTAGCGCAGGTAGCCCACGCACCAGTGGCCAGCGCGCGCCAGCGCCTCGGCCTGCGCGAGCACGGGCCGCACCTCGGCCAGGCTGCGCGCCACGAGCGTGCGGGAAGGGGCGCCGAACGCCAGGCGCAGCCGTTGCGCGCCATCGGTGCGCGGGTCGGCGAAGTCGATCAGGGTGGACACGATGGGTCTTGGGAAAAGGCAGCGGCGCCCGCTGGCGCCGCGTACCGGTCAGCGCGGTGCGGAAGGCGAAGGCGGCGGTGGCATCGCGGGGCCGGCCGGCGCACCGGCGCCGCGCGCCAGCGCCCGCTTGCGCACCGCATAGATGTTGTTGCGCAGCGCATAGAGCTCGTCGGCATACGACAGCGGCACCGCCACGCGATTCACCACGCGGTCGAGCTCGTCGAGCTCCTTCGTGAGTTCGGCCGGATCGCCGCGCTGGCCGTCGACCTTGCCCTCGATGTCGCGCAGCCGCGCATACCAGCGGAACACCCGGCGGCGCACGCGGAACTGGTAGAGCGGCGGCACCACGCGGCTCAGCGGCAGCATCAGCACCAGCAGGCCGCCGAGCACCAGCCACATGCGCTCGATCAGGTTGCTGGCCCAGAACGGCAGGTAGCGCTGCCAGAACGGCGGCGTGCCGTTGATGGCGCGGTCGCCCTCGGGGCTCACGGGCAGTTCGCTGGTGCGCGTGTTCGGGAAGTCGCGCGGCCGGTTGAACCAGCCGGCGCCGCCATGCAGGTGCTGCGCCGCCTGCGCGAACAGCTGGCGCAGCGCGGGATGGGTGTCCTCGCGCGACAGCAGCGAGGTGGTGGCCGCGAGCAGCGACACGTCGCCGGCCGGCAGGTCCTTCGAGAGGTCGACCACGCCGCGCGGCAGGGTCACGGCCGAGAGGAAGGGGAAGCGCCGCGTGTACGCGTCGGCCTGCACGAAGTCCATGAGCCGGATGTCGTTCGCGCGCAGCAACCGCTGCACCTGCGGCGACTGCGGCGCCGACGACAGCACGATCGCATCGAGCAGCCCGGCCTGCAGCGCCTCGGCGGCCGCGGACTGCTCGAGGTTCGACAGCAGCAGCGCATCGGGCGCGAGCCGGTTGGCATCGAGCAGCCGGCCCATGAGTTCGGGCAGGCCGCTGCCGGGCATGTCGACGTTGACGCGCAGGCCGCGCAGTTGCGTCAGCGAGGTGAGCGGGATCGGGGCGGGGGGCACGGCGGGTTGCGGTGCCGCGGCCTTCTTGCGCTCGGCGCCGTGGCGGCCCTTCGCGGCTGCCTTGGCCGCCTTCTTCGCCTTCTCGGCCTCCGCCGCCTGCTGCGCGATCACGCTGTCGGGCGCGCGCGTGATCGCGTCGGGCCTGTAGAACAGCCAGATCGGCTCGAAGAACAGGCTGCCGAGCGAACTGAGCCCGGCCTCCTCGTCGGCCACCGGGTCGGCGCTGCCGCCGCGCACGAAGCCCACGTCGGCCTCGCCCTTGCGCAGCAGCTCGAGGTTCTCCGATGAGCCCGAGGTCGGCTTGAGCGTGACCTCGATGCCGCTGAGCTTCAGCGACTCGGCATAGCGCTTGCCGAACTGCGCATAGGCGCTGCCCGTGGGACCGGTGGCCAGCGTCACCTGCTTGGGCGGCTGCGGCTGCAGCCACCAGTAGGCGGCGATCAACAGGCCGATCACGAGGAACAGGATCGGGCCGGCGGAGGCGATCAGGTCGCGGATCGACAGCAGGATCAGCTTGAGGGTTCTCGGGAAGGCCATGGTGTCTCGCTCGTGAGGTCAGCGCGGCGCGGTGCCGAGCTCGGCGGCCGAGGGGATGTGCAGTTCGCCGACCGTCACCGAGCGCGCCGCCAGCACCGCGCGCAGGGTGGCGCGCGCGGCGACCTCGGCCGCCATGGCGCTGAGCACCGTCATGCCCGGGCCGTCGGCCGCCAGCGGCACGCGGCCGGTGGCGAGCGCGAACAGGGTGTCGCCGTCGCTCATGGTGTGCACGGGATTGATGGCGCGCGCCAGGCCGTCGTGCGCCACGGTCGCGAGCCGGTTGGCCTGCACCTTGGTCAGCACCGCGTCGGTGGCGATCACGCCGATGGTGGTGTTGGTGCCGGCCAGCAGCGGCTTGGGCAGCTCGCCGCGCAGCAGGGCGCGGCGCGTGTCGAGCAGCGCGCGGCCGTCCTCGGTGCGCGCGCCGGCCACGGGCAGCGCGGTGTCGGGATCGATCACGTCGCCGAGCGAATTGACCGCGATCAGCGCGCCGACCGTGACGCCGCCGACCGTGACCGAGGCGGTGCCGATGCCGCCCTTCATCGCGCGCTGCACGCCGAACAGCTTGCCCACCAGCGCGCCGGTGCCGGCGCCCACGTTGCCCTCGGCCGGCGCGTCGCGGCCCGCGGCCTCGCAGGCGGCATAGCCGGCCGCGGCATCGGGCCGGATGCGGGCATCGCCCATCGGCAGGTCGAACAGTACCGCGGCGGGCACGATCGGCAAGGTGCCGAAGCGCACGTCCATGCCCACGCCGCGCTCCTCGAGCCAGCGCATCGCGCCCTCGGCCGCGGCCAGGCCCCAGGCGCTGCCGCCCGCGAGCATCACGGCGTGCACCTGCTGCACCAGGTTGCCGGGCGCGAGCAGGTCGGTCTCGCGCGTGCCGGGCGCGGCGCCGCGCACGTCGACGCCGGCCACCGCGCCTTCGCGCGTGATGATCACGGTGCAGCCGGTGGGCCGGCGAGTGTCGGAGAAGTGGCCGACCTCGATGCCGGCGACGTCGGTGATGGCACCGTCGAAAGAGGAGGGGGAAGCGTGGGAAGGCGTGGCGGACATGGCGGCCGATTATGGAACCATGCCGCATGGCCCCTACGATGGGCGCCATGACAGTTGAAAGAAGTGGTTTCCAGTCCGGCGCGCGGCGCCATGCGGTGGTGATCGGCGCGGGCGCCGTCGGCAGCGCCACCGCCATCGAGGCCTTGCGCGCGGGCCTGCGCGTCACCGTGGTCGAGCCGGGCGAGCCCGGCGCGCCGCAGGCCACCAGCTACGGCAACGCGGGCTGGCTCTCCTCGCACTCGGTGGTGCCGCCCGCGCTGCCCGGTGCGTGGCGCAAGGTGCCGGGCTGGCTGGCCGACCCGCTCGGCCCGCTGGCGGTGCGCTGGCCCTACCTGCCGCGCGCGCTGCCCTGGCTGCTGCGCTACCTGGCCTCGGGCGCCACCGAGGCGCGCGTGCAGCGCATCGCCGACGCGCTGCGCACCTTGCTGGTGGATGCACCTGCTCTGCATGCGCGGCTGGCGGCCGAGGCCGGCGTGCCGCAACTGATCGAGCAGCGCGGCCTGCTGCATGCCTACCGCTCGCGCGCCGAGTTCGAGGGCGATGCGCTGGCCTGGCGCGTGCGCGCGCGCACCGGCGTGCGATGGAGCGAGTGGGATGCCGACGAACTGCGCCGGCAGGAGCCCGACCTCGATGCGCGCTACACGCTGGGCATCCACGTCGGCGAGGCCGGCCACTGCCGCGACCCCGGCGCCTACGTCGCGGCGCTGGCCGCGCATGCGCGTGCGCTCGGCGCCGACCGCGTGGCCGCGCGCGCCACCGGTTTCCGCATCGAGGGTGGCCGGCTGCGCGCCGTGCGCACCGAAGCCGGCGAGATCGCCTGCGACACCGCCGCGGTCTGCGCCGGCGCGCGCTCGGGCGCCCTGGCCGCCGCGGCCGGCTCGCCGGTGCCGCTGGAATCGGAGCGCGGCTATCACGTCGTGCTGCCGAAGGCGGCGGTGGGCCCGCGCACGCCGGTGATGGTGGCCGACGGCAAGCTCATCGCGCACTGGATGAACGGCGGCCTGCGCGCCGCCGGCCAGGTCGAGATCGCGGGGCTCGAGGCCGCGCCCGACTGGCGCCGCGCCGAGATCCTGCACGAGCACCTGCGCTCGATGTTTCCCGCGCTGGCCGACGCGCCGCCCGAAGGGACCGAGGTGCAGCGCTGGCTCGGCCATCGCCCGAGCCTGCCCGACGGCCTGCCCTGCATCGGCCCCGCCGCCGGCAGCGCCGACATCGTGCTGGCCTTCGGCCATGGGCACGTGGGGCTGTGCGGCTCGGCGCGCACCGGGCGGCTGGCGGCGCAGGCGATGGCGGGGCTGGTGCCGGAGATCGCGCTGGCGCCGTTCGATCCGCGGCGCTTCGGGGCGTAGGGTGGCTCGCCGTCAGGCGGCCGAAGAGGGCCAGCCCGCGGGGTCGCGGCGCTGATGCATGCAGCTCAGCACCACCACGCGATCGAACTCGACGAGATAAAAGACGGAATAGGGGAAGCGCCGCAGGTGGGCCCTGTGAACGTCTTCCCAAACCAGCGGCGCGCCTTCGGGCTGTCGCGCGATCCGGTGCACCACGGCCTCGACGCTGCGCGCGAACTCAGCGCCCAGCCCGGCGCGCTGCATTTCGTACCAGCCCTGCGCGTCCTGCAACTGGCGCAGCGCGCTTTCCCGAAAAACGATGTCCAGCAAGGTCAGAGCTTCAGCGATGCCTTGACCTGGTCCCAGGGCACGACCGCCTGCGGGTCGGCACGATGCTCGGCGCGGCGGCGTGCGACCTCTTCCTGTTCGCGCGCGCTCAGCCTTTGCGATTCGGCATCGCGCGCCACGCTGTCCCACAGTTCTTCGGCCAGCTCGATGCGTTCCGCCATGCTCAGCGAAGAAAGAGCCTGCTGCAGATCGGAGCTTCCCAATTCGATCTCCCGAAAGTGGATCAACGCATCATTCTAGGCAGGCGTGTCCAAAGCCCTAAGGCCCTCAGTTCGCAGGTGCGATCGACAGCACCGTGAGCGCCCCATCGACCTTGTCGGCCGTGAACTGCACCTTGTCGCCGGGCTTGACCTGCGTGAGCAGCGCCGGGTCCTTCACGCGGAAGACCATGGTCATGCCGGTCATCTCGAGGTTGGGGATGTCGCCGTGGCGCAAGGTGATCTTGTTCGCCTCGGTGTCGATCTTGCGGACCTCGCCCTCGACGGGCGGCAGGGCCGTCTGTGCGAAGGCGACGGCGGCGAACAGGAGGGCGCCGAGGGCGGCGAGCGATTTCTTCATGGTGATCGGTCTTTCTTGCAGGATGATCGGAGGATTCATCGATAGCTCTGGAACACGCGCGTGCCGCCATCGGCCAGCACCAGCAGCACGTCGTAGGGATCGCGCTGGTCGCCATAGGCCGGACCGTCCATGCCCGGCGAGCCGACCGGCATGCCGGGCACGGCGAGGCCCACGGCCCTGGGCTTCTCCTTGAGCAGGCGCTGGATCTCGCGCGCGGGCACGTGGCCCTCGATGGCGTAGCCGCCGACCTGGCCCGTGTGGCACGAGCCCAGCTTCTCGGGCAGGCCCAGGCGCTTGCGCGCGGCCGCGTTGCCTTCGTCGTGCACGCGCGTGGCGAAGCCGTTCCTGTTGAGGTGCTTGACCCAGTCCTGGCAGCAGCCGCAGTTCGGGTCCTTCCAGATCTCGACCATCGGCGCCGCGGCGCGCGCCGCCCGCGCGATGAAAGGCAGGGCGGCGGTGGACGCCAGGGTCAGCATCAGTCGTCTTCTTTGCATGGGAGTTCCTTTCGGGATTTCAGGATTTGCCGGCGGCGGGCAGCACGCGGACGCGGCCGGCCATGCCGAGTTCGTAGTGGTCCTTCACCAGGCAGGCGAAGTCGAAGTCGCCGGCGCGGTTGAAGGTCCAGACCAGCTCGCCGGTCTGGCCCGGCGGCACGTGCGCCATCCAGGGCTCGTCGTGCTCCATGCCGGGGATTTTCTTCATCATGGCCGCGTGGGCCTCGATCTCGGCCGTGGTGCCGAGCACGAGTTCGTGCAGGTCACGGCCCTTGTTCTTCAAGCGCAGGCGCAGCGTGTCGCCTTCGCGCACTTCGATCACCGAGGGCGTGAACGTCATGTCGTCGGCCATCGCGATGTCGATGGTGCGTTTCACGGCACCGGGCTTGCCGACGATGCCCCAGGGCTTCTGCTCGGGCGCGAGTTCGGCCGCGCCCCTGGGCTTGGCGACGTGGTTCTCGTGCGCCAGCGAGACGGTGGCGAAGGCCGCGAGCGCGAGGCCGGCGGCGGCGAGCTTGAGTGTCTTGTTCATGGATGGAACTCCAAAAGATGAAAGGGGATGAGCGGATTCAGTGCTGGTGCGTGCCATGGCCCGAGGGCTTGCGCACGCTGGCATCGGGCTCGGCGGCCGACGGGGCCGGTGCCTTCGCGCGCGGGGCCGGCGGCACGTTGGCGTTGGGCACTTCGCGCGCGACCGTGCCCGGCGGATGCCTGAACCAGCCCGGGTCGCGGTAGTCGCCGGGCTTCTGGTCGCGGCGCACCTTGAGCAGCGTGAACATGCCGCCCATCTCGGCCGAGCCGAAAGGGCCGGTGCCGGTCATCATCGGCACCGTGTTGTCGGGAATGGGCATCTCCATCTCGCCCATGTCGGCCATGCCCTTGTCGCCCATCACCATGTAGTCGGGCACCAGCTTCCTGATCTTCTCGGCCACGCCCTTGTGGTCCACGCCGATCATGGTCGGCACCTCGTGGCCCATCGGCCCCATGGTGTGGTGCGCCTTGTGGCAGTGCAGCGCCCAGTCGCCTTCCTCGTCGGCGATGAACTCCATCTGCCGCATCTGGCCCACCGCCACGTCGACCGACACCTCGGGCCAGCGCGCGGTGCGCGGCACGGGGCCGCCGTCGGTGCCGGTCACCTCGAACTCGTGGCCATGGATGTGGACCGGGTGGTTGGTCATCGTGAGGTTGCCCACGCGGATGCGCACGCGGTCCCCCTTGCGCACGTTGAGCGTGTCGATGGCCGGGAACACGCGGCTGTTGAAGCTCCAGAGGTTGAAGTCGGTCATGGTGCTGACCTTGGGCGTGGCGCTGCCGGGCTCCACGTCGAAGCTGCCGAGCAGGAAGCAGAAGTCGCGATCGACCTTCTCGATCAGCGGGTGATCGGCCTTCGGGTGCGTGACCCAGAAGCCCATCATCCCCATCGCCATCTGCACCATCTCGTCGGCATGCGGGTGGTACATGAAGGTGCCGGGGCGGCGCGCGGTGAACTCGTAGACGAAGGTCTTGCCCGGCGGGATCTGCGGCTGCGTGATGCCGCCCACGCCGTCCATGCCGTTGGGCAGGCGCTGGCCGTGCCAGTGCACGGTGGTGTGCTCGGGCAGCCGGTTGGTCACGTAGATGCGCAGCCGGTCGCCCTCGACCACCTCGATGGTCGGTCCCGGCGACTGGCCGTTGTAGCCCCACATGTTGACCTTGAAGCCCGGCGCCATCTCGCGCACCACCGGCTCGGCGACGAGGTGGAATTCCTTGACGCCGGCGTTCATGCGCCAGGGCAGGGTCCAGCCGTTGAGCGTGACGACGGGGTTGTAGGGCCGGCCGTTGGGCGGCACCAGCGGTGCGGCCGTGGCGGTGGAGCTTTGCGAGACGGGCTCGGGCAGCGCGGCCATCGAGACGCGGCTGACGGTGGTGGCGGCCACGGCCGTGGCGGCGCCCGCGAAGAAATTGCGGCGGTTCATCTCAGTGTCCTCCCGCCGCGGGGGCGTCGCTGGCGGTCGCGGTCTGCAGCGCCGTCATGCCGCCGGGCGAACTGCCCGTGAGCACCAGTTGCAGGTCGGTATCGGCCAGCCAGAAATCGCGCTGCGCCTCGATGCCGGCGTTCACCGCGAGCATGCTCGCGCGCGTCTCGGCGAGCAGCTCCCACACGCTCGCGAGCATGCCGTTGTAGCGCAGCACCATCTCCTCGTTGACCTTCCTGCGCAGCGGCAGCACCTCGTCGCGGTAGCGCCGGGCCAGGCCATAGGCCGTGTTCCAGCCGCGCCAGGCCTCGCGCGCCTCGCTCGCGGCCAGCACGCCCACGTCGCGCACGCGCGCGGCCGACTGCATGTACTGCGCCTCGGCGCGGCCGGTGCGTGCCTGGCCCCAGTCGAACAGCGGCAGCGGCAGGTCGAGCTCGAAGCCGCGCTGCGTGGCGCGCGAACGGTCGGCGTCGTTCTCGAAGGTGGTGTTGCGCACCACGCCGAGCTCCATCGCATTGATGACGCGCGTGGCATGCACGAGGCCCAGCGAATCGGCCACGGCCGTGTTCTGCGCCTGCGCCGAGCGCACGTCGAGCCGGTCGCGCAGCGCGCGTGCCTGCACGTCGCCGAGCTCGGGCGCGGCCTGGGGCAGCGGCGGCAGGCGGTCGGGCAGGGTGTAGGCGGTGCGTTCGCCCGCCAGGCCCAGCAGCCGCGTGAGCTGCTCGCGCGAGGCCACGGCGGCCTGCTCGGCACGTGCGAGCTGCGCCGCGGCATCGGCCAGCAGCAGCTGTTCGCGCGTGCGCTGCAGCGCGCTCCAGTTGCCGACCTGGGCCATGCGGTGCGCGAGCTCGGCGCCGGCCTCGGCCGCCTCCCTGGCATCGCGCAGGTAGACCACGCTCTGCTGCGCCGCCACCGCGCGCACCCAGGCGCGACGCGTGTCGGCGGCCAGCAGCAGCACGCTCTGCGCGGCCTGCAGCTTGGCGGCCTCGTGGCGCTGGCCGGCCCAGCGCGCCTGCCACGGCAGCGTGACCAGGCCGATCACGTTGAAGCTCAGCATGCGCTCGAGCTCGCGCTCGCGGCCCTGCGCCAGCCGGCTGAACGAGAGCACCGGGTTCGGCAGGCTCGCGGCCTGCACGCGGTCGGCGTCGCTCAGTTGCAGGGTGGCGAAGGCGTCCTGCACGCGCGGGCCGTTGACGAGCGCGATGCGCACGGCGGCCTCGGCGTCGAGCGGCCTGGCGAGCAGCGCGTCGACGCTTTTGCGCGAAGCCTCGTCGGGCATGCGCTGGGCCGGCTGGCCCGCCATCAGGGGATTGCCCGCGACCAGGGCCTGCACGTCGGCCGTGCCGCCGTCGGGCGAGAGGCTGGCGCAGCCGGCCAGGAACAGGGCACTGGCGAATGCGAGGGCGCGCCGGGGCAGCGCGTCAGTTGTTCGACAGCGAAAGGGAAAGGGGCCGGCCAGGTGCCGGCGAACGATAGGGTTCACGCTCGATCTCCATGAGCAATACGATCGACGCCGCGAGCCGGCAAGGGCTCACCGCGGACGGACTACGGGCAGGGAGATCAGGAAATGGGCGGCTTCAAGCCCAGGAAGGGCTCGGTGCTCGCGAAGCGAGCCGCCGGGGCCGCGGGGGCGGCCTGGGGGGCATCGTGCGCGATGCCCCTGAGTTCGGTGCCGCCGAGTGCCACCGAGTGGCAGACCTGGCAGGCGGTGCAGGTGCCGCAGCCCTGGTGGCTGGCGTGGTCGCTGTCGCTGCCGTCGCCGTGGGTGTCGGCCATCGCGTGGTCGGCGTGCGAGGCGTTGTCCATGGCCGTCATGGCCATGTCGCCGGCCTCGTGGCAGTGCGCCTCGGTGGCCGCCTGTGCCACGCCGGCGACGGCCTCGGCCGCGGGCATCGCATGCCGCACCATCTCGATCGCCATCGCGTCGCCGAGCCAGCCGCGAACCGGCAGCAGGGCGATCATGAGGGCGAGGAACAGGGTGCGCATGGAGGGCCGATGATAAACCGCGTGCCTTAGCCGCCGAGCTGCGCGCGGGCCTTGTCCACCCACAACGACAGGTTGTCGAGCAGATCTTTCTGGCTGAACGAGCAGCTTTCCTCACTGAACAGCGCGCTCGATTCGAGCCGGTCGAGCAGGTTCAGCAGCACCTCGCCGTAGCGCGGCGGCAGGGCGGCCAGCAGCGCGGCGCTGCCGCGTGCCTGGTCCGACAGCAGGCCGGCGGGGCCGCCGCCCTGGCGGCGCAGCGCGTCGATGTGCCCGGCGATGGTGTCGAGCTGTTGCAGCGCGGCGCTCACGAGGCGCTCCTTCCCGAGGGCGGCAGCGGCAGCCCGCGTTCGCGCACCAGGTCGCGCAGCACGTCGGGGTAGTCGGTGATGATGCCGTCCACGCCCAGGTCCATCAGCCGGATCATGTCGGCGCGCTGGTTCACGGTCCAGGGCAGCACCTTCATGCCGAGGCCCTGTGCCTCCTTCACCTGCGCCGCGTCGAGGTCGGCGAAGGCCGGCGACCAGACGAGCGGACCGCCACTGGTGCCGGCCGCGGCCTTCACGAGCTGCGGCGTGGAGCCGAAGCCCGCGGCATCGAGCCCGGCAGTCCAGCGCTTGTCCTTCAGCGTGCGCGGCGTGCTCAGGTAGGCGCGCGACATCGCGGGCGCCCATTGGCCCACCAGCGCCAGCGTGCGCCAGTCGAAGCTCTGCACGGTCACGCGCTCGGCCATCTGCGCCTTGTCGATGACCGCGAGCAGCGCGCGCACCATGGGCTCGGGCGCGGCGGTCTCGTCGGGCTTGGTCGGATCGATCTTGGTCTCGATGTTGAAGCGCACGGTGGCCGCAGCCGGGCCGCGCGCGCGCACCAGGTCGAACACCGCCTCGAGCGTCGGGATGCGTTCGCCGTCGCGCGGCAACTGCAGCGCGAACTGGCGGCCATAGCTGCTCGAGGGATTGAGCCGGCCCACGTCGTAGCCCTGCAGCTGCGCCAGCGTGAGCGAGCGGATCGTGGGTCCGCTGCGGCCGTTCGCGGGCGTGAGCCACTGGCCGGCGGCATCGCGCGTGTGGTCGGGGTTGAGGGCCGTGTCGTGCGACACCACCACCACGCCGTCGGCGCTCAGGCCGATGTCGAGCTCGAGCGTGGTCACGCCGAGGTCGATGGCGTTGGAGAACGCCGCCAGCGTGTTCTCGGGCGCGAGGCCGCGGCCGCCGCGGTGGGCCTCGAGGTCGAAGCGCGTGCGCGGCGTGGGCGCGAAGCCGGTGCAGCCCGCGGCGAGCGCGGCGGTGGCGCCCAGGGCGAGCAGGAGCGTGCGTCTGCGATGTGTCATTTGAGTTGCACCTTGATGCCGTCGGCGAGCACCGTGATGTCGCCGATCTCGTAGGTCTTGCGCCCGACGGTGAGTTCCTCGGGCTTGAAGGTGCGCAGCGGCTGGCCTTGCAGCAGTTCCTGCGCCACCAGCGCGCCCACGCGCTGCAGCCGCTCGCCATCGCGCCCGCCCAGGCCCTGCAGCTCGATGCGCTCGGCCTTGGGCTGGTCGAGCCGCAGCGCGCGCGTGGCGGCGTCGTACTTGAGCGCGCTGCTGACTGCCACCGTGCCCTGCACCGGCGCGCCGCCGAGCAGCGGGCTCGCGATGGTCAGCGTGGCGGTGATCGCGGCGCGGTTGGTGCCCGCGTCCAGGCCCAGCTGCGGATCGCGCAGCCCGACCGTGAACAGCTCGGCATAGCGCTCGGCCACCGGGAAGCGGCGCGCGATCTGCGCCTGCAGCTCGTCGCGGCTCGCGGTGTATTCGCTGGTGAAGAAGTTGAAGCCCGCGAAGGCGGCGAACGGCGCCTGGAGCGCGCAGGCGCCGAGCAGGGCGCCCAGCGCGCGGCGGCGGGTCAGACGGGTCGGGCGGATCGGGGAGGAGGGCATGGAGCGGCGGCTTTGCATGGCGGTGGGAGCTTGCCACAGGCGCGCGAGTTCGCGCCCGATTGGTTGCAGGACGTCACCGGCACCGCTGGCCGGACAGGGCCCGTTCAAGCGTGCAACAGGTCTTGCGGCAACCCGCTCACGAACTCCGCGAAATCGCTGCCGCCGATCGAGATGTGGACCAGCATCGCCGCCTGCGCCTCGGCCGGATCGCTGCGCAGCAGCGCCTCGGTGATGGCCGCGTGCTCACGCGCCGAGCGCTGCATGCGGCCCGGCGAATCGAAGCGGTTGGCGGTGTAGGCGGCGCAGCGGGTGCGCAGCGCGCGGATCTGGTCGACCAGCGTCTCGTTGCGGCAGGCCGCGTAGATCAGGTCGTGGAAATGGTCGTTGGCATCGCGGTAGGCCAGCGCGTCGTCGCGCGCCGAGGCCTCGGCGCAGGCGGCCAGCGCCTCTTCCAGCGCCTTCTTCTCGGTCGGGCGCATGCGCTTGGCGGCGAACTTGGCGGCCGCGCCCTCGAGCTCGCCGAGCAGCTCCAGCAGCTCGCGCAGCAACTGGATCGACAGCCGCGGCACCGAGGCGCCGCTGCGCGGTTCCATCACCACGAAACCCTGGGCCGCCAGCTGGAGGATGGCTTCGCGGATCGGGGTGCGCGAGACCTCGAAACGCTCGCTGAGTCCGCGCTCGTCGATGGGCTGGCCGGGCTGCAGCAGGCCGCTGGCCAGGCTTTCGATGATCGACAGGCGGATCGATTCGGCCAGCGTCGGGCTGGCAACGGGGCTTCTACCGGGTTGCATACGGATGTGATCTGAAAATATACTGAACTCGTTTATAAATATTTAAACGGAGACGCCTGGTGTTTTCAAGACTGCTTTGGAAGGTCGTGGTGGCCGGTTCTGCATTTCTGCTGGGTGCGCCCGGATTTTTGCATGCGCAGGAAAGCTGGTCGCCGACCCGCCCGCTGCGGCTGGTACTCGGCTACACGCCCGGCGGCGCGGCCGACGCGGTGGCGCGCGACCTCGCGCCGGTGATGGAGAAGGCGCTGGGCCAGCCGGTGGTGGTGGACTACAGGCCCGGCGCCGGCGGCGCGATCGGCGCCGAGGCCGTCAAGACCGCCGCGCCCGACGGCTACACCCTGGGCCTGATCGACGGCGCGCCGCTGACCATCATCCCGAACGCGCGCAAGGTGCCCTACGACCCGCGCAGCGACTTCAGCTACCTGGGCGTGGTCTCGAAGTCGCCGCTGGTGGTGCTGGTGAATCCCTCGGTGCCCGCGCGCACCCTGCCCGAGCTGCTGGCGCTGGCGCGGGCGCAGCCGGGTCAGCTGGCCTATTCCAGCTCGGGCAACGGCACCATCCACCACCTGGCGGGCGAGCTGCTCAAGGCCGCGAGCCACAGCGACCTGATGCACGTGCCCTACAAGGGCGCGGCGCCGGCCATGAACGACCTGATGGGCGGCGCGGTCGCGGTCTCGTTCGCCACCATCGCGCCCGCCGTGCCGGTGGTGCAGGGCGGCCGGGCGCGCGCCATCGCCGTGACCTCGGCGCGCGAGGTGCCGGCGCTGCCGGGCGTGAAGACCGTGGCGGCGCAGGGACTGCCGGGCTACGACGCGCAGGGCTGGTTCGTGCTGGCCGCGCCCAAGGGCCTGCCGGCGCCCGTGGTGCGACGGCTCAACGCGGCGCTCAACGCCGCCCTGCAGACGCCCGCGGTGCGCGAACGCCTCCTGGCCACGGGCAGCGACATCGAGGCCGGCCCGCCCGAGGCGGCCGCCGAGCTGGTCGCGACCGACTTCCGCAAGTGGGGCCAGGTGATCCGCGAGCAGCAACTCCGTTTCGATTGACCCGCCCCTTTTCCTTTTTTCTTTTCCTCTCCAAGGACCTTCACGCATGACCACGACCCTCCAGGACCCCGCGGCCGACACCGCCGCGCCGCCGCTGCTCGCCATCGACGGCGCCGTCGCCACCATCACGCTGCGCCGCCCCGGCAGCCACAACCGCATCGAGCCCGATGACCTGCCGGTGCTGCGCGGCTACCTGCGCCAGCTCGACGCCGATCCGGCGGTGCGCGTGATCGTGTTCGCGAGCACGGGCAAGAGCTTCAGCTCGGGCTTCGACCTCTCGCGCCTGGGCAAGGCCGCCGCCACCGGCGAGAACCTGTTCGAGCAGTTCACCGACGAGATCGAGAACGCGCGCGCGGTCACCATAGCGCGGCTGCACGGGCCGGTCTACGGCGGCGCCACCGACCTCGCGCTGGCCTGCGACTTCCGCCTCGGCGTGCAGGGCATGCGCATGTTCATGCCGGCCTCGCGCCTGGGCCTGCACTACTACGGCCACGGCATCCGCCGCTGGGTCTCGCGGCTGGGGCTCGGCGCGGCCAAGAAGCTGTTCCTGACCTCGCGCGCGATCCAGGCCGAGGAGATGCTGCGCGTGGGCTATCTCGATGCGCTGGTCGCGCCCGAAGCGCTCGATGCCGAGCTGCGCACCTGGCTCGACGAGCTGCTCGCGGTGGCGCCGATCCCGCTGGTCACGATGAAGCGCACGCTCAACGAGACCGCGCGCCAGCAGTACGACGAGGCCGCCGCGCAGCAGGCGCATGTCGCCAGCCTGCGCACGCGCGACCTGCACGAGGCCCTGGCGGCCTTTGCCGAGAACCGCGCGCCGCGCTTCGAGGGGCATTGAGCGTGGCGCACGGAATGCCGCCACCGGACCCCGCCGCGCTGCCGCTGGCCGGCGTGCGCGTGCTCGAGCTGTCGCAGATCATGGCCGGCCCGATCTGCGGCCTGATGCTGGCCGACATGGGCGCCGAGGTCATCAAGATCGAGAAGTTTCCGGCCGGCGATGATGCGCGCGGCTATGCACGGCCCAACGACCCGGGGCTCGCGCCATCGTTCGTGATGCTCAACCGCGGCAAGCGCTCGGTGGCGGTCGACATCCGCCAGCCAGCCGGGCAGGACGTGATCCGCCGGCTCGCGGCGCGCTGCGACATCGTCACCGAGAACTTCCGGCGCGGAAAGCTCGATGCGCTCGGCCTCGGCTACGAGCAGCTGCGCGCCGCGAACCCCGGCCTCGTCTACTGCTCGATCAGCGGCTACGGCCCCAACGGCCCGCTCAGCGACAAGGGCGGCTTCGACCTGGTGCTGCAAGCCTTCTCGGGCCTGATCAGCGTCACCGGCAGCCTCGGCGGCGAGCAGGCCAAGCCCGGCAACTCGGTCGCCGACATCAACGCCGGCATCCTGGCCGCGCTCGGCAGCCTCTCGGCCTATGTGCGGCGGCTGCGCACCGGCATCGGCAGCAAGGTCGAGACCTCGCTGCTGCAGGCTTCGCTGCAGCAGATGTACTGGTTCGCCGCGGCCTACTTCTCGAGCGGTGCCATCGCGCGGCCGATGGGCACCGCCCATCCGCTGATCGCGCCCTACCAGACCTTCCGCTGCGCCGAGGGCGCGATCGCGATCGGTGGCGGCAACCAGGCCAACTGGCAGCGCATCGCCGAGGTGCTGGGCCATCCCGAATGGGTGGACGACCCGCGCTTTCGCACGGGCCGCGACCGGCTCGCGCACCAGGCCGCGCTCGAGGCGCTGATCACGCAGGCGCTGGCGCCGCACGGCGCGGACCACTGGATCGAGCGCCTCGACCGCGCCGGCGTGCCGGTGGGACCGGTGCACGACGTGAAGCAGGCGCTCGAGCATCCGCAGTCGAGCGCGGTGTCGATGGTGGTGGAGGTCGACCATGCCGAGGGCGGCACCACGCGCTCGCTCGGGCTGCCGCTGCACTTCGACGGCGTGTCGCCGCATGCGCGCTCGGCCGCGCCGCGCGTGGGCGAGCAGACCCACGAGGTGCTGCGCGAATTCGATTTCGGCGAGGAGGAGATCGAGCGGCTGCAGCGCGCGCAGGTCATCGCGCAGCACGCCGCGACCTGAGGCTCAGCGCAGCGGCAACTCGTAGCGCGCGAAGAGGCCGAAGTCCTTGCGGGTCTCGCTGTGCAGCGCGAAGCCGAAGCGCTCGTAGAGGCGGCGCAGCGGCGCGCGGTCGGCCACGCAGTCGAGCCGCAGGTGGCGCTTGCCGAGCGCCGTCGCCCGTTCGCGCGCGAACACCAGCAAGGCGTTCGACACGCCTTGCCCCGCGAAGCCGCGGCGCACCGCGAGCTTGTGCACGTAGAGCGAGCTGCCGGCCTCGATCTCGGGCCAGAAATACGGGTCCTCGAGGTCGAGCCGGACCACGCCGGCCACCTGGCCATCGATGCGCGCGATGAAGTAGCCGCCGGCTGCGCAGTCGCGCTCGATGCGCGCGGGCGCGATCTCCGGCCCCGACCACAGGGTGCGGCCTTCGTCGACCAGCCATTGCGCGGCCTCGTGCAGCACGGCGACGACGGTGGGGGCTTCCTCGGGGCGGGCGGGTTCGATCTGCATGGGGTGCGAAGCATAGCGGCCCGCCGCCGCGGTCCTCACTGCCAGCGATAGCGTGCCGTGAGCGTCGCCGTGCGGCGCGTGCCCTGGTAGCACTCGCCGTGGTAGCAGATCGAGTTGTACTTCTTGTCCGCCAGGTTGGAGACGTTGAGCGCCACGCGCCACGGGCCGCGCTCGTAGTGCAGGGCCGCGTCGAGCAGCGTCACGCCGCGTTCGGCGCTGGTGTTGTGCTCGTCGTTCTGGCGCTTGCCGACGTAGCGCACGCCGCCGCCGAGGCCCAGCCCGTTGCCCAGCGTGTAGTCGAGCCAGACCGAGGCCGACTGCTTGGGCACCAGTGGCGGGATCTTGCCGATCTCGTCGGGGTCGGCGCTGGCGAGCACCTTCATGTCGAGCCAGGTGTAGGCCGCCGCGATGTTCAGGCCCGGCGCGAGCTCGCCCTTGGCTTCGAGCTCGATGCCGCGCGAGCGCTGCTTGCCGATCTGGCGGCCCTCGAAGGTCGCGGGGTCGTAGGTGACCACGTTGGTCTTGCGCAGGTCGAAGGCGGCCGCGGTGAACAGGCTGCGCGAACCCGCGGGCTGGAACTTGAGGCCGAGCTCGACCTGCTTGCCGCGGCTGGGCCGGAAGGCCTCGTTGTTCGCATCGGTGCCGCTGTTGGGCAGGAAGGAGGTGACGTAGCTCAGGTAGGGCGCCCAGCCGTTGCCCAGCAGGTAGCTGAGGCCGGCCCGGCCGCTGAAGGCGCTGTCGGACTTGCGGGAGCGGCTGCTGTCGAGATGGTCGTCGGTGACCTGGCGCACGCGGTCCTGGCGGCCGCCGAGCGTGAGCACCCAGCGCTCCCCGAACTTGAGCTGGTCCTGCGCATAGAAGCCGAGCTGGCGCGTCGACTGGTCGAGGTTGGCGAGCGGCTCGGTGGGCAGTGCCACCGGCTGGCCATAGACGGGCGCGAGCAGGTCGAGGCTGGGCGCCGGGCCGATGAAGCGCCGTTGCCGGCCCTTCTGGTCGCTGTAGTCGACGCCCAGCAGCAGCGTGTGCTGCACATCGCCATGCTGCAGCCTGCCCTGCACGCTGGTGTCGAGCGTCGCGAGGTTCACGGGGTCGCGCCAGGTCCTGGCGATGCGCGACAGCGTGTGCTGGTCCTCGCCCAGCGCATCGGCCCAGACCACGCGGCGGCTCGGGTCGACGCGGCTGTAGCGGAAGTTCTGGCGCAGGGTCCACTGGTCGCCCAGGGCGGTCTCGAAGCGGTAGCCGATGGCGCCTTGCGTCTGCTTGAGCTGGCCGAAGCTGTGGTCGCCCACCTTGATCGAGGAGAGGGCGTAGTTCTGCGTCAGGTAGTAGGGATCCTCGGCCGTGTTGTTGCGCAGGAACTCGGCCAGCACGGTCAGCGAGGTGCCCGCGTTCGGCTGCCAGCGCAGCGAGGGCGCGATGTAGGTGCGCGTGTGGTTGAGCCTGCGGCCGTCGGGGTAGCGGTCCTGGTCGTTGCTGTCGAGGCTCAGGCCGACCAGCCGGTAGCTCAGCACAGCGTCGCTGCCGATCCGGTCGCCGAGGTCGAAGGCCAGCTGCTGGCGCTGGTAGCTGCCGTACTGCAGCTCGATCTCGCGGATCCGCTCGCCCGTGGGCTGCTTGCTCACGCGGTTGACGATGCCGCCCGCGTCGGCCTGGCCGAACACCATCGACGCCGGGCCGCGCAGCACCTCCACGCGTTCCAGCGCATAGGGCTCGGTCAGGTAGTAGGTGGGAACGAAGGAGGCCTGGGCCAGCCCGTCGCGGTAGACGCCGGTGGTCGACGAGTTGAAGCCGCGCAGCAGCACGTACTCCCAGCCGCGGTTGTCGGGACCGTAGGTGCTGGTGGTCACGCCGGGCGTGTAGCGCAGCGCCTCCATCACGTCCTGCGCGCCGCGCGCCTCCATTTCCTCGCGGCCGATCACCGACACCGATTGCGGCACCTCGATCAGCGGCGTGTCGGTCTTGGTGGCCGTGCCGCTGATGCGCGCGGCATAGCCGGGCACGGGGCCGTTGCCGCTTTCGCGCTCGGCGCCCGCGGTCACCTGCACGGCGGGCAGGCTGCCGCTGCCCGTGACGGGCGCGGTCGGCGCGGATTCTGTGGGCGCGGGCTGGCTGCGCAGCACGTAGCCGCCGTTGTCCAGCCGCAGCGCCTGCAACCCGGTGCCGGCCAGCAGCGCGGCCAGCGCCTCCTGTGGCGTGAAGGGGCCGCGCAGGCCGGCCGTGCGCTTGCCGTCGGTCTGCTCGGCGACGAAGCTCAGCGGCAGGTTGGCCGCGCTCGCGAAGCTGCGCAGCGCCGGCGCGAGCGGACCGGCCGGAACGTCGTAGGTCTGGCGCGCGGCCTGCGCCTGCGGCGCCTGGGCGCGGGCCGTGCCCGGCAGGCCCATCTGCGCGCCCAGCAGCGCGAGGCCGCACAGCGCCGTGGCTGAAATTCCCTGAGCTGGATGCTTGTTCTTCCGGTGTCGCGGCTGGCGCCCGTTGGTCGGCATGGTGGTCTCTCGAAGTGATTGCTGAAAAAGAAGCCCTCACTTGACAGGTGCCGCGAGAAAGCAAATCGGGCAGGCAACGACGAAAATTTTTTGGAGGTCGGTGCTTACTGGACGCCCTCCACCGTCGCCCAGAAGCGGGTGCGCAGCCGCACCTGCACCGGCAGCACGCTCGGCAGCATCGCGAGGATGCGCTCGGTGTCGGCCAGCGGGAACACGCCCGACAGGCGCAGCCCGGCCACGGCCGGATCGCAGCGCACGATGCCGGGCCGGTAGCGGCCGAGTTCGGCCAGGAAGTCGTCCAGGCGCATGTCGTCGGCGATGAGCTGGCCGAGCGTCCAGGCCGTGGTCTGCGCGTCCACCGCGGCGATCGGGCCGACCTCGCCGCGGCCGAAGCTCGCGCGCTCGCCGGCGCGCAGCCGCACCGGCGCGGCCGCGGCCTCCGCGGGCGCGATCTCGACCGCGCTCTCGAGCACGGCGACACGGCTGCGGCCCTCGTCCTGGCGCACGCTGAAGCGCGTGCCGAGCGCGCGGATCCGTCCCTGGGCGGTGTCGACCACGAAGGGCGGGCTGTCGGGCCGCTCGTGGCCGGTGACGATCAGCACTTCGCCCGCCACCAGCCGCACCAGCCGCTGCCGGTCGTCGAAGCGCACGTCGATGGCGCTGGCCGTGCCGAGCGTGATGCGCGTGCCGTCGGGCAGCGACAGGTCGCGCTGCTCGCCGGTGCCGGTGCGGAAATCGGCCACCGTCTGCTGCCAGGTCTGCGTGCGCGAGGCGAGCACGCCCGTGGCGCCGGCCGCGCCGAGCCACAGCAGCGCGCGCAGCGCCTTGCGCCGCGGCGCGGGCGTGCGGTCGGAGGCGAGCGCGGCATGGGCGGCCGCCGGATGCAGGCCCTTGAGGCGCGCGCTGAAGCTCTCGATGTGCTGCCATGCGCGCTCGTGGTCCGGATGGCCGCGGCGCCATTGCTGCCAGCGCCGGCGGTCGTCTTCCGTGGCTTCGCCCGACATCAGCAGCGTGAGCCACTCCGCGGCCTCGTCGGCCGCGCGTTCGCCGAAGGGCAGGGCGGTGGCGGTGTCGAGGGGGGCGCTGCGCATCTCAGTCGGCCAGGCCGAAGAAGCACTGGCGGTTGGCGCGCGACAGGTACTGCTTGACCGAGCTGGCCGACACGCCGAGCCGCTCGGCGATCTGCGCGTAGCTCAGGCCTTCGAGATGGGCCAGCAGGAAGGCTTCCTTCGCGGCCGGCGGCAGGCTGTCGAGCACGCGGTCGACCTGGTGCAGCGCCTCGATGGCCAGCAGCTGCACCTCGGGCGAGGGCGCCATCTCCTGCGGCAGCGCGGCCAGCGCCTCGAGGTAGCTCTGTTCGAGCACCTGCCGGCGATGCCGGTGCGCGATCAGCCGCCGCGCGATGGTGGCGAGGAAGGGGCGCGGCTCGCGGATGCCGGCCGCGGTGCCGGTCGTGATGACGCTGACGAAGGTGTCCTGTGCCAGGTCGGCCGCGGCGAAGGAATCGCCGAGCTTGCGCCGCAGCCAGCCCTGCAGCCACCCATGGTGCTCGCCATAGAGCGACCGCACTTCCTCGTGCATGGCGGATTCGGCGGCAGGCATGGCGGCATTCCCTCTTCGCCAGCGGCCTGGCATGGGTCGAGATTAATGAGAACGTTTCTCATTAATTCTAGATGAAGCGCTCGCTCCGGGGCATGGGTTTTCAGCCGTGCCGCCGCACCGTGAAGCCTTCGGCCGCGGAAGGCGCGGCGAAGTGGCTGCTGATCAGGTCGAACTGCGCCTCGCTGGTCTCGAAGGGATGCGTGCCGCTTGCGTTGCGCTCTCGCAGCCGCTGCTTGCAGACCGCGTCGGGCAGCTCGAGCAGGTGCAGCACGTGCGCCGCGCCGGCCGCTTCGAAGATGCCGCGCATCCAGTGCCGGTTCGCGACCGTGTTGGCCGGGAAGTCGAGCGCCACCGACACGCCGGCCGCGAGCAGCGCCGCCAGGTGGCCCTCGATGGCCTGCTTCAGGCGGCCCGCGCAGCGCACGTAGTCGGGCAGTTCGCGGATCTCGCCCGGGTAGAGCGCCGCGAGCCAGGCGTCCTCGCTCACGAGCACGGTGGCGGGTGCCGCGGCGAGCCGGCGCGCGAGCGTGGATTTGCCGGCGCCGATCTTGCCGCAGACCATGTGCAGCACGGGGGTGGAGGGGGTCGCTGTCATTTCGTTTTCTCCGGAGGGTGGTGGGCTTGGAAGCAGCGCCCCGGAAAACGAAAAACCCGCCTTCTGGGGCGGGTTGCATGGCATGAACTCGAGGAACCGTGCGTCAACCCACCATCTTCGAAATGGTGCGAATGATCGACGCGATGATGCGCGGGCAGGCCATGGGCCGAGCATAGCCCACGGCCGCGCGCTTCAGTCGTGCAGCGACGACAGGAACTGCCGCAGCTCGGGCGTCTGCGGATTCGCGAACAGCTCGGTGGGCGGCCCCATCTCGTGCACGCGGCCCTGGTGCATGAAGATCACGCGGTCGGCCACCTTGCGCGCGAAGTTCATCTCGTGCGTGACCATCAGCAGGGTCATGCCCTCGTCGGCCAGCGACTCGACCACGCGCAGCACCTCGCCGACCAGCTCGGGGTCGAGCGCCGAGGTGATCTCGTCGCACAGCAGCACGCCCGGTTCCATGGCCAGCGCGCGCGCGATCGCCACGCGCTGCTGCTGGCCGCCCGAGAGCTGGTCGGGCATGGCGTCGAACTTCTCGGCCAGGCCCACGCGCGTGAGCAGCTTGCGCGCCTGCGAGGCGGCCTCGAGCGACGAGCGCTTCTTCACCAGCGTGGGCGCGAGCATCACGTTCTTGCCGACCGTGAGGTGCGGGAACAGGTTGAAGCCCTGGAAGATCATGCCCACGCGCTGGCGCAGCTCGCGCATTGCCATCGCGCTCTCGTGCAGCAGCGGCTTGCCGTCGACGGTGAGCGAGCCCTCCTGGAACACCTCGAGGCCGTTGATGCAGCGCAGCAGCGTGCTCTTGCCCGAGCCGCTCTTGCCGATGATGGCGATCACCTCGCCGCGTTTCACGTCGAGGTCGATGCCCTTGAGCACCTCGTTGCTGCCGTAGGACTTGCGCAGCGCGGTGATGCGCACGATCGGCGAGCCCACCGCGACGGCGGGTTGTTGTTGCGGTTCAAGCACGGCGGCCATGGGTTTTCCTCTCGAGGGTCTTGGCGTACAGGCTCACGGGAAAGCACAGCACGAAATAGAGCAGGGCCACGCAGCTGAACACCACGAAGGGCTGGAAGGTGGCGTTGGAGATCATGCTGCCGGCCTTGGTGAGTTCGACGAAGCCGATGACCGACGCCAGCGCCGTGCCCTTGATGACCTGCACCAGGAAGCCCACGGTGGGCGCGATCGCGATCCTCACGGCCTGCGGCAGGATCACGTGGCGCAGTTGCTCGCCGAAGCTCAGGGCGAGGCTGCCCGAGGCTTCCCACTGCCCCTTCGGGATCGAGGCCACGCAGCCGCGCCAGATCTCGGTGAGGAAGGCGCTGGTGTAGAGCGTGAGCGCCACGCTGGCCGCGGTCCATGCCGACACGTCGATGCCGAACAGGGCGATGCCGAAGTAGGCCAGGAACAGCTGCATCAGCAGCGGCGTGCCCTGGAACAGTTGCACGTAGAGGCCCACGGCCTTGCCGACGGCCCGGCCGCCGCGCAGGCGCAGGAACAGCAGCAGCGCGCCCACGATGCCGCCGCCGACGAAGGCGATGAGCGAGAGCACGACGGTCCAGCGCAGCGCCAGCAGCAGGTTGCGCAGGATGTCCCAGAGGGAGAAATCGGTCATGGCGGATTCAGCGGCCGAAGAAGAAGCGGGGACCGGCCCAGTCGAGCAGCCGCCGCAGCGCCACCGAGAGCGCGAGGTAGATCAGCGTGGCGACGATGAAGGCCTCGAAGGCGCGGAAGTTGCGGCTCTGGATCAGGTTGGCCGCGTAGCTCAGCTCCTCGGTCGAGATCTGCCCGCACACGGCCGAGCCCAGCATCACGATGACGATCTGGCTCACCATCGCGGGCCACACCTTCTTGAGCGCCGGCGGCAGCACCACGCGCAGGAACACCTGCGAGCGGCTCAGCGCCAGGCTCACGGCGGCCTCGATCTGGCCCTTGGGCGTGGCCTCGATGCCGGCGCGGATGATCTCGGTGGAATAGGCCCCGAGGTTCAGCACCATCGCGATCACCGAGGCCACCTCGGGCGTGAGCTTGACGCCCGCGGCCGGCAGCCCGAAGAAGATGAAGAACAGCTGCACGATGAAGGGCGTGTTGCGGATCAGCTCCACGTAGGTGCCCACCACCGCGCGCAGCCAGCGCGGGCCGTCGGCGCGCGCCCAGGCGCAGAAGGTGCCGACGCCCATGCCCAGCACGGTGCCCACGGCCGTGAGGCCGATGGTCCACGCGACGCCGCGCAGCAGCAGCGGCCACTCGGCGAGCACGGCGCCAAAGTCGAATTCGATGCCCATGGCCGCGCCGTTCGATCAGACCGGCAGGTCGCCGGCGACCTTGCCGAGCCACTTCTTCGACAGGGCGTCGAGCGTGCCGTCCTTCTTGGCCGTCGCGATGATCTCGTTGACCCTGGTCTTGAGCGCGGTCTCGCCCTTGGCGATGCCGACGAAGCAGGGGCTGTCTTTCAGCAGCAGCTTGAACTCGGCGCTGACCTTCGGGTTCTTGGCGAGCATGTCGCCGGCGACGGCCGCGCTGGTGGCGAGGGTCTGGGTCTGGCCCGCGACGAAGGCCGCGATGGTCGCGTTGTTGTCCTCGAAGCGGCGGTAGTCGACGTTCGGCGGCGCCACCTTGTTGAGCTCCTGGTCCTCCATCGCGCCGCGCGTCACGGCCACGGTCTTGCCGGCCATGTCGGCGAAGCTGGCGAGCTTCATGCTCTTGGCGGCGTACACGGCCTGGAAGAAGGGGGCATAGGCCGACGAGAAGTCGATCACCTTCTCGCGCTCCGCGTTCTTGCCGAGCGTGGAGATCACGAGATCGGCCTTCCTGGTCTGCAGGTAGGGAATGCGGTTGGCGCTGGTCACGGGCACCAGCTCGACCTTGACGCCGAGCTTGGCGGCGATGAGCTCGGCCATCTCCACGTCGAGGCCCTGCGGCTTCATGTTCTTGTCGACCGAGCCGTAGGGCGGGTAGTCGGTGGGCACGGCGATCTTGATGGTCTTGGCCTTGAGCACGTTGTCGAGCGCGTTCTGGGCGTAGGCACCGCCGGCCGAGGCCAGCATGGCGAGGGAGGCGAGCGCGAGGGCGACGCGGCGTTTGGATGCGAGGAAGGTCATAGCAGGGCTCCTAGGTAAGTCGAAGAGTCGGGATCGGGGGCCGCGCCGGGCTTGCGGCGCTTGCTCCGGGGGGCCGGCGTGGTGGCCGTGTTCTGGAGCGGCGCCAGCGCATCGCGCAGCTGGGCCAGCGGATCGGCGGGTGCCTGCACGCGCAGGGCCGACTGCACCGTGCCGATGTGCTCGGCCATCAGGGCCTCGGCGGCGGCATGGTCGCCGCGCTCGAGCGCCGCGACGATCTGCACGTGGTCCTCGCAGGACTGCACCGCGTCGTGCGTGGATTGGTAGAGCATGGCGATCAGCGTGGTGCGCGCCGTGTAGTCGCGCAGGGTGTCGGCCAGCAGCGTGTTGCCCAGGCATTCGGCCAGGCAGACGTGGAAGTCGCCGAGCAGGAAGCTGCGGTTGCCGACGTCGCTTTCCTTGAGCGCGGCCTTCTCGCGCTGCAGGTGCGTTTTCAGTTGCCGCAGCGCGCTCTTCTGGAGCTTGCCCGCGCTGCCCGCGCTTCGGATCAGCCCGAGCTCGATCACGCGCCGCGCCTCGAAGGCCTCGCGCGCTTCGTCCTGCGAGGGCTCGATCACGAACCAGCCGCGCCGCGCGCTCACGGTGACGATGCCGCGCGCCGCCAGCCGCGTGAGCGCCTCGCGCACGATGGTGCGGCTGCAATCGAACAGCATCGCGAGCTGCTGCTCGCCCAGGCGCGAACCCGGCGCGAGCTTCTGCGCCATCACCGCCTCGACGATGCGCGCACTGATTTCGGAAGCGGAGGTAGACATTCGCCTGCATACCAGCAGCTTCCGTGCCAACTGGTATGCAAGATGTGTGCACCGAAATGGGCTGGCGACGTGCGCCGGTGGTGCGGGTGTTTCGGGCGTGCTGAAGCTGGTTTTCGCTCCCGGAGGGACGGGCTCACGCCGATGGGGTACTCCCCTCCGCGAATGTCCCCCGCCTTCGGCTCCTCCTTTATTTCGCTGCGGGGAG
>NZ_JBWKPN010000024.1:0-110701 GCF_059418265.1 Variovorax sp. GW821-FHT09B05
GGGGTCGCCTTTCTTTGCTTACTTTCTTTGGCGAGACAAAGAAAGTAAGTCGCCCGCCGGGGCGAGACCCGGCCTACGGCCTAAAAAAAGACCATCACCCCTCGATCTTCCCCAGACGAGACTCTTTCAACCGAGAAGGCGCCAACGCCCCAGCCGACTCCAAGATCGGATAAGCAATAGAACAGATATGCGAATTGATCCGCTTCAAATCGCTGATCAGATCGATATGCAATGAACTCGTCTCGATGCTCAACGTCGTCCGATCCGACAACCGATCCAGGTGCGTCGTCGCATAAGCCCGCTCCAGATCCCGAAACCGAGCCTTCTCCTCGAGCAGCTTCTGCGCATCCCGAACATTCCCGTTCAGGAACACGCTCATCGACAGCCGCAGATTCGCCACCAGCCGCCCATGCAGCTCGACGATCTCCGCCATCCCCGCTTCCGAGAAGTTGCGCTGCGGCTTGATCTTCTTGTCCTCCACGTCCTGGATCACCCGCTCGATGATGTCCCCGATCTGCTCCATGTTGATCGTGAAGCTGATGATGTCGGTCCAGCGCCGGCTCTCCTCCTCGCCGAGGGCCTCGCGCGAGATGCGCGTCATGTAGTACTTGATCGCCGAATAGAGCTCGTCCACCGTGTCGTCGAGCTGGCGCAGCTCCTGCGCGAGCTTGAGGTCGTTGCGGCGGATCACGTCGAGCACGCCGATCAGCATCGTCTCCACGATGTCGGCCTGGTGCAGCGCCTCGCGCGCGGCATTGGAGATCGCGAGCGTGGGTGTCGACAGCGCCGAGGGATCGAGGTGGTGCGGCCGCAGCGAGGCGGTCGAGGGCGCGGGCTCGGGCAGCATGCGCGTCACCAGGTTCGCGACCATCTGCGTGAGGCCGATGAAGCCGACGCTGATGACGATGTTGAAGGCCAGGTGGAACAGCACCACGCCGTGCGTGGGCGTGGGCAATTGCGGCTGCACGTGGCGAATCCACAGCCCGACGAAGGGCGCGACGATCGCCACGCCCAGGGCCTTGAACAGCAGGTTGCCGATGGTCACCTGCCGCACCGGAATCGCCGACTTGGCGGTGGTCAGCACCGCGAGCAGGCCGCTGCCGAGGTTGGCGCCGAGCACCAGGCCGAGCGCGACGTCCAGCGGCACCACGTTCGAATTGGCCATGGTCGCCACCAGCAGCACCACCGCGAGGCTCGAATAGGCCACGATGGCCAGCACGGCGCCGATGGTGATCTCGAGCAGCACGTCGCTGCTGATCGAGGCCAGCAGGGCGCGCACGGCGGCCGAGGAGAACAGCGGCTCGGTGGCTTCGACCACCAGCTGGAGGGCCAGGAGCATCAGGCCCAGGCCGATGAAGACGCGGCCCACGCGCCCGGCGACCGTGGCCGAGCGGGTGATGAACAGCACCACGCCCACGAAGATGAACATCGGCGAGAGCCAGGACAGGTCGGCCGAGAACAGCACCGAGATCAGTGCCGTGCCGACGTCGGCGCCGCGCATCACGGCCAGCGCCGCGGGCAGCGTGACCAGGCCCTGGCCGACGAAGGAGGAGGTCATCAGCGAGGTGGCGGTGCTCGATTGCACGAGGGCCGTGACGCCGATGCCCGAGAGGGCGGCCGTGAATCGGTTGCGCATGCTCTGCACGAGGATCTTGCGCAGGTTGGCGCCGAACACGCGAAGAACGCCGGTGCGCACGAGGTGCGTGCCCCACACCAGCAGGGCGACGGCCGCCAGCAGGTTCAGAAGATGCTTCATGGGTGTCGGGCTTGATCCTTTCTTTTCGTTCTGATTCGGTTTTGCGTCGACCCCCCATTCTCCACATGTGGCCGGTGCAGGCCAGCCTGGGTCTTAGTCGATCAACGCGCCGTTGTCGTGGAACGGGTACGGCCCCTCGAAACGACCCGAGGCCGCGAGGTGCGTGACCAGCCGGCCCGCCGTTGGCGACCAGGCATGCACGCGAAAGCCCGGGGGCTCGAGCGTCCAGGCCGAGGCCGCGTCGGGCGCGAGGTCCAGGCAGACCTGGTGCGCGGGCGCGGGCGCGGTCGAGGCGAGGGTGCCGCCGAAGCGCACGTCGATGGCGCGGTGCAGGTGGCCGCAGATCACGCGTTCCACATTGGAATGACGCGCGATCAGGGCCTCGAGTTCCGCCGCGCCCTCGAGCAGGCCGATCTCGTCCATGTGGCCGATCAGGGTCTGGAACGGCGGATGGTGCATCGCGACCACCACCGGCTCGCGCCGGCTCTCGCCGAGCCGGGCCTCGAGCCAGGCCAGCCGCTTCTCGCACAGCGCGCCATGGCTGGCGCCGGGCACCACGGTGTCGAGCGCGATCAGCCGCAGCGCGCCGACGCGCAGCGTGTACTGCACGAAGCCGTCGGTGTCGTTGCCGTCGCCGAGGTAGGCGTGGCCGGGGAAGCTGCGGCGCAGCTGGTCGCGGTCGTCGTGGTTGCCGGGCATCAGGTGGAAGGGGATGCCCCGCGCCTCGAGCGGTGCCAGCAGGCGCGCGAGGTGCTCGTACTCGGCGGCGCGGCCGAAGTCGGTGAGGTCGCCGGTGATCACCACCGCATCGGGCGCCTGCCGCAGCGCGAGCACCGACTGCACCGCGCGCTCGAGGTAGGGCGCGGTGTCGATGCGGCCATAGGCCAGCCGGCCCGGCTCGCGGATGTGCAGGTCGGTGAGCTGGACCAGGAAGGTGTCGTGGGTCGTCGTCATGCGCGGGTGTCCTGCGGGCTCATCAATCGGTCGGGGTGAATGCGAAGGGCGACGGCATCGCCGATGCCGTAGGGCGTGTCGCGCGCGGTGTCGGCCAGCAGCATCTGCGGCTGGTCGGCCACGCGCAGCTGCAGTTGCACGCGGTCGCCGAGGAAGGTGCGGCGCTCGACCGTGGCCGTGCCCCAGCCGGGGCGCGCGGGCTGCGCGGGGCCGACCTCGATGTCCTCGGGGCGCACCAGCAGCAGCGCGCGGTCGCGCCAGGCGCCGGGGCAGGGCAGGGCGCTGCCGCCGAGCCGCACGACATCGTCGCGCAGCGCCTCGGGCGTGCGCTGCAACCGGTTCACGCGGCCGAGGAATTCGGCCACGAAGGGATGGGCGGGCGCGCGGTAGAGGTCTTCTCCGCGGCCCACCTGCACGATGCGGCCGGCCTGCATCACGGCGAGCCGGTCGGCGATGGCCAGCGCCTCCTGCTGGTCGTGCGTGACGTGCACGGCGGTGATGTGCAGCCGCCGCAGCAGCTCGGCGAGCTCGTCGCGTAGCGACTCCTTGAGCTTGGCGTCGAGCGCGGCCAGCGGCTCGTCGAGCAGCAGCACGCGCGGGCGCACCGCCACGGCGCGCGCGAGCGCCACGCGCTGGCGCTGGCCGCCCGAGAGCTCGGCCGGGCGCTTGTTCTCGAGGCCGCCCAGGCGCACCAGGTCGACCAGTTCGCCGACGGCGCGCTTCTCCTCGTCCGGCGCCACGCCGCGGATGCGCAGGCCATAGCCGATGTTGGCCGCCACCGTCATCTGCGGGAACAGCGCGTAGCTCTGGAACACCATGCCCACGCCGCGCTGCTCGACCGGGCGCTGCGTCACGTCCTGGCCGCCGAAGGCGATGCGGCTGCCGGCATCGGGCGTTTCCAGGCCCGCGATCAGCCGCAGCAGCGTGGTCTTGCCGCAGCCCGAGGGGCCGAGCAGCGCCAGCACCTCGCCGGCCTCCACCTGGAGGTCGGTGGGCTGCAGGCCGCGCGTGCCGTCGGCATAGGTCTTGGCGCAGTGGGCGATGTCGATGGGGACGCGTTCAAGTTCCATGGCGTTTCTGGATCAGGTGTGCGAGGTACTGGAGGCCCCAGAGCACGGGGAGGATGACGGCGAAGAAGACCAGCGTGTAGGCCGAGCCGATCTCGATGCGCATCGAGGCATAGCTGTCGGCCAGGCCCACGGGCAGGGTGCGCGTGAGCGGGGTGTGCAGCATCCAGGTGAGGTTGAACTCGCCCACCGAGAGCGTGAACACCATCAGGCTGCCGGCCACGATGGCGGGGAACACGGCCGGCACCAGGATGCCCATGAAGCGCTGGCGGAAGCTCGCGCCCAGCGTGCGCGCGGCTTCCTCGAGCGCGAGCAGCTCGTGGCGCTGGAAGGCCGAGCTCACGGTGCGCACCATGAAGGGCAGCGTGAACACGACGTGGCCGACCAGGATGAAGGCGAAGCTCTGACGGAAGGCCGTGAGCTGGCCGTAGGCGAGGATCAGCGCGAGCGCGGTCGCCAGGCCCGGCACCGCGACCGGCAGGGTCAGCAGCTCCTCGAAGACATGGGCCGCGCGCGAGCGGCTGCGCGCCAGCGCATAGGCGCAGGGCACGCCGAGCAGCACGGTGCAGGCGACGCAGGCCGCGGCCAGCGCGAGCGACCAGCCGACGGTGCCGCCGTAGTTCTCCCACACCTCGCCGAGCCAGCGCAGGGTGAGGCCGCTCTTCAGGCCGGTGCTGTAGTTGTTGACCAGGCCGGCCATCACCGACAGCAGCATCGGCGCGATCATGAACAGGCTCACGACCAGCGTGATCGCGAGCAGGAAGGGGGCCTGGGGCCGGGTGTTGGTTCGCATGAAGGCCTCAGCGCGCGACGGGGTTCGCGCCGAAGCGGCGCGCGGCGAACAGCACCAGCCAGGTCACGAGGCCGAGCGCGATCGACAGCGAGGCCGCGAGCGCGAAGTTCGCGTAGTTGGTGAACTCGTTGTAGATGGTGATCGGGATCACCTCGAACTTGCTCGCGAGCGTGAAGGCGGTGCCGAAGGCGCCCATCGAGGTCGCGAACAGGATCGCGCCGCAGGCCAGGGTGGTGGGCGCGAGCTCGGGCATCCACACGTCGCGCGCCACGCGCAGCCGCGAGGCGCCGAGCGAGCGAGCGGCTTCCTCGAGCTGCAGGTTCATGGCCTCGGCCGCGGCCGCGTAGGTGGCGATGGCGCGCGGCAGCGAGAAATACAGGTAGGCCAGGAACAGCCCGAGCAGGCCGTAGGCGAAGGTGATGCGCTCGCCGATCAGCGCGTCGCTCAGGCTGGCCACCACGCCCTGGCGGCCGCCGAGCAGGATCACGAAGAAGCCGATGATCACGCCCGGGAAGGACAGCGGCAAGGTGAGCAGCGACAGCAGCACGCGCCGGCCCCAGAAGGCATGGCGCGCGAGGTAGATGCCCACGGCCGCGCCGAGCACCAGCGTGGCCAGCGTGACCGCCGCCGACAGCAGCACGGTGTTGGCCATGCTCTGCAGGTAGCGCGCGTCGGTCAGCACGGCGAAGTAGGTGGCCCAGCCCTTGTCGGCGGGCAGCGCGAGCAGCCGCACCACCGGCAGCAGCCAGAAGGCCGCGAAGAAGGCGGCCGCGGGCAGGGCGCAGGCCAGCAGCCGCCAGCGCGGGGTCCAGGCGCCGGAGGCGCCGTCCGAAGGCATCGTGGCGGTGGCCTGCGTCATCTCATGCGGTGCGGCTCAGCGCACTTCCTTCAGGTACTCGTCGGAGAAGGCGCGCTGCGCTGCGGCCATGCGGCCGTAGTCCACGCTCTTGGCGCGCGCGTAGTCGCTCGCGGGCAGGAACTGGGCCTCGATCTCCTTGGGCATCGCGCCGGCGCGCACCGGGCGCAGGTAGGCCTTGGCCCAGATCGCCTGGCCCTCGTCGGACAGCGTGAAGTCCAGCACCTTCTTCGCGTCGGCCGCGTGCGGCGCCTTGGCCACCAGGCTCATCACGTAGGGCACGGCCAGCGTGCCTTCGCTCGGGATCACGAAGGCGACGTTGGCCTTGTCCTTGTACTTCGCGCGGTAGGCGTTGAAGTCGTAGTCGAGCAGGATCGCGATCTCGCCCGAGAGCACGCGCGCGTACGAGGTCTGCTTGGGCACGATCGGCTCGTTCTTCTGCAGCGCCTTGAAGTAGTCGATGGCCGGCTTGAAGTTGTCGAGCGTGCCGCCGCGCGCCTCGTTGACCGCGACCGCGCCGACGTAGCCGACGAAGGCCGAGGCCGGGTCGAGGTAGCCGATCAGGCCCTTGTACTCGGGCTTGAGCAGGTCGGCCCACGACTTGGGGACCGGCTTGCCCTTGAGCGCGTCGACGTTGACCATGAAGCCCAGCGTGCCCGAGTGGATGGTGAACCAGTTGCCCGCGGGGTCCTTGAGGCCGTCGGGGATGTCCTTCCAGGCGGCCGGCTTGTAGGGCTCGACCAGGCCGTCCTTGGCGGCCTGCACCGCGAAGGTCACGCCGAGGTAGGTGACGTCGGCCACCGGGCTGGCCTTCTCGGCCGCCATCTGCGCGAGCGACTGGCCCGAGTTCTTGTTGTCGGGTGGCACGGTGATGCCGGTCCTGGCCTTGATGGCCTTCAGCTGGGTGCCCCAGTCGGCCCATTCGGTCGGGCAGTTGTAGCAGATGGCGGTCTGCGCGAAGGCGGCGCTGCCGCCGACGAGCGCGGCGGCGAGCAGGCCGAGGCGCGCGATGTGGCGCAAGGAAGAGGACATGGGAGAAGCTCCTGTGGCGGGGTGGGTTGAAGCAGTCGGGAGAAAAGGGGCGTCAGGCGATGTCGCCCGGGTCGCCGTCGGGCGCGGCGGCGCACGATTCGCCGTCGCGGAACACGTGGGGCAACAGCAGGCTGGCATCGGCGTCGAGCGCGCCGCCGCCGGCCATGGCCTGGATCAGCAGCTCGACGCCATGGCGGCCGATGTCGCTGTTGGGCTGCGCGATGGTGCTGAGCGCGGGCGTGAGGTCCTCGCCGAGCGCGATGCCGTCGAAGCCGATCACGCTGAGGTCGGCGGGCACGGCCAGGCCGCTGCGGTGCGCGGCGCGGATGCTGCGGATGGCCAGCAGGTCGTTCGAGCAGACCAGCGCGCTGGGCCGGTGGCGCAGCTGCAGCAACCGCGCGAGCCGGTCGACCGCGCTCTCGACGAAGGGCACCTCGACCAGCGGCTGCGGCTTGAGGCCCGCATCGGCCATGCCCTTCTGGTAGCCACGGTAGCGCTGCTGGGCGCGGTCGGAGGCCGCCAGCGTGCCGCTGACCATCGCGATGCGCCGGTGGCCCAGCAGCACCAGCCGCGCCACCGCATCGGCGACGGCGGCCTCGTTGTCGACCGTGACGCAGGGATGCGCGGGATGGCGGTTGTAGGCCAGCACGTAGGGCACGCGCTGGGCGCGCAGCCGCTCGAGCGCCTTCGAGGTCGAGGGGTTGGAGACCACGAGGATCAGGCCGTCGACATTGCCGGCCAGGAGCATGTGGACCGCGCGCTCCTCCTCGTCGAGCTTGTAGCCGGTGGTGACCGGGATGATCGCGTAGCCGCCGGCCACGGCCGCCTGCGCGATGCCCTGCAGGCATTCGGCGAAGGTGGGGTTGAGCAGCGTGGGCAGCACCACGCCGAGCACGCGGCTGCGCTGGGTGCGCAGGGTGCGGGCGCTGGCATTCGGCAGGTAGTTGAGCTCGCGCGCCGCGCGCTCGACCAGGTCGCGCGTGGCGCCGCTGACCTTGTCGGGGAAATTGAAGACGCGCGAGACGGTGGCGACGGACACGCCGGCCTTGGCCGCGACTGCTTGGATGCTCATCGGTGGGTGCTATGTAATCGATTACATTGGACCGCGGCAGTATGACCCCGCCATGACAGCGCGGGATCGATGAAAACCCGTGCGCCCGAATGCGCGAAGGGCGCGCCGGGAATCCCGGCGCGCCCTTCGAGCGAGCAAAAAAGACGGTGGGCCGCTACTTGCCGCGCCGCACCCTTCGGATCTCGTCGAGGATCAGGCAGATCGCGCCGAGCGTGATCGCGCTGTCGGCCGCGTTGAAGGCCGGGAAGTACCAGCCGCCCGCGTGGAAGCTCAGGAAGTCCACCACGTAGCCGTGCATCATCCGGTCGACCACGTTGCCGATGGCGCCGCCCAGGATGCAGGCCATGGAGAACGAGAACAGCTTCTGGCCCGCGTGCGACTTCAGCATCCAGACGATGAACACGGCCGCCGCCACGCCGATGCCCGTGAACAGCCAGCGCTGCCAGCCCGAATGGTCGGCCAGGAACGAGAAGGCCGCGCCCGTGTTGTGCGCGCGCACGACGTTGAAGAAGCTGGTGACGTAGGTGGCGTCGCCGAGCTTGTAGTAGCCGAGGATCAGCGTCTTGGTGAACTGGTCGATGATCACGATGATCAGTGCCAGCGCGAGCCAGGGCCAGATGCCGGCGCCGCGCGAGCGCGAGGCCGAGACGGTGCGGGTGGCGGCCATCAGGCGAAGCTCCTCGATTCGCCGGCGCCGAACAGGTTGCTGGTGCAGCGACCGCAGATCGTCGGATGGGCCGGATCGTGGCCCACGTCCTCGCGGTAATGCCAGCAACGCTCGCATTTCTGCGCCGTGCTCGGCACGACCGCCGTGGCCAGCGCCTCGCCCGCGGCCAGCTCGATCGCCGAGGCGATGAAGACGAACTTCAGGTCCTCGCCGAGCGAACCCAGCAGCGCGAAGTCCTCGGCCGGTGCCGTCACGCGCAGGTTGGCCTGCAGCGAGGAGCCGACCTTGCCGTCGGCGCGCACCGTCTCGATCTCCTTGTTCACCGCGTCGCGGATCTCGCGGATGCGGCTCCACTTGGCGAGCAGCGCTTCGTCGGGCGCATCGAAGCGGCTGTAGGTCTGGGTGAAGATCGAGTCGCCGGCCTGGCCGGTGCCGACGAACTTCCAGGCTTCCTCGGCCGTGAAGCTCAGGAACGGCGCCATCCAGCGCAGCATCGCCTGCGCGATGTGCCACAGCGCGGTCTGCGCGCTGCGGCGCGCGCGCGAGCCGGGTGCGGTCGTGTAGAGGCGGTCTTTGAGGATGTCGAGGTAGAAGCCGCCGAGGTCTTCCGAGCAGTAGATCTGCAGCTTGGCGACCACCGGGTGGAACTCGTACACCTTGTAGTGCGCGAGGATCTCGTCCTGGAACTGCGCGGCGCGCGCGAGCGCGTAGCGGTCGATCTCGAACAGCTCCGAAAGCGGCAGCGCGTCCTTCGCGACGTCGAAGTCGCTGGTGTTGGCCAGCAGGAAACGCAGCGTGTTGCGGATGCGGCGGTAGGCGTCGACCACGCGCGCGAGGATCTTGTCGTCGCCCGCGATGTCGCCCGAGTAGTCGCTCGCGGCCACCCACAGGCGGATGATCTCCGAGCCCAGCTTGTTGCTGATCTCCTGCGGATCGATGCCGTTCTTGAGCGACTTGCTCATCTTGATGCCCTTGGCATCGACGGTGAAGCCGTGCGTGAGCAGGCCCTTGTAGGGCGCGCGGTCTTCGAGCGCGCAGGCCAGCAGCAGCGACGAATGGAACCAGCCGCGATGCTGGTCGTGGCCTTCGAGGTAGAGGTCGGCCTCGGGGCCGGTCTCGTGGTGCACCGTGGGGTGCGTGCCGCGCAGCACGTGATAGAAGGTCGAGCCCGAGTCGAACCACACCTCGAGGATGTCGGTGCTCTTGGTGTAGTTCGGCGCGTCCTCGGCGCCGAGGATCTCTTCGACCGTCACGCGGCTCCAGGCCTCGATGCCGCCCTTCTCGACGATGTCGGCGGCCTGGTCGAGGATCTCCATCGTGCGCGGATGCAGCTCGCCCGAATCCTTGTGCAGGAAGAAGGGGATCGGCACGCCCCAGCTGCGCTGGCGGCTGATGCACCAGTCGGGCCGGCCGGCGATCATGTCGTGCAGGCGGGCCTTGCCGTTCTCCGGATAGAAGCTGGTCTCTTCGATGGCGTCGAGCGCGGTCTGGCGCAGCGTCTTGGGCGCCTTGTCCTTGGTGAACACGCCCTCGCCCTCGTCCATGCGGATGAACCACTGGGCCGCGGCCCGGTAGATCACCGGCGTCTTGTGGCGCCAGCAATGCGGGTAGCTGTGGCTGATGGTCTCGGTGGTCAGCAGGCGGTTGGCGTCGCGCAGCGCGGCGATGATCACCGGCACGGCCTTCCAGATGTTCTGGCCGCCGAACAGGGGGAAGTCGGGCGCGTAGCTGCCGTTGCCCTGCACCGGGTTCAGGATGTCGTCGTAGGCCACGCCATGGGCGACGCAGGAGTTGAAGTCGTCCAGGCCGTAGGCGGGCGAGGAGTGGACCAGGCCGGTGCCGTCGGTGGCGGTGGCGTAGTCGGCCAGGTAGATCGGCGACAGGCGGCGGTAGCCGGCGTCGACGTCGTACAGCGGATGCTCGAACTCGAGCCCGCCGAGCGCCTCGCCCTTGACGGTGGCGATCACCTTGCCGTCGAGCGCATAGCGCGTCATGCACATCTCGACCAGCGAGGCGGCCAGGATCAGCAGGCCGCGCTCGGTGTCCACCAGCGCGTACTCGAGCTCGGGGTTGAGGTTGATTGCCTGGTTGGCCGGGATGGTCCAGGCGGTGGTGGTCCAGATGACGGCGAAGACATCGCCCAGCGCATCGGGCCGGCCGAAGGCGGCGAGCACCTTCTCGCGCTCGTGCGCCTTGAAGGCCACGTCGATGGTCTGGCTCTTCTTGTCGGCGTATTCGATCTCGAACTCGGCGAGCGAGGAACCGCAGTCGAAGCACCAGTAGACCGGCTTCAGGCCGCGGTAGACGAAGCCGCGCTCGATCACGCGCTTGAACGCGCGCAACTCGCCGGCCTCGTTGGCGAAGTCCATGGTCTTGTAGGGATGGTCCCATTCGCCGAGCACGCCCAGGCGCTGGAAGTCGGCCATCTGCTGGGCGATCTGCTCGGTGGCGTAGGCGCGGCTCTTGGCCTGCATCTCGTCGCGGCTCAGGTTGCGGCCGTACTGCTTCTCGATGGCGTTCTCGATCGGCAGGCCGTGGCAGTCCCAGCCCGGCACGTAGAGCGCGTCGTAGCCTTCGAGCTGGCGCGCCTTGGTGATCATGTCCTTGAGGATCTTGTTCACCGCGTGGCCCATGTGGATCTGGCCGTTGGCGTAGGGCGGGCCGTCGTGCAGGATGAACTTGGGCGCGCCGCGGCGGGCCAGGCGCAGGCGGTGGTAGGTGCCGTGCTCGGCGTCGTTCCATTCCTTGACCCAGCCCGGTTCGCGCTTGGGCAGGTCGCCGCGCATCGGGAAGGGGGTGTCGGGCAGGTTCAGCGTGGAACGGTAATCGGTGGGGGCGGCAGCGTCAGACATGTTGGGGGTGCGAAACAGTGGGCTTCGACAGGCTCAGCCCGAACGGCACAAAGGGCGTCGGTGCGGAAGAAAAGCCGTTCGCCCTGAGCTTGTCGAAGGGCGGCAGCACGGAGCGTGCAGGGCTAAATTCGATCGCGCGTGGTCTGGCGGTGGGTTTCTGCGTGGGTGGATGCAAAGAAGGCACGCGCGTCGCGTCCATCCTTCGCGATGCCCGCGGTGAGGGCTTCGAGGCTGGTGTAGCGCAATTCGTCGTGCAATTTGTGCAGCAGTTCCACGCGCACGATTTTACCGTAGGCCCCTTCGGCGCCCAGGTGAGAGGGCCACTCGAGGCAGTGGGTCTCGAGCAGGACCCGGCCGGCATTGACGTCGTTCGGGTCGAGCGAGGGCCGCACGCCGAGGTTGGCGACGCCGGGCAGCGGCCGCTCGGACAGGCCATGCACCAGCACCACGAAGATGCCGCTGGCCGCCGGTTTCCAGTGCTTGAAGCGCAGGTTGAGGGTGCGGAAGCCGTCGTCCTGCCCCGGTGCCGAGGCGCCGAGCGCGCGGCCCAGCTTGCGCCCGTGCACCACGTGGCCCGAGATGGCGTAGGGCCGGCCCAGCAGGGTCTGGGCGTCGGCCATGCGGCCTTCGGCCAGCGCCTCGCGCACGGCCGAGCTCGACACGCGCAGGCCGTGCACCTCGTAGCTGTTCATGCGCGCGACATCGAAACCGCGGGCATCGCCGGCCGCGTCGAGCATCGCGTAGTCGCCCGCGCGCCTGGCGCCGAAGCGGAAGTCGTCGCCCACCAGCACGTAGCGCGCGCCCAGGCCGTCGACCAGCACGTTCTGGATGAATTCCTCGGGCGACTGCGAGGCGAGCCGGGCATCGAAGGGCAGCACGACGGTCTGCGCGACGCCGCAGGCGGCCAGCTCGCCGAGCTTGTCGCGCAGCGTGCCGATGCGCGCCGGGGCCAGCTCGGGCTTCTTCGCGAGCGCGGCGAAATAGTCGCGCGGATGGGGCTCGAAGGTCAGCACGCAGCTCGGCAGGCCGCGCTGCCGCGCCTCGGTCTGCAGGAGCGCCAGCATGGCCTGGTGGCCGCGGTGGACGCCGTCGAAATTGCCGATGGTCAAGGCGCAGGCCGGAGCCACGCCCGGGTGCCGGAAGCCGCGGAAAACCTGCATGGGTGAATATCTTTTTGATAGCGCCTGTCGCCCGCCGAATGGGCTCATCAGGCCGTTTTGTCACAAAGCCGGTATATTGTGACGCAGTGCGCCGATCCGCGAGGTCGCCGACGCGCTCCGTGTCCCGGGTCTCTCCGTGTTTCTTTCGTTCTGTCGAGGAGGCGTGTGGTGAAGGTCTTGAAGCTGTCGGCCCAAGGGCTGCCCCAGTCGTGGATTTCGCTCGAACAGGCGGTGATCCACTATGCAGCGGACGAAGTCCGCTGGGAGGCTGGCGGCCAGGTGGCCCTGTTCCGCGGCGGCCACAACGCGATGACGGGCGAGCAGTCGCAGATTGCCGTCAACAGCATCATCGGCACCAAGGGCGTGCCGCGCATCAACCCCTTCACCCAGCGTCCGGGCCTCACCAACAGCAAGCTGTTCGCGCGCGACCGCAACGTCTGCGCCTACTGCGGCGGCCACTTCCACGAGGACGAGCTGACCCGCGAGCACATCATTCCGTTCGCGCAGCGCGGCATCGACACCTGGATGAACGTGGTCACGGCCTGCAAGCCCTGCAACCACCGCAAGAGCAGCCGCACCCCCGAGCAGGCCAACATGCCGCTCTTGTACGCGCCCTACGTGCCCAGCCTCTGGGAGGACTTCATCCTGCGCAACCGCCGCATCCTGGCGGACCAGATGGAATTCCTGATGGCGCACCTGCCGCAGAGCTCGCGGCTGCACGACAGCTAGCTGGCCGGGTTCAGGCTTTCCAGGCCGGCGGGCGCTTCTCGATGAAGGCCTGCACGCCTTCGAGCGCACTCGCATCCATCATGTTGCAGGCCATGGTCTGGCTGGCGTCCGCCAGTGCCGGCGCGATGCCCGTTTCGAGCTGCCGGTAGAACAGCGCCTTGCCGAGCGCCAGCGCGGTGCGCGGCTTGGCGACGATGCTGGCCAGCAGCGCCTCGAGCGCGGCATCGAGCTCGGCCGGCGGCGCCACGCGGTTGACCAGGCCCTTCTCGCGCGCCTCCTCGGCGCCGATGAATTCGCCGGTGACGAGCATCTCGAAGGCCTCCTTGCGGCCCAGGTTGCGCGACAGCGTGACGCTCGGCGTGGCGCAGAACAGCCCGACGTTGACGCCGCTGACCGCGAAGCGCGCCTCGCTCGAGGCCACGGCGAGGTCACACACCGCCACCAGCTGGCAGCCCGCGGCGGTCGCGATGCCGTGCACGCGCGCGATGACGGGCACCGGCAGCCGCTGCAGCGACAGCATCATCTCGCCGCAGCGCGCGAACAGGCGCTGGTAGTAGTCGAGCGCGGGCGCGGCGCGCATTTCCTTCAGGTCGTGGCCGGCGCAGAAGGCCTTGCCGGCGCCCGCGATCACGACGGCACGCGCCGTGTCGTCGGCCGCGATGCCGGCGATGGCCGTTTCGAGGGCGCCCAGCATGCCCTCGGACAGCGCATTGAACGCGCCCGGGCGGTTGAGCGTGAGCGTGACCACGCCGCGGGCGTCGCGGGCCTCGAGCACGAAGGGGGAGCTGTCGTTCATCGCATGCCGCCTTTTCTTCAGTAGGTCAGTTCCAGCACCGTGACATGGCCCTTGACCGCGGGCCAGGTGAGCCCCGTGAGGCGCTCGCCATTGAACTCGCCCGTGACCGCGCGCTGCGGCTCGGAACCCGTCTCGCGCAAGCGCGAGCTCGACACGCCTGCCCCCTTGGGCGGCACGCCAGCGGGCGGGCTCTTGCCGTCGAAGCGCATGGTGTCGCGCTGCGCGTCGAAATAGCCGCGCGGCCGCGTGAAGACGGCGACCGCGTTGGCGCTGCCGTCGGCCGGCACGATCGGGTCGAGCCGCAGGTTCACGAGGCTGCTGCCGCGCGGGAACGGGCTGCGGTAGACGTGGGTGATGCTGGCCTGGGTATCGAGCACGAATTCGTAGGCCGCATCGGGGCGCGCGCTGAAGGGGCCCCAGCGGCCATCGGTGCCGATGGTCTTGCGGTGCACGGGCTCGCCGAGCCGCCGGCCGGTGGCCGGATCGACCGCGTACACCAGCACCTGCGCGCCGGCCAGCGACTGGTTCTCCGCGCCGATCGCGCGGCCGTCGAGCACCACGTTGGCCTCGCGCGCGATCTCCGGGTTGCGCGGCGCCTCGCCGGTGAGGAACTGCCAGGTCGCCGCGAACGCAGCGGGCGAGAACGAGGTCTCGCGGTGGTCCACGCGCGGCAGCACGGTGTTGGTCGCGCCCTTGAGCGCCGGGCCGTCGAAGCCGATGTTCGTCGGCTTGCCGGGCGACCCGACCCACAGGCCGTCCGGTTGGGCGTACTTGTCGTTGTTGTCCGAGCGCAGCGTCAGCCACTTCACGCCGGGCGTCACCTCGTCGCCGTTCGGGCCCTTGGGCGCGTTGAGCTGCCGCATGAAGGGCGACAGCCCCGAGAACTCGTTGTTCTCGCGCAGGCCCGGCACGGCCCAGATGCCGTGCGCCGGGTTGCCGCCGAGCACCACGTGGCTGGTGACGGCCGCGCCGCCGCCGTTCTGGACGTAGTTGCGGATGGTGTTGCCGCCGCGCGAGTTGCCGATCAGCACGACCTTGGGCGCGCCGGTGGTGCGCAGCACCTGCTCGACCCGTTCCTTGAGGAAGGCGGCCGATTCCGCCGTGGAACTGCGCCCGGCCTGGGCCACGCCGTCGTCGTCGCGCGCCAGCGGCAGGGGCTGGTCGAAGGCGAACAGCCGCTCGCGCGGCCAGCCGTTCGACTCGAAGCGCCAGAGCGTGGTCTGCCACAGCGCGGCCGAGTCGCCGTTGCCGTGCACGAAGACGATGGGCGGGCGGTCGGCGAGCGAGGGCATGGCGGTCGGCGCATTGGCGCAGGCGGTCAACAGGAGGGCGGGGGACGCGAGCAGCCCGGCGAGGACCGGCGGCGCGCCGAGGAGGAGGGTGCGGCGGGATGGCATGGTCGGTCTTCGTGGTTGCGTTGCGGCGGCCGTTCCGAATGAAAAAACGCCCGCCGGCGCGAAGGCGGGCGGGCGTTGGATGCTAAGAGAAAAGCACCGTCAGGCGAAGACGCCGGCCGTGTCCTGCATGCGCGCCGACACCTCGCCCAGGTGGTGGAAGCTGTCGCCGAAGCTCATCTCGAGCTGCGTGAGCTTGCGGAAGTAGTGGCTGCCGATGTATTCGTCGGTCACGCCGATGCCGCCGTGCAGCTGCACCGAGTTCTGGCCCACGAAGCGCATCGACACGCCGAGCTGGTACTTGGCGCGCGCCAGCGCCTGGCGCCGCTCGGCCGCGGGGGCGTTGAGCTTGAGCGTGGCGTAGTAGCTCATCGAGCGCGCGAGTTCGAGCTGCATCTTCATGTCGGCGACGCGGTGGCGCAGCGCCTGGAAGCTCGAGATGACCACGCCGAACTGCTTGCGCTGGTTCATGTAGTCGACCGTCACGTCCACCGTCTTGTCGAGCACGCCCACCGCTTCGGCGCAGGTGGCGGCGATGCCGACGTCGACCGCGTACTCGAGGGCCGCGAGGCCGTCGGCCGTGACCAGCGTGGCGTCGGCCTTGTCGAACACCACCTCGGCGGCGCGGCTGCCGTCCTGCGTGCCGTAGCCGCGCGCTTCCACGCCGCTGGCGCTGCGCTCGACCAGGAACAGGGCGATCTTGCCGTCGGCCTGGGCGGGCACGAGGTAGGCATCGGCCTGGTCGCCGATGGCCACCAGGCTCTTGGCGCCGGTCAGGCTCCAGCCCTCGCCGGCCTTCACGGCCTTGGCTTCGCAGACGTCGAGGCGATAGCGCGCCTTGCGTTCCTGGTAGGCCAGCACCACGATGGCTTCGCCGCCCGCGATGCGCGGCAGCCAGGCCTTCTTGAGCGCGTCGCCCGCGTAGCCGCCGAGCACGGCGCCGGCGATCAGCGTCTGCGCGAAGGGCTCGAGCACGATGCCGCGGCCCAGCTCTTCCATCACGACCATGCCGGCCACCGGGCCCATGCCCAGGCCGCCATCGTCCTCGGAAATGTAGAGGCCGCCGAGGCCGAGCTCGGCCAGTTCGTCCCAGGCCTCGCGCGAGAAACCGCCCTTGGCCTCGATGCCGCGGCGGCGCTCGAAGTCATAGCCCTTGTCGACCCATTTGCGGACGGCGTCGCGCAGTTGTTCCTGGTCGTCGGTGAAATTGAAATCCATGTCTTTGTCTCCTCAGCCCAGCACCGTCTGCGCGACGATGTTGCGTTGCACTTCGTTCGAGCCGCCGTAGATGGTGGTCTTGCGCATGTTGAAGAAGGTCGACGACAGCGGCGCGAGCGCCGGGTTGCCGCCCGGGAAGTTGCCCTGCCAGCCGGCGGCCATGGCTTCGCGGATCAGCGGCAGCGCATACGGGCCGCCCGCGAGCATCATCAGTTCGCTGTAGCGCTGCTGGATCTCGCTGCCGCGGATCTTGAGCAGGCCGGCCACGTCGAGCGAGTTCTTGCCCGAGGTGGCGGCCGACAGCACGCGCAGCACCATCATCTCGAGCGCGACGATGTCGACCTCGAGCTTGGCGATCTCGTCGCGGAAGCGCGCGTCGTCGTACACGCCCTCGGTCTTCGCGATGCGCTTGAGGCGCTCGAGCTCGCGCTTGGCGCGGTTGACGTCGGCGATGTTGGTGCGCTCGTGCGAGAGCAGGTGCTTGGCGTAGGTCCAGCCCTTGTTCTCCTCGCCGATCAGGTTCTCGGCCGGCACTTCGACGTTGTCGAAGAACACTTCGTTGACTTCATGGCCGCCGTCGAGCAGCTTGATCGGGCGCACGGTGACGCCGGGCGACTTCATGTCGAGCAGCAGGAAGCTGATGCCGGTCTGTGGCTTGCCCTCGCTGCTGGTGCGCACGAGGTTGAACATCCAGTCGCCGTACTGGCCGAGCGTGGTCCAGGTCTTCTGGCCGTTGACGATGTACTTGTCGCCCTGGCGTTCGGCCTTGGTCTTGAGCGAGGCGAGGTCGGAGCCCGAGCCCGGTTCGCTGTAGCCCTGGCTCCACCAGACCTCGCCGCTGGCGATGCCGGGCAGGAAGCGCTTCTGCTGCTCGGGGTTGCCGAAGGCCATGATGACCGGGGCCACCATCACCGGGCCGAAGGGCACGATGCGCGGCGCGCCGGCCAGCGCGGTTTCTTCCTCGAACAGGTGGCGCTGCACGGCGGTCCAGCCGGGACCGCCGAATTCCTTGGGCCAGCCGTAGCCCAGCCAGCCCTTCTTGCCGAGGATCTTGGCCCAGGTCTGCATATCGTCGCGCGTGAGTTCCAGCGCGTTGTGGACCTTGGTGGAGATTTCCTTGGGAAGGTTTTCTTTGACCCATGCGCGAATCTCTTCGCGGAACTGCTGTTCTTCGGGCGTGAAGCTCAAATCCATGCGTGCCTCGCTGTGTTGATCGTCGGTGCACCGCAGACGCGGCGTGTCTCCGGAGCCACGAGTTTTAGCACGGTCGTGCTGCAAATCGCTGTCCGCGCGGCGACAAGTCTGGGTGCGCGGACCTCGCGCTGCAAGGGGGAGGGCGGGAAAAGGGCGCTTTCACGGGCACGGATAATCCCGCCTCCCATGAAGAACATCGTGATCCTGATCTCCGGCGGCGGCTCCAACATGGAGGCCATCGTGCGCGCCGCGGCGCGCGACCGCTGGGCCGAGCGTTTCGGCGCCCGCGTCGCCGCCGTCGTCAGCAACAAGGCGGAGGCGGGCGGCCTGGCGCTGGCCCGGGCGCAGGGCATCGCGACCGCGGTGGTGCCGCACAAGGATTTCGCGAGCCGCGAAGTTTTCGACCAGGCGCTTGCCGTGGCGGTCGACGCGCATGCGCCGGCACTGGTGGTGCTCGCGGGCTTCATGCGCATCCTGACGCCCGGCTTCGTCGAGCGCTATGCCGGGCGGCTGGTGAACATCCATCCCTCGCTGCTGCCGGCCTTCCCGGGCCTGCACACCCACCAGCGCGCGATCGACGCGGGCTGCAAGGTGGCGGGCGTCACGGTGCACCAGGTCACGACCGAGCTCGACCATGGTCCGATCCTGGCGCAGGCCGTGGTGCCGGTGCTGCCCGACGACACGGCGGCGACGCTCGCCGGCCGGGTGCTCGCCCAGGAGCACCAGTTGTATCCACGCGCCATTGCCCAGTGGCTGATGGATACATCAGGACACAATCCTTAAAGAACTTGTTTATATTCGCGGGTTTTCGGGAGTCGCAGTGAAAACGCAATCGCTACTGTCCACGATCGCCGGTGCCGCCCTGATGGCAGGCTGCGCCGCTCCGGCCCCGCCGCCGCCCGCCGCACCGGCGCCGCCGCCCGCCCCGGTGTTCCAGTGCGGTGCCGACGGTGCCCGCTTCGCCGTGGGTCAGCAGCTCACGCCTCAACTAGAAGCCGCCGCCAGGGTGCGCGCGGGCGCCGGCACGGTGCGCGTGCTCAAGCCCGGCGATGCCGCGACCACCGAGCTCGATGGCGGGCGCCTGAATCTCGACGTCGATGCGCGCAACCGGGTGACGGACGTCCGCTGCGGCTGAGCGGTTCGGCCCGATTTCCCGAACGGACGGCGAACCGGCGACGCAGGATGAGCGCCGATGCCCGTTCAGCCTTCGATCCGCGCGAAGCGCGGTTGCCGCCGGCCGTCGATGTCCACGGTTTCCTCGAACATCGCGGCCGGGCGCACCCACAGGCCGCGGGCGCCGTAGAGCGCGCGGTAGAGCGTCATCGGTTCCAGGGTCTCGCTGTGGCGCACGGTGTCCAGCACCTCGTATTCCCCGCCCTTGTAGTGGCGGTAGCGGCCCGGCGGGGTCTGGATCAGGGGCGGCAGGTCGTCGTCGGTCACGGGGTCGTTTCTTTCTTTGTCAGGAGTCGGGGCCGCCGGCAGGCATGCCGGGGCAGGCGGAAGTACCGGAATGGATCGCGCTGATTTTGTCCATCTCGTCCGGCTGAGCGAGCATGCCAGTGCGGAGGACAGCGCGCGCTACCGCCGCGGCGTGGCGGCGTTCGCGGCGCTGGGCTATCTCTGGGTGCTGGCCTGCCTCGGGCTGGCGATGGGGCTGATCGTCTGGGTCGCCGTGTCGTTGGGCGACGGGCGCTTCAGCGTCTCGCGCGGCTGGCTGCTGCTGTTCGGCCTGGGCCTGCTGTGGGCCACGGTGCGCGCGCTGTGGGTGCGCTTCGACGAGCCGGACGGCCTGGAGCTCTCGCGCGAGGACGCGCCCCAGCTGTTCGAGGCGCTCGACCGCATCCGCAGCAAGATCAAGGGACCGCCGGTCCATCGCGTCTACCTCGACGACGATTTCAACGCCAGCATCCGCCAGGTGCCGCGCTTCGGGCTCTTCGGCGGCGCGGTCAATTCGCTGAGCATCGGGCTGCCGCTGCTGATGATGCTCGACCGGCGGCGGCTGCTGTCGGTGCTCGCGCACGAGTACGGCCACCTGCGCGGCAACCATGGCAAGCTCAGCGCCTGGATCTACCGCACGCGGCTGTCGTGGCTCAAGCTCGACGCCAACCTGCAGCGCAACGAAGGCGTGATGGCGATCGTCTCGCAGGCCTTCTTCCGCTGGTACTTCCCGCGCTTCGCGGCCAAGACCTTCGCGCTCGCGCGGCAGGACGAGTACGAGGCCGACCGCATCTCGGGCCGGCTGCTCGGCACTTCGGTGGCGGCCGCGGCGCTGACCGAGATCTCGATCAAGGCCAACTGGTACGCCAACGAGTTCTGGCCCTGGCACTGGGCCCGGGCCGAGCGCGAGCCGCTGCCGCCGGGGCCCTTCGCGGGGCTGCGCGAGTGCGCTGCGACGCCCCCGGGGCCCGAGTTCGCGCGCCAGGCGCTGCGCGAGGCGATGCGCCGCGTCAGTGACCTGGAAGACACCCATCCGGTGCTGCGCGACCGGCTCGAGGCACTGCGCCAGAAGGCGACGGTGCCGGCCTGGTCGAAGCGGCCGGCGCTCGAGATGCTGGTCGACGGCCCGCGCTGGATCGCGCACTTCGACGCCCAGTGGCGCCAGGCCCATGCCGCCGACTGGAAGCAGCATCACGCGCACCGCTCGCGCATCCGCGAGCGCATCGCGGTGCTGGCGGCGCGCGGCGAGCGCAACACGCCCGACGAGTGGGTCGAATGGGCCGATGCCGAACGCCGCCTCGACACCTCGGCGCCGGTGCGCGAGCGCTACGAGCGCGCGCTGCGGATCGCGCCCGAGCACCCGGGTGCCTTGCGCGGCCTGGCGCAGATGATCCCGTCGACCGAGCGCGAGACCCGGCTCGCGGTGCTGGAGCGCTTGCACGAGGCGGGCGCCGCGAGCCGCTGGTGGGCCGCCCGCAATGCGGTGGCGGTGCTCGAGAACCCCGATGCCGGTCCGCACGACGAGGCGGGCCTCAAGCACTGGCGCGGCCGCCTGAAGGAGGCCGAGGAGGCCGAAGCGCGCGCCTGGGAGGAACTGACCGAGACGCCGAGCTTCAGCCAGATCGGCCGGCACGACCTCAACGAGCACGAGCTCGACGAGTTGCGGGCCGACCTCGTGCGCAACCTGCCGGTGTCGCGCGCCTGGCTGGTGCGCAAGAACCTGCGCGAGTTTCCGTGGCGGCGCGCCTTCGTCGTCTTCGTCGAACTGCCGGGCCTGGACGACGAGGAGCGCTGGCAGCTGTGCCGCCAGCTCGAGCAGACCCTGAGCCTGCCCGGCGTGGCGCTGGTGCTGTGGGCCGGGCATTCGCCGACGCTGGAGGACATCGAGCGGCAGGCTTTCGGGGCGGTCTGGACGCGCGGAGCCTGAGGCGGGCGGCGGCTGAGACAATCGGGGCATGCACCCCAAAGCCCTGTTGGAGGCCACCGCCGATCTGGTCGGCCTGGTCCTGAAATTCGATCACCCCGCCGACCAGGTGGTTTCGCGCTTCTTTCGCGACCACCGCGAGTTCGGTCCGCGCGAGCGCGCCACCCTGGCCGAGACGGTCTACACCGTGCTGCGCAAGAAGCTGCTGTTCGATCACCTCTCGCCCTCGGGCAGCGGCCCGAAGGAACGCCGGATGGCGATCCTGGGCTTCCACGGCCCGCGCGACTTCCTCAAGAGCGCGCTCAACGACACCGAGAAGCGCTGGCTCGACAACTGCGACGCGGTCAGCGAGGCCGACCTGCTCGAGCGCCATCGCCACAACCTGCCCGAATGGCTGGTGGCGCCACTCAAGAGCCAGCTCGGCGACGGCTTCTGGCCGCTGGTCCAGAGCCTGCAGCAGCCGGCGCCGCTCGACCTGCGCGTCAATTCCCTGCATGACAAGCGGGCCGACGTGAAGGCGGAGCTTGCCAAAGCTGCTATCAAATCGGAAGCAACGCCGTATTCGCCCTGGGGCCTGCGCCTCGAAGGCAAGCCCGCGCTGACCAAGCTCGACGCCTTCGTGCGTGGCGCCATCGAAGTGCAGGACGAGGGCTCGCAGCTGCTGGCGCTGCTGCTGGACGCCAAGCGCGGCGAGATGGTGGTCGATTTCTGCGCGGGCGCCGGCGGCAAGACGCTGGCGATCGGCGCGGGCATGCGCAACACCGGGCGGCTGTACGCCTTCGACACCTCGGCGCACCGCCTCGACGCGCTCAAGCCCCGGCTGGCGCGCAGCAAGCTCTCGAACGTGCATCCGGCCGCCATCGCGCACGAGCGCGACGACCGGGTGAAGCGGCTGGCGGGCAAGATCGACCGGGTGCTGGTCGATGCGCCCTGCTCGGGGCTCGGGACGCTGCGGCGCAATCCGGACCTGAAATGGCGCCAATCGGCCAAGTCGGTGGAAGAACTGACCGCGAAGCAGGCGGCGATCCTGCAGAGCGCGGCCCGGCTCGTGAAGTCGGGCGGGCGGCTGGTCTACGCCACCTGCAGCGTGCTGCCCGAGGAGAACGAGGCCATCGCGGAGGCTTTCGGCGCCGCGAATCCCGATTTCGTGCCCGTGGACGCGGCGGAACTGCTGCAGGGCCTCAAGGTGGAGCAGGGCGACAGCCTGGTCGCGGGCGGCGCCGACGGACGGCGCTACCTGCGCCTGTGGCCCCATCTGCATGCCACCGACGGTTTCTTTGCTGCCGTGTGGAACCGCAAATAGGTATGGGGCTCCAAAGTTAGGGTAAATCTGCGCAAACCATGGGGTGAAAGGTGAGTGATTCCTGACCCCCGGCCCTAAAATTGCGAGTTACCTAGAAGCCGCACCTTCGTGCGGTTATGGAGTACCTGACTCAATGTTGCTTCCTGACTCCGCCATCCTGAGCGCGGCCATCGACTGGCTCGGAAACGGCCTGTGGGATCTCACCTGGTGGCAGATCGTGCTGTACACGCTCGTCACCACGCACATCACGATCGCCGCCGTGACGATCTTCCTGCACCGGACGCAAACGCACCGGGCGATGGACCTCGGTCCGATCCCGTCGCATTTCTTCCGCTTCTGGCTCTGGCTCGGCACCGGCATGGTGACGAAGGAGTGGGTCGCGATCCACCGCAAGCACCACGCCAAGTGCGAGAGCGAGGAAGATCCGCACAGCCCGCAGGTCAAGGGCATCGAGGAAGTGCTCTGGCGCGGCGCCGAGCTCTACCGTGCGGAGTCGAAGAACAAGGAAACGATGGAGCGCTACGGTCACGGCACGCCCGACGACTGGATCGAGCGCAACCTGTATTCGCGCTACAGCTGGCAGGGCGTGGGCCTGATGCTGGTGATCAACCTGGCGCTGTTCGGCACGCTCGGCATGGCCGTGTGGGCGGTCCAGATGCTGTGGATCCCGATCACCGCCGCCGGCATCATCAACGGCATCGGCCACTACTGGGGCTACCGCAACTTCGAGGCGCCTGACGCCAGCCGCAACATCATGCCCTGGGGCCTGATCATCGGCGGCGAAGAGCTGCACAACAACCACCACACCTACCCGACCTCGGCCAAGTTCTCGGTCAAGAAGTACGAGTTCGACATTGGCTGGATCTACATCCAGATGATGCAGAAGATCGGCTGGGCCAAGGTCAAGAAGGTGCCGCCGAAGATGCAGATGGGCGACATCCAGCCCGTGGCCAACGAGAAGACGCTCGAGGCCGTCATCGCCAACCGCTATGAAGTGATGGCTGGCTATGCGCGCGAAATGCGCCGTGCCACGCAAGAGGAAATCGCCGCGCTCAAGAGCAAGGGTGCCGACCTCTCGGTGCTGAAGGCCGCCAAGCGCTGGATGCACCGCGACGACGACAAGGTGCCCGCATCGGCCCGCTCGCACGTGGTGCAGGCCCGTGCCGCTCACCCGGTGCTCGACAAGATGGCGACCATGCGCGAAGAGTTGCGCCAGCTGTGGCTCAACACCTCGCATTCGCGCGAGCAACTGGCGGCCGATCTGGCGGCCTGGTGCCATCGCGCGGAAGCCAGCGGCATCGCAGGCCTGCGCGAGTTCTCGACGCGGCTGCGCTCGGCGCGCGCCTGATTCGATCCCTGCTGGGGCTTTGGCCCCTGTCAAAAAGCCGGCCCGATGGCCGGCTTTTTTGTGCCCGACGTTTCCCTGGAGAAGGAATGTGGAGGGCGCGTCAGATGGCTGGCTCGTCCCGGTAATTCGCTCCGCTGTCGAAATTCAGGGCAAATAAAAAAGCCCGCGGCTTGCGCTGCGGGCTTTTTAGAAAGAATTCAGACTGAATTACTTCAGCTTGATTTCCTTGTATTCGACGTGCTTGCGTGCCTTCGGGTCGAACTTCATGATCGACATCTTTTCAGGCATCGTCTTCTTGTTCTTGCTGGTCGTGTAGAAGTGGCCGGTACCCGCGGTGGATTCCAGCTTGATCTTTTCGCGTCCGCCTTTGCTCGTTGCCATGATTCAGCTCCTTAAGCTTGGCCGCGTGCGCGCAGGTCTGCGAGCACGGCGTCGATGCCGTTCTTGTCGATCAGGCGCAGGGCAGCGCTCGAAACCCGCAGGCGAACCCAGCGGTTTTCCGTTTCGACCCAGAAACGACGGTATTGCAGGTTCGGCAGGAACCGGCGCTTGGTTTTGTTGTTGGCGTGGGAAACGTTGTTTCCCACCATCGGGCCCTTGCCCGTGACTTCACATACGCGTGCCATGAGGACACTCTTTCTTGAACAGCTGGCACCGGCTCGACAGCAGTGGCCGAGGGTGTTTTGCAGCTTGACCTCGCCAGAAACGGGTGGCGGTACCCCGGATTGCCGCTGAGCCCACCCTTCATGGAAAGGAGGCGCGATTTCGGCAAAGCCTCGGATTATAGCCCTTTTGGCGGCCCGGCAGCAAAGCCGGGGGGGGGGCATGAAAAAGGCGGGCGCCAGGCCCGCCTCGTCGAGGAGCCTGGCGGCTCAGAGCGTGCCGTCCTGCTCCAGGAAGCGCTGCGCATCGAGCGCGGCCATGCAGCCCGTGCCGGCGCTGGTGATGGCCTGGCGATAGATGTGGTCCTGCACGTCGCCGGCGGCGAACACGCCCGGCACGCTGGTCATGGTGGCAAAGCCCTGCAGGCCCGAGCGCGTGACGATGTAGCCGTCCTTCATGTCGACCTGGCCCTGGAAGATGTCCGTGTTCGGGTGATGGCCGATCGCGATGAAGCAGCCCTTGAGGTCGATCTGCTCGGTCGCACCGGTCTGCGTGTTCTTGATGCGGATACCGGTCACGCCGGAATCGTCGCCCAGGACTTCATCGAGCGTATTGTGTACTTTCAGTTCGATTTTGCCTTCGGCTTCTTTTTCGTGAAGCTTGTCGATCAGGATTGGTTCCGCGCGGAATTTGTCGCGGCGATGCACCAGCGTTACTTTTTTCGCGATATTCGAAAGATAAAGCGCTTCTTCGACCGCGGTATTGCCGCCGCCGATCACGCAGACTTCCTGCTCACGATAGAAGAATCCATCGCAGGTGGCGCAACCCGAAACACCGCGGCCCATGAACTTCTGCTCGGATTCGAGGCCCAGGTACTTGGCCGACGCGCCGGTGGCGATCACAAGCGCATCGCAGGTGTAGGTGCCGCTGTCGCCGGTGAGCGTGAAGGGGCGCTTGCTCAGGTCGACCTTGTTGATGTGGTCGAACACGATCTGGGTCTTGAAGCGCTCGGCGTGCTCCAGAAAACGCTGCATGAGGTCGGGACCCTGCACGCCATGCACATCGGCCGGCCAATTGTCGACCTCGGTGGTCGTCATCAATTGCCCGCCTTGTGCCATGCCGGTAATCAGCAAAGGCTGAAGATTTGCACGCGCCGCATAAACGGCAGCCGTATAACCGGCGGGACCTGAGCCCAGAATTAAAACCTTGGCATGTTGGGAAGCGGACATGGTGCGTAAAAACCTAGGAATTGCGCTGATTCAGCGTGTACATTTTGAGGGTGGTAGCGATACATGGGGAGTATCGCCGCTCGGATCAACCACCGAGTGCACGGTGTTTTCAATGCGCGCGATTGTAGTAATCCATCGGCGCGCCGATGGCCCGACCGCAGGAGCGCGCGGTACCAGGGATTGAATGAATGTCGATGCTGTCCAACCTTGAATTGCTCCGGCGCGTTCCGCTGTTCGCGTCGCTGACTCCTTCGCAGTCCGCAAGCATTGCGGATGCGATCATCAAGAAGCGTTTCAAGCGCGCGGAGGTCGTGGTCGAGCAGGGCAAGAAGTCCGATGCGCTCTACATCATCCTGACGGGGCGGGCGCGCGTGACCAGCGCGGACAGCCGCGGCCGCGAGGTCATCCTGGCCACGCTGCATCCCGGCGACTATCTGGGCGAGATGAGCCTGATCGACGACGAGCCGCACTCGGCCACCGTGCGCACCGAGATCCAGTGCGACGTGCTGATGCTGGGCCGCGAAGCCTTCGCGCGCTGCCTGCCCGAGAACTCCTCGATGGCCTACAACATCATGCGCGGCCTGGTGCAGCGCCTGCGCCATGCCGACCGCAAGATCGAGTCGCTCGCGCTGATGGACGTCTACGGCCGCGTCGCGCGTTCGCTGCTCGAGTTCGCGGTCGACGATGGCGCCGGCAACCTCAAGGTGCGCGAGAAGATCTCGCGCCAGGACCTCGCGAAGATGGTCGGCGCCTCGCGCGAGATGGTGAGCCGCGTGATGAAGGACCTCGAGGAGCGCGGTTTCGTGCAGACCCTCGAGGACGGCTCGATGATCGTCAAGGAGCGCCTGCTGTCGCTGGCCTGAGCCGGCACGGGGCGTGAAAGAAGGTGTGAGCGAAACTGCCGCGGCCCGTGGACGCGGCAGAATAGCCGCGGCCCTTTTCGTTGTAGTGTTCGTGCCGCCAGACCCGCATGCTGCCGGTCTGGCCGCCAGTATTTCATGACCTATTCGCTCAATACGCTTCACTCTTCCACGGCCGGCGAAGGTGCGCCCGTGCGTGTGCGGGCCATGCGCTTCGCCCACGAGATCACCCTGATCGCCGGTTTCGCGGCGCTGTTGTTCTGGCTGCTCGCCATGCTGAGCTTCACGCCCTCCGATGCGGCCTGGTCGACCTCGGGCACTGGCGGCGAGATCAAGAACTGGGGCGGCCGCATCGGCGCCTGGGTGGCCGATGGCAGCTACTTCCTGGCCGGCTATTCGGTCTGGTGGTGCCTGGCGGCCGGGCTGCGCGCCTGGCTGTCCTCGCTCGCGAGCTGGATGCGCGGCGGCGAGACCGGTCCGCAGGGCGATCCGGCGCCGCGCGGCCGCTTCAACCGCAGCCGCCTGGCCTTCTGGTTCGGGCTCGTGCTGCTGCTGTGCGCGAGCACCATGCTCGAGTGGTCGCGCCTGTACCGGCTCGAATCGCACCTGCCCGGCTCGGGCGGCGGCGCCATCGGCCTGCTGGTCGGTCCCGCGAGCGTGCGCTGGATGGGCTTCACCGGTTCCGCGCTGGTGGCCATCGCCGGTGGCGTGATCGGTTCCGCGCTGGTGTTCCGTTTCTCCTGGAGCCAGATCGCCGAGCGCATCGGCGCGCGCGTGTATTCGCTGTTCGAATCGCGGCGCGAGAAGCGCGAGGTCGCCGCCGACATCGCGCTGGGCAAGAAGGCCGTGCGCGAGCGCCGCGCCGAGGTCGACGACGAACCCGCCTACGTGCCGCGCGGCGCCATCGAACCTTCGATCGACGGCGACCAACCCACCACCGCGCCCGACATGGACGACCTGCGCATCGAGCCGCGCGCCAAGCGCCGCCCCGCGTCGCCGCCGGTGCAGATCGAGCCCGCGATGACCGAGGTGCCCAAGAGCGACCGCGTCGCCAAGGAGCGCCAGAAGCCGCTGTTCAAGGAGTTGCCCGACAACAAGCTGCCGCAGGTCGACCTGCTCGATGCCGCCCAGAGCCGCCAGGAAACCGTCTCGGCCGACACGCTCGAGATGACCTCGCGCATGATCGAGAAGAAGCTCAAGGACTTCGGCGTCGAGGTGCGCGTCGTGCTCGCCTCGCCCGGCCCGGTCATCACGCGCTACGAGATCGAGCCCGCGACCGGCGTCAAGGGCTCGCAGATCGTCAACCTCGCGAAGGACCTCGCGCGCTCGCTCTCGCTGGTGTCGATCCGCGTGGTCGAGACCATCCCGGGCAAGAACTACATGGCACTCGAACTGCCGAACGCCAAGCGCCAGTCGATCAAGCTCAGCGAGATCCTTGGCTCGCAGGTCTACAACGAGGGCAAGTCGATGCTCACGATGGGCCTGGGCAAGGACATCATCGGCAATCCCGTGGTGGCCGACCTCGCGAAGATGCCGCACGTGCTGGTGGCCGGTACCACCGGTTCGGGCAAGTCGGTGGGCATCAACGCGATGATCCTGAGCCTGCTCTACAAGGCCGAGGCGCGCGACGTGCGCCTGCTCATGATCGACCCGAAGATGCTGGAAATGTCGGTCTACGAAGGCATTCCGCACCTGCTCGCGCCGGTGGTCACCGACATGCGCCAGGCCGCGCACGGCCTCAACTGGTGCGTGGCCGAGATGGAGCGCCGCTACAAGCTCATGAGCAAGCTCGGCGTGCGCAACCTCGCGGGCTACAACACCAAGATCGACGAGGCCAAGGCGCGCGAGGAGTTCATCTACAACCCCTTCAGCCTGACGCCCGACGACCCCGAGCCGCTGCGCCGCGAGCCGCACATCGTGGTCGTGATCGACGAGCTGGCCGACCTGATGATGGTGGTCGGCAAGAAGATCGAGGAGCTGATCGCCCGCCTCGCGCAGAAGGCGCGCGCGGCCGGCATCCACCTGATCCTGGCCACGCAGCGGCCCAGCGTCGACGTGATCACCGGCCTCATCAAGGCCAACATCCCGACCCGCATCGCGTTCCAGGTCTCGAGCAAGATCGACAGCCGCACCATCCTCGACCAGATGGGCGCCGAGGCGCTGCTCGGCATGGGCGACATGCTCTACATGCCCAGCGGCACCGGCCTGCCGATCCGCGTGCACGGCGCCTTCGTGAGCGACGAGGAAGTGCATCGCGTGGTGGCCTATCTCAAGAGCCAGGGCGAGCCCGACTACATCGAGGGCGTGCTCGAAGGCGGCACGGTCGATGGCGACGGTGATGGCGACCTGCTAGGCGGTGGCGATGCCGAGAAGGACCCGATGTACGACCAGGCGGTCGAGGTGGTGCTCAAGAACCGCAAGGCCAGCATCTCGCTGGTGCAGCGCCACCTGAAGATCGGCTACAACCGCGCGGCGCGGCTGGTCGAGGACATGGAGAAGGCCGGCCTCGTGAGCGCCATGAGCGGCAGCGGCCAGCGCGAGATCCTCGTGCCCGCGCGCGCTGAATAGGCGCTCCCACGCGATCCCGCGTCCATTCCGTTACGTGTTGAGATACGGCTTGCACAAGCTCGCTGCCCATTGCAAATCTTCATCAAGCCCTACAAGGGCGGCCATGGCCGCCGGGGTAAGGTCGATGCGGTGTTCAGCTTCGAAGGTTTGAAAAAATGAAGACTCGTCCCTGGCTGCTCGCCGGCCTTCTCCTCGCCTGTGGTGCCCATGCATGGGCCGGCGGCATGGAAAGCCTCGAGGCTTTCGTCAAGTCCGCCAAGTCCGGCCGCGCCGATTTCACCCAGACCGTGACCGCGCCGCCGCGCGACGGCCAGGCCGGCCGCGTGAAGACCTCGAGCGGCACCTTCGAATTCCAGCGGCCCGGCCGCTTCAAGTTCGACTACAAGAAGCCCTTCGCGCAGAGCATCGTGGCCGACGGCAAGACGCTGTGGCTCTACGACGCCGACCTCAACCAGGTCACGCAACGCGCGCAGGCGCAGGCCCTGGGCTCGACGCCCGCGGCCCTGATCGCCGCCGCGCCCGACCTGCGCGCGCTGCAGGCCGATTTCGCGCTCGAGGCAGGACCGGAGCGCGACGGCCTGCAATGGGTCAAGGCCACGCCGAAGAACAAGGACGGCCAGTTGCAGAACGTGCAGGTCGGCTTCCAGGGCGACGCGCTCGCGGCGCTCGAGATCCTCGACAGCTTCGGCCAGCGCTCGGTGCTCAAGTTCAGCAAGGTCGAGGTCAACCCCGCGCTGCCCGCCGCCACCTTCGACTTCAAGGTGCCCACCGGCGCGGACGTCGTCAAGCAGTAATCCACCCCTCACTCGCTCATCCCGCTCTTGGCCGTCAGCTCGCATCAACCCCTGGCCGAGCGCCTGCGTCCGCGCACGCTCGGTGAAGTCATCGGCCAGCAGCACCTGCTCGGGCCCGGCATGGCGCTGCGCATCGCCTTCGAGTCGGGCCAGCCGCATTCGTGCATCCTCTGGGGCCCGCCCGGCACCGGCAAGACCACCATCGCGCGCCTAATGGCCGATGCCTTCGATGCGCAGTTCCTGAGCATCAGCGCGGTGCTCGGTGGCGTGAAGGACATCCGCGAGGCGGTCGAGCGCGCGACCGCGGCGCGCGACGGGCTCGAGCAGCGGCGCACCATCGTCTTCGTCGACGAAGTGCATCGCTTCAACAAGAGCCAGCAGGACGCCTTCCTGCCGCACGTCGAGTCGGGCCTCTTCACCTTCATCGGCGCCACCACCGAGAACCCGTCGTTCGAGGTCAACTCGGCGCTGCTCTCGCGGGCCGCGGTCTACGTGCTGCAGTCGCTCGGCGAGGCCGACCTCAAGCAGATCGTCGCCAAGGCGCAGGCCATCAATGCATTGCCCGCCATCGAGGACGCAGCGCTCGATCGCCTGATCGCCTATGCCGACGGCGATGCGCGGCGGCTGCTCAACACGCTCGAGACGCTGGCCGTCGCGGCACGCGCCGAGAAGCTCGAGGCCATCGGCGACGAATGGCTGATGCGCGTGCTCGGCGAGCGCATGCGGCGCTACGACAAGGGCGGCGAGCAGTTCTACGACACCATCAGCGCGCTGCACAAATCCGTGCGCGGCAGCGACCCCGATGCCGCGCTCTACTGGTTCGTGCGCATGCTCGACGGCGGCGCCGACCCGCGCTACATGGCGCGCCGGCTGGTGCGCATGGCGAGCGAGGACATCGGCCTGGCCGACCCGCGCGCGCTGCGGCTCGCGCTCGACGCGGCCGAGGTCTACGAGCGCCTGGGCACGCCCGAGGGCGAACTCGCGCTGGCCCAGTGCGTGGTCTACCTCGCGATGGCGCCCAAGTCGAACGCGGTCTACACGGCCTACAACGCGGTGCGCGCGCTGGTCAAGAAGGACAGCACGCGGCCCGTGCCCATGCATCTGCGCAATGCCCCGACCAAGCTCATGAAGGAGCTCGACTACGGCAAGGGCTACCGCTACGCGCACGACGAGGAGGGCGGTTTCGCGGCCGGCGAGCAGTACCTGCCCGACGGCCTGCAGGGCCAGGTCTTCTACGAACCGGTCGATCGCGGACTCGAGATCCGCATCGGCGAGAAGCTGCGCGAACTGCGGCGCCGAAACGCTGAACAGGGCGACTGATACGCCCTTGCGGCATGCACGCAAGACGTGCATGGATACAAGCGCAAAGTGCATGACGTCAGCGGGTAAACCCCCGTCGATGCGCACCAAATAGGCGCTGGCCCGTGACTACAATCCCGCCCACTAAATCGGCGGCCACCACATGCTGGCTGGTTTTTTGCTTGTCAAGCCAAGGCGCCAAACCGGTGCCACGGTGGGTGAATGGCACCCCGCAACGGTGCAACACAGAGGAATCTTCTTTATGGACATTTTGCTGCAGCAGATCATCAACGGTCTGGTTCTCGGCAGCATGTATGCCTTGATAGCCTTGGGCTACACCATGGTGTACGGCATCATCAATCTGATCAATTTCGCGCACGGTGAAGTGCTCATGGTGGGGGCGCTCACGAGCTGGTCCATCATCGGGCTCATGCAGTCGTCGATGCCCGGCACGCCGGGCTGGCTGATATTGATCATCGCGCTGGTCATCGCGTGCGTCGTCGCCGCCACGCTGAACTTCGTGATCGAGAAGGTCGCCTACCGGCCGCTGCGCAACTCGCCCAAGCTCGCACCACTGATCACCGCCATCGGCATGTCGATCCTGCTGCAGACGCTGGCGATGATCATCTGGAAGCCCACCAACAAGGCCTACCCGACCCTGCTGCCTTCGGACCCCATCCACATCGCCGGCGCCGTCATCTCGCCGACGCAGGTGATGATCCTCGGCGTCACCGCGGTCTCGCTGGCCATCCTCATGTGGCTGGTCAATTACACGAAGCTCGGCCGCGCGATGCGCGCCACCGCCGAGAACCCGCGCGTGGCCGCGCTGATGGGCATCCGCCCCGACATGGTCATCTCGGCCACCTTCATCATCGGTGCCGTGCTCGCGGCCATCGCGGGCGTGATGTACGCCTCCAACTACGGCATCGCGCAACACGCGATGGGCTTCCTGCCCGGCCTCAAGGCCTTCACCGCGGCCGTGTTCGGCGGCATCGGCAACCTCGCGGGCGCGGTCGTCGGCGGCATCCTGCTGGGGCTCATCGAGGCCATCGGCTCGGGCTACATCGGCACCCTCACCGGTGGCGTGCTCGGCAGCAACTACAGCGACATCTTCGCGTTCATCGTGCTGATCGTGATGCTCACGCTGCGCCCTGCCGGCCTGCTCGGCGAACGCGTGGCCGATCGCGCCTGAAGGAGCTTGCCATCATGAAGAACAGCAAGAACCTCGCGCTCTACCTGGTCGGCGTCATCGCCGTGCTCGCGCTGCCGCTGCTGCTGCAAAGCCAGGGCAATGCCTGGGTGCGCATCGCCGACATCGCACTGCTCTACGTGCTGCTCGCACTGGGCCTGAACATCGTGGTCGGCTACGCCGGCCTGCTCGACCTGGGCTACGTCGCCTTCTTTGCGGTCGGTGCCTACCTCTACGCCCTCATGGGCTCGGGCCACCTGTCCGAGACCTTCGAGTGGTTCAAGGCCACCTTCCCGAACGGCCTGCACACCTCGCTGCTGATCGTGATACCGCTGGCCTTCGTGTTCGCGGCGCTGCTCGGCGTGCTGCTGGGCGCGCCCACGCTGAAGCTGCGCGGCGACTACCTCGCGATCGTCACGCTGGGCTTCGGCGAAATCATCCGCGTGTTCCTGAACAACCTCGACCAGCCGATCAACATCACGAACGGTCCCAAGGGCATCACCTCGATCGACTCGATCAAGTTCTGGGGCCTCGACCTGGGCAAGGCCTGGAAGTTCGACGGCTTCACCATCTCCTCGGTCACGCTGTACTACTACCTGTTCCTCGCGCTGGTGGTGGTCACCATCGTGATCTCGCACCGCCTGCAGGTCTCGCGCATCGGCCGCGCCTGGATGGCGATCCGCGAGGACGAGATCGCCGCCAAGGCCATGGGCATCAACACCCGCAACATGAAGCTGCTGGCCTTCGGCATGGGCGCGAGCTTCGGCGGCGTGTCGGGTTCCATGTTCGCGGCCTTCCAGGGCTTCGTCTCGCCCGAGTCGTTCAGCCTCATGGAGTCGGTGATGATCGTCGCCATGGTCGTGCTCGGCGGCATCGGCCACCTGCCCGGCGTGATCCTGGGTGCCGTGCTGCTGGCGGCCCTGCCCGAGGTGCTGCGCTACGTCGCCGGCCCGCTGCAGGCGCTGACCGATGGTCGCCTCGACGCCTCCATCCTGCGCCAGCTGTTCATCGCGCTGGCCATGATCGTCATCATGCTGGTGCGTCCGCGCGGCCTGTGGCCCTCGCCCGAGCATGGCAAGACGCTTCAGCGCAAGGGCGGCGTGCCGGTCGATCCGGCCCACGCCACCGTGGCGCCGGGCTCGCTGCAGACCCACGCACCGGGCGTCGACACCCCGGCCGACGAGCTGCCCGGTGCGGCCTCGCGTCCCATGTCGATCAATCCGTGAGCGAGGAGACGCATCCCATGAGCAAGGCAGACACCATCCTCGACGTTCGCGGCATCTCCAAGCGCTTCGGCGGCCTGCAGGCCCTGTCCGACGTCGGCATCACCATTCAGCGCGGCCAGGTCTATGGCCTGATCGGCCCCAACGGCGCCGGCAAGACCACTTTCTTCAACGTCATCACCGGGCTCTACACGCCCGACAGCGGCAGCTTCGAGCTCGCCGGCAAGCCCTACCAGCCCACGGCCGTGCACGAGGTGGCCAAGGCCGGCATCGCGCGCACCTTCCAGAACATCCGCCTGTTCGCCGAGATGACGGCGCTCGAGAACGTGATGGTCGGTCGCCACATCCGCACCCGTTCCGGCGTGGTCGGCGCGATGCTGCGCACCGGTTCCTTCAAGGCCGAGGAGAAGGCCATCGCCCAGCGCGCGCAGGAACTGCTCGACTACGTGGGCATCGGCAAGTTCGCCGACTACAAGGCGCGCACGCTGAGCTACGGCGACCAGCGCCGCCTCGAGATCGCGCGCGCCCTGGCCACCGACCCGCAGCTCATCGCGCTCGACGAGCCCGCGGCCGGCATGAACATGACCGAGAAGGTCCAGCTGCGCGAGCTGATCGACCGCATCCGCCGCGACGACCGCACGATCCTGATCATCGAGCACGATGTGAAGCTGATCATGGGCCTGTGCGATCGCGTCACGGTGCTCGACTACGGCAAGCAGATCGCCGAAGGCACGCCGGCGGACGTACAGAAGAACGAAAAGGTGATCGAGGCTTACCTCGGCACCGGAGGACATTGAGATGAGCGCAGCAGTGCAAACCCAAGAGGAAGTCGCGGCGGGCGCTTCGCAACGCAAGGCCGTCGGCAACGTGTTGCTCAAGGTCAGCGGCCTGAAGGTGGGCTACGGCGGCATCCAGGCCGTCAAGGGCGTGGACTTCGAGGTGCGCGAAGGCGAGCTGGTCTCGCTGATCGGCTCCAACGGCGCCGGCAAGACCACCACCATGAAGGCGATCACCGGCACGCTGCCCGCGGGTGCGGGCGACATCGAGTTCCTGGGTCGCAGCATCAAGGGCCGCGGCGCCTGGGACCTGGTGGGCGAAGGCCTGGTGATGGTGCCCGAGGGCCGCGGCGTGTTCACGCGCATGACGATCACCGAGAACCTGCAGATCGGCGCCTACATCCGCAAGGACAAGGCCGGCATCGCGAGCGACATGGAGCGCGTGTTCGTGACCTTCCCGCGGCTGCGCGAGCGCAAGGACCAGCTGGCCGGCACGATGTCGGGCGGCGAGCAGCAGATGCTGGCGATGGGCCGCGCGCTGATGGCACGCCCCAAGGTGCTGCTGCTCGACGAACCCACCATGGGCCTGTCGCCGATCATGTGCGACAAGATCTTCGAGGTGGTGCAGGCCGTGGCCGCGCAGGGCGTGACCATCCTGCTGGTCGAGCAGAACGCCAACCGCGCGCTGCAGCTGGCCGACCGCGGCTACGTGATGGAGTCGGGCCTGATCACCATGTCGGGCGATGCCAAGGGGTTGCTCAGCGATCCGAAGGTGCGCGCGGCGTACCTGGGCGAGTAGGCGGCACGGCGGCCTTTCGAGGCCACGCAAAAAAGGGCGGCGGTGCGAGGCACTGGCCGCCCTTTGTCTTGTTGGTGCGAGCTCAGTCGACCTTCGCGCCCGTGGCCTTCACCACCTGCTCGTACTTGCCGAGCTCGCTCTTCATGAAGGCGCCGAACTGCGCGGGCGTGCTGGCCACCGGCTCGGCCAGCAGCAGCGCGAAGCGCGACTTGGTCTCCGGCGCGTTCAGCGCGTCGACGAAGGCGTGGTTGAGCTTGGCGACCACCTCGGGCGGCGTATGGGCCGGCGCGACCAGGCCCCACCAGGTGTCGATCGAGAAGTCCTTGAGCGTGTCCGACACCGGCGGCACCTCGGGCAGGGCGCTGCTGCGCTGCAGGGTGGTCACGGCGATCGCCTTGAGCTTGCCCGAGCGGATGTTGGGCGCGGCGGTGGCGAGGTTGTCGAAGTTGAAGTCGACCTGGCCCGACACCAGCGCCAGCTGCGCCGGGTTGCCGCCGTTGTAGGGGATGTGCACCGCGAAGATGCCGGCCGCCTTCTTGAACATCTCGCCGGCCAGGTGGCCGGCGCTGCCGTTGCCGCCGCTGCCGTAGTTGAGCTTGCCGGGGTTGGCCTTGGCGTAGGCGATCAGGTCCTTGAGCGTGGCGATCTTCAGGCGCTGCGCGGTCTCGGCGTTCATCACCAGCACGTTGGGCACGCGGACCATCTGCGTGATCGGCGCGAAGTCGGTCGCCGCGTTGAAGGGCATCTTGCTGTAGAGCCAGGGGTTCACCGCGTTGGTGGCGGTGGCCGCGATGCCGATGGTCAGGCCGTCGGGCGCGGCCTTGGCGACGATGTCGGCACCGATGTTGCCGCCCGCGCCGGGTTTGTTGTCGATGATCACCGGGCCGCCGAGCGTGTCGCGCACGCGTTCGGCCAGCGCGCGCGCCGTCACGTCGATGGGGCCACCGGCCGCGTAGGGCACGACGAGGCGGATCGGGCGCTGCTGCTGGGCCAGGGCAGGGGCGCCGGTGGCCAGGGCGAGCGTGGAGAGGGCGAGGGTGGCGAGGAAGGTCTTGCGGGTTGTCATGCCCCGGATTGTCGGCGCGCCGCGCGGTGCTTGCAGCGTGGCTATCCCTAGCCGGCGCGCCGGGCCACCGGCTTCAGGGCAGTGCCTTGTCGGCCTCGGTGGTGAATGCGTCGGCGAAGAACTCTTCCTCGGGCAGGCTCGCGAGCGCCACGTAGTCGCGCTTGGCCGAATCGACCACGATCGGCGCGCCACAGGCATAGACCTGGTGGCCCGAGAGGTCGGCGAAGTCCTCCAGCACCGCGGCATGGACGAAGCCGGTGCGACCGGTCCAGTTGTCCTCCGGCGTGGCGTTGGAGATCACGGGCACGTAGCGCAGGTTCGGCATCTGCGCGAGCTGCTCGCGCACCCAGTCGTCCATGTAGAGGTCCTCGGGCCGGCGGCCGCCCCAGTAGAGCGTGGCGGGGCGGTCGATGGCCTTGAACTTCATGTGCTCGAGCAGCGCCTTGATCGGCGCGAAGCCCGTGCCCGAGGCCAGCAGGATCATCGGCTTGTCGGAATCCTCGCGCAGGAAGAAGCTGCCGTAGGGGCCCTCGATGCGCAGGATCTCCTTTTCCTTCATGGTGAGGAACACGTGGTCGGTGAACTTGCCGCCCGGCAGGTGGCGCAGGTGCAGTTCGATGCCCGTGCCGGGCTCGCCCAGCGTGTGCGGCGCATTGGCCATCGAGTAGCTGCGGCGCGCGCCGTCGCGCAGGATGAATTCCACGTACTGCCCCGCGTAGAACTGCAGCGGCTCCCCGGCCGGCAGTTGCAGGCGCACCTGCATCACGTCGTGCGACTTGCGCGCGAGCGCGAGCACCCGCACCGGCATCTTGCGGATCGGGTGGGCGCCGGCCTCGGTCACCTGGCGCGATTCGAGCACCACATCGCTGCGCGCGCGGGCGCAGCAGGTCAGCACGAAGCCCGCGAGCTGTTCCTCCGCGCTCAGGGCCTTGCTCTGGTGCGGGCCGAGCTCGACCTCGCCTGAGAGCTTGCGGCACTTGCACGAGCCGCAGGCGCCGTCCTTGCAGCCATAGGGCAGGCCGATGCCCTGGCGGATGCCGGCAGCGAGGATGGTTTCGTCGCCTTGCGCCGCGAAATGGCGGCCGCTGGGTTCGACGGTGATGGAAAAGCCCGCCTCATGCGGCGCTGCAACAGTCATCGGTATTCTTCGGCTTGGATCAGCCCGTTACATGGGGCTGAAAAAGAAAAGGGAACCCGAATTTTGCCTTCAATCCATAGCCCCTCCGGCGCGCTGCCGGCGCGCTTCCGCCGGACGCGTCTCCTGATCGTCGGCTGCGGCGACGTCGGCCAGCGCGTGGCGCGCGATCTGCGCGGGCGCGTGTCGCTGGTGGCGCTCACCTCCTCGGCCGAGCGCGTGGGCGCTTTGCGCGCCGCGGGCATCCGGCCGCTGATCGGCAATCTCGACGATCCCAAGACCCTGCGCCGCCTCTCGGCCCTGGGCACGCGCGTGCTGCACCTGGCGCCGCCGCCGCGCGACAGCGGCTCGGCCTGGTGGCGCGACCAGCGCACCGCCGCGCTGGTGCGTGCGCTGCGGCTGCGCGGCCTGCCCGATGCGCTGGTCTACGGCTCGACCAGCGGCGTCTATGGCGATTGCGGCGGCGCGCGCGTGAACGAGACCCGCACCGTGCGCCCCGACACGCCGCGCAGCCACCGGCGCGTCGATGCCGAGCGCGCCGTGCGCTGGTTCGGCCGCAGCACGGGCGTGCGCGCCAGCATCCTGCGCATCCCGGGCATCTACGCACCCGACCGCGAGGGCGGCACGCCGCGCCAGCGGCTGCAGCGCGGTACGCCGGTGCTGCGGCGCGAGGACGATGTCTACACCAGCCACATCCACGCCGACGACCTCGCGCGGGCCTGCATCGCGGCGCTGTTCCGCGGCCGACCGCAGCGCATCGTGCATGCCTCGGACGACACCGAGCTGCGCATGGGCGACTACATCGACCTCGCGGCCGACCTCTACGGCATGCCGCGCCCGCCGCGGGTGGCGCGCGAGGAGGCCGAGCGCCAGCTGCCGTTGCAACTGCTGAGCTTCATGGGCGAATCGCGCCGGCTCGACAACACGCGGCTCAAGCGCGAGCTGCGCGTGCGGCTCGCGCATCCGACGGTGCACACGGGGCTGCGCGAGAACGCCGGCTAGAACTTGTACTGCAGCTTCAGCCACGCATTGCGCGGCGTGCCCTCGGTGTAGCCGTTGTAGCCGCCGAGTCCCGCGTAGTAGCGCTTGCCGCCGAGGTTCTCGATGTTGAGGCTCGCACTCAGCTGCCGGCTGAACTCGTAGCGCGCCATCAGGCCGATCAGCGTCACGCTGCCCTGGGTGGCGCGGCCGAGGCCGTAGTTCTCGTCGAAGTAGATGCCGTTTTGGTAGCTCAGGCTGCCGCCCAAGGTGAGCCGGCTCCAGTCGCCGGGCAGGCGGTAACTGGTCGAGATGCGCAGCATGCGGCGCGGCAGGGAGGTGTTGAGCAGCGCGCCCTCGGCATCGCGCTTGGCGTTGTAGGTGTAGCCGCCCATGAGCTGCCAGCCCTTCGCGAGCTCGCCCGACACCGTGGCCTCGAAGCCCCGGGTGCGCGCGCCTTTCACGGCGCGCGTCGGAATCGTGCCGTCCGCCAGCGGCGGTGCGCCGGGGATCTCCACCGCCAGGTTGTCTTCCTCGGTGCGGAACACCGCGAAGCTGGTGTTGAGCCGGCCGTCGAGGTGCTCGCCCTTCAGGCCCAGCTCGATGTTGTGGCCGCGCTTCGGATCGAGCACGTTGTTGTTCGTGTCCTTGGACGTGTTGGGCTGGAAGATGTCGGTGTAGCTCGCATAGGCCGAGAACTCCCGGCTCAGGTCGTAGACCACGCCCACGTAAGGCGTGAACACGCCGTTCTCGCGCTGCGGCGGCGCGTCGGTGGTGCTCGGGATGCCATCGGCCCAGTTGGTCGAGTAGCCCCGGTTGCGGTACCAGGTGACCCGGCCACCCACGACCACGGCCAGCGCGTCGGTCGGCCGCAGCCGCACCGAACCGTAGAGTGCACGCTGCTGCGTCTGCTCGCCGAAGCGGAAATTCGGATAAACGAACGCTGCCTGCGGCGCGGCCGCGATGCCGTAGAGTGCGACCGGCACCTGGTCGGAGCCGTCGAGGGTCGAACTGCTGCCGAACACCGAGTAGCTGTAGCGGTTCACGTTGAGGCCAACGCTGGCCTGGTGCGTGCGGCCGAACAGCTCGAAGGGCCCGGTGGCATAGAGGTCGAACGACTTGTTGCGGCCCTCGGCCGGGTTGTAGCCGCGGTCGAGCACGCCTTCCTGGGTCAGCGGATCGAAGGCCGAGGGATAGAGCCAGAGGTCGCCGCCCGCGCGCTCGCGCTGGTTCTTCACGCTGGCCGCCTCGGCCTTCACGCGCCAGCCGTTGTCCAGCCGGTGCTCGAGGTTCAGGAACACGCGGTCGGTGGTCATGTTCCAGTAGCTCCAGGGCGCGCTGGAGTTGAAGGACACGGGCAGCCGCGTGCGCGAGCCGTCGGCATAGTAAAGCGGCGACTGCCCGAAGTTGGCCCCCGTGATCGCGTTCTTCTGGTGCTCGTAGCCCAGCGCCACCGTGGTGCGCGGCGCGAGGTCGGCCTCGACCACGCCGTAGAACAGGTCCTGCCGACGCTTCTTATAGTCGGTGAAGGTGTCGCCGTCGGTGCGCGAGGCCACCACGCGACCGCGCAGCGTGCCCGCCTCGTTGAGCTTGCCGCCGATGTCGGCCTCGGCCCCGTAGCGGTTCCACGAACCGAAGCCGCCCTGCACGTAGCCCGACAGCTCGGTGGTGGGCCGCTTGCGCACCAGGTTGATCGAGCCGCCCGGCGTGCCGACGCCGTTGAGCAGGCCGGCCGCGCCGCGCACAACCTCCACGCGGTCGTACATGGCGGTGCCGACCATGCTCGGCTCGCCGGCCACGCTGGTGAAGGCCAGCGTCGGGATGCCGTCGATCATCTGGCTCAGTTCGAAGCCGCGCGAGGTGAAGCTCACGCGCTCGTCGAGCCGGTCGGCGACGATGCCGGGCGTCTGGCGCAGCACGTCGTCGAGCGAGACCAGGTTCTGGTCCTCGATCTGCTGGCGCGTGACCACGCTGACCGATTGCGGCGTCTGGCGCAGCGTCAGGTCCATGCGCGTGCCGGCGCCGGTGATCCGGGCGGTGTAGGAGCCTGTGCCCTCGGTGGTGGCGCCGGCATCGGTCGGCGCGGTCACGGTGACGGGTGCGAGTTCGCGGGCGCCGGCGTCCTGCGCCGGCCGCTGCACGACGAAGCCGCCTTCGGAGCGGCGCGCGACCAGCCCACTGCCGGCCAGCACCCGCGTCAGCGCCTGTTCGACGCTGAGGGCTCCGCTGAGCGCGGGCGCGCTGCGGCCGGCCACCAGGGCCGGGCTGAACAGCACCTGCATGCGGGCCTGCTGGCCGATCTGCGTCAGGGCCTGGCCCAGCGTGCCGGCCTCGACCCGGAACGCGACCACGGGCGTGGCCTGGGCCTGCGCATGGACGGCGGCTGGGCCGGCGAACAGGGCCGCCAGCACGAGGGCCAGCGCCCCCTGGCGTGCGTATGGCGGCAACGAACCGAACGGCGGGCCGGGGCGGCGCGCCGAAGTGGCGCCCCCCATGGCGCGGGTGGCGCGGGTGGCAGTGCCACGGACTGTCATGCTTTCTCCTCCAGGTAAGACAAGGTGCTTACCTGTCTAGACGTGCGAGTCGCGCGCACCCGAATGTCGGGTCGGAAAAAAATTCAGGTGCTCAGGAGCGGCGTGCGGCGCCGATCGACACTGCGCCGTCCGGCTGCCAGTGCAGCTGCACGCCGGGGAGCAGGTCGGGCAGCGCGCGCAGGAAGGCGTCGGGGCGGCGCAGGTCGATGGTCCCGGACACCTGCAGGGTGCCAACCGCGCCGTCGAGCGTCACGGCACCCGTGCGGTAGCGCGCCAGCTTCTCGAGCACGCGCGCCAGCGGCTCGGCCTCGACGATCAGGATGCCGTCGCGCCAGCTGCCGACCGCGTCGGCGGCTCCCTGGACGACCACCGGCTCGGCCGCCGCGCCGGCCGCGAGGTCGATGCTCGCCGTGTCGCCGGCACCCAGTTCCCGTTCGACGCCAGGCCGCGCGGTGTCGGGCGTCAGGGCCACGCGCCCGTGCTTCACGCCCACCTGCAGCAGCGTGGGCAGCGCCAGCACGTTGAATTCGGTGCCGATGTCGCGGATGCGCGCCGTGCCCGAGACCACGGCGAAGGGGCGGCGGTCCTCGCCGATCTCGAAGAAGGCCTCGCCGCGCTCCAGCCGCACTTCGCGCCGGGCCAGGGTGTAGCGCACGGCCAGTCGGGTGCCGACATTGGCGCGGATGCGGGTGCCGTCGGCCAGCACGAGCTGCCTTACCTCGCGCGGGCCGTTGGCGAGGGCCTGCGACTCGACGGGAATGTGCTGGTAGCCGGCCCAGCCGGCCAGTGCGAGGACGGCGCAGGCGGCGAACGCGGCGGCACCCCAGTGCCAGACCGGGCGTGTCGTCGTGGAGCTCGCGCGGACCGGCGTGCGGACGAGGGCGGAGCTCGGTACCGGCTGGCGCGCGGCGGCCGGCAACTGCGCCATGTCGCGCCACACAGCCTGCAGCTGCGCGTACTCGCGCGCATGGTCGGGCGAGGCCGCGAGCCAGGCCTCGAACGCCGCCTGCTCGCGCGCCGGCAGCGCGTGGTGCTGCTGGCGGAAGAACCAGTCGAGCGCCTGGGCTTCCACGGCGGTGGGCGGCGCATCGTCATCCGGCGCTTGGGGGCGGGGCGGGCTGTTCATGCGTCGCGCGGCGGCGTGGGCTCGCCCTGCACCTGCCGCTTGCAATGCAGCAGCGCGAGCTGGAGATGGCGTTCGACCATGCGCACGGAGATGTTCATGCGGCGCGCGATCTCTTCATGCGGCAGCTCTTCGAAGCGGTAGAGCAGGAAGGCCTCGCGCTGCTTCTCTGGCAGGCCGTCGATGGCCCGCTGCAGCAGCGCCAGGCGCTGGCGCGCCTCGGCGCGTTCCTCGGGCTGCCAGGAGGAGGGCGCGGCCGGCTCGTCCGCGGGCCCGGCGTCGTCGTCCGGGCGAAGCGGAGCGGGGTCGGCACGTTCGGAGAACACCGCGTTGCGCACCTTCTCCGCGCGCCAGTGGTCGCGCAGGACGTTCTGCGCCACCTTGCGCAGGAAGGCGCGGGGCTGTTCGACGGGATGCTGGAGCGCCAACACGCGGGCATAGCTTTCCTGCAGTGCATCGGCGGCCACCTCGCGGTCGTTGACCGTGCGGAGGCAGAAGTTCAGCAGTTCTCTGTAATAGCGCGCGGGCACATCGATTCCAGCCAGGGAAATTGCAGGAATCCTTCTCGAATCGAGATGTGGCGGCGGCTAGATCTGAAGCGCGAGGCGGACGGATTGGGGCCGGATTATAGAAACGCACCGCGAGTGCGCGGTGGTTCGGCTGCGGATGCGCAAGCCGGCAAAGGTCGCTGCCGTGTGTGGTGCCCGGGGCCGGAATCGAACCGGCACGCCTTGCGGCGGGGGATTTTGAGTCCCCTGCGTCTACCAATTTCACCACCCGGGCACGGCAGGAAGGAAGCCCAAAATTATGGCACAGTGGAATGATGAACCGTCCAAAAGCTCCTTCTTTCGCATATCCGCTACCCTCCGGGGCGGAATCCAGCGCCTCCCGCGCGGCAGACCGGACGCAGTCATGACCCACAAGTACCCCACCATCGAAGACGCCATCGGCCGCACGCCGCTGGTCGCGCTGCAGCGCATCAACGCCGAGGAGAACGCCCGGCGCAACAACGTGATCCTCGGCAAGCTCGAGGGCAACAACCCCGCCGGCTCGGTCAAGGACCGCCCGGCGCTCTCGATGATCAAGCGCGCCGAGGAGCGCGGCGAGATCAAGCCCGGCGACACGCTGATCGAGGCCACCTCGGGCAACACCGGCATCGCGCTCGCGATGGCTGCGGCCATCAAGGGCTACCACATGGTCCTGATCATGCCGGAGGACCTCTCGATCGAACGCGCCCAGACCATGAAGGCCTTCGGCGCCGAGCTCGTGCTCACGCCCAAGAGCGGCGGCATGGAATACGCGCGCGACCTCGCCGAGCAGATGGTGGCGCAGGGCAAGGGCCGCGTGCTCGACCAGTTCGCCAACCCCGACAACCCGCGCATCCACTACGAGACCACGGGCCCCGAGATCTGGGCCGACACGCAGGGCAAGGTCACGCACTTCGTGAGTGCCATGGGCACCACCGGCACCATCACCGGCGTGTCGCGCTTCCTCAAGGAGAAGAACCCCGCGATCCGCATCGTGGGCGCGCAGCCGGCCGAAGGCTCGCGCATCCCCGGCATCCGCAAGTGGCCGGCCGAATACCTGCCGAAGATCTTCGACCCGAGCCGCGTCGACCAGGAGATCAACGTGAGCCAGGACGATGCCGAGGAGATGTGCCGGCGCCTCGCGCGCGAAGAGGGCATCTTCGGCGGCATCTCGGCCGCCGGCGCGCTGTGGGCGGCGCTGCAGGTCGCCAACACGGTCGAGAACGCCACGATCGTGTTCGTGGTCTGCGACCGCGGCGACCGCTACCTGTCGACCGGCGTCTTCCCCGCCTGATGCCAGCACCGCGGTGCGCCACGCGGCGCGCCGGCGGTTCCCCGGAACGAGACAAGAAAGAACAAGAGCTACCCCATGCCCCATCCCAAGTTCTGCCAGGTCTGCGCCACGCCGCTCGAATGGATCGCGCTGATGGAAGACGGCGGTCCCAAGGAGCGCCTGCGCTGCCCCAACTGCGGCCATACGCACTGGAACAACCCGACGCCGGTGCTCGCGGCCATCGTCGAGTACCGCGGCCAGGTGCTGCTGGCGCGCAATGCGGCCTGGCCCGGCAAGATGTTCGCGCTGATCACCGGCTTCATGGAGGCCGCCGAGACGCCCGAGGAAGGCATCGCGCGCGAGGTCAAGGAAGAGACCAACCTCGACGTGAGCGCCACCAAGATCGTCGGCGCCTACGACTTCCAGCGCATGAACCAGGTCATCATCGCCTACCACGTGGTGGCCGACGGCGAGGTCAAGCTCTCGCCCGAACTGGTCGACTACCGCCTCTACGACCTGCCCGACCTCAAGTGCTGGCCCGCCGGCACCGGCTATGCGCTGGCCGACTGGCTGCGCACGCGCGGCCACGAGCCGGTGTTCTTCATCGCGGCCGAGAACGAGGAGCGCCGCCGCGGCCTGAACCTGCCGCCCGAGCCGCCCGTCGGCAAGGGAGCCTGAGCATGGACGTCGACCGCGAAATCGACACCCGCGGGCTCAACTGCCCGCTGCCCATCCTCAAGGCCAAAAAGTCGCTCAACGACATGGCCAGCGGCCAGCTGCTGCGCGTGGTCTCGACCGACCCCGGCTCGGTGCGCGACTTCCAGGCCTTCGCGCGCCAGACCGGCAATGCGCTGATGGAGCAGCAGACCGTGGGCACCGACTTCATCCATGTGCTGAAGCGGCGCTGAGACCGCCGCGACACGGCATCGAAAAGCAAAAAGGCCGGGAATCGCTTCCCGGCCTTTTTGCTTTGGAGTGACCCCGTTCAGAGCTTCAGGCTCTTGAGGTAGTCGCGGAATTGGGCGCCCACCTCGGGATGCGCGAGCGCGAGTTCGACGCTGGCCTGCAGGAAGCCTTCCTTGCTGCCGCAGTCGTAGCGCACGCCCTTGTAGGAATAGGCGTAGACCGATTCCTTCTTCATCAGCGCGGCGATGCCGTCGGTGAGCTGGATCTCGCCGCCCGCGCCCTTGGGCTGCTCGCGGATCTCGGCGAACACGCCGGGCGTGAGGATGTAGCGGCCGGCCACGCCCAGGCGCGAGGGGGCGTCCTCGGGCTTCGGCTTCTCGACCATGCGGTTGACCTTCACCAGGCCGTCCTCGACGGCGTCGCCGGCCACGATGCCGTAGCGCTTCACGTGCTCGAGCGGCACTTCCTGCACCGCCAGCAGCGAGCCGCCGAGGCGCGCGAAGGCCGCGGTCATCTGGGCCAGCACAGGTTCGCCGCCCGTGGGACCGACCATCAGGTCGTCGGCCAGCAGCACGGCGAAGGGCTCGTTGCCCACCAGGTGCTCGGCACACAGCACCGCGTGGCCCAGGCCCAGCATGCGCGGCTGGCGCACGTAGGAGCAGGTCATATCGTCGGGCATCACCGAGCGCGCGATGTTCAGCAGCGCATCCTTGCCGCTGGCCTCGAGCTGGCTCTCGAGCTCGTAGGCGGTGTCGTAGTGGTCCTCGATCGCGCGCTTGTTGCGGCCGGTCACGAAGATCATGTCGCGGATGCCCGCGGCATAGGCTTCCTCGACGGCGTACTGGATCAGGGGCTTGTCGACCACCGGCAGCATTTCCTTGGGCTGGGCCTTGGTGGCCGGCAGGAAACGGGTGCCGAAGCCTGCAACGGGAAATACGGCCTTGCGGATGCGCGTCGGGGAGGTGGACATGGGCAATTCGGTGTCGGTTCGTTCAGGAAGAAGGAAGGAGTGAGGGCCGCGGGGGCCGTCCGGAACTGCGGCGGCGGAACCGGTCCGCCGCCTGGCCGATTCTGCATCGGCCACCCATCCTACCGGCCTGCGGACAAGCCCGTATGTCAGCCGAGGCGCACAAGCTGGTCGCGCAGGCGTTCCAGCGTGGCCGTGAAGTCGGCCAGGCGCTTGCGCTCCTGCTCGATCACGGCCGGCGGCGCCTTGGCCACGAAGGCCTCGTTGCCGAGCTTGCCATTGACCTTGGCGATCTCGCCCTCGATGCGGGCGATCTCCTTGCCGATGCGCACGCGCTCGGCCGCCTTGTCGATCTCCATGTGCAGGCACAGGCGGGCATTGCCGACCACGACCACCGGCGCGGCCTCGGCGGCCGCGGCCCAGGCGGCCTCGTCGTCGAACACTTTCACTTCCTTGAGCTTGGCGAGCGCCTGCAGCACCGGCGCGGCCTCGCGCAGGAAGGCCGCGCCCTCGGCGTCGTCGGCCACGGCATAGAGCGGCAGCCGCAGGGCGGGCGAGACGTTCATCTCGCCGCGCAGGGTGCGGCAGCCGTCCACCAGCGCCTTGAGCCGCGCCACGTGGGCCTCGGCCGCCTCGTCGATGCGCTCGGGCTGGCTCTGCGGATAGGCCGCCACCATCACCGATTCGCCCGTGCGGCCGGCCACCGGCGCGACCTTCTGCCACAGCTCTTCCGTGATGAACGGGATCACCGGATGCGCGAGGCGCAGCAGCGTTTCGAGCGTGCGGATCAGCGTGCGGCGGGTGGCGCGCTTCTGCGCGTCGTCGCCGGTCTGGATCTGCACCTTGGCGATCTCGAGGTACCAGTCGCAGAACTCGTCCCAGGCGAACTGGTAGATCGCGTTGGCGACGTTGTCGAGCCGGTACTCCTCGAAGCCCTTGGCGACCTCGGCCTCGACGCGCTGCAGCTGCGAGACGATCCAGTAGTCGGCGCGGCTGAACTTCAGGTAGCCGTGCGCGGGACCGCCGACCTTGCACTCCTCCTTCGTGTGCTCCTTGAGGCCGCAGTCCTGGCCCTCGCAGTTCATCAGCACGAAGCGGGTGGCGTTCCACAGCTTGTTGCAGAAGTTGCGGTAGCCCTCGCAGCGCTTGCTGTCGAAGTTGATGCTGCGGCCCAGCGAGGCCAGCGAGGCGAAGGTGAAGCGCAGCGCGTCGGCGCCGAAGGCCGGGATGCCCTCGGGGAATTCCTTCTGCGTGTTCTTGCGCACCGCGGGCGCGGTCTCGGGCTTGCGCAGGCCCTGGGTGCGCTTGTCGAGCAGCTCGGGCAGCTCGATGCCGTCGATCAGGTCGACCGGATCGAGCACGTTGCCCTCGGACTTGCTCATCTTCTTGCCCTGCGCGTCGCGCACCAGGCCGTGGATGTAGACGTCCTTGAAGGGCACGCGGCCCGTGAAGTGCTTGGTCATCATGATCATCCGGGCGACCCAGAAGAAGATGATGTCGTAGCCCGTGACCAGCACGCTCGAGGGCAGGTAGAGGTTGTAGTCGCTCGTGGGCTCGGTGCCCTGGTTGGGCCAGCCCAGCGTCGAGAAGGGGAACAGGGCCGCGGAGAACCAGGTGTCGAGCACGTCCTCCTCGCGGCGCAGCGTCTTGCCGGGCGCCTGCGCCTGGGCTTCCTCCTCGCTGCGCGCGACGTAGACATTGCCTTCGTCGTCGTACCAGGCCGGGATCTGGTGGCCCCACCAGAGCTGGCGCGAGATGGTCCAGTCCTGGATGTTCTCCATCCAGTGGTTGTAGGTGTTGATCCAGTTCTCGGGCACGAAGCGCACCTCGCCCGAGCGCACCACGTCGATCGCCTTCTGCGCGATCGACTGGCCGTCGGCGCCGGGCTTGGTCATGGCCACATACCACTGGTCGGTCAGCATCGGCTCGACGATGGCGCCGGTGCGCGCGCAGCGCGGCACCATCAGCTTGTGCTTCTTGGTCTCGACCAAGAGGCCCAGCGCGTCGAGGTCGGCCACCACGGCCTTGCGCGCCACGAAGCGGTCGAGGCCGCGGTACTTCTCGGGCGCGTTGTCGTTGACGGTCGCGTCGAGCGTGAGGATGCCGATGGTCTCGAGCTGGTGGCGCTGGCCCACTGCATAGTCGTTGTAGTCGTGCGCGGGCGTGACCTTCACCACGCCGGTGCCGAAGGCCTTGTCGACGTAGTCGTCGGCGATCACCGGGATCAGCCGGTCGACCAGCGGCAGGCGCACCTGCTTGCCGATCAGCGCCTTGTAGCGTTCGTCTTCCGGATGGACCATCACGGCCGTGTCGCCGAGCATGGTCTCGGGCCGGGTGGTGGCCACCGTGAGCGTGCCCGAGCCGTCTGCCAGCGGGTAGGCGATGTGCCAGAGCCAGCCGTCCTCTTCCTCGCTCTCGACCTCGAGGTCGCTCACGGCGGTCTTGAGCGTCGGGTCCCAGTTCACCAGGCGCTTGCCGCGGTAGATCAGGCCCTCTTCATAGAGCTTGACGAAGGTGTCCATCACCACGGGCGAGAGCTTCTCGTCCATGGTGAAGTATTCGCGGCTCCAGTCGACGGTGTCGCCCATGCGGCGCATCTGCTGGGTGATGGTGTTGCCGCTGCGTTCCTTCCACTCCCAGACCTTGGCGATGAAGTTCTTGCGCGCCTCCTGCGGCGTCGGGCCCATCTCGTGGCGGCTGATGTTCTGCGACTGCAACTGGCGCTCGACCACGATCTGGGTCGCGATGCCCGCGTGGTCGGTGCCCGGCAGCCACAGCGTGTTGTCGCCCTTCATGCGGTGGTAGCGCGTGAGGCTGTCCATGATCGTCTGGTTGAACGCATGGCCCATGTGCAGCGTGCCCGTCACGTTGGGCGGCGGCAGCTGGATCGAGAACGCGCCGGCGTCGGCCTTCGGCTTCCCGGTGCCGCGCCAGCCCGCGTGCGCGTAGCCGCGCTTTTCCCATTCGGGACCCCAGTGCGCCTCGAGGGCCGCGGGTTCGAACGATTTGGAAAGGCTCTCGAGGCCGGGTTGGGCGGTGGGTGTGGTGGGTTCGCTCATGGGGGCTTGGGGCAATGCGGCCATGGCGCCGGTACGCAGGTCGTACGGGCCGCGGGCCGCGCGGGGCAGGGAAGGCCGACGATTTTACCGGCGCGGCGAGGGGCGGTCGTGCCAACAGATAATTCCGCGATGCTGTTCCTGCTCTCTCCCGCCAAGTCGCTCGACTACGACACCCCGGTCCCCGCCGAAGTCCCCGCCACCCAACCCCATTTCGAGAGCCCGAAGGGCCCCTCGGTCGAACTGATCAAGCTGCTGCGCGAGAAGTCGCCGCAGCAGATCTCCGAGCTGATGCGCCTGTCGGACAAGCTCTCGGCCCTCAACGTGGCGCGCTATGCCGCCTGGCGTCCCAAGAGCACCGAGCTCAACGCCCGCCAGGCCGCCTTCGCCTTCGACGGCGACGTCTACGGCGGCCTCGACGCACGCTCGCTCACGCCCGCGCAACTGGACTGGGCGCAGGACCACGTCTGCATCCTCAGCGGCCTGTACGGCGTGCTGCGCCCGCTCGACCGGCTGCAGCCCTACCGGCTCGAGATGGGCACCGCGCTGGCCAACCGGCACGGCAAGGACCTCTATGCCTTCTGGGGCGCGCGCATCGCCGAGCACCTCAACGAGCGGCTGGCGGCCGACCTCACGCCGGTGGTGATCAACGCCGCCTCGCAGGAGTACTTCCGCGCCGTCGACACCAAGGCACTCAAGGCGCGTGTGGTCGAATGCGTGTTCGAGGAGTGGAAGGGCGACCGCTACAAGGTCATCAGCTTCTTCGCCAAGCGCGCGCGCGGCCTGCTGGCGCGCTGGGCCGTGCTGCACCGCGTGGCCACGCCCAAGGCGCTGGAAAAATTCGATCTCGAGGGTTATGGTTTCGACGCCCAGGTGTCCACGGCCGAACGGCTGGTCTTCAGGAGAAAACTCGTATGAATGATGTGAGGGAAGCAGGCGAGGCAACCGGAGCGCGCGCATGACGCAGGCCGTGAGTCCCGAACTGCGCGACTGGCTGGTGAGCCAGCTCGCGGCCGGCCATTCGGTGCCCGCGCTGCGCGCCTCGATGCGCGCGGCCGGCTGGCACGATGCCGCCACCGACATCGCGCTGGCCCAGCTCGAGGCCGGCTTTCCCGAGTCCAAGGCGGCGTCGGCGCTGCCGCCGCGCACCTCGATGCCGGGCCCCGACCTCGAGGGTTCGCCGCTGTACATCGACGTGGGCGACCGCCGCGTGCAGGTGCTGCAGACGATGAAGCATCCGCGCGTGATCGTGTTCGGCAACCTGCTGTCGGCCGAGGAGTGCGAGGCGCTGATCGCGGCCGCGCGCGTGCGGCTCGCGCGCTCGCTCACGGTCGAGACCAAGACCGGCGGCGAGGTGCTCAACGTCGACCGCACCAGCGAAGGCATGTTCTTCGAGCGCGGCGAGAACGAGACCGTGCGGCAACTCGAGCAGCGCCTGGCGCTGCTGCTGCGCTGGCCGCTCGAGTTCGGCGAGGGGCTGCAGATCCTGCGCTACGCGCCCGGCGCGCAGTACCGGCCGCACTACGACTACTTCGACCCCGGCGAGCCTGGCACGCCCACCATCCTCAAGCGCGGCGGCCAGCGCGTCGCCACGCTGGTGATGTACCTGCAGGAGCCCGAGAAGGGCGGCGCCACCACCTTCCCCGACGTCGGCCTCGAGGTCGCGCCGGTGCGCGGCACCGGCGTGTTCTTCAGCTACGACCATCCCGATCCCGCCACCCGCACGCTGCACGGCGGCGCGCCCGTGGTCGCGGGCGAGAAGTGGGTCGCCACCAAGTGGCTGCGCGAGCGCGAGTTCCGCTAGCCCGCAACGCTGGAAAGCTACGAAAGCCACGATGAAGGTCCAGGCCAACGGATTGCAGATCGAAGTCGACGACACCGGTGGCGAGGGCCGCCCGGTGATCCTGCTGATCATGGGCCTGGGCATGCAGCTCGTGGCCTGGCCGCGCGATTTCGTGCAGCTGCTGGTCGACGCCGGCTTTCGCGTGCTGCGCCACGACAACCGCGACATCGGCCTGAGCGAAGGCTTCGACCACAAGGGCGTGGGCAACATCGTCTGGGAAAGCATCCGGCTGCGCCTGGGCCTGCCGGTGCGCTCGGCCTACACGCTGCAGGACATGGCGGCCGATTCGCTCGGCGTGCTCGACGCGCTGGGCATCGCGCAGGCGCATGTGGTCGGCGCCTCGATGGGCGGCATGATCGCGCAGCGCATGGCGGCCACCGCGCCCTCTCGCGTGCAGAGCCTCGTGAGCATCATGAGCTCGAGCGGCGCGCGCGGCCTGCCCGGTCCGCGCCGCGAGGTGGCCGCGATGCTGCTGCGGCGCCCGCTGGGCCGCGGCGAGGACGAGCTGATCGCGCACAGCATCCGCCTGCTGCGCCTGATCCAGAGTCCGGCCTATCCGCAGACCGACGAGGCGCTGGCCGAGCGCCTGCGCTTTTCCATGCGCCGCGCCTACCATCCGGCCGGCATGTTCCGCCAGATGCTCGCCATCGGCGCCGACACCGAACGCCCCGAGCTGCTGGGCCGCATCCAGTGCCCGACCCTGGTGCTGCACGGCGAGCCCGACGCACTGGTGCCGATCGCCTGCGGCCAGGACACGGCGCGCCGCATCCCCGGCGCGCAGTTCGTGCCCATTCCCGGCATGGGCCACGACCTCCCGCCCGAGGTCTGCGCCATCCTTGCCAGACACATCGTCCCGTTCCTGAACGCGACGCCATCCCGTCATCCATGAGCCACGACGCCTCCCACACCCCCAACCCCAACACGCCCGAGCAGTCCCAGCTCGGCCGCGCCTCGGCCTACGCCGACCGCTACGACCCCACGCTGCTGTTCCCGATCGCACGCGCCACCCAGCGCGAGGCCATGGGCATCGCGGCCGGCGCCTTGCCCTTCTTCGGCGCCGACCTCTGGACCGCCTTCGAACTGAGCTGGCTCAACCCGCGCGGCAAGCCGCAGCTCGCGATCGCGCACTTCACCGTGCCCTGCGAGACGCCCAACATCATCGAGAGCAAGAGCTTCAAGCTCTACCTCAACAGCTTCAACAACACCGCCTTCGCCGACGCCGAGGCCGTGCGCGAACGCCTGCGCACCGACCTGGCCGAGGCGCTGTGGCGCGGCAGCGACCGCGCGGCGGGCATCGGCGTGAAGCTGGTCGCGCCCGAGCTGTTCGACCGTGAGCCGGTGCACGAGCTCGACGGCCTGGACCTGGACCGGCTCGACATCGAATGCACGCACTACCAGCCCGCGCCCGAACTGCTCTCGAGCGACGCCACGCAGGTGCCGGTGACCGAGACGCTGACCAGCCGGCTGCTCAAGAGCAACTGCCTGGTCACGGGCCAGCCCGACTGGGGCAGCGTGCAGGTCCGCTACAGCGGCCCGCCGATCGACCAGGCCGGGCTGCTCGCCTACATCGTGAGCTTTCGCAACCACAACGAATTCCACGAGCCCTGCGTGGAGCGCATGTTCACCGACATCTGGAAGCACTGCCACCCGACCAAGCTCACGGTGTACGCGCGCTACACCCGGCGCGGCGGGCTCGACATCAATCCGTTTCGCACCAGCTGGCCGCAGGCGCTGCCGGCCAACGTGCGTACGGCGCGCCAGTAGTCGAACCGGTGTCGCCGAAGTTTTTTGAAGATTTTTTTGGCCCGGATTCGAAAATGGCGTTTTTGGGGCATATAATCTGAGGCTTCGCGGGAATAGCTCAGTTGGTAGAGCGCAACCTTGCCAAGGTTGAGGTCGAGAGTTCGAGACTCTTTTCCCGCTCCAAATTTTTTGCTTCTTCGAGGGTCCGCAAGACCCGCCGCAGAACGCAAGCGAAGACGAAAGAAAAGGCCGCTGTCCCCAGCGGCCTTTTTCTTTTTCCGCGGCCGCTCGCGAGGGGCGCCCGGCCCGTGTGGCATCCTGCCCGCATGACCCCCGACACCCGTTCGCTGCGCCTGTTCGTGGCGGTGGCCGACCACGGCAGCATCAGCGAGGGCGCCAAGCGCTGCCACATTGCACTCGCGGCCGCGAGCAAGCGCATCTCCGACCTCGAGGCACGCGCGCGGCTGCCGCTGTTCGTGCGCCATGCGCGCGGCGTCACGCTCACGTCGGCCGGCCATGGGCTGCTGCTGCATGCGCGCGCCGTGCTCTCGGCCATGGACCGGCTCGGCGCCGAGCTCGACGACTTCCAGAACGGCGTGGCGGGCGTGGTGAGCATCACGGCCAATGCCTCGACCATCGCGCAGTTCCTGCCGGCGCAGATCGGCTCCTTCCTGCGGCTGCATCCGGTGCTCAAGATCGACCTGCAGGAGCGCGCGAGCACGGAAGTGGTGAAGGCGGTGCAGGCCGGCCTGGCCGACATCGGCGTGATCGAGGGCAACACGCCAGCCGATCCGCTCGAATGCCTGCCCTACCGCAGCGACGAGCTGGCCGTGGTGGTGGCGCGCGACCATCCGCTGGGCCGGCGCAAGCGCATCGGCGTGCACGAGGTGCTGCGCCACGAGCACATCGTGGTGCGCGAAGGCACGGCGCTGCACCGCGTGCTGCTGAGCGCCGCGCTCGAGGCGCAGGTGCCGCTCAAGGTGCGCATGCAGGTCGGCAGCTTCGACATGGTGTGCCGCATGGTGGAGCAGGGCGCGGGCATCGGCGTGCTGCCCTATGCGGCCATCCTGCCGCAGCTGCAGATCCTCAGGCTGCGCTGCCTCAAGCTCGACGCGCCCTGGGCCGTGCGCCGCCACCTGCTGTGCGTGCGCCGGCAGCAGGACCTGACGGTGGCCGCGCGCTCGGTGCTGGAACACCTGAGCCAGCCCGACTGAAGCACGAGGCTTCGCGCCGCGCGAAGCCTCGCTCCCGCCAAAAACGAATTGTTCTCCACCGGGGCGCGCGCAAAGATGCGCGCACAACGAAGGAGACAATTTTGAAGATCGTTCGCGTCAGCGCCACGCCGCTGAACATTCCCGTCGCCATCGACGTGCTGGGGCTCGACAAGAAGACCTCGCTCTCGCTGTGCCTGACCGAGATCGAGACCGACACCGGCCTCGTCGGCCACGGCATGACCGCCATCACCGAGGAGGAGATCATCGCCGCCGCGGTGCGCGAGGTGGCCGGCCCGGCGCTGATCGGCGAGGACCCGATGGCCACCGAGCGCCTGTGGGACAAGCTCTACTGGCTGCTGTCGCCGCGCGGCCAGACCGGCTACGCGAGCCATGCCATCGCCGCGCTCGACATCGCGCTGTGGGACCTGAAGGCGAGGGCGCTGGGCCAGCCGCTGTGGCGCCTGCTCGGCGGTGCGCGCGCCAGGGTGCCGGTGTATGCGACCTTCGGCTTCGGCTTCTTCGAGCGCGACCAGCTCGCGGCCGCCGCCAAGCTCTGGGTGGAACAGGGCTTTCGCAGGCTGAAGATGACCGTCGGCGGCCATGCGCTCGCGCGCCGTGACGAGCCGCGGCCGATCGACGAGGTGATCGCCGAGGACGTGCGCCGCGTCGCCGCGGTGCGCGAGGCGGTCGGCCCCGAGGTGAAGCTCTATGTCGACGCCAACTGCGGCCTCGACCTGTTCCATGCGAGCGAGCTCGCGCGCCGCATCGAACCCTACGGCATCAGCTTCTTCGAGGAGCCGCTGACGCAGAACGACGTGCGCCAGATGGCCCAGCTGCGCGCGCGCACGAGCATCCCGCTGGCCTGCGGGCAGAACGAGGGCCTGGCCTTCCGCTTCCGCGACCTGCTGGTGAACCAGGCGACCGACGTGCTGCAGCCCAACGTGACGATCTCGGGCGGCTACTCGCAGTGCCTGAAGATCGCGGGCATGGCGCAGGCCTTCAACGTGCCGATCGACAACGGCGGCGCCTGGCCCTTCCACAACATGCACCTGCATGCGGGCGTGTCGAACGGCGGGCTGGTCGAGTACCACTACGTGGCGGTGAAGATGCTGCAGCAGATCTTCGATGGCCTGCCCGTCCCCGAGCAGGGCTGGCTCACGCTGCCCGAGACGCCGGGCCTGGGTTTCGCGCCCAATGCCGAGCGCGTGCGCGAACTCGCGAAGCTGCCGACCTCGCGCGGCAAGGGCAAGGCCTGAACGATGAGAACAACACCCACGATCCTTCGCCGGCGCCGGCAGGCCTTGCGCGCGGCAACGGCCCTCGGCCTCGCGGGCCTGCTCGCGGCACCGATGGCCTGGGCCCAGAAGTACCCCGACAAGCCGATCCGCCTCATCGTCGGCTATTCGGCCGGCGGTGGCGTCGATGCCGTGGCGCGCCTGTTGAGCGCGCGCCTGCCCGCGGTGCTGGGCCAGCAGGTGCTGGTGGAGAACCGCACCGGCGCCACCGGTCTCATCGCGGCCGACTTCGTCGCCAAGGCGCCGCCCGATGGCTACACGCTGATGATGGGCGACAGCGCCTTGCTGATCGCCAAGCTGCTGCAGCCGAAGATCGCGATCGATCCGCTCACCAGCTTCAAGCCGGTGGCCGGTGCCTTCGTCTCGCCGCTGATGATCGTCACGGGCAACGACTTCCCCGCGAAGACACCGGCGGAATTCGTTGCCCAGCTCAAGGCGAACCCGGGCCGTTTCTCCTTCGCGACCTCGGGCGTGGGCACGGTGCAGCACCTGGGCTTCGAGATGCTCAAGCAGTCCACCGGCAGCTTCGTGGTGCATGTGCCGTACCGCGGCGCCGCGCAGATCGTGCCCGACGTGATCGGCGGCCAGGTGCCGATCGGCGTGGTCAGCGCGACGGCCGCGATGGCGCAGTCCAAGGCCGGCAAGCTGCGCGCGGTGGCGTTGATGAACAGCGCGAAGCTCGAAGGGGCCGAGAGCATTGCCCCACTGGCCGATGCGCTGCCGGGGTTCGATGTGGCGCCGCGCATCTTCGTGCTCGCACCTGCTGGAACGCCCAACGAGATCGTCGATCGGTTCTCAGCCGCCGTGAAGACGGTGCTCGATGCGCCTGATGCTGGAACTGCCGCGGCGGCGCAGGGGACCTTGCGGGCCTATGCAACGCCGGCGCAGCTTGGCAAGGACATGGCCGAGGAGACGGTGCGGTGGAAACGCATCATCACGGAGCAGCGGATCGTGGCGGATGGGGGGTGATTTTTTTGGGCGTTTGTTGTCCGGGGCGGGCTCACGCCGATGGGGTACTCCCCTCCGCGAATGTCCCCCGCCTTCGGCTCCTCCTTTATTTCGCTGCGGGGAGTACCCCATCGACGTGAGCCTGGACGCAACGGTTGTTGTGCCGCCGGCATCACCGCAGCGCCTCCCGTGCACAGGGTGTCGGGTGCTTCCCGCAGCGAAATAAAGGAGGAGGCCGAAGGCCGGGGGACATTCGCGGAGGGAAGTACCCGATGCCCTGTGCACGCGCCCCAGACCCCAAACTGAATGAAACAGAAGAGATGAACCAACAACACCTGGGCCTCATAGTCCCCCCGAAAGCAGGCGAAGTCCCCATCGACGGCCCGCTTCTCTACGGCACCCGCATCCGCTTCAGTGCACGCGGCCTGGGTCTCGGAGAAATCTCGACGCGCGGCTACACCGAAGTCATCGACTCGGTGATCGACAAGGCGCTGGAACTCAAGGAGGAGGGCGTCGGCGCCATCTCCCTCATGGGCACCTCGCTGAGCTTCTTTCGCGGCGCCGCCTTCAACCGGCAGCTCGAAGTCGAGATGTCACGCGCCACGGAGCTGCCGTGCACCACCATGAGCAACGCCATCGTCGAAGGACTGCGCGGCCTCGGCGTGAAGCGCGTCGCCGTGGCCACCGCCTACATCGACGAGGTCAACGTGCAGCTGCGGCGCTACCTCGAACAGAGCGACTTCGAGCCGCTGGCCATCGAAGGCCTGTCGATCTCCGATGTGCAGCAGGTCGGCCAGGTCGGCACGCAGGTGCTGGTGGACCTGGGCCGTCGGGTGTTCGAGGCACGGCCGGGGGCGGACGGCATCCTCATCTCCTGCGGCGGACTCGTCACGCTCGACGCCGTGCGCGAACTCGAGTCGATGCTGCGGGTGCCCGTGGTCTCGAGTTCGCCCGCGGGCTTTCGCGACCTGGTGCGCAAGGCCGGGCTCGATGCGCGCTCGCCCGGCAATGGCCGGCTGTTCGATTGAGAAGACGGCGGCGGACTTGTCGTTCAGAACGAACGCGGCAGGCCGAGCATGTGCTCGGCCACATAGCTGAGGATCAGGTTGGTCGAGATCGGCGCCACCTGGTAGAGCCGCGTCTCGCGGAACTTGCGCTCGATGTCGTATTCGCAGGCGAAGCCGAAGCCGCCGTGGAACTGCAGGCAGGCGTTCGCTGCTTCCCAGCTCGCCTTGGCCGCCAGGTACTTCGCCATGTTGGCCTGCGCGCCACAGGGCTCGCGTGCGTCGAACAGGCGGCAGGCCTCGTAGCGCATCAGGTTCGCGGCCTCGACCTCGATGAAGGCCTCGGCGATCGGGAACTGCACGCCCTGGTTCTGGCCGATCGGGCGGCCGAACACCACGCGCTCCTTGGCATAGGCCGTCACCTTGTCGATGAACCAGTAGCCGTCGCCGATGCATTCGGCCGCGATCAGCGTGCGCTCGGCATTGAGCCCGTCGAGGATGTACTTGAAGCCCTGGCCTTCCTCGCCGATCAGGTTCTCGGCCGGGATCTCGAGGTTCTCGAAGAACAGCTCGTTGGTCTCGTGGTTCACCATGTTGAGGATCGGCCGCACCGTCATGCCCTGGCCGATGGCCTCGCGCAGGTCGACGATGAAGATCGACATGCCCTCGGATTTCTTCTTCACCTCGGCCAGCGGCGTGGTGCGCGCCAGCAGGATCATCAGGTCGGAATGCTGGATGCGCGAGATCCACACCTTCTGGCCGTTGACGACGTAGCGGTCGCCCTTCTTCACCGCCGTCGTCTTGATCTTCGTGGTGTCGGTGCCCGTGGTGGGCTCGGTCACGCCCATCGACTGCAGCCGCAGTTCGCCGCTCGCGATCTTCGGCAGGTACCGCTGCTTCTGTACCTCGCTGCCATGGCGCAGCAGCGTGCCCATGTTGTACATCTGGCCATGGCAGGCGCCCGAGTTGCCGCCGCAGCGGTTGATCTCTTCCATGATCACCGAGGCCTCGGTCAGGCCCAGGCCCGAGCCGCCGTACGCCTGCGGGATCAGCGCGGCCATCCAGCCGGCCTGGGTGAGCGCGTCCACGAACTCGGCGGGATAGCCGCGCGCCTCGTCGATCTTGCGGAAGTATTCGTCGGGAAACTGCGCGCAGAGGTCGCGCACGGCGTCGCGGATGTCGGGAAAGCGGGTGTCGTTGCTGTGCATCGCCTGAATCTATCCGCGCGCGCGGCGCGCGTCTCTCGGATTTCGGAAGCCTCCCTTCGGCCAAGGCGGATGCCCGGTCGCGGCCGTCCATTGCGCGCGACTCGCCGCGCTTCGGACATGTCCTGCAACGGGACGCGCTGCGGTCTTTCCGGCGCCTTCATCGAACGGACGCAATCTGCTGCCCATTCCCTGAACCATCCTGGAGGACAGCACCATGGCAGACGACCTGAGCAAGCGCGGACAGCCCGACCGCTCGCGCATCAACGTGAACGAGGCGCACGAAATGCGCTACTGGACCCAGACCCTGGGCGTGACCGAGGCGCAACTGCGCTCGGCGGTCGCGGCCGCCGGCGTCGAGGTCAAGGACGTGCGGACCTACCTCGGCAAGCCCTGAGCGCCGGTGAACGGGAACCTGCGTAGGCAGGTTCCTACACCCGGGCGGCGAGGCGCGGCCGATACTCTGTCGCTTGCCTCGCACCGGGACATTTCCCTTGAACCTCCCCCCCTTCCTCGCTTCCTTCCCTGGCCCGACGCTCGGGCTTCGCCTCTTGCAAGCCGCCCTCGCGGCCGGAGCCGTGGCGCGATGAAGAGCTCTCCCGGAGCCCGCAGCTGGATCGCCGCCGGCGTGCGCCACGAATTGCTGACCCGCGCCTTGCCCGCGCTGCGCCACGACATGGCGGCGCCGGTGTCGGTGATCCGCATGGCGCTGCTGATGCTCAAGCGCCAGCTCGGCGCCGAGACCATCGACCGCGCCGTCAGCGAGGAGCGCATGGGCCTGGTCGACGGCCAGGTGTCCGAACTGGTCGAGGGCATCCGCTCGCTGCGCGACTGGGAACTGGCCACCACCGACGACGGCATCACGCGCGCCGCGCTGGTGGCGCGCTGCGTCGCGCTGATGCGCGCCGCCTTCGACCTGCATGGCGTGTCGCTCGAGGTGGACGATGCGCTCGCCGCCGGCGAGGACGAGAAGCGCTGGCCCGCGGCGGCCGCGCTGCGCTACTTGTTCCTCGGCGCGCTCGGCTACCTGCACGACGGCGCGCCCGAGGCCGGCGCGATCCGGATCGAGGCCGATGGCCCCGAAGGCCTGCGCTTCGCGGCACTGCCGCGCGAGGCCAGCGCCGTCAATCCCGTGCTCGATGCGCACCGCGCGCCGCGCGCGCTGGCCATCGACGCGGTCGCGCTGCAGAGCCTGGCCGAGGACCTCGGCTACCGCATCGCGCTCGAGCGCGACAGCGTGCGCTTCTCGCTCGGCGCGGGCTGAGCACGCGGCCGCGCCGGCGCGGCCTTGCGCACCGGCAGCGGTGCGTGCTTCGCTTCCTTCGAGGCCGTCGAACCCGATGCGGGCTTGGCGCTCTTGCGCTGCCGCGTCGCGGCCTGGGCTTCGCGCCGATGCGCCTGCAGAAAACCCAATAGCCGCCGCTCCGCCGCGTGCAGCCCGCGCGACGGCCGCGCGCTGCGGCGCCCCGCGATGCGTTCGAGCAGGGCCGACGCCGCATCGGCCTCGGTGCTCGCGAGCGCACTGCCCAGCGACAGCACCGCGGGATGCACATAGGCCTTCTTGCAGACCGCGGGCGTGTTGCCGAGCTGGCGCGCCACGGTCGCGAGGATGTCCTTCGCGGTGTAGCGGCTGCCGTCCGAGGCGACCCGGCCCGGCTCGCAGGCCAGCCGCGTGAGCTCCAAGGCCTGCACCGTGCCGTGCCAGGTGCGGAAGTCCTTCGCGGTGAAGCGCTCGCCGTCCAGGCCCTTCTGGCCCTCGACCACCTCGCCGAGGTAGTCGTTGACGTCGGTCGACGAGACGCTGTGCGGCTCGCCGTCCTCGCCCACGTACTGGAACAGCGCCTGCCCCGGCAGTTGCTGGCAGCCGCGCACGATCTTCGCCACGCGCGGGTCCTCGAGCGTGGCCTCGTGCATCACGCCGCTCTTGCCGCGAAAGCGCAGCCGCAGCGCCGCGCCCTTCACCGCCGCATGCCGGTTGCGCAGCGTGGTGAGGCCGTAGGAACCGTTGCTGCTCGCGTACTCCTCGTTGCCCACGCGCATCAGCGTGGTGTCGAGCAGCCGCACCAGCGCGGCCAGCACCTGGGGCCGGGCCGGCGCGCCCGTAACCTTGCCGGCCTGCAGGTCGCGCTGCACCCGCGCGCGGATGCGCGGCAGCGCGCGCGCGAAGGCCTCGAGCCGGTCGAACTTGGTCTCGTCTTTCAGAGCGCGCCAGTCGGCGTGGTAGCGGTACTGCTTGCGGCCGCGCGCATCGAGGCCGGTGGCCTGCAGGTGGCCGTTGGGCAGCGGGCAGATCCACACCTCGTCGTAGGCCGGCGGAATCGCCAGCATGCGGATGCGCGAGAGCTCGTCCACGTCGCGCACCCACTGGCCGCGCGCGTCGCGGTAGCGGAAGTTCGCGCCGTGCCGCAGGCGCCGGATGCCCGGCATGTCGGGGTTCACGTAGACCAGCCCGTTCGCGATCGGCGTGGGCTTGGACGGAGGCCGTCGCGCGGAGGATGCAGTGTCCGGCATGGTGGTTGCGTGGTGTAGACAGGCCCGTTGTGCCAGCGCCGACAATGCGCGGCTGTAGGACGCCGCGAGCGCCGCCGGTGCGATGGCCGCGCTTGCGTGTCCTGCCTTCATCCTCGAACCCACGGAGTCCCCCATGCCGTCTTCCTCCTCCCTGTGCTTCGCCCGCCTCTCGGCGCTGGCCGCCGCCGCGCTGCTGGCCGGTGCCGCCAGTGCCGCCACCATGCCGCCCGCGCCCGGCGCCGAGGCCCGCGCCGAACTGCCCGTGAAGGTGAAGGTGTTCGTCGCCGCCATGTTCGAGATCGGCCAGAACAGCGGCGACCGCGCGGGCGAGTTCCAGCACTGGTACGAGCGCTACTGGAAGGGCGCGAAGCCGATGGCCGTGCCCGGCGCGCTGCAGCCCGTCTACTGCAATGCCGACGGCGTCTGTGGCGCGGTGCTCGGCATGGGCAAGGTCAACTCCTCGGCCTCGATGCAGGCGATCCTCTTGAACCCGCAGTTCGATTTCTCGCAGGCCTACTACGTGATCTCGGGCGTGGCCGGCACGCCGCCCTCGCGCGGCACCATCGGCGAGGTGAGCTGGGCCACCTGGCTGGTCGACTACGACCTCGGCCACCGCTGGGCACCCGAGGAGAACAAGCCCGGCGAGCCCACCTTCATGCCGCGCAAGGGCTACGAGTCGTACCGCCGCTTCAAGCTCAACCCCGACCTCGTCGGCTGGGCCATGAAGCTCACGGCCGACACGCCGCTCAAGGATTCCGAATCGGCGCGCAACTACCGGCTGCGCTACCCCGATGCCGCGGCGCGGCGCGCGCCCTTCGTGGGCACCGGCACCCACATGACCGGCGACACCTTCTTCCACGGCCCCGGCATGTCGAACCAGGCGCAGTACATCGCGAAGCTCTACGGTGCCGACGACTACGTGATCACCGAGATGGAGGCCGCCGCGATCACGCTCGTGATCCAGCGCACCCACGGCACCGACCGCGTGATGAGCCTGCGCGGCGCGGTCAACTTCGACCAGGGCAATCCCAACGAGACCACCTTGCAGCATCTCGACCCCGCGCCCGGCGAAACGGCCGGCGGCTTCGCCGAAACGGTGGAGAACATCGCGCTGGTGGGCACGCGCGTGGTCGACCACATCGTGGCGAACTGGGGGCAGTGGCAGGGCGGCGTGCCGCGGCCTTGAGGCACGGGGCCGCGCTCAGGGCGCCGGCTGCAGATGCCAGGTCACGGTGAAGTCGAACGGCGTCCAGCGGCTGACCTTCACGCCCGCGCGGCGCAGGCCGCGGCCGGTCCAGGTGTTGCAGGTCTCGAACAGGTGGTAGGCGCCGTTGGCCTCGTAGAAGGCGTCCTGCGCGTTGTAGTGCGCGCCCGCGATGGCCGTCGCCTGGCCCGCGGGCAGGGTGCTGCGCACATGCTCGATCAGGCGAAGGTACTGCGGCATCGACAGCGGCAGCCGGAACGCGCCGGCGCCGAACTGGTCGCGCCGCAGATAACTCACGTGCAGCAGTGCGCGGTTGCGGCCCGACAGCGCGCCCAGCGCGCGCGCGGCCGTGAGGTCGGCCCAGGTCGGCGTGTGCAGGTAGAACTCGCGGTCGCCCCAGCCCAGCGCCACGTACTCGGCACCGGGCGGCACGGCCGGGAAGTCCGCGAGCGGGAACAACTTCTGCCAATCGATCAGCGCCGAGCGCACCGGGAACACGTAGTCGGTGTGCACGCCGTTGCTCAGCACCCAGGCCTCGACATAGGGCGCGGCCGGCGCGGTGGTCTTCGCATGACTGGGCCAGAACACCAGCGCGGAGGCGGTTCCCACGTAGAGCCCGATCAGCACCACGAGGCCGAGCAGCAGCAGCGAGAAGCGGCGCAGCCAGCGTGCGATGAAGGCCATGGCGTCAGAACAGCGAGGCGGTGGCCGACTCGGGCGCGGCGGCCGGGCGCTGCGCACCGCCGGCCGGTGCCAGCGCCTCGGGGCTGCCCGCGCGCGCCAGCGCGCCCACGCGCACGCCCAGGAGGCGCAGCGGGCGTTCGAGCGGCACGCGCTTCAGGCACAGGCCGCCCGTGCGGCGGATGGTCTTCGCGTCGTCGGTGAAACGGTCGATGGTCTGGTCGCGCGTGGCGATCTTGAAGTCGTCGTAGCGCAGCTTGATGCCGATGGTCTTGCCCACATAGCCCTTGCGCTGCAGGTCCTCGGCGAGCTTCTCGCACAGCCGCGTGAAGATCTCGCCGAGCTCCGCGCGGTCGCGCACCGCATGCAGGTCGCGCTCGAAAGTGGTCTCGCGGCTCATCGAGACCGGCTCGCTCTCGGTCACTACCGGGCGATCGTCGCGGCCCCACGCCACCTCGTGCATCCAGGCGCCGGTGGACTTGCCGAAGTTGTCGATCAGCCAGCCGCGCTCGCAGGCCGCGAGCTGGCCGATGGTCTCGATGCCCAGGCGCTTGAGCTTCTCGTCGGCCTTGGGCCCGATGCCGTTGACCTTGCGGCAGGGCAGCGGCCAGATGCGCGTCTTCACGTCGTCCTCGTAGACCACCGAGATGCCGTTGGGCTTGTTGAATTCGCTCGCCATCTTGGCGATCAGCTTGTTGGGCGCCACGCCGATCGAGCAGGTCAGGCCGGTGGCCTGGAAGATCGACTTCTGGATCAGCCGCGCCAGCGTGCGCCCGCCCTCGCGCTGGCCGCCGGGCACCTCGGTGAAGTCGATGTAGACCTCGTCCACGCCGCGGTCCTCCATCAGCGGCGCGATGTCGGTGATGATCGACTTGAAGCCGCGCGAGTACTTGCGGATCTCCTCGAAGTCCACGGGCAGCAGGATCGCGTCGGGGCACAGCTTGGCGGCCTTCATGAGCCCCATGGCCGAGCCCACGCCGAACTTGCGCGCCGGGTAGGTGGCGGTGGTGATCACGCCGCGGCCCACGTAGTCCTTGAGCCGTGCGAAGGCATCGACCGGAATGTCGGCCAGCGTGCCGCCGGGCGGCAGGTGGCGGATCGCTTCGTCGACGCTGCGCCGGCCGCCGCCGATCACCACCGGCAGGCCCTTGAGCTGCGGATAGCGCAGCAGCTCGACCGACGCGTAGAAGGCGTCCATGTCGAGGTGGGCGATGCGGCGGATCGGGGGCGTGGCGGCGGGCTTGGAACTCACGGTAACGATTGTCTCGCGCTGCGCCGATGTTCGCCCGGGCCGGCGCAGCGTGCAAGAATGCATCGGAATCTCAAGCCCTCACGAGGGGCCATGAACACGTTCTAGGAAAGGAATGCGCCATGGGTGACGACGAGGAAGGCGGCCTCTCGGTCGCGCTGACGCCGGTGCAGCTGGCGGCGGTGCTCGGTGGCGAGGACGTGCCCGAGTCGGCGAGCCTCAGCAACCGGCTCTGGGGCACCGCGGCGCTGGTCGGCGGCGTCATCGAGCTGGTCGGCGCGGGCGTGCTGTGCGTCGCGCCCGAACCCACCATGGCGAGCAAGGTCGGCTGCGTGGTGCTCGGTGCCCACGGCAGCGACGTCACCGCCACCGCCGCGCGCCAGATCTGGACCGGCCGCTCGCAGCGCACCGCCACCTCCATGACGGCCGATGCCGCCGCGCAGGCCATGGGCGCCTCGCCCGAGACCGGCGCGCAGGTGGGGCTCGCGGTCGACGTCGCGGTGCCGCTGTTCGTGGCCGGCGGCCTCGCCGCGTCGCGCGTCATCGCGGTGCGCGCGAGCCGCTTCAAGCTCGAGCCCGTGCGCCTCATCGAGCACGAAGGCGTGGCCGGCTCCAAGGCCGGCGGCCACACCATCCGCGAACACGTCGGCAAGTCGGCGCAGGACCTGTTCGACCGCTTCGCGAAGAAGCCCAGCCTGCAGAAGTCGTCGTCGTTCTTCGACCTCGCCACGGCCGAGTCGGCCATCAGCCAGACGGTGCGCGCCAATGCGCGCGCGATCCGCGCCTGGTCGCGCTCGGCGCAGGTGGGCTCCAAGCCGATGGCCTTCGAGCACGACATCGGCACCGTGGTCGGCATCGGCGTGCAGCGCGGCAGCACGGCCGTGAGCCAGCTCACCAAGGTGCGCGTGACGCTCAACATGAAGGCCTACAACGGCAAGCCCTTCTACATCCTCACCGCCCATCCGTTCTGACAGCCAGCACAAAAAATCCCACGATGCGATTCGAACTGATCGACCACTTGACCAAGGTCTATTTCGGCCAGGATGCCGACATCCTCTTCGGCGAGACCGGCGCCGAGATCATGGCCTCGTACCGCGAATCGAGCACCCCGGCCGAACTGGCCGCGCTGCGTGCCGAGATCGCCGACTACCGGGGTTCGCACGACGACGTCGAGGCTGCGTTCGCGCGCGACTTCGAGCGCGACTACCTGCCCGAGGATTTCGGCCGCACGGCGGCGGAGTTCTTCGACCGCGTGCTGGCGGCGGTGCAGTAGCACCCGCGGCTTCGTTCAGGGCGATTCGGTGGCGGGCGCACCGTCGGCCGGATCGGGCGGCGGGGCCATCTCGCGCATCAGGCGGTCGACCGTGTCGGCGTCCATCGGTGCCTGCGCGGCCGCCGCCTCGGGCGCATCGCGCAGCCAGCGCGTGCTGTCGGGCCAGGCCATCGTCGCGGCCATCACCAGCGCGAGCAGCACGAGGTAAGGGGCCAGCGCGAGCGCCACCGCGCGCAGCGGCGGGCGCGGCACGGTCTGCCCGCGCGCGAGCACCAGCGCATAGCCGAAGGGCGGCAGCAGGAAGCCGGCCTGCAGCACCAGCAGCGCGAGCGTCGCGATCCAGGCCGCGTCGGGGAGTTGCGCGAGCACGGGCGGCATCACGATCGGCACCACGAGGAAGATCAGCTCGAAGGCATCGAGCACGAAGGCGCAGGCCAGCAGGATGGCGAGCACGGCGCCCAGGCCGATCATTGGATGGCCCTGCAGCGCCAGCATCAGCCGCATGACCAGCGCATCGGTGCCGAAGCCGCGCAGCAGCAGCGAGAAGGTGGTGGCCGCGACCAGCAGCGCATAGAGCGCGCCGGTCAGCGCCATCGCGTCGTCGAGCACCTGGCGCAGCAGCCCCGCGCGCAGCAGCTGGCCCGAGACCAGGCCCCAGCCCAGCAGCAGCATGCAGGCGGTGGCGGCGCCTTCGACCGGCCGCACGCGGCCGAGCGCGATCAGCACCAGCAGCGTGCCGATCACGGGCGGCACGATCGAAAGGGTCCAGCGCTGCGCGCGCGTGAGCGGCTCGCGCGCGGCCGGTGTGGCCGACAGCACGGGCCGCTCGCGCCGCGCGCTCCAGGCGGCGATCGCGAGCCAGCCCGCGAGCAGGGCCGCGGCCGGCAGCAGCGCGGCCTGCAGAATGTCCTGCGTGTTGACGATGCGTTCGGCCGCGGCGCCCGGCAGGCCCAGGCTGCGCGCCATGTTCACGCCCTCGGTATGGGCGCGCAGCATCGCGTCGGCGAGCAGCAGCAGGACCAGCGAGGGCGGCACGATCACGCCGAGCGTGCCGGTCACCGCCACCAGCGCCGTGCGGCGCGAGGCCGGCAGGCCTTCGCGCGCCCAGCCCTCGCCCGCGGTGCGCGCCAGCGTGAGCAGGCTCGCGCCGACCGAGCCGTTCATCGGCGCCAGCAACAGGCCGAGCACCATGCCCGCGATTTCGGCGGCCGCGCGCGGCGCGATGCGCGCGAGCAGGCGGCGCAGGCCCTCGTACAGGTGCTGCGCGAGCGCGAGCCGGTTGAGCAGCGCACCCACCAGCGCATAGAGCGCGAGCGCCTGCAGCAGGTCGTGCTCGAGCAGGCCGACGATGCGCCATGGCAGGTTCTGCAGCAGCGCCATGTCGAAGGCGCCGAGCGCCAGGCCCGCCACCGCGCCGAGCGTGGACACGCCGAGCAGCACCGCGTAGGTCGGCCAGCCCGTGCTCATCATCAGCGCGAGGGCCACCGCGAGCAGCGCCAGGCCGAGCCAGCCGGTGGCGGCGCTCATCGCGTGCGCCGCCACGGCCAGGCCTGCCAGAGCTCGAGCGCCGCCTGCAGCGCGAGCAGCACGGCGAGCAGCAGCAGCGCGATCTTGACCATGAAGTAGCCCGCATTGAAGGTGTCGGGAAAGCGCTCGAGCGCGGCCACCGAGCCCAGCACCGGCCGTGCCGACACGGCCACCAGGAACAGCGCCCACGGCAGCACGCACAGCGCGGCACCGGCGCGGCGCCAGCGCGCGGGACTGCCCGCGGCGAGGTCGGGCCGCGCCACCAGGTGCGCGCCGCGGCGGCCCGCATGCCGCAGCGCCACCGCCACGTAGAGCGCGAACAGCCACTGCGCGAGGTCGTTGGCCTGCGTCGGCCCGAAGCCGGCCCCGGCGAGACCGCGCAGCGGCCACTGCAAGAACAGCAGCAGCGCGATCGCGAGCGCCAGCGGCATTGCCAGTCGGTCGAGGCGGTCGAGCAGGCGGGTGGCGAGGCAGGCGTCGGGCGGCGTCATGGCGAGCGACGCTAGTTCCCGAACCTGACCAGCACCTGCGGCGTGGCGGGGCAATGCTTGCGCCGCCCCACGGCCCGCGCCATCATCCGCCCCATGCAAACCGTCGCTTCCATCCTCTGGCGCAGGCTCGACGTCCCGGGCCACGATGCCTGCCGTCTCGAACGCAATGCCAGCGCCTGGCAGCTCGACGGCGCCTCGGCCTTCCGCGCCGAGGACGGCCGGGTGGCGCAGCTGCACTACCGCGTGCGCTGCGACCTGCACTGGCATGCGCAGTGGGGCACGGTGCGCGGCTGGCTCGGCGACAGCACGGTCGACCTCTCGATCACGCGCGACGCGCAGGGCCGCTGGAAGCTCAACGACGAACCGGTGCCCGATCTCTCGCACTGCGTCGACCTCGACCTGGGCTTCACGCCCGCGACCAACCTGCTGCAGCTGCGTCGCCTCAATCTCTCGAAGGGCGAGGGCGCCGATGCGCCCGCGGCCTGGATCGACCTCGATGGCGGCAGCCTCGGCGAGTTGATGCAGCGCTACGAGCGCAGCGGTGACAACGCGTACCGCTACGTGGCGAAGCGCTTCGATTACGAGGCGGTGCTGGGCGTCACGGCCGATGGCTTCGTGCACGACTATCCGGGGCTCTGGGTCGCCGAAACCTGAGCACTGTCCCGGCCGCGCGATGCGGCCTCAATCGAACTGCGACCGATCCCCCGCCACCAGCGCCCGGTTGCGCCGCCGATCGAGCGCGATCTCGCGCGCGAAATCCTCGCTGCTGCCGCCGGCCGGCAGGTTGTAGGCCTCGCGCAGCCGAAGCCGCAGCGTCTCGCCGCGCAGCAGGCGCTGGATCTCGGCGTTGAGCCGCTGCACCACGGGCTGCGGCGTGCGCGCCGGCGCGAACAGGCCGAACAGCGAATCGCGGTTGGCGCGCTCGTAGCCGAGCTCGGCGAGCGTGGGCACCTCGGGCAGGGCCTCGATGCGGCGCGGCGCGCCGACCGCGAGGGCCTGGAAGCGGCCGCTCTCGATGTACTGCAGCTGCTGCGCCGCGACGTTGGTCGACAGCACCTCGAACTGGCCGCTCAGCGCGTCGTTGAGCTGCGGGCCGCCGCCCTGGTAGGGGATGTGGGTGATGTCGGTGCGGCTCTGCACGCGCACCTGCGCGAGCACCAGGTGGCCGATGGTGGCCACGCCCGAGCTGGCCCAGCGCACCGCGCCGGGCTGGGCGCGCGCCTGCGCGATCAGGTCGCCGAAGCCGCGGCCGCTGAAGGCCTGGGTGCCGACCACCAGCACCGGCGTGCGCATCAGGCTGGCCACCGGCACGAAGGCGCGCAGCGGGTCGTAGGCCACGCGCGCGAGCAGCGGATGCAAGGTGAGCGGGCTGATGGCCGAGAAGGCCAGCGTGTGGCCGTCGGGCACGGCGCGCGCGAGCGCGTCCATGCCCACGCTGCCGCCGGCGCCGGGCCGGTTCTCGATCAGCACCGGCACGCCGAGCGACTGCGCCAGCGGCTCGGCCAGCACGCGCGCCATGCCGTCGCTGACGCCGCCCGGCGGGTAGACCACGATCAGCCGCACCGGCCGACTGGGCCAGGCCGGCGCGGTGCTGGCGCGCGACACGCCCAGCGTGGCGAGTCCGACGAAGGACGCGCCCGCGCCCAGCAGCACGCGGCGATGCAGCGCCCGCGTCATGGCCGGCCCTTCGCGTCGCCGGCCGCGAGGCCGCGCAGCAGAGCGGCGAAACGGCGCGCGGGCAGGTTGTCCTCGTCGGCGCGCGACACCAGCGTGAGCGGCGCGTCGAGCGCGCCGCCGTCGGCCAGCGGCGCATAGGCGATCGCGTGCGCATGCACGCCGGTCATCGAGGCCGGCACCACCGACAGCCCGACGCCCGCGGCCACGAGGTTGAGGTTGGTCATCATGCGTTCGACCTCGGCCACCACGCGCGGCCGCAGGCCCTTGGCATGGCACAGCGCGAGCAGCTCGGCATAGAGGCCGGGCGCGCCGGGGCGCCGCACCAGGATCAGGTCTTCCTCGCAGAGTTTTGCCAGCGGCAGCGGGCGGGAAGCCGTGCGCTGGCTGCGCGCGGTGGCGAAGCGGTGGTCGCTGGGCATCGCCACCAGCACCGGCTCGCGCAGCAGGGTCTCGAACGCCAGGCCCGCGGGGCGGTCGACCGGCACTCGCAGCAGGCCGCAATGCACGCGGCCCGCGGCCAGCGCCTCGGTGATCTCGGCGGCGTTGTTCTCGCTGAGCTGCAGCTCGACGTCGGGGTACTCGCGCCGGAACGCGCGCAGCGCCTCGGGCACGAAGCGGTGCGCGGCGGCCGAACTGGTGAAACCCACGGCCAGGCTGCCGGCCTGGCCGCTGGCCACGCGCGCCATGCGCTGCCGCATCGCGTCCATGTCCTGCAGCATGCGCAGCGCCTCGGCCTGGAACTGGCGGCCGGCGTCGGTCAGCGTCACGCCGCGCGGATGGCGCTTGAACAGCAGCACGCCGAGTTCGCGCTCCAGCGCCTTGATGGTCAGGCTCAGCGGCGGTTGCTGGATGCCCAGGCGCTCGGCGGCGCGCGTCATGTGGCCGGTCTCGGCGACGGCCACGAAGTAGCGCAACGGTCTTATCTCCATACTTTTTTCATATTGAAAGTGCCTTGTTATTTTATTTGACCCTAGGTCAGGCTGCTTCTATCGTCCGGCCGCCTATTCAATGAGCGGCCCCACGAGGCCGTGTTCCGGAGACAAAGACCATGCGCCCACCGCGCCCCTTGCCGACATCCGTGCCGACCCGACTCGGCCTTCCCTCCATGCTGCGCGCCGGTGCCACCGCACTGGGCCTCTCGCTGATCCTGGCCGCCTGCGGTGGGGGTGGAGGAGGGGGCGGCGGCTTTCCGTTCCTGCCCGTCAACCCGCCCGCGAATGGCGGCGACGGCGGCAACCCGCCCGTCGACCCGCCGCCGGCCCAGACCGCGAAGGCCTGCGCCGAGCTCGCCGGCATGACCCTGGCCGCCGCGCAGATCAGCCTGCCCACGCAGGGCGCCACCGTGACCAGCGCCACCGCGGTGGCCGCGGGCGATGCCGGCAACAACTACGGCGACTACTGCCGCGTGCGCGGCACCATCCAGCCGGTGGACCCGAACTCGCAGCTGATCAACTTCGCGCTGAACCTGCCCGAGAAGTGGAACCAGAAGACCATCCACTTCGGCGGCGGTGGTTTCGACGGCGTGCTGATCGACGGCACCGAGGTGATCCGCTTCGGCCCGCGCGAAAAGCCCGCGCCGCTCGCGCTCGGCTACGCCACCTACGGCGACGACTCGGGCCACCAGGCCAGCAGCATCACCGACGGCCGCTTCGCCGCCAACGACGAGCAGCTCGCCAACTACGGCGGCCAGTCGCTCAAGAAGACGCGCGACGTCGCGCAGGCGCTGGTGCTCGCGCGCTACGGCAGCAAGCCGAAGAAGGCCTACTTCCTCGGCACCTCGACCGGCGGGCGCGATGCGCTGAGCTACATCCAGCGCTGGCCGCTCGACTACGACGGCGTGATCGCCAACGAGCCCGCGCTCAATTACACGGGCACGCGGCTGTCGAACGTGGCCGTGGGCCGCGCGCTCTACAACAACGGCGGTGCGGGCTGGATGAACGTGGCCAAGACGCTGCTGGTGCAGCGGACCGTGCTGCAGGCCTGCGACAAGCTCGACGGCGCGGCCGACGGCATCGTGAGCAACGTCGAGAGCTGCCGCCAGCTCAACACGCAGATCCTCGCCTCGTTGCGCTGCACCGGCGGCACCGACACCGGCGACGGCTGCCTGTCCGACGCGCAGCTCGATACCGTGCGCACCATCGAGTCGCCGCTCGAGTTCACGAGCTACGCGCTGGGCAACGGCGTGAAGCGCGCGGGCGGCTACAACCTGCTCGAAGGCGCGCTGGTGGCGGGCCCGTACACCACGCGCGACCTCGGCACGCGCAAGGTGCCGGCCAACCCGGCGACCTCGGCCGACGCCAACATGTACGTCACCGGCGACCAGTGGGTGAAGTACTTCGTGACGCGCATCGAGGGCTTCGACACGCTGACCTTCGATCCGCTGAACCCCGGCGCCTACGCGGCGCGCGTGACCGAGGTGTCGAACCTCACCGACGCCACCAACCCGGACCTCGCGCCCTTCTTCGCGCACGGCGGCAAGCTGATCATGCTGCACGGCCTGGCCGACGAGGTGATCAGTCCGAACTCGACCATCGACTACTACAAGCAGCTGATCGCCACCGTGGGCCAAGCCTCGGTCGACCAGAACGTGCGCTTCTACACCGTGCCCGGCATGGGCCACGGCACCGGCGTGTTCATCCCCAACTGGGATTCGCTCGCGGCGCTCGAGGGCTGGGTCGAGGGCGGCCTCGCGCCCGCCACCGGCGTGGCGGTGGACGCGGTGGCCGGTACCTACGGCCGCACCCGCCCGCTGTGCCAGTTCCCGGCCTGGCCCAAGTACCGCGGCAGCGGCAGCCTCGATGCGGCCGTCAACTACAGCTGCGTGACCGAGGTCGGCGATCCGCTGGCCTGCCCGAACCTGCCCGCGGCCGTCGCCACCTACAAGGGCGGCGACAGCTTCGGCGAAGAGCTGCGCGTGCAGATCGACCCGGCCACCATGGCCTACACCGTCACCGTCGATGCCAGCCTGCAGCGCACCGCCGGCACCACGCGCAGCGGCACGCTGGTGTCGCAGGGCCAGTGCAGCTACACCAGCGGCGAGAGCGGCGCGGTGTTCGCGTTCGCGCCGGGCGGCGTGCTGCTGGGCGGCGTGAACGCGCCGAGCGGCGGCGGCTTCGCACCGCTGCTCGCGTTCCAGAACACCTTCGAGAACTCGGCCTCGCCCGCGGTGTTCAACCCGGTCGCGAACATCTTCAACACGGTCGGCGTGCAGCAGGGCAGCGGCAGCGCCGTGCCCTATGCCGGCGCGGTGCGGCTGCGCAACGCGGGCACCTTCCAATACTGCCGCAGCGCGGCGGGCAATGCCGGCAGCTTCATGGTCTACGACGCCAACTGCACCGAGACCGAGAAGGGCTACATCACCTGGAACGGCACGCGCAATGCCTTCGACCTGCGCACCACCGCGCCGACCGGCGGCGCCACCACCACCGGCGGCACGCTCACCGGCTCGATGGTGATCGGCCTGGTGAACGGCGCCGCGGTGCCGATGCACCTGGTGCGCGAGTCGGCCACCAGCTTCGGCCTGCGCCTGCACGCGACGCAGCTGAGCCTGACCGCGGGCGCGGCCGACGGCAGCTACGTGATGGCCAGCGTGAAGGGCGAGAACGCCGCGGCCACCGTGACCGGCACCGGCTTCAACCTCGCGGGCACGACCGCGACGCTGAGCTACGACAAGCCGGTGCCGGGCGTGGTGGAATCCAGCCTCGGTGCGCCGGACCACTTCCTCTTCAACAGCGGCGTGCTCGGCTTCGTGTCCGGCGCGGGCACGAGCGCGGCGCTGCAACTCGGAGTACGCCATTGACGATGCATCTTGAGCGGCGGGCGCGTCCCGCCTTCGCGGCGGCGCTGGCCGCGGCCACCGCCTGGTTCGCCACGCTGCCGGCGCAGGCCGCGCGCGTCGAAGGACCGCGCGCCGCCACCTGCCCGGCCCCGGTCCCCGAGGGCGCCCGCTGCTACACCGGCGCCGACGGCACCGGCGCGCTCTACTGGATCGCGATCCCCAAGGACTGGAACCGCGGCGTGCTCGTGATGCACGCGCACGGCGGCCCTGAAACCGGCCCCCCCAAGCTCGAGCGCAGCGAGGAGGACCTCAAGCGCTGGGCCGTGACCGTGAAGGCCGGCTATGCCTGGGCCGGCTCCACCTACCGGCGCGGCGGCTATGGCGTGACCATGGCGGCCGAAGACACCGAGCGCCTGCGCCAGCTCTTCGTGCGCCATTTCGGCGAGCCGCGCCGCACCCTGCTGCACGGCCAGAGCTATGGCGCGGGCGTGGCGGCGAAGGCGGCCGAGCTCTATGCGCCGGCCGGCGGTGCCAAGGGCCCCTACGACGGCCTGCTGCTGACCAGCGGCGTGCTCGGCGGCGGCAACAGCGCCTACGACTTCCGGCTCGACCTGCGCGTGGTCTACCAGTACGTCTGCCGCAACCATCCCAAGCCCGACGAGCCGCAGTACCCGCTGTGGCAGGGCCTGCCGCTCGATGCGAAGCTCACGCGCAAGGAACTGGCCGACCGCGTGCGCGACTGCACCGGCGTGGGCCTGCCCGCGGCGCAGCGCACGCCCGAGCAGGCCGCGCGGCTCAAGACCATTCTCACGGCCGTGAAGATCCCCGAGCGCTCGCTGGTCGGCCACCTGAACTGGGCCACCTGGCTGTTCCAGGACCTGACGCAGCTGCGGCTGCAGGGCCGCAATCCCTTCGGCAATGTCGGCGTGAGCTACGCCGCGGCGCCGGCCGAGGCGGCCGCGCTCAATGCCGGCGTGCTGCGCTACGCGGCCGATCCGCAGGCCAAGGGCGCGCTCGCGGCCGACAGCCAGCCCACGGGCCGCACCGCGCTGCCCACCGTGGGGCTGCATGCCATCGACGACCCGACCGCCTTCGTCGAGCTCGAGAACGCCTACCGCCGCATCCGCGACGCGGCCGGCACCGGCGAGCTGCTGGTGCAGAGCTTCAGCGACGAGCGCGAGCACAGCTACCTCAGCGATTCGGAATACCCGGCGCTGTTCGCGGCGCTGCTCGACTGGATCGACAAGGGCGAGAAGCCCACGCCCGCCGGCCTCGCGCAGCGCTGCGCCGCGCTGATGCCGCGCTACGACACCGACGGCAAGAACGGCTGCCACATCCAGCCGGCCTGGCAGCCGCCGCCGCTCGAGCAGCGCGTGCCGGCGCGCGCGCCCTGACCCTCTTTTCGCATTCGACCTTTTCAATACCCGGAGACTCCATGACCCAGCGTTCCGCTTTCGCCTTCGCCCTCGCCACGGTGGCCGCCGCCTGCGCCTTCACCGTGCAGGCGCAGGACTTCCCGGCGGGCAAGCCCGTCACCATCGTCGTGCCCTTCGCGGCCGGCGGCCCCACCGACCGCGTCGCGCGCGACCTCGCCGAGGCGCTGCGCAAGCCGCTCGGCGGCGCGAGCGTGATCATCGACAACGTGCCCGGCGCCGGCAGCTCGATCGGCGCGGCCAAGGTGGCGCGCGCGGCACCCGACGGCTACACGCTGCTGCTCAACCACATCGCCATGGCCACCGTGCCGACGCTGGTGCGCAACGTGCCGTTCAAGGTCGAGACCGATTTCGAATACCTGGGCATCGTCAACGACGTGCCGATGACCCTGATCGCCAAGCCCAGCCTGCCGGCCAACAACTACGCCGAGCTGTCCTCGTGGGTGACGGCCAACAAGGGCAAGATCAACATCGGCAATGCCGGCGTGGGTTCGGCCTCGCACCTGTGCGGCCTGCTCTACCAGAGCGCCACCAAGACCGAGATGACGCCCGTGCCCTACAAGGGCACCGCGCCGGCCATCACCGACCTGATCGGCGGCCAGATCGACCTGCTGTGCGACCAGACCACCAACACCTCGCCGCAGATCGAGGGCAAGAAGGTCAAGGCCTATGCCGTGACCTCGCCCAAGCGCCTGACCACGCCGCTGCTGAAGGACCTGCCGACCCTGCAGGAGGCCGGCCTCAAGGACTTCCAGGTCACGATCTGGCACGGCCTCTACGCGCCCAAGGGCACGCCGGCGGCCATCCAGAAGAAGCTCAACGAGGCGCTGAAGGCCGCCCTGAAGGACGCCGACTTCATCAAGCGCGAGGAAGCGCTGGGCGCCGTGGTCGCGACCGACGGGCGCATCGAGCCCGAGGGCCACAAGAAGTTCGTGGCGGCCGAGATCGCGAAGTGGAGCCCGATCATCAAGGCCGCGGGCGTGTACGCGGACTGAGCAGCGCGGGGTGCAGTCGGTGCGTCAGAGGTGCTGCGAGATCAGCACCGCGGCGCCCGCGAGCGAGATCGCGCCGCCGACGAGTTTTCTGAGGTTCCTGAGCGTCATGGTGGTTCTCCTGGCTGAGGCTCCATGGTGCCGCGCTTCACCCCGGCGCGGGTTTGGAAATCCTCATGCCGGGGATAGCCACGGCCATTCAGGTCAATGGTCGTGGTGCAGATAGCTGGCCTGCCGCGGCAGCCGCAGGCTCACGAGGAAGGCGATCACCATCATCGCGCTCACGTACCAGAAGAAGGCCGACTCGTGGCCCAGCGACTTCAGGCCCAGCGCCACGTACTCGGCCGAGCCGCCGAAGATCGCGTTGGCCACCGCGTAGGCCAGGCCCACGCCGAGCGCGCGCACCTCGGGCGGGAACATCTCGGCCTTCACGATGCCGCTGATCGAGGTGTAGAAGCTCACGATGGCCAGCGCCACGATGATCAGCACGAAGGCCAGCACCGGGCTGGTGGTGTGCTGCAGCGCGGTGAGGATCGGCACGGTGGCGATCGCGCCCAGGCCGCCGAACAGCAGCATGTTGTTGCGCCGGCCGATGCGGTCCGACAGCGCGCCGAACAGCGGCTGCATGCACATGTAGGCGAACAGGGCGCCGGTCATCACGTAGCTCGCGGTCTTGATCGGCAGGTGCACCGTGTTCACCAGGTACTTCTGCATGTAGGTGGTGAAGGTGTAGAAGATCAGCGAGCCGCCGGCCGTGTAGCCCAGCACGGTGAGGAAGGCCGGCGTGTGGTGCCTGAACAGGCCGCCGATGCTGCCGGCCTCCTTGTTCTTCTTGGCTTCGTCGCTCTGGGTCTCGTGCAGCGTGCGGCGCAGCAGCAGCGCGACCACCGCGGCGATGGCGCCGATCACGAACGGGATGCGCCAGCCCCAGGCCTTGAGCTCGGCCTCGCTGAGCAGCTGCTCGAGCACCACGATCACCAGCACCGCGAGCAGCTGGCCGCCGATCAGCGTGACGTACTGGAACGAGGAGAAGAAGCCGCGCTGGCCGCGCAGCGCGACCTCGCTCATGTAGGTGGCGGTGGTGCCGTATTCGCCGCCCACCGACAGGCCCTGGAACAGCCGGCACATCAGCAGCAGGAACGGCGCCCAGGCACCGATGGCCGCGTAGGTCGGCAGGCAGGCGATGACCAGCGAGCCGCCGCACATCATCGTGACCGAGATCAGCATCGAGGTCTTGCGCCCGAGCCGGTCGGCGATGCGGCCGAACAGCCAGCCGCCGATCGGCCGCATCAGGAAGCCGGCCGCGAACACGCCCGCGGTGTTGAGCAGCTGCGCGGTGGGATCGGACTTGGGGAAGAAGGCCGGCGCGAAGTAGAGCGCCGAGAACGCGTAGACGTAGAAGTCGAACCACTCGACCAGGTTGCCCGAGGAGGCCGCCATGATCGCGAACACGCGGTGGCGTTTTTCTTCCGCGGTGTAGTGGGGCGGGGATGCGGAAGCCGCCGGGCTTCCGGCGAGGGGCGTGGTCGCGCTCATGGTGCCTGTGGGCCACCGAACGGACCGGCGGCCGTGTTGTTGTTGCCGGACCATTCTGCGCCGCACGATGACCGGGTCGTGTCAGCCGGTGCCGCATCGGCCTATCGCCGATGGGGCCTTGCGCGCGGCCCGCCCCGGCACGGACCCGTGGCAGCCGGCTAGAACGTGCCCGGCAGCAGGATGCCCGAATCCACCGTGTTGATGTCGGTATGGCCGCAGAAGGCCATGGTCACGTCGAGTTCCTTGTGGATGATCTGCAGCGCGCGCGTCACGCCGGCCTGGCCGTAGGCGCCGAGGCCGTAGAGGAAGCTGCGGCCGATCATCGTGCCGCGGGCGCCGAGGGCGCGTGCCTTGAGCACGTCCTGTCCGCTGCGGATGCCGCCGTCCATCCAGACCTCGATGTCGCGGCCCACGGCATCGGCGATGGCCGGCAGCGCGCTGATCGAGGAGGGCGCGCCGTCGAGCTGGCGCCCGCCGTGGTTCGACACGATCAGCGCGTCGGCGCCGCTGTTCGCGGCCAGCCGCGCGTCTTCCGCGTCGAGGATGCCCTTGAGGATCAGCTTGCCGCCCCAGCGCTTCTTGATCCACTCGATGTCGCCCCAGTTCAGCGCCGGGTCGAACTGCTCGGCGGTCCACGAGGACAGCGAGGACAGGTCCTTCACGCCCTTGGCATGGCCCGCGATGTTGCGGAAGGTGCGGCGCTTGGTGCCCAGCATGCCGAGGCACCAGTGCGGCTTGGTCGCGAGGTTCAGCAGGTTCTTGATCGTGGGCTTGGGCGGCGTGGTCAGGCCGTTCTTGATGTCCTTGTGGCGCTGGCCGAGGATCTGCAGGTCGAGCGTGAGCTGCAGCGCCGACACGTTGGCCGCGCGCGCGCGGTCGATCAGGCGCTCGATGAAGTCGCGGTCCTTCATCACGTAGAGCTGGAACCAGAACGGATGGCGGTCGGTGTTCTCGGCGATGTCCTCGAGCGAGCAGATGCTCATGGTCGAGAGCGTGAACGGGATGCCGAAGGCCTTGGCCGCGAGCGCGCCCAGGATCTCGCCGTCGGCGTGCTGCATGCCCGTGAGGCCCGTGGGCGCGATCGCCACCGGCATCGCCACGTCCTGCCCGATCATGGTGGTGCGGGTGGAGCGGCCCTCCATGTTGACCGCCACGCGCTGGCGCAGCTTGATCTTCTGGAAGTCGCTCTCGTTGGCGCGGTAGGTGCCCTCGGTCCATGCGCCGGAGTCGGCGTAGTCGTAGAACATCTTCGGCACGCGCCGCTTGGCGACCACCCGCAGGTCTTCGATGCAGGTGATCTTGGAAAGGTCGGGCACGGGGAGTCTCCTGTGGAACGGGTTGTTGTCGTGGGCGGGCCTGGGGGCCGGGCCGCCGCCATTATTGGGCAGCAGCCCCTCCCGCAGCGCAACGCGCGGCGCCGTGAGTGTGGCCGCGGCGCGGCCCGGCGGGGCTGAAAAACGCTGCGCGGCGATCTGAAAAAAATTCAGGCGGCCGCTTCACGCCTCGTCAGCCCTCGAGCGACTGCCGGGCCCAGGCCACGAAGGCCGCGCATTCGGGGCGCTCGAGCGCCCCCGGCCGCCAGCACAGGAAGTAGTGGTTGGGCGAGGGCACGCTGACCGGCGACAGCCGCACCAGCCGGCCGCCGTCGATCCAGGCGCGGCCCAGGTGCAGCCGCATCAGCGCCACGCCCAGGCCCTCGGCGGCCGCCTCGAGCAGCAGGCCCAGGTCGGTGAACTGGGCGCCACTGGCGGGCTCGGGCAGGCCGATGCCATGGGCCGCGAACCAGATGCGCCAGTTCTCGAGCGGGGTGCGCAGCAGCTGGGCGCGCTCCACCTCGGCCCGGGTGGCGAAACCCTCGAACGGGCCGTGGCGCTTCAGGTAGGCCGGGCTGCACACGGGCGTGAGCGCATCGGCCGGGAACTGCAGGAACTCGCGCTGGCGGAACGGCCCGGCGCCGAAACGCAACTCGATGTCGGCCTCGTCGAGCGCGTTCTCGCGCATCGGCGCCGTCACCTGCATCACCAGCTCGACCTCGGGATGGGCCTCGCAGAAGCGCGCGAGCTGCGGCATCAGGATCTGGCGCGAGAACGTGGGCGTGACGGCCACGCGCAGCCGGCGCGTGTGGGGCGCGGCCTCGCGGCCCGGCACCTGCTCGAGCGCGAAGATGGCCTCGCGCACCCGCGCCAGGTAGACGATGCCGTCGGCGCTGAGGCTGAAGTCGCTGCCCGCGAAGAAGCGCAGGCCGAGCTGCGACTCGAGCTGGCGGATGCGGTGGCTCACGGCGCTGGGCGTCACGCTGAGCTCCTCGGCCGCCAGGTTCACGCTGCGCAGGCGCGCGACGGCCTCGAAGGCGAGCAGGCCCTGGGTGGACGGGAGGCGCGTGGAAGCCATGAAGGTGTGGAGGGCAGTGCGTGGAAGAAGGTTGTACCCGAGGGCGCGGGGCGGCCCACGGTTGTCCGCAGGTGCTGCGCCGCGGGGCCCGCGGGCGTACGATGGTATCGAAGCGCCGCGGGCCCGACCGCCCCGGCGCTTCGTTTCGCCGCGCCGCAATGCAGTGCAGAGGGGACAGGTGGAAAGGAACAGGGGGTCTGAGCGATCGCAGTGTGTTGCAGCGCATCCGTCACATCGAATACAACAGTACGGAGACAGACACATGGTTTGGCAACAGGTTTACAACCCGTTCGGGAACATGGTGGTATCGACGGCGCTCGCCGCGATACCGGTGGTGGTGATGCTGGTGTGCCTCGGCCTCCTGCACGTCAAGGCCCACTTCGCGGCCGGGCTCGGCCTCCTCAGCGCGCTGGCGATCGCGGTCTTCGCCTTCGGCATGCCGGCCGACATGGCGGGCAAGGCCGCCTTCCTCGGCGGCATCACCGGGCTGCTGCCGATCGGCTGGATCGTGCTCAACATCATCTTCCTGCAGCAGCTCACGCAGCAGAACGGCAGCTTCCAGGTGCTGCAGGATTCCATCGCCGGCATCACCGAGGACCGGCGGCTGCAGCTGCTTTTGATCGCCTTCGCCTTCGGCGCCTTCTTCGAGGGCGCGGCCGGCTTCGGCACGCCGGTGGCGGTCACGGCCGCCATCCTGATCGGGCTGGGCTTCTCGCCGCTCGCGGCCTCGGGGCTCTCGCTGATCGCCAACACCGCGCCGGTGGCCTTCGGCGCGCTCGGCACGCCGGTGCTCACGCTGGCCAAGGTGCACGGCTACGACCTGATGGCCGTCACCGCGATGATCGGCCGGCAGCTGCCCTTCTTCTCGGTGCTGGTGCCGTTCTGGCTGATCTGGGCCTTCGCGGGCCGCAAGGGCATGTGGGAGGTCTGGCCGGCGATCCTGGTCACCGGCGTCTCGTTCGCGATCCCGCAGTACCTGGTGTCAAACTTCATCGGCCCCGAGCTGGTGGACATCATCGCGGCCATCGTCTCGATGATCTGCCTGGTGCTGTTCCTGCGCGTGTGGAAGCCCGCCAAGGCGTGGACCTCGGTCTCGCTCAAGGGCCACGAGGCCGACGGCGGCGAGGCCGCGCCGGTGGGCGCGCCCGCCAAGCACCCCACCGCCGCGGTGGTGCGGGCCTGGACCCCGTGGCTGATCCTCACGGTGTTCGTGTTCATCTGGGGCCTGCCCTCGGTCAAGACCTGGCTCAACGGCATCTTCGCGCCCAACTTCCCGATCGAGGGACTGCACAACATGATCGAGAAGGTGGCACCGGTGGTGCCCAAGCCGACCAAGGAAGGCGCGGTCTACCAGCTGCTGCTGCTCTCGGCCACCGGCACGGGCATCCTGGTGTCGGCCCTCGTGGGCGGGCTGGTCATGAAGTACAACCCGGTCCAGCTCGTGGCCGCCTATGGCCGCACGCTGTGGCTGGTGAAGTTCTCGCTGCTCACCATCGTGCTGATGCTCGCGCTGGGCACGCTCACGCGCTACTCGGGGCTCGACACCACGCTGGGCCTGGCTTTCGCCAACACCGGCGTGTTCTATCCCTTCTTCGGCACCCTGATGGGCTGGCTGGGGGTGGCGCTCACGGGGTCCGACACGGCCTCGAACGTGCTGTTCGGCGGCATGCAGAAGGTGGCGGCCGACCAGCTCGGGCTGAGCCCGAACCTCATGGGCGCGGCCAACAGCTCGGGCGGCGTGATGGGCAAGATGATCGATGCGCAGTCGATCGTGGTGGCCTCGACCGCCACGCGCTGGTTCAACCACGAGGGCGAGATCCTGCGCTACGTGTTCTTCCACTCGATCGCGCTGGCCTGCCTGGTCGGCATCCTCGTGACCCTGCAGGCCTATGTGTGGCCGTTCACCGCGATGGTGGTGAAGTAGGCGCCGCGGCGTCGGCCAGCGCGCGCAGCAGCCGGCGCAGGTCCTCGACCGCCTCGCGCACCAGCTCGGCGCCGCCCATCTGCGCCTTGACGATCGCGCCGTCGATCCCGATGGCCGCGGCCTGCGCGAGCGCCATGCGCTGCGGCAGCGTGGTGGGCAGCAGATCGGCGATCACCTCGACCATCTCGCGCTTGTGATCGCGCGCGCGCTCGGCCGCGCCCTCGACGCTGCCGCCGACCTCGGCCACGGCGTTGATGAAGGCACAGCCGCGGAACACCGGGTCGGTGAACCATTCGGCCATCACGTCGGCCAGCAGCAGCAGGGCCTGCGCGTCGCCGCCGCGCTCGTGCGCGCCGCGCCGGCCCAGCGCATCGACGAACCAGGCCATCCAGCGCGCATGCCGGTGGTCGAGGAAGGCGCGCACCAGGTCGTCCTTCGAGGGGAAGTGGCGGTAGAAGGTGACCTTGGTCACGGCCGAGGCCGCGATCACGCGGTCGATGCCGGTGGCGCGGATGCCGTCGGCATAGAAGAGGTCGTGCGCCGTGAGCAGGATGCGCTCGCGCGCGGGCAGGGCGGAAAGGTCCAGGTCCATGGCGCGATTGTAGGCACTCCCGCCGCCATGTAGACAGGTCTGTCTACATGTGGCACATTGCGGCCGGGCTACACCGCCTTTTCCCTTCCAACGTTCCCCTCTTCACCGAAAGACCGCCATGGAATCCGAATCCCGCCCGCCGCTGCCCCCGTTCACGCTCGAGACCGCGCTCAAGAAGGTCCAGGCCGCCGAAGACGCCTGGAACACGCGCGACCCGGTGCGCGTGAGCCTGGCCTACACGCCCGACACCGAATGGCGCAACCGCGCCGACTTCGTCAATGGCCGCGAGCAGGTGGTGCAGTTCCTGCAGCGCAAGTGGGTGCGCGAGCTCGACTACCGCCTGAAGAAGACGCTCTGGGCCTTCATGGACAACCGCATCGCGGTGCGCTTCGAGTACGAATGGCACGACGACTCGGGCCACTGGTTCCGCAGCCACGGCAACGAGAACTGGGAGTTCGCGCCCAACGGCCTGATGCAGCGGCGCTACGCGAGCATCAACGACCAGCCCATCGCGGAGTCGGAGCGCAAGTTCCGCTGGGAACGCGGCTGATGGCGCCGGGCCGGGCGGCGGCACGCCTGTTGCTTGCCCGTGTCCGGCACTCAAGGAGCACCTGAACATGAACCGCAACGACGTCACCGAGAAGATCATCGCCACCAAGGTGGCCAAGGGCCTGCAGTGGGCCGATGTCGCGAAGAAGCTCGGCCTCTCGAAGGAATGGACCACCGCCGCCTGCCTCGGCCAGATGACGCTCGACGAGAAGCAGGCCAAGATCGTCGGGCGCATCTTCGGCCTCAGCGCCGAGGAGCAGAAGTGGCTGCAGGTGGTGCCGTACAAGGGCTCGCTGCCCTCGGCGGTGCCGACCGATCCGCTGATCTACCGCTGGTACGAGATCGTCAGCGTCTACGGCACCACCATCAAGGAGCTGATCCACGAGGAGTTCGGCGACGGCATCATGAGCGCCATCGACTTCAGCATGGACATCCAGCGCCAGCCCGATCCCAAGGGCGACCGCGTGAACGTGGTGCTCTCGGGCAAGTTCCTGCCCTACAAGACTTATTGAATCAGAAGGCGTAGTCGGCCGGCTCCTCGGGCGCGCTGTCCGAGCGGCCGCCCGGCGAGCGCAGCAGCGCGGGCACGGGGTGCGCCGCGTAGTAGCCGCCCTCGATCGCGCCGACGATCGAACGCGCCACCGCGTCGGCCGGTGCCAGCAGGCGCCGGCGCGTCGACATGCGCTCGCCGGCCAGGCCCGCGGCGATGCGCTCGAGGCGCGGGTCGCCCGGCGGTGCCAGCTCGGGATGGAGCACGCTCACGCGCACGCGGCCCGCATGCTCCTGGCGCAGGCCCTCGGAGATCGCGTCCACCGCGTACTGCGTGCCGTGGTAGACGGCCGACTCCGCCGTCACGCCCGTGACGGACACCGGCGCGAGGTTCACGATGTGGCCCCAGCCCTGCTCCTGCATCGTCGGCAGCACGGCCGCGATGCCGAGCAGCACGCCGCGCAGGTTGACGTCGATCATGAGCTCCCACTCCTCGATCTTGCGCATCCACAGCGGCGAGCGCGGCATCACGCCCGCGGCGTTGACCAGCGCGTCGATGCGGTCGTGGCGCTCGAGCGCGAGTTCGGCGAAGGCCTCCATCTCGGGGCGCAGCGTGACGTCGAGCCGCTGGAAGCTCGCCGAGCCGCCGATGGCCCGGATCTCGGCCGCGAGCGCCGCGAGCCGGTCGGTGCGGCGCGCACCGAGCACCACGTGGGCACCGCGCCGCGCGAGCAGCCGCGCGGTCGCTTCGCCGATGCCACTGCTCGCGCCGGTGATGAGAACGACTTTGTCCTGGATTGCGGTCATGGAAAACTCCTCGTGCTGAAGGGGATGCACAGGCGCCATGGGGGCTCCCGGCATGGTGAGAAGTTTCGCGCCCGGCGCGCTCCAGGCGGTATCCGGATCGAACGCGGTTCTTGCCTTTTTCTCCGAAACAAGGGGGCCGGCGCCGACAGCGCCGAGGCGCGCGCGAACTTTCTTCTCGCAGAGCCCATCTTCGGTGCATGGCCGTTCCGGGGCTGGCCGTTTCCGGCCCTGTGTCCGCCGGTTCTTGCCCGATCCTTCGCCGCGGCGGTGGCCCCGGCGGGCCGCAGGGCATCGCGCGGGGCCGCGGGCGCTGACTATAAGATGCCCGCATTCCGAACCGCCCGCACCCGACCCGCACCGCATCTCCCATGGTCAAGAACAACCTCCAGGAGCGCAAGCAGCGCGAACTCGAGCAGCGCCGCAAGGACATCCTGAAGGTGGTGCGCAAGCTGATCATCCGCGACGGCGCGCGCGAGGTGACGATGCGCAAGGTGGCCGAGGAATCGGGCTTCTCGAACACGGTGGTCTACACGCTGTTCGGAGACAAGGCCAGCATGATCACCAACGCGATCGACGAGGACATCATCCGCATGCACAAGCTGGTGCAGGCGGCGATCGCGAGCGGCGAGGGCGCTTTGGCGCGCGTGCGGCTGGCCTGCCGGGCCTACGTGGAGAACGGCCTGCGCCATCCCGACCAGTACTTCCTGGTGTTCATGGAGCGCCGGCCCGCGGCGCCGGTCGAGACCTCGACGCTGGTGTTCGGCGATCCCGAGCGCGACCCCTATGCGCTGGTGCGCGGCCTCGCGGCGGAACTGGTGCGCGAGGGCTTCGTGGCGGCCGACGACACCCAGTTGCACGTGATCACGCAGCTGCTGTGGGAAGGCATCCACGGCATGACCTCGCTGCGCGTGTCGGGCGGCGACGATCCCTGGATCGAGCGCATCGACGCGATGGCGCACCTCGAGCTGCTGGTCGACGTGCTGCTGCTGGGCATCGTGCACCGCTTCGCGGGGCCGAAGGCGAAGGCGGCGCTGGCGCAGCTCGCGCCCGCCGCCAAGGGCTGATCAGCGCGCCAGCAGCTTCAGCATCCGCTCGAAGGTCTTGCCGTAGGGCGGCTTGAACAGGCCGAGCCCGTTGAGGCCCGACTGGTGGAACACCGGCTTCATCTTCGAGAAGGTCTGGAAGCCGAACTCGCCGTGGTAGGCGCCCATGCCGCTCGCGCCGACGCCGCCGAACGGGAGGTCGTCCTGCGCGATGTGCAACAGCGTGTCGTTGACGGTCACGCCGCCGGCCACGGTCTGGGCCAGCACGCGGTCGATGTCGGCGCGCTGCTTCTCGAACAGGTAGAGCGCGAGCGGCCGCGGCCGGGCGTTGACGTAGCCGATGGCCTCCTCGAGCGTGTCGTAGGGCACGAGCGGCAGCACGGGGCCGAAGATCTCCTCCTGCATCACGCGCATGCCGTCGCCCACGCCCGTGAGCAGCACCGGCGGCAGCCGCCGCGACGCGGCATCGGGCGGTGCATCGCCGAGCCGCTCCACCGCGGCGCCTTGGGCCTGGGCTTCCGTCACCAGCGCCTCGAGTCGCGCGAAATGGCGCGGGCTCACGATGCTGGTGTAGTCGGCATTGCGCCCCAGGTCGGGGTAGAGCGCGGCGAACACGCGCCGCGCGGCCTCGACGAAGCGCGCCTGCTGCTCGCGCGGCACCAGCACGTAGTCGGGCGCGATGCAGGTCTGGCCGGCATTGAGCGTCTTGCCCACGAGGATGCGTTCCACCGCCTTGTCGAAGGCGGCGCCGCGGCCCACGATGGCCGGCGACTTGCCGCCGAGCTCGAGCGTGACCGGCGTCAGGTGCTCGCTCGCGGCGCGCATCACGTGGCGGCCGACCTCGGTCGAGCCGGTGAACAGCAAGTGGTCGAAGGGCAGGCTCGCGAATTCGCGCGCCACCTCGGCGTCGCCGTTGACCACCGCGATCTCGTCGGCCGCGAAGGCCGCGCCCACCAGCCGCGCGAACAGCTCGGCGAAGCGCGGCGTGTACTCCGACTGCTTGAGCATCGCGCGGTTGCCCGCGGCCAGCGCCGCCGTGAGCGGCCCGGCCGCGAGGTACAGCGGGTAGTTCCAGGGCACGACGATGCCGACCACGCCGAGCGGCTGCGGCATCAGCCGCGAGGACGCGGGCTTGAACCACAGCCCGGTGCTGCGGCGGCGCACGCGCATCCAGCGCTTGCCGTGGCGCAGCGCATGGTCGATGCCCTCGAGCGTGGGGAAGACCTCGGCCAGCTCGGTCTCCTGGCGCGGCCGGTTCGAGAAGTCGGCGCTGATCGCGGCCGCGATCGCGGCGCGGTGCTCGCGCACCAGCGCGCGCAGCCGGCGCAGGCGGTCGGCGCGCACGCTCCAGGGCGGGGCCTGGTCGCGCAGGCTGGCGGCGCGCTGGGCGTCGAAGAGGGGGCGCAGCTCTGGGGTCATGGAGGCCTCGGCGTGTCGGGGAATGGTCGGCGGCAAGTATGCCGGCCGGGCGTCAGCCGGTCTGGTGATAGACCGGCCAGGCGTCCTGGATCTTGCCGCCGCGCACGGTGATCAGGTCGCCGAACTGCAGCAGCACGCCCTCGGCGATCGCGGGCCGCAGGAAGACCTGGTCGTCGACCCGCAGGCCCACCGAGGGCGAGGCGTTGACGTTCTCCTGGTTCGCGCTGTGGCCCAGGATGCCGTTGAACTGCAGCCCGCGCGGCGAGGCGTAGTCGGCCAGCCACCAGCCGCCGTAGATGTAGAAGGTCTGGCGCTGGTTCACGTCCCACCACGAGAAGATCCTCGACTTCGCATCGAGCGCCGGTATCTGCACCGGCCCGGTGGCCTTGAGCACCGGCGTGGCGATGAAGGCCGCGGGCTCGTGCTCGGCCAGGGTCTCGATGTCGTAGTGCGTGGGCTTGAGCAGCGCGGTGCCCACGCTGATCTCGGTGCTGAGCTTCTCGGCACCGTGCAGCGTGTAGCTCGGGCTGCCGCCGGCGTTGAGCGTGAGCCGCTCGTTCCACAGCGCGGGCCGGTGCGTGCGCGCGAAGTCGGCGAAGCCCTGGTAGATCGCCATCGCGCGCGCCAGCAGCTCCTCGGGCGTGCCGAGCACCTTGGGCACGCCGAAGCCCACGTGCGCGTCGTAGCCCATGAAGCCCGCGAACTCCAGCGCCGCCGGGTTGGCATCGATCATCTCGAGCATGCGCGCGAGCGTCGCGTTGTCGGCCACGCCGCCGCGGTGCAGGCCGACGTCGATCTCGATGTTGACGCGCAGCCGCGTGCCCAGGCCGCCGGCCAGCGCGAGGTACTGCTGCAGCCGCTCGGGCGTGTCGACCAGCCACTGCAGCTGGCGCGCGGCATCGAACGGGCCCTTGAGCTGGCGGTAGAACAGCGCCGCCGATTGCACCGGCAGCGGCTTGCCCAGCAGCAGGTCGAAGTCGGGAAACACGGCCGCGTCGACGTTGAGGAAAGGCTGGTGGAAGGACATCAGCCGGCGGCTGCCCGAGCGCTTGGCCACGTAGGCGATCAGCGACTGGCAGGGCAGCGACTTCTCGACGATGCGGTAGTGCTTGCCCGCGCGCTGCAGGCCGCCGGCCACGCGTTCGATGTTGGCGTCGAGCCGGTCGAGGTCGATCACCATGCAGGGCCGCATCGGCCCGTTGCGGCGCAGCTCGTCGTTGAGCGCGCGGAAGTAGGGTTCGTGCGGCGCGCCCGCGTCGCCGGGGCGCAGCGCGAAGGCGGCGGCCGCGCCCAGCCCGACGGTGCCGAGCGTGCCCAGCAACAGCTTTCTTCTCCGGCGTCCACTCATGATGCGATCCCGAACAGTTGCCGCAGGTAGGGGTTGAGCAGGCGGCCCTGCGGATCGAGCCGCGCGCGCAGCGCGAGGAAATCGTTCCAGCGCGGATAGAGCGCGGCGAGCTCTGTGGGGCCGCGGTCGTGCAGTTTGCCCCAGTGCGGCCGGCCCTGGTACTTGCGGAAGATCGGGCCGATCTGCGAGAGCAGGTAGTCGTGCGGTTCGCCCACTGCCGCATGCACGGCGATCGAGCAGCTGTCGCGGCCATGGAAGGGGCTGAGCCAGGCATCGTCGGCCGGCACGAAGCGGAACTCGAGCGGAAAGAACACGTCGTTGCGCCGCTCGAGCGCCGCGATCACCTCGCGCAGGCAGGCGATGCCCTGGGCCTGCGGCACGTGGTACTCGGTCTCGTTGAAGCGCGTGGGCCGCTGGGTCGAGAGCAGCCGCCACGAGCGGTTCTTCGCCTCCTCGGTCTGGTCGCCATCGATCAGCGCGGCGGCGACGCGGCGGCGCAGCGCCGGGAACCAGCCGAGCCAGTCGCGCAGCCGGCGCAGGTCGCGCAGCATGTCCTCGTCGGCCGAGGGCGGTTGCATGGTGTCGCTGCCTTCGTAGAGGTCGTTCGCGATGCCCGCGGCATAGCCGGTGAAGGGCAGCACGTAGAACTCGAAGTTGCGATGCCGGCGCGCGAGCGCCGGTGCCTCGTCGAGCATGGCCGCGAGCGGGCGCAGGAACACGCGGCGGTGCAGGTTGAAGGCCGGCACGGTGCGCACCGTGGCCTCGCTGATCACGCCGAGGCAGCCGAGCGAGACGCGTGCCGCCGCGAACAGCTCGGGCTCGCGCGTGGCGCTGCATTCGATCGCTTCGGCGTTGGCGGTCACGAGGCGCAGCGCGGTCACTTCGGCATGCATCGCGGGCAGCGCGAGGCCGGTGCCGTGGGTGCCGGTGCTGATCGCGCCGGCGAAGGACTGCACGTCGATGTCGGGCAGGTTGCGCAGCGCGAGGCCGCGCGCGTCGAGCTCCTGCGACAGCACGGCGAGGCGCATGCCGGCCTGCAGGGTGGCGGTCTGCGCGGCGTCATCGGTGCCGACGAAGGCCGACATGGCGTCGAGCGAGAGCAGCGTGGCGTCGGTGGGCACCAGCGCGGTGAACGAATGGCCCGCGCCGACGCAGCGCAGGCCGGTGCCGTCCGAAGCGCGCAGCATGGCGCGCAGCTCGGCCTCGTCGGCCGGCGTGGCGAGCAGGCGCGGCTGGCAGTGTTGCAGGCCGGACCAGTTGCGCCAGGGCAGCGCGGCGGTGGCCGCGGCAGGCGTGGCGGGTGAAGCAGGCATGGGCGCGGGCGCATCGGCCGCGCGCGCGCCGAGGCCGCTGGCGAGCAGCGCGCCGGCACCGGCCTGCAGCACGGTGCGGCGGCGCGGTCCGCGCGCGTCGATGGAGGAATGGCGGGGAGGCATCGCGTCGACGGTTCCTAGAAGCTGTGGCGCACGCCGAAGGTGACGCCGGTCTGCGTGCGATCGACCGTGGGACTCTGCGCATTGAGGCCCACGAGCTGCGCGCCCACCAGTCCGCCGCGGTAGATCGAGCGGTCGACCTCGGCGTAGAGCATGGTGCGCTTCGACAGCAGGTAGCCGGCCACCACCTGGTACTGGCTGGCCGAGCCGTCGAAGTCGCTGGTGTGGCCGCGTTGCCGCGTGAACCAGGCGTTGAAGGCCAGCGTGAGCCAGGGCGTGGCCTTCCAGGTGAGGCCGCCCAACGCCATGCGCCGCTTGGCGAAGCCGCCTGGAAAATTGGCATCGAGCACCTGGACCGGCGAGATGATGCCGAGCCCGGCAAGATCGACCGGCGTGAACGGTCCGTTGGCGAAGGAGGTGAAGGCGTTGTCGCGCCGGTTGCCGATGTAGCCGGCCTGCAGCGTGAGGTTCTCGCCGATCAGGAACTGGGCACCGGCGGTGGCGATGTCGAAGCGCGCATGCGAGGCATCGTCGGTGCTGCGCATGAAGGCGGCCGCGAGTTTCACCGGGCCCTTCTCGGGGATGTAGGCCAGGCCCGCGCCGACCTGGCTGCCGCGGCGCGCCGAGCCCTCGCCTTCGCCGATCGCGTACTGCGCGAGCAGCACCACGTCGCCGAGCTGCGCGCCGTAGTGGACCATGTTGTTGGTCTTGCTCGCGGCCAGCAGGGTGTGCTCGGGCTTGAAGGCGTTGAAGTAGTCGCCCCAGAGGTTCGAACCGTAGGCGAGCGACGCGGCTTCCATCGCCACGTTGTACTGGCGCCCGAAGGTCAGCTGGCCCCAGCGGTCCGACTGCAATCCGACCGAGGCGATCTGGAAGTGCTGCGGATCGCCCTCGGGCACGCGTTCGCCGTTGCGGATGTCGAAGTGGCTCTCGACCTGGAACAGCGCCTGCAATCCCCCACCGAGGTCCTCGCTGCCCTGGAGGCCCCAGAAGCTCTCGGAGAGCCCGCCGCCGCGGCTCATGCGCAGCCGCGAACGGCTTCGATAGGGAACGCCCTCGGCGGTGTACTCGGCGCCATGGCTCTCGTAGCGCAGGCTGGCGTCGACGGTGCCGTACAGGGTGACGCTGCTCTGTGCCTGGGCCGCGGTTCCCGCGAGCACCAGCAATGCCGCCGATGCGATCGCGATCTGCTGTCTCATGTTGTGTCTCCTCCTGCCGGGTGGCTTGGAGCCCGGGCGTTGGCCGTGGGCTGGAAGTGCGCCGTCTTTGCGGCGCGGGCGGATGATAGAACGATGTTCTTTAATAAATCAACGTTTCTTTTCGTGGACGTTGTTTTTGATCGGGAGTGGAGGTCGTAGCGGGCTCACGCCGATGGGGTACTCCCCTCCGCGAATGTCCCCCGCCTTCGGCTCCTCCTTGATTTCGCTGCGGGGAGTACCCCATCGGCGTGAGCCTGGACACGACGGTCGTTGTACCGCCCGCACCACCGCAGCGCCCACGTGCACAGGGCAGTGGGTGCTTCCCGCAGCGAAATCAAGGAGGAGGCCGAAGGCCGGGGGACATTCGCGGAGGGAAGTACCCGCTGTCCTGTGCACGCGCCCCGAACCTCAGCAAGCCCCCCTAAGATCCCCACCATGCCCTCCACCCGAACCTGGCCAGTCGCCATCGCAGCCCTCTCGTTCCTCGCAGCAGCAACAGCGGCAACAGCAGCGAGGGCCGCCCCCACAGCCCAGGTCTTCGACCGCGTCGCCAAACCCGAAGCGGTCGATGCCCAATGGCGCCCCACGTTGTGTGCGCTGCTCTCGAAGTCCTGCAGCGCCGAGGAGCTCGGCCTCTACCGGCCGCGTGGCAGTGCCGAGGGCGAGTACGTGGTGCTGTCGGTGAAACCGCTCGCGATGGCGCGCGTGCAAAGAAATGCGGACGGAAGCTGGCGCCTGCAGCGGCTGCATGACTTCTCGGCCTACCAGGGCACGCCCTCGAAGCTAGGCGGTGGTCGCGAGCCGCAGCGCTCGCTCGCGCCGGCGCTCTATCCGCTGGCCGACGGCCGCTGGGCGGTCGCGGTGCAGAGCGCCTTCAGCGACATGTACTCGGGCGGCGGCGCCAGCTTCGTCGTTGCCGACTTCGTGCCGCTGGAAGGGGACCCGGCCACGGCCAAGCCGGCCTATGAAGACATCCCTTTCTGGTGCTCGCAGATGATCCGCGCCTGCTTCTCCGAGAAGGAATACAAGACCTCGCCGCACTGCCACGACGAGACCTCGGGCAGCCTGCGCATCGCCTATGCCGATGCCGCGCGGCCCGGCGCCGCCCATGGCTGGAGCTTCAGCTGGACCGAGAGCGAATGGCCCGCGCACAAGCCGCGCAGCGCGCGACGCAGCGGCACCACGCGCTTCACCGCGGCCGACACCTCGGCCGTGCCGTTCTGTGGCGGTCCGCAGTAGCGGGGCGGCTCAGTCCGCGGGCGGCGGTGCTTCCCACGCGAAGCCCACGCCGTACACCGAGCGGATCCAGTCGTGCCCAGGCGTCACCGCGCCGAGCTTGCGGCGCAGGTTCTTCACGTGGCTGTCGATCGCGCGCTCGGTCACGTCCACCGTGTCGTCGTAGGCCAGCTCGAGCAGCCGCGCGCGCGAGAAGATGCGCCCCGGGTGGCGCGACAGCACCTGCAGCAGCCCGAACTCGCGGCGCGTGAGGTTCAACGGCGTGCCCTCGAGCGAGGCGCGCCAGTGCACGTCGTCGAGCACCAGTCCGGGCGCCGCCTCGTTCGTGGCGCGGCCCGGCGTTCCTTGTTCGGACACGCCCGGCGCCGCGCGGCGCAGCACCGCGCGCACGCGCGCCACCAGCTCGCGCGGCGAGAAGGGCTTGCAGACGTAGTCGTCGGCGCCGAGCTCCAGGCCCAGCAGCCGGTCGACCTCCTCGATGCGCGCCGTCAGCATGATGATCGGATGGGCCGTGTGCTCGCGCGCGCGCCGCAGCACCTCGATGCCGTCGAGCCGCGGCAGCATGATGTCGAGCAAGGTCAGGTCGGGCGGCGAGGCCACGATGCTCTCGAGCGCGCTCTGGCCATCGGCGAAGTGCGCGGTTTCGTAGCCTGCGTGGCGCAGGTAGTCCTGCACCACCGAGGCGATGTCGGCTTCGTCCTCGACGATCACGATGCGGGTCATGGAGAGGTCAAGGTGAGTTGGCCAGCGGCAGGGTGAGGGTGACGCGCAGCCCGCCCATCGGCGAGGGCGAGGCATCGATGGTGCCGCCATGCGCCTCGATGGTGGCGCGGCAGATCGAGAGGCCCAGGCCCGAGCCGCCGTGCTCGCGGCTGCGCGAGGTTTCGCCGCGGAACAGGCGGTCGAACAGGCGCGGCAGTTCGCTCTCGGGCACGCCCGGCGCGCTGTCGTCGAACAGCAGCGTGAGGCTGTGGCCGGTCCACGGCCCTTCCACCGTGACGTCGATGCGCAGCACGCCGCCGGGATCGGTGTAGGCCAGCGTGTTCTCGAGCAGGTTCATGAAGACCTGGTGCAGCCGGTGCGCGTCGCCCTCGATCGCCGGCTGCTTGCGCGCCGCGATCAGGTCGATGGCGCGGCGGTCGACCGCGATGCCGCGCTGCGCGAAGCGGTCGCGCGTGTGGTCCAGCGCCTCCTTGAGCAGCGACAGCGGATAGACCGTCGTGGTCGGCAGGTCGCTCTGCGGCGCGCGCATGCTGCTGCGCAGGTCGTCCACCAGCTGGCCGAGCCGGATCACCTGGCGGTGCAGCCGCAGCGCCGTGCGTTCGTCGAAGGTGCGCACGCCGTCCTGCAGCGCCTCGATCTCGGCGCGCATCGCGGCCAGCGGCGTGCGCAGCTCGTGCGCGGCATCGGCCAGCCAGGCGCGGCGCGAGGCCTCCACCGTGTCCAGGCGCTGCGCCATGTCGTTGAAGGTCTTGCCCAGCAGCGCGAGTTCGTCCGAGCCCTGCACCACCACGCGCGTCGACAGCCGGCCGCGCGCCACGTCCTGCGCCGCCTGCGTCAGGTCGTCGACCGGCTTGAACCAGCGCCGCGCCAGCAGGTACGAGAGCGCGAGCGCGAACATCAGGCCCGCGAGGCCGGTGAGCACGATCACGCCCGACTGCCGTGCCAGGAAGGCGCGGTCGGCCTCGCTCTCCAGGCCCTGCAGCGGCGCCAGCGCGAGGTAGCCGATGACCGCCCGGCCGCGCCGTATCGGCAGGCGTGCCGCGTTCTCGGGATCGATGGTCGCGCCCACCACGCGCGCGCCCTGCGCGTCGAGCACCGCGAGCCGCTGGTAGATCGAGTCGGCCATCGCGCGCGGGTCGGCGAAGAAGAAGGGCGGCGGCATGGCCGGCATCGCGCGCCGCGGCAGCAGCTCGAGCTGGCCCGGCGGCATCGGCGGTGGGCCGTTGTCGGCGGCGCCCTCGGGCGGGTCGACGCGCAGCGTGCGGTACTCGTACCAGGGCGGCAGCCGGCGGTCGTCGGGCGCGCTGGCGTTGTCGAGCACCGTCGCCACGCGGCCCATCTGCAGCCGGTGCCAGGCCTCGTCGTTGTCGCGCAGGCTCTTCCAGTCGCCGTTGAGCACGTAGTGCTTGAGCACCAGCTGCGAGAGCCAGTCCATGCGGCGGATCTCGATTTCGGCCACGTAGGCGCCGAGGCCGCGCTGCAGCGCGAGGATCGAGAGCCCCGCGAAGCTCAGCAGCAGCACGATCAGCAGCGCGGCGAGCGCCAGGAAGATCTTGCGGGAGAGGGTCAGGCGCAGACGCGGCATGGTCTCGGGAGGTGAGGGCCGCATTCTGCGACAGGCGATGCGGGTGGCGCGGGCATGGCAGGCGGTGCGGCGGACGGAGGCGTCATCGGCAAGCCGCCGATCATGACCGCCAAATGTGGAGGAATCTGGGAGGGCCGATCTCCCATTTTTCTCCCGAATCGGCACGCACGATGGCGGCCATGACACCGTGCATCGACCTCCTGTGGCCCGCGCTCCTCGCGCTGTTCGGGCTGTTCGCTCCCGCCTGGATCTTCGCGATCCACTGGGCCGAGGGCCGCGCCACGCGGCCTGGTGTGGTCGGCGGCACGGCCGTCGGCGAGGAGTCGGCATGACCCCCGCGGAGCGTTCACCGTCGCTGGACCGGCGCGCGCTGCTGGCCATGCTCGGCGCGATCGGCCTGTCGGCCTCGGCGGGTTTCGCCGCCTCGGCCTGGCCCGCGCGTGCCCTCGGGCATGGCCCCGTGAAAGCGGTGCATGGCCCCCGGGCGCCCGAGGCCATGGCGCTGCCCGAGGAAGTCCCGCCGCCATCGCGCACCGGAGGCTGAGCCATGCAGGGCACGACGATGCTTCCCGCGGCGCCCGCCGAGCGCCGCACCCGGCGCATGCAGCGGCTGGCGGGCGCGCTGGCCTTCTGCGGCCTCGCGGCCGGCACGGTGGTCGCGGTGCGCGACGAATGCCCGCCCGAGCCCGGCGGGCGCGGCACGGCGCGCCGCATGCCGGTCTCCACGCTCGCGCCGATCATGGACGTCGAGCGCATCGCGCTGCCGCAGCAGGCCCGGCCCCGGCCCGGCCAGCCCGTCGACATCTACAGCCCCACCGCGCCGAAGCCGGGCACGCGCCGCGGCGCGGGGGCCTGCCGCTACCAGGCGCGCTGAAACTCAGGCCGGCCGCTCCGCGAAGCTGAAGCCCACGCCGTAGATCGAGCGGATCCAGTCGTGCGCGGGCGCGGCGGCCGAGAGCTTGCGGCGCAGGTTCTTGATGTGGCCGTCGACCGCGCGCTCGTTGACCTCGAGCGCCTCGGGGAACGCGGCCTCGAGCAAGGTCGAGCGGCTGAACACCCGGCCCGGGTCGCCCGAGAGCGCGCGCAGCAGCAGCAGTTCGCGCCGCGTCAGCGCCAGCGGCCGGCCCTCGAGCCGCGCGCCGCCGTCGGCCTCGGCGAAGGCCACGGCCGCCGAGGGCCGTGCCGCGTGCCGGCGTTGCGCGTGGCGGCGCAGCACCGTGTTCACGCGCGCCACCACCTCGCGCGGCGAGAAGGGCTTGCAGACGTAGTCGTCGGCCCCGAGGTCGAGCCCGCGCAGCCGGTCGGCCTCGCGCGTGCGCGCCGTCAGCATGATGATCGGATGGTCGCTCAGCGAGCGCACCGCCTCCAGCACCCGCAGGCCGTCGATGCGCGGCAGCGCCACCTCGAGCAGCGTGAGCGCGGGCGGCGCATGCAGGATGCGCTCGAGCGCGGCCGCGCCGTCGGCGATCTGCTCGACCTCGTGGCCGGCGTCGTGCAGCAGGCCGTGCAGCACGGCGGCGCTGCTGTGCCGGGCGTCTTCCACCAGCAGGATGCGGGCCATGGCGTTCAGAACGAGGTGCCGATCTGGAACTGCAGCCGCTGCGTGCGGTCGGCCGCGATGCCGTTGGCCGTGTCCTCCTTCTGGTAGAGCAGCGGCACCGCGTAGGCCAGCCGCAGCGGCCCGAGCGGCGAGATCCAGCTGATGCCCAGGCCGGCCGAGGCGCGCAGCTTGTTCTGCGCCTTCCATTGCGCATCGCTCATGCTGGCCGTGCGGTTCGCGAAGACGTTGCCCGCGTCGAGGAAGGTGTACAGCCGCAGCGAACGGTCGTTGCCCGCGCCCGGGAACGGCGTGCTGAACTCGAGGTTGAAGATCGCCTTGCGCGTGCCGCCCAGCGAGCCGCCCGACACGGCATCGACCGGTCCCAGCGAGTTCTGCTCGAAGCCGCGGATCGAGCCCAGCCCGCCCGCGTAGAAGTTCTTGAAGATCGGAAAGGCCGCGTCGCCGAGCGCGCGCGCATAGCCGAGCTCGCCGTTGAGCGCCAGCGTGTACTGTTTCGACAGCGGGAAGTACTGCTGGTACTGGTAGTTGCTCTTCAGGTAGCGCAGCGCGCCGCCCACGCCCACCTCGAGGTTCGCGCTCTGCAGCCGGCCCTGGGTCGGGATCAGCGCGCTGTCGCGGTCGTCGCGCGACCAGCCCAGCGTGGCCGGAAATGCCACCATGCTGCGGTTGGCGCAGCTCACGCTCGGTGCCGTGCCGGTGCACTGGAAGTAGTCGAGGTAGGCCTGCGGCGTGCCGGTGTAGACATAGGAGCCGTCGACCAGCGTGTAGGTGCCGTTGCTGCCGGGCGTGAACGCATAGCGTTCGACGCCGATGCCCAGGTAGATGCGGTCGAGCTCGCCCACCGGGATGCCGAAGCGCACCGAGCCGCCGTCGCTCGCGAGCTTGTAGTTGCCGTCGGCCTCGTAGTAGGGGCGCGTGGTGGTGTGGAACAGGTTGACGGTGCGCGAGATCCCGTCCTTGGTGAAGTAGGGATCGGTGGCGGTCAGCGAGATCGTGCGGTTGTACGAGCTGGTGTTGACCTGCAGGCCCAGGTAGTTGCCGCTGCCGAACACGTTCTCCTGCGTGATGCCGAAGCTCAGCGAGATCTTGTCGGTCGACGAATAGCCGGCGCCGAGCTGCAGCGAGCCGGTGGGCTTCTCGGCCACCGTCATCGCGATGTCGACCTGGTCGGGCGAGCCGGGGATCTCCTGCGTCTCGACGTTCACCTCGGTGAAGAAGCCCAGCCGGTCCACGCGGTCGCGCGACAGCTTGATCTTGTTGCCGTCGTACCAGGCGCCTTCGTACTGGCGGAACTCGCGGCGGATCACCTCGTCGCGCGTGCGCGCGTTGCCACCGATGTGGATGCGCCGCACATAGGCGCGGCGCGAGGGCTCGGCCTTCAGCACCATCGTCACGCGGTTGGTGGCGCGGTCGATCTCGGGCTCGGCCTGCACGCGCGCGAAGGCATAGCCGAAGGTGCCGAAGTAGTCGGTGAAGGCCCTGGTGGTCGCCGTGACCTGCTCGCCGTTGTAGGGCTGGCCGGGCTTGATGGTGACCAGCGTCTTGAATTCGTCGTCGCGGCCCAGGTAGTCGCCCGCGAGTTTCACGCCCGCCACCGTGAACTTCTCGCCCTCGCTGATGTTGACCGTGACCGTGAGGTCCTCGCGGTCGGGCGAGATCGCGACCTGGGTCGAGTCGACGCGGAACTCGAGGTAGCCGCGCGTGACGTAGTAGCTCTTCAGCGTCTCGAGGTCGGCGTTGAGCTTGCTGCGCGAGTACTGGTTCGACTTGGTGTACCAGCTGAGCCAGCCTCCGCTGTCCTGGTCGAACAGGTCGAGCAGCGTGCTCTCGCTGAAGGCCCGGCTGCCCACGACGTGCACCGCGCGGATGCGCGCGGGCTCGCCCTCGGTCACGCCGAAGCTCAGGTTCACGCGGTTGCGTTCGCTCGGCGTGGCGGTGGTGACCACCTGCGCGTTGTAGAGGCCGCGGCCCAGGTACTGGCGCTTGAGTTCCTGCTCGGCGCGGTCGGCCAGCGCCTTGTCGTAGGGCCGGCCCTCGGCAAGTCCCACCTCGCGCAGCGCCTTCTGCAGCGCGGCCTTGTCGAATTCCTTGGTGCCGACGAAGTCGACGTCGGCGATGGTCGGGCGTTCCTCGACGATCACCACCAGCACGCGGCCGGTGACGTCGATGCGCACGTCCTTGAACAGGCCCAGCGCGAACAGCGCGCGGATGGCCTCGCTGCCGCGTTCGTCGCTGTAGGTGTCGCCGGCGCGCAGGCCGAGGGTCGCGTAGACGGTGCCCGCCTCCACGCGCTGCAGGCCCTCGAGGCGGATGTCCTGCACGGCGAAGGGCTCGGCGGCCCGGGTGGAGGGTGCGATCAGCGCGGCGAGCAGCGCCAGGCCCGCGAGGGACTTCGGAGAGTTCATCGGCGCATGGTTTCGTCCAATGTCGGAGAAATTTGGGACGCCGCGCCGAGTTCACTTTCTCTCCTTTATTGCAGCCCGATGGCGTTGGCGGTCGGCCAGGCCGGGGCCGCCAGCGGGGCCCGCGCGCCGGGCTCGCCGCAGGCGCGGCAGTTGCGCAGGTGGTCCTCGAGGCTCAGTTCGCCCTGCACCTCGAGCAGCCGCTGCACCGTGCGTTCGACCGCCTGCGCATCGAGCAGCGGATAGCTGCGCGCGGTGCGGCCGTTGTTGCGCACCAGCCGCGCGATGTAGGGCAGGTCCTGCTGCGTGATGACGGCCGCGGGCATCACGCCCTCGAGCGCCACGCCCTCGCAGGGCAGCAGCACGAAGTACTGCAGCCGCAGGTCGTCGGGCAGCAGGCTGCGCAGCTGCGTGGTCTTGCGCCCGCCCTGCCAGGCCGGGTCCTTCACCTCGCGCGCGCGGTTGCAGCCCTGCAGCCGCAGGAACCAGCGCGGCGGTGCCTGGTCCGATTTCTTGCGGTAGACGAAGGCGTTGCGCCAGGCCTTGATCTCGAACAGGTAGACGCCGGTCTCGCAGACCACCACCGCGTCGATGCGCGCGGTGCGCACCGCGCAGCCCTCGGGCATCGGGATGATCAGGTTGCGAAGAATGCGCAGGTGGTCGAACGCCGGGCTGAATGCGTTGGCGAGCTGTTGCACGCCGAGCGAGGCGGCGAGGGTGCTTTGCAATGCGATGGTCATGGTGGCTCCTTCTGGGCGCGAGCATTGCTCGGCTTTTGGGAGACTTTTGGTAAGAGCGGGCGGCGCGCCGATGCGCGCAAAAACAACATTCGCCCCCATGCACCAGATTCCTCCAAATTTGGACGAGAGCATCCGTTCCGGCCGCTCGATGAAGAGCGCCGAAACCGGAGAAACCTGAATGAAGAAATCCCTCACGGCCCTGGCCGCGCTGACCGTCACCGGCCTGGCCTGCGCCCAATCGTCCGTCACCCTGTTCGGCGTCATCGACGCCGGCGTGAGCTACCAGTCGGCCACCTCGCGCAACGCGATCACCGGCATCACCAGCAAGCAGAGCCAATGGAGCCTGGCCAACTCGGGCTACAACTCCAGCCGCATCGGCTTCAGGGGCACCGAGGACCTGGGCGGCGGGCTGGCCGCGAGCTTCTGGCTCGAGGCGCCGATCACCAACGACGACGGCGCGACCGGCATCGCCAACTTCAACCGGCGCTCCACCGTCAGCCTGTCGGGCGGCTTCGGCGAAGTGCGGCTGGGCCGCGACTACACGGCCACCTTCTGGAACGACACCGTGTTCGATCCCTTCGGCACCAACGGCTCGGGCACCAACGTCATCAGCACGGTGAGCGCCAGCACGGGCGTCGGCAACAGCAACTACACGCGCGCCAGCAACATGGTCGCGTACTTCCTGCCGCCCAACCTCGGCGGCTTCTACGGCCAGGTGCAGTACAGCCTGAACGAGAACGTGCGCACCAGCGCCACCGACCTCACGACCGCCACCAGCAGCAGCGCGGGCCGCTACGTCGGCGGGCGCTTCGGCTATGCCAACGGGCCGCTCGACATCGCGCTGGCCGCGGGCCAGAACGTGGCGGTCGACACCACCACGCTCACGCGCAAGGTGCAGACCGTCAACCTCGGCGCCTCGTACGACTTCGGCCCGGTCAAGCTGTTCGGCGAGATCTCGAACGTGCAGAACAAGTTCGACACCGGCCTGGCCAACACGCACGACAGCTACAAGGGCTACCTGATCGGCGCCACCGTGCCGGTGGGCCCGGGCCTGATCCGCGCCTCGTACTCGACGGTGCGCTACAACGAGGGCGCCGCCGGCATCTTCGGCGAGGACCCGCGCGTCAACAAGCTCGCGCTGGGCTACGTGCACAACCTGTCGAAGCGCACCGCGCTCTACGCCACCATCGCGCGCGTGAGCAACCGCAACGACGCGGCCTACACCGGCAGCCTCACGGCCGCCAGCACCACCGGCTACGGCACCACGGGCGTGGGCTACACCGGCCTGCCCAAGTCCTCGACCGGCTACGACTTCGGCATCCGCCACGCGTTCTGACGCCGGCATGCGCCCGCGCGCACTGCATGGCGCGTGGGTGCGTGCGCCGCGCGCGGCCGCAGAAGAAAAGAGGAGAAGCTTTCATGACATTCCACATCCGCTGCCTGGTCGGCGCGCTGGCCGCGGCCAGCCTCGGCGGCTGCATCGTGCTGCCGCCACCCATGGCCTACGGCCCGCCACCGCCGCCGATGACCCCGCGGCTGTCGATGCCCGGGCCGCTGACCGCGCGCCTGATGCCGCTGCCGGCCTGGGACATGTGCGAGGGCGAGCCCGAGGGCGCGCGGCCCGTGCCGCCGGGTCCGCGCGGCGACGCGCTCGCGGGCCGATGCGAGCGCACGCCCTCGGGCGCGCTCGAGTACCGACCCGGCGCGCCGCGCTGAGACCGGCGCGCGCATCCATGCAGACCGGCAACCTCGGCCTCGTCATCGCCAGCGTCATCGGGCTCGGCTTCGCGGGCGTCTTCGGCCTGATGGGCTCGCTGCTGGTCGCGAACCTGCGCGACGGGGCGCGGGCGCGCGAGGCCGCGGCGCGTGCACGCGACGAAGCGTTGCAGCGGCTTGGCCGCAGCGCGGTGCACGACCTGCGCGCGCTGCTCGGCGCGGCGCTGCCGCGCGCCGCTATCGAGCTGCCGCCGCAGGCCGTGCCGGTGCTGGCGGTGGAGAGCGAATTGCGCGAGCTGCTCGCGCAGATCGCCGCGCAGGCGCTGCCGGCCGCGCTGCGCGATGGGCTGCGCGTGCATGCGCGCATCGAGGGCGCGCAGGCGGTGGTGCACTGGCGCGCCGTCGGCGTCGCGCCGATGCGTGCCTGCGAACGCATCGCGGCCGGCCTCGGCGGGCGGCTCTATGCGGCCTCGCATGCGGGCGGCCCGCTGGGGCTTACCTTGCGGCTGCCGCTGCATGGCGGCCCAGTGTCGGGCTGAAGTTCAGCCGGGCAGGCGCTGCGCCCAGGGCAGCACCTTGTCGAGCGGCATCGGCCGCGCCAGGTGATAGCCCTGCATCAGCGGGCAGCCGAGCGCGTTGAGCGCCTCGAGCTCCTCGCCGGTCTCCACGCCCTCGGCCACCACGTCGATGCGCAGCGAATGGCCCAGGCGGATCACCGACTCGACCAGCACGCGGTTGCCCGGCGAGGCGGCCAGGCCGAGGATGAAGCTGCGGTCGATCTTGACCTGGCGCACATACTTGCTGCGCAGCGAGGCCAGCGAGGAATAGCCGACGCCGAAGTCGTCGACCACGATCGCCACGCCCGCGTCGGCCAGCGCATGCAGCCGCGCGCTGGCGGCGAAGGTGTCGAGCGCGATCTCCTCGGTGATCTCGATCTGGATGCGGTGCGGCGCGATGCCGTGGCGCGCGATCTCGCCGAGCACGATGCGGTCGAGCGCGAGCTGCGACATCTCGCGCGGCGAGACGTTCATCGCCACCGGCACGGCCTCGAAGCGCGGGTCGGCCGCGGCCAGTTCCTGCAGCCCGACGCAGACCTCGGCCAGGATGTGGCGCAGCAGCGATTCGGCCAGGCCGGTGCTCGCGGCCGCGCGGATCACGTCCTCGGGCGGGATCCAGCCGTGGCGCGGATGCTGCCAGCGCAGCAGCGCCTCGAGGCTGTGCAGCCGGCGGCCGCCGTCGGCCAGGATCGGCTGGTACCAGACGCCGATGGCGCGCGAGGCCACCGCGCCGGGCAGGTCGCGCTCGACGTCGCGCCGCGTCACCAGGCGCTCGCGCAGCGCTTCGTCGAAGCGGCGGCAGCGGCTGCGGCCCGCGCGCTTGGCCTCGTGCAGCGCCTCGTCGGCCGAGCTCAGCATGTCGGCGATGGACACGCCGCGTTCGACGCAGATGCCCACGCTCGCGCTCAGCTTGCCGCCGTACTGCGCGGTGGCCGAGGCGATCGATTCGATCAGCGCCTGCCCCACCTGGTCGGGCGAGGGGCCGCCGTCTTCCGCGATGAACAGGGCGGCGAACTCGTCGCCGCCCCAGCGCCCCAGGATGGCGTCGCGCCCGGCCAGCTCGCGCTGCAGCCACTGCGCCACGTCCTGCAGCACGCGGTCGCCCATCTTGTGGCCGAAGGCGTCGTTGACGGCCTTGAAGCCGTCGATGCCGAGGATCAGCAGGCCGTGCTCGCGCTCCTTGCCGCCGGCATCGATGCGCAGGCTCGAGGCCTGTGTGAAACCCTCGCGGTTGAGCAGGCCGGTGAGCGCGTCGTGCGCGACGCGGAAGGCGAGCTGGCGCGTCGATTCGAGCGACAGCGTGTGCGACTGGCGCAGGCGCGCGGCCATCGACACGGCCTCGTTCTTGAGCCGGCTGCCCTCGCGGAAGCCGCGCGCGCTCTGCAGCGCCGCGCGCACCAGCGCCGCGAGGTAGACCAGCACCATCGCGGCCAGCGCGAGGTGGTCGAAGCCGCCGGCCCAGACCAGGCAGCCGAACACCGAGAGGAGCGCGGGCGTGATGAAGCTGATCGGCACCGGCGCGTAGGCGATGCCGTAGGTGACCGAGCCGGCGCAGATGCCGCAGACCACGGTCAGGTAGAACAGGGTCTGCGGCGAGGTGTAGCCCTCGCACAGGATCGGGATCAGCGCCCAGACCGAGCCCGACAGCAGCGCGAACAGCCAGGCCAGGCGCAGCTCGTGGTCGACCGCGGGATCGCTGCCGTTGGCGCCGGGCGAGGCCACGAAGGGCCGGCGGCAGACGAAGATGCGCGTGATGTTGACGGCCAGCGAGAGCGTCAGCCAGGCCAGGCCGAGCGCGGTCAGGTCCGAGTGGTGGGCCAGCAGCGCCACCGTGAGGCTCAGCACCAGGTTGACCGGGATCGCGGCGAGCACGCTGCGGCGCACCGCCAGCATCTGCTCGGTGCGCACCATGCGCGACAGCGCGGGGCTGTCGGGCGAGCCAGCGGCTTCTTCTTCCTGCGGGGCGGAGGAGGCGTTCATGAAATGGATCGGCGACGCATCATGCACCGGTCCGCCGCATTGCGCAGCGCGGCACGGCCGCCGTGGGCGGCCTGCGCGGTTCCCCTCGGGGTCACCGCGCGCGGGAGGGTTGCCGCAACGGCACCCTTCAGCGCACCGTCGACATCACGGTCGCGCGGCAGCGCGGCTGGTCGCGCGGCGCGAGCAGGACGCAGTTGTCGAGCGCGCGCTGCTGCATGTCGCTGAGCTTCGGCGGTTCGCGGTAGACCGGCGGGGGCGGCGGCGCGGCATAGCGCTGGCGGCGCTCGTACTCCCAGCGGTCGCGGTCGTCGCGGCTGCGTTCCCAGCGTTCGCGTTCCCAGCGATCGCGGTCGCGCTGGCGATCGAAGCGCAGCCGGTCCATGCAGGAGTGGAAATCCATGCCCGAACGGCCGCTCGCACAGTAGCGGCGGTCGGCTTCATAGACGTCCATGTCGCGCTGGGCCAGCGCGGGGGCGGTCTGGATCAGGCCCAGCAAGGCCAGGGCGGCAAGTTTCTTCATGGTGCGCTCGTCGAAGAGAAGCCGTGAGGCGGGTGGATCGGGGCGGTGCCTGCTCGGGGCCGCAGTCTGACCGTTGGCATGGCACGAAGTTTCTCATGCTCCGGACCCCTCGCTCTTCGGACGCGCGAGCTTCTTGTTGTAGGCGCGCGCGGACTGCGCGCCGCGTCGCGCCTGCGCCACGCCCGGCCAGGACTTCTAGCGCGGAACGGTCACCGCGTTGACGTGCAGGGTGCGGCCTGCGCCCATGCCCGCGATCAACATCGCGACGCCAACCGCGACGAACAGCCACGAGGCGGCGCTAAAGCTGCCGGTCCAGCCGTGCAGCAGCCCGGCCAGCAGCGGACCGAAGGCCGCGATGACGTAGCCCACGCCCTGCGCCATGCCCGACAGGTGCGCGGCCACGTGCGAATCGGGCGAGCGCAGCACGATCATGGTGAGCGCCAGCGCGAAGGTGCCGCCCTGCGCGATGCCCAGCAGCACGGCCCAGACCCATACGCCGCCGAGCGGCGCGAACAGCTGGGCCAGCATGGCGGCCACGGTGAGCAGCGCGAGCGCCACGGCCAGGCCGATCTGGTTGCGCAGCCTGACCGCGAGGGCGGGGATCACGAGGCAGGTCACGACCTGCGTGATGACCGAGACCGAGACCACGTAGCCCGCGGTGTCGCTGGCCAGTCCGCGTTCGCGCAGGATCGGCGCCAGCCAGCCCATGACGATGTAGGCCAGCGCGGACTGCAGCCCCATGAAGCAGGTGACCTGCCAGGCCAGCTTGTCGCGCCACAGGCCGCGCACGGTGAAGCCGGCTTCGCTGGCGATCGGCTTCAGCGGCAGCGCCTGCGGCGCCCACAGCAGCGTGACCAGCGCGGCCGGCAGCGCCCAGACCGCGAGCGCCGCGGTCCAGCCGCCGCCCAGCGCATGTTCGATCGGCACCGTGAGGCCGGCCGCGCTCGCGGCGCCGCCGCACACGGCCATGGTGTAGAGGCCCATCATCAGCGCCGCCTGCCCGGCGAAGTCGCGCTTGACCAGGCCCGACAGCAGCACGTTGGCGACCGCGATGCCGCTGCCGGCGATCGCCGAGGCGACGAACAGCAGCGGCACGTGGCCGGTGCCGCGCAGCAGCGTGCCGACCAGGATCAGCGCCATGCAGCCCAGCAGCGTGCGCTCGGTGCCGAAGCGCCGGCCGAGGCCGGGCGCGAGCGGCGCGAACAGGCCCAGGCACAGCACGGGCAGGGTGGTCAGCAGGCTGGCGGCGGTGGCCGACAGGCCGGTGGAACGGATGATCTCGGGCAGCACCACCGAGAGGCTGGAGAACACCGGCCGCAGGTTGAAGGCGATCAGCACCACGCTGGCGCCCAGCAGGATGCGGCGGCCGCGGCTCGGCGCCGGAGTGGGCGGCGGCGCGGGCTGGCTGTCGACCTCGGCGTCGATCAGCAGCTGGCCGGCATCGGCATCGGCGGGCGCGTTGCGGCGGGTGGCCGTGGGGAGGGTGGTGGCGGTCATGGGCGGGACGGCGCGCGTGGGCCGCCGGTGGGGGTGTCGGTGCCGGCGGCGAGCGTCGCGATCATGGGCGTCATGAAGGCGCGCACGGCGGCGTCGGCGCGCTCGGGGTCGCGGCTGGCGATGGCCTCGACGATCGCGCGGTGGGCCGCGTCGTCGGGCTCGGGCAGCAGCGTGCCCATGGTGCTGGCGATCGTGTCCTTGATGTAGCCGCCGATGAAGCGCACGGTTTCGGCGAGCGCGAGGTTGCCCGCGATGTCGACGATGGCCAGGTGGAAGGCGAGGTCGCGCTCGATGAAGGCCGCGCCGCCGTCGCCGGGCGCGGGCGTGCCGCGGCCATCGAGCAGGGCGTGGAGCTGGCGCAGGTCCTTGGGCGTGTGGCGCAGCGCGGCCAGCCGCGCGGCCTGCACCTCGAGCGCGCAGCGCACCTCGAACTGATCGAGCAGGCTGGCCAGGCGCAGCTTCTGCAGGCTGGCGCCGGGATCGAAGCCCGAGCGCACGTAGGTGCCCGAGCCCTGGCGCACCTCGAGCAGGCCGCGCGAGACCAGCGTCTTGACGGCCTCGCGCACGGTGCCGCGGCTCACGCCGAGCAATTGGGCGAGCTGCGGCTCGATGGGAATGCGCGCGCCGACGGGCCAGCGGCCGGCGGAGATTTCGGCGCGGATGCCGTTGGCGGCGGCTTCGACCAGGGAAGTGCGGGGGGCTTGGGCGAGCATGAGGTGCTAATTCATTGAATCATCGGATGAATTGTGTCGGGGCTTCGGTAGGCCTGCTGGTGGGAGGGGCTTGGCTGAGGCGGGGGCGTTCGGGGGCGTGCGCAGGACACCGGGTACTCCCCTCCGCGAATGTCCCCCGGCCTGCGGCCTCCTCCTTGATTTCGCTGCGGGGAGTACCCGGTGCCCTGCGCACGTGGGCACGATGTCGGAAGCCGATGCGCGCGGCGTGGTGTGTTGCTACCAGCTTCCCGAGGCGCCGCCGCCGCTGCTCGAGCCGCCGGAATCCGACGAGGACGACGACGAGGAATCCGACGACGAGGAGGAACTGCTGCTCCATCCGCTGTCGCCGTAATCGCGGTCGCCCCCGCCACCCCCGCCGCCATCGGCCGGGAAGAAGGCCACGAGCAGCGCCACCACCGTGACGGCCGCGAGCACGATCCAGAACAGCTGCGGATCGAGCTCGTCGTGCGCCATCCCGACGAACAGGCCCACCAGCACGCACACCACGATCCAGCGCGTGACGAAGCTGCGCACGCCCTTGCGCCAGGCCTTGCGCATGCCGGTCACGATCAGCAGGCCGACCAGCACGGCCGCGCCCAGCGCCAGCATGCCGAGCAGGGACCAGCCCACGCGCTCCCAGCCCAGCTGCTGGCCCGCGATCACCACGCCCGCGATCAGCAGCGCGATGCCGGCGACGACGAAGCGCATCGTGCGCCACAGGCCGCAGCCGTAGCCGAGGCCGAAGCCCATCGGCACCGGCATCATCGCGAGCGCGATCGCGAACATCGGCTCGCCGAGCGTGGCGGCCGCGGCGACCGGCGCGACCGCGAGCGCGCCGAAGGTCCAGGGCCAGCGCCGCAGGGTCTTGCCGGGCGCGGCCGCGGCAAGGGCCGAGGCGCTTTCCAGCTCGGCCGCGACGCTGGCCTGCGCGCGGCGTGCGCGCTTCGACGAGCGGCGCGCGCTGCTGCGGGCCTGCCGTGCGCGCCGCCGGGCGAGCCAGTCGGCGTCGGTGCGCAGCTCGGCCGCGCTCTTCTTCTGCCGGCTCTGCCAGAGCCCGACCAGCGCCGACCAGCCGATCACGGCGAAGAAGGCCCAGCCCTCGGGCGTGACATGCGATCCGCGCGGCTCGGGCGCCGTCGATTCGACGGGCTCGCCCGGATCGATCAGCGGCAGCTCCTGGGCCATGGCCATCGGCTCGCCGCGGATCAGCTGCGCGATGCCGTCGACCGCGGCACCCAGGCCGCCGTCGAAATCGCCGGCGCGAAAGCGCGGCGTCATCTCCTGGTCGATGATGCGCGCGGCCTGGATGTCGGTGATGCGGCCCTCGAGGCCGCGGCCGACCTCGATGCGCATGCGCCGGTCGCGGATCGCCACCAGCAGCAGCACGCCGTCGTCCTCGTCCTTGCGCCCGAGCTTCCATTGCGCGAACACGCGCGTGGCGTACTGCTCGATGCTGTCCTCGCCGGTGGTCGGCACGATCAGCACCGCGAGCTGGGCCTGGGTCTCGCGCTCGAGGTCGGCGATGCGCTCGCGCAGCGCCTCGGCCTGCGCGGCGTCGAGCGTCTTGTTCTGGTCGATCACGCGCGACTTCATCGCCGGCACGGGCACGGGCTTGGCCTGCGCGCCGAACACCGCGGCGAACAGCAGCACGAGGCACAGCCAGAGGTGCAGGCCGGGTCGGAAGTTCAGGGTCGTCGCCCTCATCGCTGGGCGCTCTTCGTCACGACGCCCGCGCCGCGCACCTCGAGCCGGCGCTGGTCCACCACCTTGCCGCCGGCATCGACCAGCTCGATCAGGTGGCGGCCCGGCCAGGGCAGCCACTGCGCGCTGTTGCCGCGCGCGAAGTGCTTGCCGTCGATGCGCCACTGCACGCCGCGGCCTTCCGATTCGAAGCGCACGCGCTGGCGCAGCGGCGGGATGTCGGGGTCGAGCGCGATGATCGTGCCGTCGGCCGGTGCCGTGATGCGCGCGACGCTGGCCGAGCCCGCGGCGCCGGGGTCGTTGGCGAGCGCGAACAGCGGCTGCTCGGTGCCCTGCACGAACCATTCGTCGCGCGCGGCCTCGAGCGCGTTGCCGTCGGGACCGGGGCCGAAGTCGATGTGCGTGCGCACCAGGCCCGGCGGCGGCGTGGGCGCGCGGCTCGGCTCGCGCGCGTGCAGGAAGCGCATGACCTCGGCCCAGACCGGCGCCGCGCCGCTGGTGCCGCTCACGTCCCACATCGATGCGCCGCTCGCGTTGCCGACCCACACGCCGACCGTGTAGCGCTGCGACCAGCCCACGGCCCAGTTGTCGCGCATGTCCTTGCTGGTGCCGGTCTTCACCGCGCTCCAGAAGCGGGTCGAGAGGATGCTGTCGAGGCCGAAGGTGCGGGTGCGCGCGTTGGGGTCGGACAGGATGTCGCCGACGATGAAGGCGGCGCGCGGGTCGAGCACCGGGGCCGGGGCGGCCTTTGCGGTGACGGCGGCGGCGGTGGTGGTCTTCTTCGACTTGTCCGGCGCGGCCGGCGCCAGCAAGGTGGTCGTGCCGTAGCGCCCGCCGTTGGCCAGCATGCGGTAGGCATTGGTCAGCGACAGCAGCGTGACCTCGGCGCTGCCGAGCGCGAGGCTGTAGCCGTAGTAGTCGCCGCTCTCGCGCAGCGGCAGGCCCGCCGCGCGCAGCCCGCGCGCGAAGGATTCGGGCGACACCATCACCAGCGTGCGCACGGCCGGCACGTTGAGCGAGGCCGCGAGCGCGGTGCGCGCCGACACCGGGCCCTTGAAGCGCCGATCGTAGTTCTGCGGGATGTAGAGGCCGCTCGCGGTGTTGATCTGCGCCGACGAGTCCTCGATCAGCGAAGCGGCGGTGAGCCGCTGCTCGGCGATCGCCTGGCCGTAGAGCAGCGGCTTGAGCGTCGAGCCCGGCTGGCGCATCGCGGTCACGCCGTCGACCTCGGCCGCCTGGCTCAGCGGCCCCGAGGAACCGACCCAGGCCAGCACCTCGCCGGTGGCGTTGTCGAGCACCACCAGCGCGCCGTCCTCCACGTGCCGGCCGCGCAGCTCGCGCAGGTGGCGCTGCAGGGTGCCGAGCGCGAAGCGCTGCAGCGGCGCGCGCAGCGTGGTGCGCACGCTGCCGTCGCCGGCGTCCTTCGCGGTCGTCTTGGCCTCGCCCGGCTGCGTGTCTTGCTGCCCGGGCTCGCGGCCCTCGCGCGCCTGGCGCAGCGCGCGCCGCGCGGCATGCGGCGCGATGCCCTCGCTGGCATCGAAGGCGCGCCGTTGCACCGCGGCGCTGGTGAACATGTCGAGCGCCTCGCAGTCGGCCTTGCGCTGCGGCTCCATGGCGCGCAGCACCTCGCAGGCGCGCTGCGCCACCAGGGCCGGCCGCGCATTGGGCGCGCGCACCAGCGCGGCGGCCACCGCGGCCTCGCGCGCGTCGAGGCCGCTCGGCGCCTTGCCGAACAGGGTGCGCGAGAGCGCGTCGATGCCCACGATCTCGCCGCGGAACGGCACGCTGTTGAGGTAGGCCTCGAGGATCTGGTCCTTGCGCCACTGGCGTTCGAGCTGCGCCGCGGCCACGGTCTGGCCGAGCTTCTGCGTCAGGCTGCGGCCACCGCCGCCACGCCGCAGGTCTTCGTCGAGCAGGCCCGAGAGCTGCATCGTGATGGTCGAGGCGCCGCGCGTGCGCGTGTTCCAGAGATTGCCCCAGGCCGCGGCCGAGACCGCGCGCCAGTCGACGCCGCTGTGCTCGTAGAAGCGCCGGTCCTCGCTGAGCACCATCGCCGTGCGCAGCGCCGGCGAGATGTCGGCCAGCGCGGTCCACTGGCCGCGTCGCACGCTGGCGTCGGTGCGCACGCGCTGCAGCAGTTCGCCGTTGCGGTCGAGCACCGCGGTGTCGGACGAGCGGAAGTCGCGCTTCACCTCCTCGAAGCCGGGCACGGCCCATGCGGCCTGCGTCGTCAGCATCAGCGCGGCGAGCGCCAGCATGAGGCGCGGGAACGCGGGAGGAGGAAACAAGGCGGTGGGCGTCGGCATCAGGGCAGGGGTGCGCGCGGGGAATGCGCCGGGCTGGGAAGCGGCCGCCATTCTCGGCCATGCGCGTCGGGCTGCCGTCCTGCCGAAAGATGTAGACGGAAGTTCGAACCGGTGCCGCGCGGCATGCGCCTACTCGCGGACGCGGGACGCACCGCCACGCGGGGGCCGGGCGCGTCGCTCACAGTCGGCAGCAGCTGCCACATCCGGTCACACAACTTCACCGCGGCGCAGCCATCGCGACACCGGGGCCCGACCTGCATGGCCTTCAATGCGCTACCGCTGCGGTGCCCAGAGGCCAGCCGCCGCGGTGTTCCACAACCATTCCAAGGAGAACCCTCATGAAGAACAACAGACTCGCCACCCTGGCCGTCGTGCTGTCGGCCTCGGCCGTGCTGGCCGGCTGCGTGGTCGCCCCCGGCTACGACCGCCCGCCGCCGCCGCGCCATGGCGACCGTGACCGCGATGGCGTGCCGAACCGCTACGACCGCGATCGCGACGGCGATGGCGTGCCCAATCGCTACGACAGCCGTCCGGGCGATCCGCGCCGCAACTGATGGAGGGGCCGGCTCAGGCCGGCCGGCGCGCCATCAGCGCCCACAGGCCCGCCGCGCTCAGTAGCGCACCGCCACCGAGGTTGAAGCGGCGCTGCGCGCGCGGCGACGACAGCAGGCGCCGTGCCGAGCCCGCGAACACCGCGTAGAGCGTGGCGTTGAGCGTGGCCATCGCGACGAAGGTCAGCGCCAGCACCCACATCTGCGGCGCGACCTCTGCCTTCTGGCTGATGAACTGCGGCAGGAAGGCCACGAAGAACACGATGCCCTTGGGGTTGAGCGCCGTCACCAGGTAGGTGTTGGCGAACAGCCGCCAGCGCGAGGCGGGCGCTTCCGGCGTCGCGATCTCGGCGCTCGACACGCCCGCGCGCAGCAGCTTGATGCCCAGGTACAGCAGGTACAGCCCGCCCACCCACTTCACCGCGTTGAACCAGAAGGCCGAGGCCGCGAGCAGCGTGCCCAGGCCCAGCAGCGACACCACCAGCGCGGTCGAGTCGCCGAGCGCCACCGCGGCCACCAGCGGCACGTTGGCGCGGCGGCCATGCGACATCGAGTAGCTGATCACGGTGAGGATGGTCGGGCCGGGAATGATCAGCAGCACGGCCGAGGCGGCCACGAAAGCGAGCCAGAGTTCGAAGGGCATGAGGGTGTCTCCTGGGGTTGTGTTTGTCTGTCAGGGATCGATCGCCGTGCGCGCCACGTGCCAGGTGCCGCGGTGGCCATCGACGTAGCGCAGCGGCGAGTTGACCAGGTCGTCGAGGTCGACGTCGTCGAGGCAGGTCACGTTCACGCCATAGGCATGGGCGCCGGTCTCGGGCGAATGGCCCACGCCGAAGGAGCGCACGCCGCAGAGCTTGCAGACGATGTAGTGGCTGTTGCGGCTGTCGAGCATCTGGTCGCTGAGTTCGGATTCGCCCTCGAGCAGGCGAAAGGCCTCGGGTTCGACGATGGCCGGCCAGAAGCGCGTGCGGGTGCAGATCGCGCAGTTGCAGCGCAGCGTGCCCAGGCTCAGGTCGATGTCGGCTTCGAAGCGCACGGCGCCACAGTGGCAGCCTCCGATATAGGTCTTTCTCATTCGGTCGATGTCCGCGTCTTCTTGAATGTGTTTCGGCTTGCAAGGCACGATACCAAAGGCCTTTTGGCCCTGCGCCGCGGCAGGCGCAAAAACCGTGCGCGGCGAAGGCCGAACGCGGCGGGCTCAGGCGCGAATGCCGGCTGCGGTCACGAAAGCTGCGTGCCGAAGCGCGCCGCCGAGCGGGCCTTGGCGCGCTCGGCCTCCACTTCGCGGTCGCGCGGCCCGGCTGTGGTCACCAGCGATTCGAGCAGCCGCGCCGCGCTGGCGCTGACTTCCTCGACGGCGCGTTCGAACGCGGCCTCGTTGGCGCGCGAGGGCACGTTGAAGCCGCTGAGCTTGCGCACGAACTGCAGTGCCGCGGCGCGGATCTCCTGCTCGGTGGCGGGCGGCTCGAAGTTGTAGAGGGTCTTGATGCTCCTGCACATGGTGTCGTGTCTCCGGGCTCTTGTCGGGTACGGTCAGTTTGCCAGCGGACTTGGTCGAATTGAAGATGCTCTTCCTGGTTGGGCCGTTGGCCGGGTCTCGCCCCGGCGGGCGAGTCACTTTCTTTTGCTTCGCCAAAAGAAAGTAACCAAAGAAAAGG